>CAWATG010000006.1:0-15032 GCA_963785035.1 uncultured Acidimicrobiia bacterium
AATGAGTACTGGTAGGCCACCACAATCGTGAGCAAGGTGACGCCGATGCGCACGACAGCAACGCCGGCCGGGCTCGCGAAGTACGAGCGTAGGAAGCTGCCTGTTGCGCCTCGCCCTCGCCGCCGCGGGGTGCGGCGACGAGGGCGAGCCTGTCCAACAGGACCAGGCAAGAGAACCGGACGCTCGAGCGTGTCGATGACACTCATTGATGGAACCTGCTGCGCGAGAGCAGGTCTGAAGGATCATGCCGGCGAGCCGAGTTCCCGACGCTTACGCCATGCCACTGCACCAAGAGCAGCGCCTGCGAGGACGACTCCAGAAAGGGGCAACAACACCGAACTCGCGACTTCAGGCACGTCGGGCGGGGTTCCCAATACGCATCGGAAGATGCTGGTGTCGGTGAACCTGCCTGGCCAGTTTTTCTTCTCGTGCACCACGCGGCCGCAGATCTTGGCGGTGGGAATGGCGTTGAGCTTGACCGTGAAGCTGAATTTACTGCCACCAGGGACCGCCGTGAAGGCTGCCGCGGTGTTGTAATAGCTCACGTACGGCTCCAGCAGGCCCAGCTTGTTGTCGTTGTTCTTATCGACAAATGCGCAGTCCCGTACGCCATATGTTCCTGGCGCACGAGTGGAAACAATCGTTACCGTCAGAGTCGCAACACCGTTCTGGTCTGTACGCACAACCTGTCGTGTCGGGACTTTCGCCGATGCATGCGCAAGGAGGACCGCTTGGCAACCCAACCAAGACCCATGGCCGGTATTTGCCAAGGCAGGACTTGGAAGGAGCGTCGCGACCCCGGCACCCATGACACATCCGGTGACGACAAGTCGGCGAGCCCACGTCAACATGGCAATCCCCTGGCTACTTGAAGATCCAACATGGCCATTTTCCTATCTACTCGAATGTTCCCGGTTTCGTTGATCTTGAGATCAAGATCACCCGGGCCACGATGACCTGCGCCGACTTTCCATGCAACGCATGGCGCAGGGTTCCAACGGGAATTCGTCGCCGCGCAAGACTCCCGTCGCCGACTGTCTACGTGCAGGTTTCACAAGCACGTCCGCCCCGCAGACGCACGACCGCACCAACGATCAACGTGTCGGACCGACATCACCACCGCGCCCACGCTTCCGGCGCTTTCGCCACGCTGCAGACCCGATAGCAACACCGACGACAGCGGCTCCTGAAAGGGGCAAGAGCACCGCGCTGGCGCTCTCGGGAACAACGGGGGGTGGATTCTCCATGCAGACAAGCTTGCTTCGCTCGAGGTAGAACCTCCCAGTACGCGCGACGCGCATCGAGCGGCCACAGATCCGAGACGTCGGTGCGGCGTCGAGCGTGACCTGAAACGTAAAGCGACTGCCTCGCTCGGCCGCCGCGAAGACTGCTCCTTCATTGCGATAGCTCACAACAGTCTCGTTCGCGTCCAACCGAGCATCGCCGTCGAGATCAGCGAACGAGCAGTCATGCAGGAGGTTCGAAGCTGCCGCGCGCTTGGACAGAACCGTGATCTGCATTGAAACGACGCCGCCAGGTCCATCGGAACGAGTGACCTGTCGTGTCATCCTTCCAGGCGGCGACGAATGCAGGAGGATTCGACAACCCAGGCTTGCCACGTGAGCGATCTGGTGGGTCGGTCCGGCCAGCGTGATGTCGCGGGGCAAGTCCACGCCTGCGCCACGACCCGCATCGGGCCCCGCATCCGCATCGGGCCCGTGACCAGAGTTCCCGGCGCCGCCAGCGGCACGCTCGGAGCTGACACCGGCGACGTCGACGACGGGACTCTTCTGGGACGACGCGCTCGCCTGGCGCGGTCGTGCACGGGCTGCAATGTCGACCGGCAATGGTGCGATGGTGGTGGTCGACGCCCCAACCAAGGCGATGTCCGGCACCGGTTTCGCTGTCGTCGATGTTGTTGGCGTTGCCCGTTGCGCCGAGGTCAGCCTGGTCGAGGAGGTCGAATCGAGGTTGAGTAATGCGAGCGTCGCCGCAACCGCTCCGAGTGAGCTCACAACCGCCACAACTCGCCGCGTCCAGATCACAAGAGCTCCTCTGAGGCGCACGGCAGCCGCAGAGCTCGCCGCACACGACTCGACGTTGCGGTCCATCGCCAGGTCCAGGGTCCAGCCCCCCAGGTTGGCGCACGCCAACCCGACTACAACAATGCGGCATGCGCAGTTAGACGAGAGTTCTTCGATGCATCATGTTTCCGTTGCTTATTGTCAATGTGCGGCCATTGCGCCGCTACCCAAACTGGCGAGCAACGTCGGTGGAACTCGGCGGCTGCGGCCACGCGGCACCAGCGAGACTCGTCCGAAAAATGGACGAGATCTTGACCTTCTCACCGGTCCTCGGAGCGTTGACCATGCGCCCGCCGCCGATGTACATGCCCACGTGATGAAGGTCGTCGTAGAACAGCACGAGGTCGCCCGGACGAAGCGCGTCGATCGCCACCTTCGGAAACCTTGCGTACTCCGCGGCCGCATAGTGCGGCATGACGACGCCGGCTGTCTTCCACGCCATCATCGTGAGCCCGGAACAGTCGAAGGAATCCGGACCTGCCGCGGCGTAAACGTATGGCTTGCCAACCTGGTCCAGCGCATATCGGACCGCCTGTGCTGCCTCGGCAGTCGGAGGCGTTGAGTCGTCGGCGTGGTACGTGCGAGCGAAAGCATCAACCAGACTGGCCCGTTCTGCATCATCGAATCGCTGCTGAATGAGGGCCGCAAGATCCGCCTTGGTCCCCACGAATATCGACCGAAGCAGCGTGTCAGCCTGCTCCACCTGACCACGAGTGACAACGATCTCGGCTGCCCGGTCCTCGATCTGCTGCCGGGCTGCCACGACGGTGGTATGCGCACGGACCAGCGTCTCCTGTATCCGCTCGATCTCCCGCGCCCGCTCTCGGTCATGATCGACAAGCGCCGTGCCGTATTTGACCATCACGACAGTGTCAGGATCCTCAAGATCCGAACGCTCTGCGATCTGGGCGTGCCCGGCGCGCTTGTAGAGCACCGCCGCCCGATCGCCGGCGTCGCGCTGCAGAGCGCGAAGCCTCGTTGCCTGCTTGGCGATGCGTGCCTCGTACTCAACGACTCGTGCCTGAGCATCGGCACGTTCGATCACTGCGGCGTTGTACCGCTCGGTGAGTTGCTCGACAACCGCGGCGTTGTTCTCCATCTGCGCCTGGAGCGCAGTCGCTTCGGCGATCAGGTCATCGATCGGCGCAGCGCTAGCGCCATGCCATGGAACGCCGATGAGGCCGAGGATGGCTGCGAGGCACACCCATCGGCGCGGCGACAGCGCAATCAATAGTTCGCTGGGAACGCGCGGCTGAGTTGATGGAAGAACGGGAGCATCAGCACGATCAGCAGTATCCAACCCAGGCCGAAGGAACGGCGCGGTGATGCGCCACGCGTAAATCGATAGAGGCCCACGTATCCCGCGACCAGCACGAAGCCCCAGAACAACAGGGGAATCCACACGCCATCATCACCGAACCAGGCCGGTACCTCGGAGGCGATCTTGGCACTGCGAGGACCCCGAGCTTCCGAGGCGGTTGCAGGAACTTGGTCATCGTCAAGCGTCGCCCAGACGACGTACTGCTGTTTCACGCTGTATTTCGGATGCGCCGATGTGAGGGTCAGGCGATCATCGCTCCTGTCGGTGAACATTCGGTGGTCACCGGCACCCACCACAGTCTGTCCACGTACGCTGTAAACGAATGTTCCTTGCAGCGTGGTGACCTCGATGCGGTCACCGTTGGTCAGTTGGTCGATCTGAGCAAAGGCCGCGCCTGCGCCAACGCGATGACCGGCAATGACGGAGTTACCAGGCTGACCGGGGAGCGGCGTCGACGCGAAGTGTCCTGGGCCCTTGCGCAACGATGAGCCCGCCGTACCCTCGATGACAACTTGATCCAGGCCAGTCTTCTTGATCTTGAGGCGCGCCATTGGAGTGCCACTCTCCACAGCCGCCGGAATTGGCGTGGCCGCGGGGTCCTTCACGCCGCCGGCCGGAGCAACCGGAGCGTTCTTCGCTGCTGCGCTTTTGGCTGCTGAAAGCCGCGCGGCGAACTCCCGCCGGGCGTCGCTCTGCGAACCAGATGCACCGAGGCCGGGGACCGTGACCTGAAAGAGAACGAAGAGGAGAGCGATGACGATCACATCGCGAACGACAAGACCGACGTTCCCCCAGTCAATTCGTTTGCGCGTGCGACCCGACGACCTCTGCCGTGTCGCTGGAATCGCGGCAGGGGCCGGCGCTGCGTCCGGCGGTGGCGGCGCAGACTGGGTCCGGACTGGGGCCTCGGCCGGTGGAGGCGGGGGCGGGGGCGGAGGAACCAGAGCCTCGGCCGGGGCGGGCAGGGTAACCGGAGCCTCGGCGGGGGCGGGCGGAGTAACGCGGGCCCTGAGCGGCGGCCTCTGGGGGGCTCGTTGCTCGGCAGGTGGGGCAACTCGTTGTCTTGAGACCCGACCCGCGCCTTGCGTGAAGATCGGCAACGACTCGGTTGGAACCGAACCGTCACCGCGGATCTCGGCCAGCAGCAGGGCGACCGACTGTTCGGCGCGACGAAGCACCTCGTCCGCCCCAGAAGGCTCCGTGGTGGTGTCGGCGGGGGATGGCTGTGATGCGTGCGAGGTCACTGTCACTGCGGCGGCACGGTAGGCGCTCCCGGTGAACGACCCTACAGGCCATCACGAACGTCAAGGAAACGCAACATGAATTTCCGGTGCTGACAGTCTTCTCTTTCCCTCAAGCAACGACAAGATGACGAGCGGGAGACCAGCACCCGAACTCATCATGTCGATGGCCGGCCTGCCTTGACCTCCAGCAGCGACCGCGTGATTGTGAACGCAACATCGCGCCGGAGCAGCAGCGGAAGGGCTGGCGTCAGTGCTCGTGAACCTCATGTTCGTTACCCAAAGGGCTGCGCGCCCATGCAGCCCGTCGCGCGGAGCGACAAGCGGCCCCGGTAGCGAACCCCACGACCTGGCGGTCCCTTCCGCTGCGCCCGGCGCACAAGCTTCAGCAACCGCGCCGTCACGATGACCGACCAGGACGCCGGAGACGGCGGAATCGCGACACTCGTACGCAACGAGATCGACGATCCCATCACGACCAGTCCCGACGGTCGCGCTGCAGGCGTGGAAGCGGGACCGGGCACCAACCGACAGCGGCTCTCCTGGCATCTCCGAATGCCGAAACTCCGTCGACCCCGCATGACGGAGGGACGCGTCGTCTTCCTTCTCGCCCTCGTCGCATATCTCGCAATCGGCGTACGCCTCGCTCTTTTCGCCGACGTCCTCCACGGGGATGCTCTGTCGCGTGTCGGGAACGCCTACTACACGCTGTTCAGCCGGGATCCGCACCTCGCTGCGGTCGGCTTCGTCTGGAATCCGCTCCCGTCGTTGCTTCTGATTCCCTTCCTGCCGCTCAAGTTCTTGTGGCCCGACCTCACCCGCATCGGATTCATCGGGAACATCGAATCCGCAGTGTTCATGGCCGGTGCTGTCGCCGCGCTTCGCGGGTGCTTGCACGACATGCGCGTGCGACGCGATACACGGCTCGTGATCACGGTGCTGTTCGCCGTACACCCACTGATCCTGGTGCACGGTGGCTACGGAACCACCGAGGGCATGTTCGTCTTCTTCCTCCTCCTCGCGTGCCGGTACCTGATGCGCTGGTTCGACGACGACTCGCTCGGCGGCCTCATCGGCGCGGGCTTCGCGCTCGGCGCCACGTACATGACCCGCTACGAGGCCGTCGGCGCCGGGTTCGCGACGGTGGCGGTGGTCGCTGTGGTCGCGTACCGGCGCGCGCTCGGGGCACGAAAGCGACGCCGGCGAATTGCGTTCGCAGAAACGTGCGTCGTCGCGATCCCGTTCGGGTTCTCGATGGCCGCCTGGGCCAGTACCTCCTGGTTGATCGTCGGATCACCATTTGCGACCCTGACCTCGCAATACGGCGCCTCGAGCCAGATCAAATATGGGCAGGCAGATCTGGTGGGCCTCTATGGCGGCGACACGTTTGCAACGCGCGCCGAGCTCGTAATCCGACAGCTCTTCGCCCTTGAACCCTTCGTCTTCCTCGTCGTCGTGATCGCCGTCTTGCTCGCCTGGCGGCGCGGCGACAGCAGGATTTGGGCAATCCTGACACCGCTGGGCGGCACGGCCGGATTCATGTTCCTCTCACTCAGCAGCGGGCGCCTCTACCCGTTCCTTCGCTATTCGATCGCAGTCATTCCGCTCACGGCACTCCTCGTTGGATATCTCTTCTCGGCTCCGCTCCGGAAGGGTCATGCGACCGCTGAGCAAAACGCCGCATCGGATCCGGCCCAAGCACTGCTGTACGCGCTGCCGCTCTTCCTCTCGATCGTTTTGCTCAGCACGGGCCTCTTCGGCGCCGTCCACGGCATCACCCACGGTCTCGGAACTGAGGAGGCCGCGCCGCTCCGCGCGCTGATTTCGACCCGCAACCCGTCAAACAGCGGACTTTGGGGCCCTGGATACTTCCAACACGATCGAGCCGTGGCTCGCTACCTCGACTCGCTCGACCTTCCCGACGGTGCGGTCCTCAGCGATGTGGCATTTTCCTACGCAATCGTTCTCACGTCGGAAAACCCAAAACAGTTTGTCGTGACCTCTGACCTCGACTTCGATCAGGCTGTTGCCGATCCAGTGCAATTTCGTGTCGGCTATGTCCTCGTGCCATCACCCCGAAGCGCCCCGTGGGACGCGTTCAATCTCGGCGCGCCGACCTTTTACGAAAACGGTGACGGGATCGCGACACTCGTGAAGGAATGGCCAGAGGCAACAAGCCGATGGCGTCTCTATCGCATGAACCCTGATGGCCCGGCCGACCCCGACGTTCCGGCCGACCCCAATGGCCCAGCCGCCCCCAACGGCTCATAGGCGACTGTATTTCGAAGGAGCGCTGATGCGACGCGAAATCTCCAATCCGATCCGGAAGTTCATCGACGAGGCGCTTCCGCCTCTGTTCCGCGACAGCCGCCCGTTCAACTACCCGATGTTCTGGTATTGGTTCGAGGGCAAACATGTCGACGAAGCAATGCGGTTCAAAGATTTCGCCTTCGACCTGAGTGACCGCGAATTCCGAGAGTTCTACGATCGCATTCAGTGCCGCGCCAGTCGCCGCCCAACGGACTGCAACGAGGCGAGCCTTGCCTGGGTACTGCAGCGGCTTGATCAGCGCGCAGCATCGATGATCGACATCGGGTGCGGACGCGGCTATTGGCTCGATCGGTGCCGCGGACCTCGATATCGAGCGGTTCGGCTATGACATGCACCTCCCGAGATCGAACGGACGCTTCCTCGGAGTGCAAGGTGACGTCGAACAGCTCCCATTTGCGAATAGCGCATTCGACATCGTGACGTGTTTCCATACGCTCGAGCACTGCCGCAAGCTTCCGGCTGCCATCGCCGAGCTGGAACGAATCACCGAGCGCCAGCTCTTCGTGATCGTGCCGAAGCAGCGGTACCAACACCACACGCCAGACCTACACCTGCAGTTCTTCTACTCGGCGCGCTACCTGCAGTCCCTCTTCTCGATCGCTCACTGCGAGAGCCAAGAGGTGGACGGCGACCTCGTGCTGATGGCCACGAAGCGTTAAGGACCCTTAGACCTCGTCCGGGATGACGAGCGTACGTTCGCGGACCGCGTCGTAATGCGCCGCACGCAGGTCGACCACCGGATTCGGATCGACGAGGAGCACGCGGCGCAGTCGACGAACCTCTCGGAACATGGCGAGCCCATCTCGCACGGGGCGCACACGACTCGAGTCGCAGTGCTGCCAGGCCACCGGTACGTCAACCACGCTGTATCCGGCACGCTCGGCGCGACACAACACCTCGACATCGAACGCGAAGCCCCTCGTCTCGAGCCTCCAGAAGACGCGTCGGGCCGAATCGCGGGTAAAAGCCTTGAGGCCACACTGCGTGTCCTTGCGTCGCGTGAGACCTGTGGATCGCACGAGGAAATTGAAGAGCCGTCCGGACAGTTGACGCATCCGGGGTTGCGGCGTGACGATGACACTGTCCTTGAGGCCGCGTGAGGCCACGGCGACGTCGGCGCCGCTCTCCACGGCTTCGAAGCACCGCTCGATCTCATCGGGCGCTGTCGAGAGATCAGCGTCGGTGAAGGCCACCACGCGCCCCCGCGCCGCGAGAATTCCAGCCCGCACTGCGCCTCCCTTCCCGACGTTGCGATGAAGGCCCAACACGAACCCCGGAAGCCGGTGGGTCACCATGGCGGCTCGCGCGATCGCGGCGGTGTCGTCGTCGCTACCGTCGTCGACGAAGATCAGCTCGGTCAAGGGGTCGTTCAGCTTCGAGTTGGCCAACGCGGCGATGGTTGCTTCAATACGAGCCTGCTCGCGGTACATCGGGATGACGAGCGTTCGTGCGGGGCCGTCGACCCATACCTCAACGAGCGACGCATAAGCCATCTCGGTGAGCGGTTCCGCCGTAGTCACTGCGCCTCCAATGCCGGTGTGACGTGTTGTAACAACACCGACAATCCCTGAAGCAAGGGCGCTGGTCAACGGCTTGAACCTGGTTGGCGGCCGCTGTTCGAGCGGTTGTAGCCACCTCGTTACCTGCCGTATCGAATTCGGGCCCTTTTGGCGCTCCCTTGTTACGGACGACCCGATTGGCCGGCAAGGATTGGAAGCACAGGATCCCCTGGGCCGACTTCGAAATTGTCGGTCGACGAACCCCCCTGGGCGCCTGAATTCCAGCTCCAGACCATCGTGCCCGCCACACCTGCTGCCCGGGTCGCGTGGAGCTTGGCTCCCAGGACCACCGCACGGTGCCGCGAGCGTGGCAGCCGGGCCGAGGTCTTGGATCGGACGGATCCCCAACTCGCCGACGATGAGCGGCTTTCCGAGCAGTGCACATTGGAACAGGCGCATTCCCAGCCCGTTCCATTGATCACCGGCGATGACCGACCGCGGTTGGCCGTAGTCGTGGTACTCGCAGAGATCAACCACGTCGAGCGAATGAAGATCCGAGTATTCGGTGTACACCGCTCCACATTGGCCGCCGCCGATCACACCGACGCTCACAAGATGCTGCGAATCAATGCTCTTGATGAGCCCACCGACGTCGCTCACAAAGGACCGCAGGATGCCCGAAGCGTTTTCAGCACATTGCCCGTACCGTTCGACCATGACCTCGGGCTCATTCACGAGTTGCCAAGCGAGAATCGTCGGGTCATTGCGGTAGCGGGTCACAATTTCTGCCACCCACTCTCGATAGGTTGCCGGCAACCCGCTTGGCTTCTCCGTGCGGTACCGGTCGGTGTACCACGACGCATCCTTGTATTCGCCGGGCTCGCACGCACCCCACTGGTCGGCCAGGGTGACAACGACGTGCACGTTTCGCACCCGAGCGGCTTCCAGGGTCGCATCGAATTTCGACCAATCACGCTGGCCGTTGGTGGTCGCAAGACTCTGAAAGAACCACGCGCGCATTGCGCCCGCGTGCGACGCGTCCAACGCTTCGCCAAGCTCGGGGGCGTCCATCGTGTACCAACAATTGTCGCGGCTGTTGGCGTTGTAGATATTGAGTCCGGTGAACTGCCAAGGCCGACCATTCAGCACGAGCTGCGATCCTGCTCGACTCACCCAACCCTGGGCCGACGATCCGGAGGTGATCACGGGGCGCACGCAGCCGCTGGACAGCACCACGACCGCTCCCGCGACAGCGAGTCCAAGTCCTGAACGGGTCGACCGAGCCATACAGCGGATATCGGAAAGCTGCCTCAGCCCTTGAATGAACATTGTCCGGCACTTCGCGTGCTCTATGACCATCGTCATAGGCAGGTGACGCCGTTACGGGCGAACGAGTAGCTCACGCCACCTGCTCCGCCTCAGTGGAAAGCGGCTCGTCCAAACCGGTGTGGGTGGCCGTTTCGATGTCATACCGTCCTGGGAGAATGGGGGTATGGGAATCACCGGTGTGCGGGCTTTGGAGCAGTTGGGTGAGCAGTTGCATGTTCTGGTCGGCGGGTTCGAAGCGGCGCGCTGTGATGGACGTTTGGCGAAGGAATATGTGGAAGCCTTCGCTCGGTTGGAGCGTCTCGCGGTCGCGGGCAAGACGTTGGCGTTGGCTCAGGTTGACCGAACACACGCCTGGGCACATGGTGAGGGTTCGTCGCGTTCGACTGCTGACTGGCTCGCAGCACAAACCGGCACATCGCTTGGCGAAGCAATCCGCGAAACGAACACCGCACGGCGCGTTGATGGGCTCTCGGCGACGAAAGCCGCGTTGCGTGATGGGCGCTTGTCCGGCCAACAGGCCGGTGAGATCGCCGATGCGGCAACCGATGCGCCCCACGCCGAAGAACGACTGTTGACACTTTCACAGTCCGGCACGTTCGAGGCGTTACGCCGCCAGGCCCGTGACGACAAGGCCGCGGCAGGTGAGGATCGTGAGCGGGCGGAGCGGCAACATTCGTTGCGGCGCGCGCGTCGCTGGACCGACCGTGAAGGTATGCGCTGCTACGGCATTGCGTTGACTCCCGAGCAGGCCGCGAGATTCGAACCGACCTGGGACCGGTACTGCAACCAGGTCGGTAACGAGGCCCGCAAGGCCGGCCTCAAAGAATCAGGCGACGCGGCACGCGGCTGATGCGTTGGTCCGGATGGCCGAAGCAGCACATGGAAACCGACCCGCCGGTAGCGGTGCCGGTTCGAGCGTGACGGCCCATGCGCTGCTACGCGTTGATGCCGCAGCGTTACATCGCGGCCACACCACCGCTGGTGAGACCTGCGAGGTCGCAGGGATCGGACCTATCGACGTCGCGTCCGCCAAACAACTCTTGGGTGATGCGGTTGTCGACATCGTCATCGCCGACGGTGTCGATGTCCGGACCGTCGCGCACGCTGGAAGAACAGCGAACCGACACCAAAAAGCTGCGTTGCTCACCAACTGGGAATGCGAAATCCGAGGTTGTGATGAAACACGCAACCTCGAGATCGACCACATCGTTCCGTATGCCGAGTGTGGCATCACGGACATCGAACACCTCGGACCGAAATGCCGATGGCATCACCACCTCAAAACCCACAAAGGCTGGCGTGACAGCCCGCGAGGCCCAGACGGCAAACGCACACTCATCAACCCAAACAGACCCGACCCACCCGGATGACCCGCACACAGCTCTGACGGGGTCGAACAACAACGTTGAACCCGGCCGCCACCACCGTTCAAACGGTCGCAACCGGCGCGTTACCCGCCATATCGAATTGGGACCGCTGTGGTACTCGCCGGCTACGGACGCCCCGACATGCCCGCAAGGATTGGAAGGACCGGATCACCAGGGCTGATTTCGAAACCGTCTATCGATGACTCATCCTGGTTCTCGGATTTCCAACGCCACACGATCGTGCCCGCCACGCCTGCTGCTCGGGTCGCTTCGAGCTTGGCTCGCACTGCCTCCGCCGCGGTCCTCGAGCGTTGCACCGACGGCGAGATCTTCGACACGGATCCCCATCTCGCCGATGATCAGTGGCTTTCCAAGCGCCCCGCACTGATTCAGGCGCACTTGCAACCCATTCCACTGATCACCGGGGATGGGGTTCGTCGGTTGGCCGTAGTCGTGGTACTCGCAGAGATCCACGACGTCGAGCGCATGAAGGGCTGCGTAGTCAGTTCCGCGCGCTCCGCACTGGCCCCCGCCGATGACGCCGACGCTCACAAGATGCCGAGAATCGATGCTCTTGATGAGTCCACCGACGTCGCTTACAAAGTCGCGAAGGATTTCGGCGTCGCGAACGATGCCGCCAGCGTCCGTCGCGCACCGCTTCTCCGATACATCGTTGACTTCGGGTTCATTGAGAAGTTGCCACGAAAGAATCGTCGGATCGTCGCGGTAGCGCCTCACGATTTCCGCCACCCAATCCCGATACGTTGCCGACAACCCTTCAAGCGTCTCTGTGCGATAGCCATCGGTGTACCACGAGGCGTCCTTGATTTCGCCGAGATCGCAAAACCCCCACTGGTCGGCCAGGGTCACGACCACGTGCACGTTGCGTGCCCGAGCAGCCGCCAACGTCGCATCGAAGCTCGACCAGTCACGCTTCCCGCCTGTGGTCGCAAGGCTCTGAAAGAACCACGCCCGCATTGCGCCCGCGTTCGCCGCGTCCAGGGCGATGCCAAGCTGAGGCTCGTCCATCGTGTACCAACAATTGTTGCGGCCGGTGGCGTTGGGGATGTTGAGGCCGGTGAACTGCCAGGGCTGACCGTTCAGCATGAGCTGCGTTCCGTCGTGACTGACCCAGCCCTCAGCCGACGATCCGGAAGTGCTCGCAAGCTGCGCTCCGGGTACCTCAGCCGACAATCCAGGATTGCTTACGGGGCGCGCACCCCCGCCGGTGAGTGCAGCGCCCGCAACGATCACCGCTGTGAGTGCAATACCCGGGAGGGTCAACCGAGTCATCCACCCAATACGGCGACGACGCGTTAGCGAATGCATGAACATAGGCCGCATTCTACGCCCGCAATCGGACCAATCCCTGAGTGCTCGCATGAACATTGGTCGTACTTTTGGGTGCGCGAAACCCACTGCCGGCGCGAGCTCGCGCCTCGACGTTTTGACCATCAAATCAAACCACCGCGCCAACGTGGCGAGGCACGACTCGCTCGGATATTGCTACAGCCCAGGGGGCGGATTCGCAGCGAGTTGCTCTGGCGAAAGGGTCGTGGTGTTAAACCAACGCCAGTTGTTTTTCACCAGCTTGAAACGACCGATGCTGGCCCCGATGTTGTTCGGCCATGGCGCCGTGAGGTTCTGCCAGAAGTCGATGCCGGCACCCATCAGCAGGTGCTTCGACCAAAAACCGCGGTCGTCTGGACCATCCGGGTCGTCGAGAATCAGACGGGCCTGGAACGCCCCGTACATCCCCGCGACATCATCCGGATCGATCGAACCACGAGGGTTCCAGAAATGCCAGGCCGACCTGCCCGCCGAAAAGTCGAGCTTGCCACTCACACCCTCCGGCTCGTACCGCACGTCCACAGGTTTTGACACGTCGCCGGAAAAGTCCTCCCGGTATGCAGCTCCGGCTTGAGGTCCCGACGTGACGGACACCCATTTACCCGTCCGTTTCGAGAGCAGCCACGTCGTCATCTCCCGCACATGAACCCGCGTGTTGCTCAAACCAGGGTCGAGCCCTGCACTTGTTGCAGCGCCGTCGACAAACAACACACCCCATGTCACCGCGGCTGACATACCGCGGTTGTCGTGACCGCCCTGGATCACCGGCCCGCTGTCCCAGTCGTAACCATTTGGGAGCGGGAGTTCGCCCTCGTGTCCGACGGACGATTGATCGGCAGCAACCATCGCGACGCGCTCCGCCGCAGTCAGGACGCGACTGGTCACTTGATCGAGCCCGGTTGGGACCAAAACCGGCGGACCGGTCGTAGTCGTCGGGGGAACCGTCGTCGTGGTCGGGCCGGTCGTGGTTGTCGGAACAGTCGTCGTGGTTGGCCGCGTTGAGGTCGTCGGAACCCTCGTCGTGGTCGGGCCAGTTGTCGTGGTCGGGCCAGTTGTCGTGGTCGGGCCAGTTGTCGTGGTCGGGCCGGTCGTGGTTGTCGGAACAGTCGTCGTGGTTGGCCGCGTTGAGGTCGTCGGAACCCTCGTCGTGGTCGGGCCAGTTGTCGTGGTCGGGCCGGTTGTCGTGGTCGGATCGGCCTCGCGCGCGCCGTCCACAACACTGGTCGTGGTCGACCGCCACGAACGACGGCGCCGGATTGCTTTGCGGCGCTTTTTGAGCGCTTCCCTGGACCTTCGCGCCACCGAAGCTTTGGGAGAGTCGGTCGTCGCAGCACCATGCGGAGCAGCTCCCGCCGACGGCGCGACTGCGCCGCCCGACGTTTCATTCGTCACCAAATCCGGCGGGGAGGTGCCTGCCTCCGGCGCCGAAGGCGCTGCCCCAACAGGCGGCAGCGCGGGAGGACCCGCAAAAAGCGCCGCTGCCGGCGACGCGAGCACTACCTCGCGTGGCGAAGCATCATGCGATGCGATCCCAGTGGGAGCCGTGGCGAACAACCGAACACCGCAGGCGCCCAACACCATCGACAAGAGCACAATCTGGAAAAGTCGCGAGTTGATGACCGTTGACGGATGTCTAGGTTTGGTGCGTCGCATTGTGCTCCTCGGACCTGAAGCTAATGGTTCGCACCATATGGATCCACTTCATCGTCCATCCGAACATTCGACAACATCTAGGTGACAAACGAACGACGATTCGGAACATTTGCGCTAGCTCGCCGGTGACGACACAGGCGCGGGTACGCCAAACCTACCGATAGATCTGATTAGCGACCAAACATGCAGCTAGTGCGCGCGGCGATACCGAGCGACGGCGGCCGCCGTCGCTGCGATCACGGTCGCCACCGCGGCACCCACGGCCAGACCCGAACGCCGTGTGTTCGGCGTCGCCACGAGAAGCTCCTCGTTCGTTGCGGTCGGTGACCAGCCTTTCGCCTTGAGCCGGTCGTTCGCGACGACCCAAGGGAACTCGCAGTAGGGCAAAGACGCCAGGGCTCGCCTGCATCCGGCGAACGCATCACCCGAACGGAGCACCCGAGCCACGAACGCAACCGGCACGCGTAACACGAGTTTGCGGCCTGCCAATTCGTGGGCCTCGCTCGTTGGTATCCATCCGTCGGCTGCCACGTTGTAGACGCCGGGCAAATCCTCGAAAATCGCCAGCTCAATCGCAGCGACGAGATCGTCGACATGGACGAACTGCAGACGCGGAGCGACGCCACGGAGACGAACCAGCGACTGTCCGCCCGTCAGGGCAGCGAGTGGACTGTGAGTGCCGGACCCGAGCAGCTGGGCGGCGCGAAGACTCGTAACGCTGACGCCGGAGCGGTCCTCACACCACTCACCGAGCAAACGTGTGATCTCAGCAGATGCGATCGCGCCGCGATGGCCGCTGTTCGGACGCAATGGAGCGTCCTCCGTGAGTGGGACAGGGTTGGCAGGCCACGCGCCGT
>CAWATG010000007.1:0-13549 GCA_963785035.1 uncultured Acidimicrobiia bacterium
CTTCAGGCACGTCGGGCGGGGTTCCCAATACGCATCGGAAGATGCTGGTGTCGGCGAACCTGCCTGAGCCCTTGGTCTTCTCGTGCACCACGCGGCCGCAAATCTTGGCGGTGGGAATGGCGTTGAGCTTGACCGTGAAGCTGAATTTACTGCCACCAGGGACCGCCGTGAAGGCTGCCGCGTCGTTGTAATAGTTCACGTACGGCTCCAGCAGGCCCAGCTTATTGTCATTGTTCTTATCGACAAATGCGCAGTCCCGTACGCCATATGTTCCTGCCGCACGAGTGGAAACAATCGTTACCGTCAGCGTCGCAACACCGTTCTGGTCTGTACGCACAACCTGTCGTGTCGGGACTTTCGCCGATGCATGCGCAAGGAGGACCGCTTGGCAACCCAACCAAGACCCATTGCCGGTCTTTGCCAAGGCAGGACTTGGAAGGAGCGTTCGCGACCCCGGCACCCATGACACATCCGGTGACGACAAGTCGGCGAGCCCACGTCAACATGGCAATCCCCTAGCTACGTGAAGATCCAACATGGCCATTTTCCTATCTCCTCGAATGTTCCCGGTTTCGTTGATCTTGAGATCAAGATCACCCGGGCCACGATGACCTGCGCCGACTTTCCATGCAACGCATGGCGCAGGGTTCCGACGGGAATTCGTCGCCGCGAAAGACTCCCGTCGCCGACTGTCTACGTGTGGGTTTCATAAGCAGGTCCGCTCAGCAAACGGGCGAGAGCAAACAACGATCAACGTGTCGGACCGACATCACCACCGCGCCCACGCTTCCGACGCTTTCCGCCACGCTGCAGACCCGATGGCAACACCGACGACAGCGGCTCCTGAAAGGGGCAAGAGCACCGCGCTAGCGCTCTCGGGAACAACGGGGGGTGGATTCACCGTGCAGACAAGCTTGCTTCGCTCGAGGTAGAACCGCCCAGTACCACCACGACGCGCATCGAACGGCCACAGATCCGAGACGTCGGGGCGGCGTCGAGCGTGACCTGAAACGTAAAACGACTGCCGCCCTCGGCCGCCGCGGAGACTGCTCCTTCGTTGCGATAGCTCACAACGGTCTCCGTACCGCGTCCAACCGAGCATCGCCGTCGAGATCAGCGAAGGAGCAGTCATGCCAGGAGGTTCGAAGCCGCCCACACACTCGAACAAGCGTGATTTGCATTGAAACGACGCCGCCAGGTCCATCGGAACGAGTGACCTGTCGTGTCATCCTTCCAGGCGGCGACGAATGCAGAAGGATTCGACAACCCAGGCTTGCCACGTGAGCAATCTGGTGAGTCGGTCCCGCCAGCGTGATGTCGCGGGGCAATTCCACGCCTGCGCCGGGCCCCGCATCCGCATCGGGCCCCGCATCCGCATCGGGCCCCGCATCCGCATCTGCATCTGCTTCGGGCCCGTGACCAGAGTTCCCGGCGCCGCCAGCTTCACGCTCGGAGCTCACACCGGCGACGTCGACTATGGGACTCTTCTGGGACGACGCGCTCGCCTGCCCCGGTTCGCGCACGGGCTGCAATGGTCGACCGGCAATGGTGCGATGGTGGTAGTCGACGCCCCAACTGAGGCGATGTCCGGCACCGGTTTCGCTGTCGTCGCTGTCGTCGATGTTGTTGGCGTTGCCCGTTGCGCCGAGGTCAGCCTGGTTGAGGAGGTCGAATCGAGGTTGAGTAACACGAGCGTTGCCGCAACCGCTCCGAGCGAACTCCCAACCACCACAACTCGCCGCGTCCAGATCACAAGAGCTCCTCTGACGCGCACGGCAGCTGCAGAGCTCGCCGCACACGACTCATCGTTGCAGTCCATCGCCGGGTCCAGGGTCCAGCACCAGGTCCAGGGTCCAGCCGCCCAGGTTCGCGCTCCAACCCGACTACAACAACGTGGCATGCGCAGTTAGACGAGAGTTCTTCGATGCATCATGTTTTCGTTGCTTCCTGTCAATGTGTAGCCATCACGCCGCTACCCAAACTGGCGAGCAACGTCGGCGAATTCGGCGGCTGCGGCCACACGGCGCCAGCGAGACTCGTCCGGAAAATGGACGAGATCTTGACCTGCTCACCGGTTCTCGGAGCGTTGACCATGCGCCCGCCGCCGATATACATACCCACGTGATGGAGGTCGTCGTAGAACAGCACGAGGTCGCCCGGACGAAGCGCGTCGATCGCCACCTTCGGAAACCTTGCGTACTGCGCGGCCGCATAGTGCGGCATGACGACGCCCGCTGTCTTCCACGCCATCATCGTCAGGCCGGAACAGTCGAAAGAATCCGGACCTGCCGCCGCGTAAACGTATGGCTTGCCAACCTGGTCCAGCGCATATTGCACCGCCTGTGCTGCCTCGGCAGTCGGAGGCGTTAAGTCGTCGGCGTGGTACGTGCGAGCGGAAGCGTCAACCAGACTGGCCCGTTCTGCGTCATCGGATCGCTGCTGAATGAGGGCCGCCAGATCTGCCTTGGTCCCCATGAATATCGACCGAAGCAGCGTGTCGGCCTGCTCCACCTGACCACGAGCGACAACGATCTCGGCTGCCCGGTCCTCGATCTGCTGCCTGGCCGCCACGACGGCGGCATGCGCACGGACGAGCATCGCCTGTATGCGCTCGATCTCCCGCGCCCGCGCTCGATCATGATCGACAAGCGCCGTGCCGTATCGAATCATCACGGCAGTGTCGGGATCCTCAATATCCGAACGCTCTGCGATCTGGGTGTGCCCCCGCGCTTGTAGAGCACCGCCGCCCTATCGTCGGCATCGCGCTGCAGAGCGCGAAGCCTCGTCCCCTGCTTGGCGATGCGTGCCTCGTACTCAACGACTCGTGCCTGAGCATCGTCACGTTCGATCACCGCAGCGTTGTAGCGTTCGGTGAGTTGCTCGACCACAGTGGCGTTGTTCTCCATCTGCGTCTGGAGCGCAGTCGCTTCGGCGATCAGGTCATCGATCGGCGCAGCGTCGGCGCCATGCCATGGAACGCCAATGAAACCGAGGGTGGCGACGAGGCACACCCATCGGCGCGGCGCCAGCCCAATCAAAAGTTCGCGGGGAATGCGCGGCTGAGTTGATGGAAGAACGGGAGCATCAGCACGATCAGCAGTATCCAACCCAGGCCGAAGGAACGGCGCGGTGATGCGCCACGCGTAAATCGATAGAGGCCCACGTATCCCGCGACCAGCACGAAGCCCCAGAACAACAGGGGAATCCACACGCCATCCTCACCGAACCAGGCCGGTACCTCGGAGGCGATCTTGGCACTGCGAGGACCCGGATCTTCTGAGGCGGTTGCAGGAACTTGGTCATCGTCAAGCGTCGCCCAGACGACGTACTGCTGCTTCACACTGTATTTCGGATGCGCCGATGTGAGAGTCAGGCGATCATCGCTCCGATCGGTGAACATGTGGTGGTCACCGGAGCCCACCACCGTCTGTCCACGTACCCTGTAAACGAATGTTCCTTGCAATGTCGTGACCTCGATGCGGTCACCGTTGGTCAGTTGGTCGATCTGAGCAAAGGCCGCGCCCGCCCCAACGCGATGAGCGGCAATGACGGAGTTACCGGGTTGACCGGGGAGCGGGGTCGACGCGAAATGTCCTGGGCCCTTGCGCAACGATGAGCCCGCCGTACCCTCGACGACAACTTGATCCAGGCCAATCTTCTTGATCATGAGACGCGCCATGGGAGTGCCACTCTCCACAGCCGCCGGAATTGGCGTGGCCGCGAGGTCCTTCACGCCCCCGGCCGGAGCAACCGGAGCGTTCTTCGCTGCTGCATTTTTGGCTGTTGAAAGCCGCACGGCGAACTCCCGCCGGGCGTCGCTCTGCGAACCAGATGCACCGAGGCCGGGGACCGTGACCTGAAAGAGAACGAAGAGGAGAGCGATAACGATGACATCGCGAACGACAAGACCGACGTTCCCCCAGTCAATTCGTTTGCCGCGTGTGACCTGACGACCTCTGCCGTGTCGCTGGAATCGCGGCAGGGGCCGGCGCTGTTTCCGGCGGTGGCGGCACAGACTGGGTCCGGACCGGGTCCTCGGGCGGTGGAGGCGGAGTAACCAGAACCTCGGCCGGGGCGGGCGAAGAGGCGCGGGCCTCAAGCGGTGCCTGGGGGGCTCGGCGCTCAACGGGTGGGGTAACTCGTTGTCTTGAGACCCGACCCGCATCGTGCGTGAAGATCGGCAACGACTCGGTGGGAACCGAACCGTCACCGCGGATCTCGGCCAGCAGCAAGGCGACCGACTGTTCGGCGCGACGAAGCGCCTCGTCCCGGCCCAGAAGGCTCCGTGGTGGTGTCGGCGGGGAATGGCTGTGATGCGTGCGAGGTCACTGTCACTGCGGCGGCACGGTAGGCGCTCCCGGTGAACGACCCTACAGGCCATCACGAACGTAAAGGAAACGCAACATGAATTTCCGGTGCTGACAGTCTTCTCTTTCCCTCAAGTAACGACAAGATGACGGGTGGGATACCAGCACCCGAACTCATCATGTCGATGGCCGTCCTGCCTTGATCTCCAGCAGCGACCGCGTGATTGTGAACGCAACGTCGCGCCGGAGCAGCAGCGGAAGGGCTGGCGTCAGTGCTCGTGAACCTCATATTCGTTGCCCAAAGGGCCACACACCATGCAGCCCGTCGCGGAGCGACAAGCGGCCCCGGTAGCGAACCTCACGACCTGACGGTCCTTTCCGCTGCGCCCGGCGCACAAGCTTCAGCAACCGCGCCGTCACGATGACCGACCAGGACGCCGGAGACGGCGGAATCGCCACACTCGTACGTCACGAGATCGACGATCCCATCACGACCAGTCCCGACGGTCGCGCCGCAGGCGTGGAAGCGGGACCACACGCCAACCGGCAGCGGCGCTCCTGGCGTCTCCGAACGCCGGAACTGCGTCGACCCCGCATGACGGAAGACCGCGTCGTCTTCCTTCTCGCCCTCGTCGCATATCTCGCAATCGGCGTACGCCTCGCTTTCTTTGCCGACGTCATACACGGGGATGCTCTGGCGCGTGTCGGGAATGCCTACTACACCCTGTTCAGCCGGGATCCGCACCTCGCTGCGGTCGGCTTCGTCTGGAATCCGCTCCCATCGTTGCTTCTGATTCCCTTCCTGCCGCTCAAGTTGTTGTGGCCCGACCTCACCCGCATCGGATACATCGGGAACATCGAATCTGCAGTGTTCATGGCCGGTGCTGTCGCCGTGCTTCGCGGGTGCCTGTACGACATGCCGCGTGCGACGCGATACACGGCTTGTGATCACGGTGCTGTTCGCGTTACACCCACTGATCCTGGTGCACAGCGGCTACGGAACCACCGAGGGCATGTTCTTCTTCTTCCTCCTCCTCGCGTGCCGGTACCTGATGCGCTGGTTCGACGACGACTCGCTCGGCGGCCTCATCGGCGCGGGCTTCGCGCTCGGCGCCGCGTACATGACACGCTACGAGGCCGTCGGCGCCGGGTTCGCGACGGTGGCGGTGGTCGCTGTGGTCGCGTACCGGCGCGCGCTCGGGGCACGAAAGCGACGCCGGCGAATTGCGTTCGCAGAAACGTGCGTCGTCGCGATCCCGTTCGGGTTCTCGATGGCCGCCTGGGCCGGTACCTCCTGGTTGATCGTCGGATCACCATTTGCGACCCTGACCTCGCAATACGGCGCCTCGAGCCAGATCAAATATGGGCAGGCAGGATCTGGTGGGCCTCTACGGCGGCGACACGTTTGCAACACCGCGCCGAGCTCGTGATCCGACAGCTCTTCGCCCTTGAACCCTTCGTCTTCCTCGTCGTCGTGATCGCCGTCTTGCTCGCCTGGCGGCGCGGCGACAGCAGGATTTGGGCAATCCTGACACCGCTGGGCGGCACGGCCGGATTCATGTTCCTCTCACTCAGCAGCGGGCGCCTCTACCCGTTCCTTCGCTATTCGATCGCAGTCATTCCGCTCACGGCACTCCTCGTTGGATATCTCTTCTCGGCTCCGCTCCGGAAGGGTCATGCGACCGCTGAGCAAAACGCCGCATCGGATCCGGCCCAAGCACTGCTGTACGCGCTGCCGCTCTTCCTCTCGATCGTTGTGCTCAGCACGGGCCTCTTCGGCGCCGTCCACGGCATCACCCACGGTCTCGGAACTGAGGAGGCCGCGCCGCTCCACCGCGCTGATTTCGACCCGCAACCCGTCAAACAGCGGACTTTGGGGCCCTGGATACTTCCAACACGATCGAGCCGTGGCTCGCTACCTCGACTCGCTCGACCTTCCCGACGGTGCGGTCCTCAGCGATGTGGCATTTTCCTACGCAATCGTTCTCACGTCGGAAAACCCAAAACAGTTTGTCGTGACCTCTGACCTCGACTTCGATCAGGCTGTTGCCGATCCAGTGCAATTTCGTGTCGGCTATGTCCTCGTGCCATCACCCCGAAGCGCCCCGTGGGAGCACGTTCAATCTCGGCACGCCGACCTTTTACGAAAACGGTGACGGGATCGCGACACTCGTGAAGGAATGGCCAGAGGCAACAAGCCGATGGCGTCTCTATCGCATGAACCCTGATGGCCCGGCCGACCCCGACGTTCCGGCCGACCCCGACGTTCCGGCCGACCCCAACGGCTCATAGGCCACTGCATTTCCAAGGAGCGCTGATGCGACGCGAAATCTCCAATCCGATCCGGAAGTTCATCGACGAGGCGCTTCCGCCTCTGTTGCGTGACAGCCGCCCGTTCAACTACCCGATGTTCTGGTACTGGTTCGAGGGCAAACATGTCGACGAAGCGATGCGGTTCAAAGATTTCGCCTTCGATCTGAGTGACCGCGAATTCCGCGAGTTCTACGATCGCATTCAGTGCCGCGCCAGTCGCCGCCCAACGGACTGCAACGAGGCGAGCCTTGCCTGGGTACTGCAGCGGCTTGATCAGCGCGCAGCATCGATGATCGACATCGGGTGCGGACACGCGGCTATTGGCTCGATCGGTGCGCGGACCTCGATATCGAGCGGTTCGGCTATGACATGCACCTCCCGAGATCGAACGGACGCTTCCTCGGAGTGCAAGGTGACGTCGAACAGCTCCCATTTGCGAATAGCGCATTCGACATCGTGACGTGTTTCCATACGCTCGAGCACTGCCGCAAGCTTCCGGCTGCCATCGCCGAGCTGGAACGAATCACCGAGCGCCAGCTCTTCGTGATCGTGCCGAAGCAGCGGTACCAACACCACACGCCAGACCTACACCTGCAGTTCTTCTACTCGGCGCGCTACCTGCAGTCCCTCTTCTCGATCGCTCACTGCGAGAGCCAAGAGGTGGACGGCGACCTCGTGCTGATGGCCACGAAGCGTTAAGGACCCTTAGACCTCGTCCGGGATGACGAGCGTACGTTCGCGGACTGCGTCGTAGTGCGCCGCACGCAGGTCGACCACCGGATTCGGATCGACGAGGAGCACGCGGCGCAGTCGACGAACCTCTCGGAACATGGCGAGCCCATCTCGCACGGGGCGCACACGACTCGAGTCGCAGTGCTGCCAGGCCACCGGTACGTCAACCACGTTGTATCCGGCACGCTCGGCGCGACACAACACCTCCACGTCGAATGCGAAGCCCCTCGTCTCCAGCCTCCAGAAGACACGCCGGGCCGAATCGCGGGTAAAGGCCTTGAGGCCACACTGCGTGTCCTTGCGTTGCGTGAGACCTGCGGATCGCACGAGGAAATTGAAGATCCGTCCGGAGAGTTGCCGCAACCGGGGTTGCGGCGTGACGATGACACTGTCCTCGAGACCGCGTGAGCCCACGGCGACATCGGCGCCGCGCTCCACAGCTTCGAAGCACCGATCGATCTCATCGGGCGCTGTCGAGAGGTCAGCGTCGGTGAAGGCCACCACCCGCCCCCGTGAGGCGAGAATTCCTGCCCGCACAGCGCCTCCCTTACCGACGTTGCGATGCAGGCCCAACACGAAACCCGGTAGTCGGTGGGTCACCATGGCGGCTCACACGATCGCGGCGGTGTCGTCATCGCTGCCGTCATCGACGAAGATCAGCTCGGTCAAGGGGTCGTTCAGCTTCGAGTGGGCCAACGCGGCGATGGTCGCTTCGATACGAGCCTGCTCGCGGTACATCGGAATGACGAGCGTCCGTGCGGGGCCGTCGACCCATACCTCAACGAGCGACGCATAAGCCATCTCGGTGAGCGGTTCCGCCGTAGTCACTGCGCCTCCAATGCCGGTGTGACGTTGTGTAACAACACCGACAATCTCTGACGCAGGGGCGCTGGTCAACGGCTTGAACCGGGTTGGCGGCCGCTGTTCGAACGGTTGTAGCCACCTCGTTACCTGCCGTATCGAATTGGGGCCCTTTTGGCGCTCCCTTGTTACGGACGCCCCGATTGGCCGGCAAGGATTGGAAGCACAGGATCCCCTGGGCCGACTTCGAAATTGTCCGTCGCCGAACCCCCCTGGGCGCCTGAATTCCAGTTCCAGACCATCGTGCCCGCCACGCCTGCTGCTCGGGTCGCTTGGAGCTTGGCTCCCACGACCACAGCGCGGTGCGCGAGCGTGGCGGCCCCGCCGAGGTCTTGGAGCGGACGGATCCCCAACTCGCCGACGATGAGAGGCTTCCCGAGCAGTGCACATTGGAACAAGCGCATTCCCAGCCCGTTCCATTGATCACCGGCGATGGCCGACCGCGGTTGGCCGTAGTCGTGGTACTCGCAGAGATCAACCACATCGAGCGAATGAAGATCCGAGTATTCGGTGTACACCGCTCCACATTGGCCGCCACCGATCACACCGACGCTCACAAGATGCTGCGAATCAATGCTCTTGATGAGCCCACCGACGTCGCTCACAAAGGACCGCAGGATGCCCGAAGCGTTCTCAGCACATTGCCCGTACCGTTCGACCATGACCTCGGGCTCATTCACGAGTTGCCAAGCGAGAATCGTCGGGTCATTGCGGTAGCGGGTCACAATTTCTGCCACCCACTCTCGATAGGTTGCCGGCAACCCACTTGGCTTCTCCGTGCGGTACCGGTCGGTGTACCACGACGCATCCTTGTATTCGCCAGGCTCGCACGCACCCCACTGGTCGGCCAGGGTGACAACCACGTGCACGTTTCGCGCCCGAGCAGCATCCAGGGTCGCATCGAATTTCGACCAATCACGCTGCCCGTTCGTGGTTGCCAGACTCTGAAAGAACCACGCTCGCATTGCGCCCGCGTGCGAAGCATCCAACGCTTCACCAAGCTCGGGTGCCCCCATCGTGTACCAACAATTGTCGCGACTGTTGGCGTTGTAGATGTTGAGTCCGGTGAATTGCCAAGGTCGACCGTTCAGCACGAGCTGCGATCCTGCTCGACTCACCCAACCCTGAGCCGACGATCCGGAGGTGATCACGGGGCGCACGCAGCCGCTGGACAGCACCACGACCGCGACCACGACCGCGAGTCCAAGTCCTGAACGGGTCAACCGAGCCATATAGCGGATATCGGAAAGCTGCCTCAGCGCTTGAATGAACATTGTCCGGCACTTCGCGTGCCGTATGACCATCGTCATGCGCAGGTGAGGCCGTTACGGGCCAACAGGTAGCTCACACCACCTGCTCCGCCTCAGTGAACAGCGGCTCGTCCAAACCGGTGCGGGTGGCGGATAACCGTCATACCGCCCTGGGAGAATGGGGGCATGGATATAGGGGCCGTTCGGTCATTGGGCGAGGAGTTGCACGCTTTTGTGGGCGGTTTTGACGCCCGTGTGTGCGATGGGCGTTTGGCGAAGGAGTATGTAGAAGCGTTCGCTCGGTTGGAGCGTCTCGCGGTCGCGGGCAAGACGTTGGCGTTGGCGCAGGTTGATCGGACGCGGGCCTGGGAACACGGTGATGGTTCGTCGCGTTCGACTGCTGACTGGCTAGCAGCCCAGACCGGTACGTCGCTTGGTGAAGCAATCCGAGAGACGAACACTGCACGCAAGGTGGACGGGCTTTCGGCGACGAAAGCGTTGTTGCGCGACGGGCGCTTGTCTGGCGAACAAGCGTGTGAGATAGCCGATGCCGCTAGCGATGTGCCCCACGCCGAAGAACGACTGTTGCGACTTTCGCAGTCCGCCACGTTCGAGGCGTTACGCCGCCAGGCCCGTGAAGACAAAGCCCGCGGCAGACCAGGACCGTGAGCGGTCGGAGCGCCAACATTCGTTGCGGCGGGCACGTCGCTGGACTGACCGTGACGGGATGCGCTGCTACGGCATAGCGTTGACTCCCGGGCAGGCCGCGAGATTCGAACCGACCTGGGACCAGTACTGCAAACAAGTCGGTAACGAGGCCCGAAAGATTGGCATCACAGAATCGGGCGAGGTGTACGCCGCGGACACGCTGGTCCGGATGGCCGAAGCAACCCATGGCGACCGACCCGCTGGTGCCGGTTCGGGTGTGACGGCACATGCACTGTTACGCATCGACGCCACAGCGTTGCATCGTGGCCACACCACCGCCGGCGAGACCTGCGAAATCGCAGGGATCGGACCTATCGACGTCACGTCCGCCAAGGCGCTCCTCGGTGACACGGTCGTCGACATTGTCATCGCCGACGGTGTCGACGTCCAGACCGTCGCGCACGCCGGAAGGACAGCGAACCGACACCAAAAAGCTGCGCTGCTCACCAACTGGGAATGCGAAATCCAACACTGCAACGAAACACGCAGCCTCGAGATCGACCACATCGTCCCGTATGCCGAGAGCGGCATCACCGACATCGAACGCCTCGGACCGAAATGCCGATGGCACCACCACCTCAAAACCCACAAAGGCTGGCGTGACAACCCACGAGGACCAGAAGGCAAACGAACGCTCGTCGACCCAAACGCAACCGACCCACCCGGATAACCACCCGCAGCTCTGACGAGATCGAAACAGCGTTGAACCCGGCCGCCGGCACCGTTCAATCGGTAGTAACCGGCCCATTAGCCCGTCTACCGATGTGGGGCCGTTGAGTTCCTCGCCGACTACGGACGCCCCGACATGCCCGCAAGGATTGGAAGGACCGGATCACAGGGTTGATTTCGAAACCGTCTATCGATGACTCATCCTGGTTCTCGGATTTCCAACGCCACACGATCGTGCCCGCCACGCCTGCTGCCCGGGTCGCTTCGAGCTTGGCTCCCACTGCCTGCGCGCGGTCCACACGTTGCATCGACGCCGAGATCTTCGACATGGATCCCCAACTCGCCGATGATCAGCGGCTTTCCAGCGCCGCGCACTGATCCAGGCGCGGCTCCAGTCCATTCCACTGATCACCCGGGATGGGAATCGTGGGCGAGCCGTAATCGTGGTACTCGCAGAGATCGACGACGTCGAGCGCATGCAGGGCTGCGTAGTCAGTGCCGCTCGCTCCGCACTGGCCTGTGCCGATGACGCCGACGCTCACGAGATGCTGGGAATCGATGCTCTTGATGAGCCCACCGACGTCGCTGGCAAAGTCGCGAAAGATGCCGGCAGCGTTCGGCGCGCACTGGTTCTGCGCTACATCCTTGATTTCGGGTTCATTGACGAGTTGCCACGAAAGATCGCCGGATCGTCGCGGTAGCGAGTCACGATTTCCGACACCCACTCCCGATACGTTGCCGGCAACCCTTCAGGCGTCTCCGTGCGATAGCCATCGGTGTACCACGGGGCGTCCTTGATGTCGCCGAGATCACACGCCCCCCACTGGTCGGCCAGGGTCACGACGACGTGCACGTTGCGTGCCCGAGCGGCCGCAATCGTTGCATCGAAACTCGACCAGTCACGCTTCCCGTCGGTGGTCGCGAGGCTCTGAAAAAGAACGCGCGCATCGCGCCCCGTTCGCCGCGTCAGGTGCGACACCAAGCTGGGGCTCGTCCATCGTGTACCAACAATTGTTGCGGCTGGTGGCGTTGGGGATGTTGAGTCCGGTGAACTGCCAGGGCTGACCATTCAGCATGAGCTGCGGTCCGTCGTGGCTGACCCAACCCTCAGCCGACGATCCGGAAGTGCTCGCAAGCTGAGCGCCGGGTACCTTAGCCGACAATCCAGGATTGCTTGCGGGCGCGCACTCGCCGGTGAGTGCAGCGCCCGCAACGATCACCACTCCGAGTGCAATACCCGGAAAGGTCGACCGAGTCGTCCACCCAATGCGGCGACGACGCGGTCGGCGAGTGCATGAACATAGGGCGCATTTTACGCTGGATATCAGGGTAATCCCTGAGTGCACGCATGAACATTGGTCGTACTTTTCGGTGCGCCGAAACCCACTGCCGGCGAAGCTTGCCCTGAAGTTTTGACCATCAAATCAGGCCACCGCGCCAACGTGGCGAGGCTCGACTCGCTCGGATATTGCTACAGCCCAGGGGGCGGATTCGCAGCGAGTTGCTCTGGCGAAAGGGTGGTGGTGTTGAACCAGCGCCAGTTGTTTTTCACCAGCTTGAACCGACCGATGCTGGCCCATGTTGTTCGGCCATGGCGCCGTGAGGTTCTGCCAGAAGTCGATGCCGGCACCCATCAGCAGGTGCTTCGACCAAAAACCGCGGTCCGTCTGGACCATCCGGGTCGTCGAGAATCAGACGGGCCTGGAACGCCCCGTACATCCCCGCGACATCATCCGGATCGATCGAGCCACGAGGGTTCCAGAAGTGCCAGGCCGCCCTGCCAGCCGAAAAGTCGAGCTTGCCACTCACACCCTCCGGCTCGGACCGCGTGGCTCCACAGGTTTTGACACGTCCCCGGAAAAGTCCTCCCGGTATGCAGCTCCGGCTTGGGGTCCCGACGTGACAGGCACCCACTTACCCGTCCGTTTCGAGAGCAGCCACGTTGTCATCTCCCGCACATCGTCGTCGACCACCACGAACGAGGAACAGCGCCGGATTGCCTTGCGGCGCTCGCTTACCTGGACCTTCACGCCCACCGTAGCTTTGAAGCTCGGCATCGAAGCGCCCTCCAAGGCATCTCCCGGCCGAACGGCGCCGGCTCAGCCGCCCGACGTTTCAGTCGTCACCGATCCCAGAGGCCGGGCGCCTGCGTGCGGCGCCGAGGCGTTCCTCCGACGGGCGTCTGCCGCAGGAGGAACCCGGAGCAGCGCCGCCGCCGGCGACGCGAGCACCACCTTCGCGTTGGCGGAGCATTCCTGCGATGCGATCCCGGTGGGAGCCATGGCGAACAACCGAACACCGCAGGCGCCCGACGCCATCGACGACGGCGCCGATCTGGGGAAGGACGCCACCTGACGACCGTTGATGTGTGCTGGGTTGATCCTCTCGCGTCTTCCTCCTCGACGTCGACCTATCGTTGACCGCCATTATGGAGCTGCTTGATCGTCTACATACGAACATCGGCGAACATCTACGGTGACGACGCACGACGATTCGGAACATAAACCGCTGACCACGGGCAACGACAGCCGGCAGGCGGCGCGCCAAAGCCTGGCGATAGATCGGTCGCGACAAAGAGCGCGCGCTCACCGCCGCGGCGGTACCCGAGCGACGGCGGCCACCGTCGCTGCGATGATCTCACCACCACGGCGCCCGCGGCGAGGCACGAACACCATGTGATCGGCGTCGCCACGAGGAGCTCCTTCGTTC
>CAWATG010000008.1:0-87526 GCA_963785035.1 uncultured Acidimicrobiia bacterium
ACCTCCGTCGGGTTGGGTCGAACGTGCGGATGTCATGTCGCAAGGTTTGTGGCGTCAGGCGTCCGCAGCGACGGCAGGTCAGGCGACCGTGGGTGCGTCGGGCACGAAGACGTTCACCCTGTCGGAAGAGGCGTCGTGGACGTTGGTACTTGTCGCACTGAAACCCACAACCACCAGCGGGGCGGGTGGTGGCGCGGGTCGGTGTCGGGTCGGACTGAGACGCTCGAGACGTTGTCGCCGTCTGGGCGTGTCCTGGCCCGTACAGTGACCGATATGGCCTCCAACACGATCACCGAGAACATCGTGTTCGGCTATGCGGGTGGTAGTGACAGCCCCGCATATTCCAAGAACCTGATGACCAATGTTGTTAGTACGTATCTGGGGTCGGTGAACTACACGGGAACTACCGGCTCGTGGCCGATCAGTAACGCGCATGGCGACACGGTTGGTGTCACTGATGTGAACGCGACGTTCGTTGCGAACGCTCCGACCGACGAATATGGCAGGGGTGTGGCACCCGCGGACCGTCTCGGATGGCTCGGTGCCCATTACAGGTTCAACATTGGTGGCACACAAAACCTGACCCGTATGGGCGTCAGACTCTACGACCCCAACCTCGGACGGTTCCTCCAAGTCGACCCCATCGAAGGCGGAAGCGCGAACGATTACGACTACGTCGCAGGGGATCCGGTCAATAACCTTGACCTTGCGGGTACCCATAAGAGGAAGTGCGGGCGATGGAACGTTCGGTGCCACGCCGACAACGCGGCGGCACAAGGTCGGCCAAAGATCAAGGGCGGTGTCGAAACGGTAGCCAGAAATAAGGTGGGCATCCTCAAGGGTGCTGCGGTGGTCGTCGGCGTCGCTGCGATCCCGATGTCAGGCGGAGCTTCCCTAGCTCTCGGGCTCGGGGCCGCGGGCCTTTCAATCACGGCAGAGGCCGTCGATTCGGCGCCGTGTCGAGGGGCACGTGTGAAGACGGCGACTGCTTTTGGCTTTGCTTCATGGGTTGGAGGAGTCTGTTCGCCGGTGCATCGAGCGCGGGGTTCGACGCAGGAGAGCTAGCGCTGAAGAAAGCCGCCGACTTCGGGGGCTCGGCGGTCAGCGCCGGGTCGATGGGCTCAAACCTGGTGCATGTGTCGTGCTGAAGAATCCTGCTCCGGCCGTCGGTGGCTGCGAAGGATGCGGCCACCGTCATGTCCACACGTTGAGGTGTCCTCTCCTTCGCAGAAAGCTGAACGTCGTGATCGCGATTGTCGGCATCATGGTGGTCATCGTCGTCTCTCTGGACGTTGGAGGGGCATCGGTGAGCATCCGTCTATTCCCGGTGCTCGCGCTTCTGCTGGGGCTGGGCGCTTTTCGATTGGTCTTGTCGTGGGCCGGGAGCGACGACCAGGAATGATCCTCTTGGGGCTGACGCGGCATCGTTCGTCGGTAGCGCTCTGGCCGTGACCATTGGCGGCCGCCCCCGGCGCCTCAGAGCGCGTGCTGCGCCACCGGGCCAGATCACGCGTCTGGGCGCCCGCGTTCTGCGGTAGCCGGAATCGCACGTCGAGCACGACGGCGTCAAATGCGTGGGCAAGGTGCACGAGGGCCGGGGGCGCAAGCCCGTGACCGACAAGGCCGTGATCGACAAGATGATCGAGGACACCCGCACGACCACCCCGCCCGCGGCCGCGCACTGGTCGAACCGCACGATGGCGGCCTACGGCGGGCTGTCGCGAACGACGGTGCAGCGGGAGTGGAAGGCGCGGGGCTTGAAGCCCCATCTCGTGAAGACCTTCAAGATCTCGAACGACCCGCGCTTCGAGGAGAAGCTCATCGACGTCGTCGGGCTCTACCTGAACCCGCCCGCCGACGCTGTTCGCCGCGCTCAACGTGGCGAGCGGTCAGCTGATCGGAAAGTGCTTTAGCCGCCACCGACACGAGGAGTTTCTCGCTTTCTTGCGCCTGATCGACCGTGAGGGCGAAAAGGGTAAGCAGATTCACCTCGTCGTGGACAACTACGCGACGCTCGAAGCGGGCCGTCAATCGCGCGTTATTTGAAGGTCGGCTAGATATCCACAGGTTCTGGCCCGGAATCCTCGGCGGGAATGGGTAGCGCTGCTGAGACCGGAAATGCTGCAACGGTTCGCATGCAGTTGACACACATGAACTTGCCGGCGATTTCACGAAGATCCTGCGCCGTGCTGCACAAGACGCACCGCTCTTGGAGCTTCGCCAGAACGATCCGTCCCGCGTCGACGTAGATCTCGATGAGATCTCCCTCTCGGATGCCGAATTGTCGGCGAAGCTCCGAGGGAAGCACGACCCTGCCGAGTTGGTCGATCTTGCGGGTGATGCCTGTGTTCTTGGATTGAGCCATGCTGCGCCCCACCGGTTCAGCCGAACGTGCTCGAGAAATGGAGTCCGGACAATCGCGGACGTCTCGGTACTGTAGGTCCGCATGTCACAACCCTTCTACGTCACCACGCCGATCTACTACGTCAACGATGTGCCCCACATCGGCCATGCCTATACGACTGTCGCCGCAGACGTCCTCGCACGATGGCGCAGACTTCATGGCGACGACGTGCTGTTCGTGACCGGAACCGATGAGCATGGCCTCAAAGTGGCTCAGGCCGCAGATGCTCGCGGTGTGTCACCACAGGAATGGGCGGACGTCACGAGTGAGCGTTTCAGGGAAACCTGGCGCCTGCTGAACATCAGCAACGACGATTTCATCCGCACAACCGAGCTGCGGCACCACCAGGCTGTCAGCACGTTCCTCCAAGCCGTGTACGACGCCGGGGACATCGAGCTCGCGACCTACGAGGGTCTGTACTGCGTGAGCTGCGAGGCCTACTTCACCGACGACGAGCTGGTCAACGGTAACTGTCCAATCCACGGACGCCCTGTCGAAACGGTGACCGAGCAGAACTACTTCTTCAAGCTTTCCCGGTATGAGCAACGCCTGCTCGACTACTACGAGGCAAACCCCGACGCGGTCCAGCCCGAGAGCCGCCGCAACGAGGTTCTCGGATTCATCAAACAGGGTCTGCGCGATTTTTCGATGAGTCGTACGTCGATCGACTGGGGAATCCCGTTGCCCTGGGACCCAGCTCATGTCACCTACGTCTGGTTCGATGCGCTCGTCAACTACTGCTCGGCCGTGGGTTACGGAACCGACCGTGCTCGCTTCGATGAGCGATGGCCCGCGGACTACCACCTCATTGGCAAGGACATCTTGCGCTTTCATGCCGTCTATTGGCCGGCGATGCTCATGGCTGCGGGCGAAGAGCCGCCCAGACACGTGTTCGCGCACGGCTGGCTGCTCGTCGGCGGCGAGAAGATGAGCAAAACCAGGCTCAACCAAATTGCACCGGCGGATCTCGTCGAGGTGTTCGGCGTGGACGGCTTCCGTCACCATTTCATGACCGATCAACGCTTCGGGCCCGACGGAGACTTCAGTTACGAAGCCATGGTCACGCGGTACAACGCGGATCTGGCGAACAACTTCGGCAACCTCGCCAATCGTGTGCTGAACATGGCGATGAACTACTGCGCCGGCAAGGTTCCAGCGACGCGCGCCGATGGTCTCAAGGCGCAGGCCGAGCGCGGCGACGGCGGTGCTGAGCGTGGGTTTGGACCGTCTTGATTTCTCCGGCGGGTTTGCGGCGCTGTGGTCGTTCATCGGTGAGACCAACGCATACATCGAGGACCGCCAACCTTGGGCACTGCACAAGGCTGGTGATGAGGAGACTGTCGATGGCGTCATCGGTGACTGTCTCGAGGCGTTGCGACTCATCGCGTTGCTCGCAACCCCGTTGATGCCGAGCGCATGCGCAGAGTTGTGGCGCCGCCTCGGTTACACCACAGCACCGGACGAGGAGCGCCTACCCGCAGCCGCACAGTGGGGCTCGCTTCCCGCGGGGGCGCCGCTGGAGAAGGGCGCGCCGCTCTTTCCGCGAATCGACACCGAGACCGAGAGCTGAGCTTTCCGTGTGGATCGATAGTCACTGTCACCTGCAGTCCCTCGATGGTGGTGTTGCGAGCGCCGGAGCCGTCATTGCGCGAGCGACGATGGCGGGAATCGCGACGATGATCTGTGTCGGTACTGATGACTCGACCTCGCGCGCCGCGGTCGAGCTTGCCGAAACGCACAATGAGGTGTGGGCCACGGTTGGTCTGCATCCGCACGACGCATCCGCTTTTGACGTGCAGTGGCAGAGCCTGGTGGACCTCGCAGCGCATCCGCGCGTGGTAGCGATCGGCGAGGCCGGCTTCGACCTGCACTACGAGCATTCGCCCATGGATGCGCAAGAACGGGCATTTCGCGAGCAGATCCGACTGGCGCATGCGTTGGAGAAGGCCCTGGTCATTCATACCCGGGAGGCCTGGGCGGACACCTTCCGCGTACTGGACGATGAAGGCATGCCGGCGCGGACGATTTTTCACTGTTTCACCGGAGGCCCTGGTGAGGCCGAGGCCGTGCTCGAGCGAGGCGGGCGGCTTTCGTTCAGCGGGATCGTGTCCTTCAAGGGCGCCCACGAACTCCGAGCCGCTGCCGCGATCGTGCCGCTCGATCGGGTGATGGTCGAGACCGATGCGCCATATCTCACCCCGGAGCCGCATCGTGGAAGGCCAAACGAACCAGCCCTTGTGACCATTGTCGGCGAAGCGCTCGCACGGGCGATGGACCTGAGCCCCGAGGTGGTCGCCGAAGCTACGACGGAGACCACCCGTTTGGTGTTCGGACTGAACTAGCGCGAGAAATGTGCAGGTCAGCGGCTCTATTACCTTCCAGTTTCTGGATTGATGGTTGACTGTGCTTCGCGGGGTTGGTTAGGTTGAACTCCCATTCGAGGTGAGCCCGTTGGCCTGCGAGTCCCAACCTTGGCTCTGAATTTCTGACCATTGACTTGCTGCGGGAAGGGCGGACTCGATCGCGGACAACGGAAATCGTTCCGGTGCTCGACAGGGTGGCCATATCCGTGTCGCAAGCCAAAGTCACGCCAGCCAGACTCGGGGTAATCGAGGCCGCAGGTACGCGCTCCCGCAGGAGGTAGTGCGGGCTGTGCGCCCGTCGCCTGGACGTGCGCGGCCGGCCGAGCCAGGGCTCTGGCTGCCGCTTCCCGAGAACCATCAGTTGACGAGGCTCGCCGATCTGGTTCGTCTCGGCGCTACCGACTTCGCCGATCGAGAGCGCCCTCCGTGCCGGTGCGCCGTTCACGACGCCTCCGGCAGCGTTCTTCGAGGACGGCGCCGCGGTCGACCTGGACCTCGAACTCGAGGTCGTCAGCATCGTCGACCGTTTCCGCGAACCCTTCGAAGACGGTTGTTTCGACGACGGTTCGACGACGACGGCTCGAATTTGGGCTCGATGGTCCTCAGGCTGACACCACGAGCGTTGCGGCCGGTCGGCGCCAACGCTTCGCCCTTCGCCGGAAAGGCCGTCTGCGTCGCCGCATCTTGGGATTCGTGGCTGCGGCCGTCGTTGTAGGGGTGGGAGCCACGATCGTGCCCGGCTTGTTCGATGACCCGAAAGACGTTTCGATTCGGGTGGACGGAACAACACGCGTGCAGACGACCACCGGGGCGACGGTGCGCGACGCTCTACGCGACGCGGGTGTCAAGGTGCGGAGCAACGACCGTGTCACGCCCGGCCTGGCCGAGCCGTTGCGCGCTGGGCAGAAGATCACCATTGCCCGTGCTGTGCCGATGACGGTCGAGATCGATGGTGTGACGACCAACGTTCGGACCGCCGCAACGACGACCACGGAACTCAGCCGGCAACTCGGTCTGGACCCCGAACTGGTGTCGCGCTCACGCACATTGGTGCCTGGTCAAGCCGTTGTCTTCCGCACGCCACATACGGTTTCTGTCAAGGTGGACGGATCCACCATGATCGTTGATTCCCCGGCTCGAGTGGTGAGCGAGCTTCTTGCCGACGAGGGGGTGGTCGTCAGTCCGTTTGACCTGGTGACGCCACCTCCGGACACCGTGATCGAAACCGGTACCGCGGTCTCGGTTGTGCGCGTCGTCGGTCAACTCGAAACCTCGTCGGTGGTCGTGCCGGTCGTGACGCAACGTCGCAAGGATCCGTCGCTGCCCGTGGGGCAGACGCGGGTGATGCAGGCAGGCGCCCCCGGCAAGCTCGAGATCACGACACGGCTTATCACCCATGATGGGTTGCTCGCGCGTCGTGAGACCGTCTCGACAGTCGTCTCGAGCCTGATGCAACCGAAGGTGATCGCGGTCGGTTCGAAGGCACCGACGCGCACCACGTCGGCGCCTTCGGTCCCTGCGGCGCCTGGCGCCGGTGCTGTGACCTACACAAGCTCCGAGAGTGGCAAGGCAACCTGGTACGACTTCACTGCGGGAACCTGCGCGCACCGCACGCTTCCGATGGGAACAACGGTACGGGTCACCAACCTCGCGACCGGTGGTTCGACGACCTGCCGGGTGGCAGACCGAGGTCCATTCGCCGACGGCAGAATTCTTGACCTCTCCCGGGATGTCTTCGAGCGACTTGCCCCAGGATCCAAAGGCGTCATTCCCGTTTCTGCCGAGTGGTAGGAGCGTCGGCTCGAGCCGGCGCGACGATTGATCCATGACGATGCTGACCCCGAGTCGTGTGCGCTCCGTGCTGGCCGCGCACGATCTGGCGCCCAGTCGTGCCTTGGGTCAGAACTTTCTGGCTGATCCGAACACCGCGCGGCGAATTGTTCGCCTTGCTGGCGTCGAAGCCGGTGACAATGTCGTGGAGATCGGGCCCGGTATCGGGTCCCTCACGCTGGCGCTCGCCGAAACAGGTGCGCGCATCCTCGCCGTCGAACTTGATCAACATCTTGTTCACGCCTTCAACGACGTGATGGCGCCGTTTGGTGAGATCGAACTCGTTGTGGGCGATGCGCTCCAGCTCGATCTCGAAGCGCTGTTGTCCCAGCGTGAGGGCAGCTGGACCATGGTTTCCAATCTGCCGTACAACATCGCGACGCCGCTCGTCGTCGGTGTGCTCGAAAGAGTGCCGAGCGTGACCAGCATGCTGGTGATGATCCAACGCGAGGTAGGGGAGCGGCTCGCAGCCGAGGCCAATGCAGAGGCCTATGGAGCGGTCTCGGTGAAGATCGCCTATTACGGCGCCGCGACGGTGGTCGGCACGGTCGCGCCGACAGTGTTCATTCCCGAGCCCAAGGTCGACTCCGCGTTGGTGCGCATCGTGCGTCACTCCAGTCCTCCTGTCGATGTTGGCTCAACGGAGGAGTTGTTCAGGCTCGTTCGCCTGGGCTTTGCGCAGCGCCGCAAGATGTTGCGCCAGGCACTGCGCCCGGCGCTCGGCTCCGATGCCACTGCGATTCTCGAGACCGCAGGGATTGATCCGACCGCGCGTGCCGAGACACTGGGCCTGCCGGCATGGGCGGCGCTTGCGCATGCGGTCGCAGGACGACCTCGATGAGCAATGCGGAGAGCTTGACCGTCGTCGCGCCCGCGAAGGTCACACTGAGCTTGCGCGTGCTCGGGACGCGTTCCGATGGGTTCCATGAGCTCGAGGCGTTTGTCGTGGCAGCAAGCGATCCACATGATGTTGTGGCCCTACGCAGGATCCCCCACGGTGTGGAATTCCATCTCGGAGGGCCGATGGCGGCGGGTGTGCCGATCGACGACACGAATCTTGCAGCGCGTGCTGCCAGAGCTGTCATCGAAGTCGCGGGAGCGTCGGCCGGCACCTCAGCCGGGCTGAGCGTGACGCTCACCAAGAACATCGCCGCTGGTGGCGGACTGGGCGGCGGTTCCAGCGATGCTGCCGCCGTGTTGCGTGCTGCGGGAGTCATGTTTGGCGTCGACCAGGGCGCGCAATGCGAAATCGCTACCCAACTGGGTTCGGATGTCCCGGTGTGCCTGATCGGAGGGGCGGCGTGGATGCGCGGGCGAGGCGAACGCGTGGACCCTGTCGAACTCGACGACCTGCTCGACGTGGTCATTGTGACTCCGCCGTTCGGGTGTTCCACGTCGTTGGTCTTTCAGGCCTACGACGATCTCCACGCGGGGCCTTCACGATCAGCCCGCACGGTATCGGCGCCGGCTGCGGTTTCCAGATTGATCGGCGAACTCGTCAACGATCTCGAACCTGCCGCCCAGCGCGTCGAGCCGCGGCTCGTCGCCTTACGCGACGACCTCCACGAGGTTGCGGGTGTCGAGGCGCTCCTGGCAGGGAGTGGGTCAACCTTCACGATCTGCGCGACCGATGCCGAGCACGCTCAATGGATGGCTCAGCGCATCGCAAAGTCGCTCGATGTACGAGCGTGCAGAGCAACGGCACCAGTGCAGTCGAACGATTCGCTCGGAGCGGCAGAGAGGTAAATGTCGGCGAGGTCTGTGTTGATGTTCGCGGTTGATGTTCGCGGCCGCATCCGAGGCCAATCGCGAACCGACCGCCCGAAGGCGGCCGGGTCCCTGTGTGATGGGAACGTCAGCGACCTTGCTGCCGACGCTGCCAGCGCGTCTTCTTCAGCAACTTCTTGTGCTTCTTTTTTCTCATGCGCTTGCGGCGCTTCTTGATCAGGGAGCCCATGGCGGGTGGTGACACTAGACGACGCGGTGTGGGTTGTCGCATTGCACGTACCGGTCGTGGCCGGGGAATGGCGCTGTGCCAGGTAAGGTCAGCACGTCTTTCAAGTAAGGTCAGCACTTCCTTCGGGGGTGGTGTAACGGCAGCACGGGGTCCTTTGGAGTCCCAAGTCGAGGTTCGAAACCTTGCCCCCGAGCCGTGGAACCAATGTCTGGTCGTCTGCTTGTCCGGATCGTGCAACGTCGGGCCGCCGGGCGCGAACCCGTGAGGTATCGATGAGCTATCGGTCGCTTTCCGCCGTGGTGTTGGCTGCAGGTGCGGGAACGCGTATGCGGTCGAGTACACCGAAAATGCTGCATCCGATCTGTGGGCGTCCGATGCTCGCCCATATCGTCGACGCGTTGCTCGCGGCACGAATCGAACGGGTTGTGATCGTCGTTGGTCACGAGGGCGAGCGTGTCAGTGCAACGCTGACCGAACACATCGCCACCGAGACGCGCATCGAATTCGTCGAACAGCCAACGCAGCGCGGTACGGGCGACGCCACCAGCATTGCGCTCGGCGCGTTCGCCGATGACCTCGGCGACGACGATGACGTCATCGTGGTACCGGGCGATACACCATTGGTGCGACCCGAGACGTTCGTGACCCTGACGAACGAACATCGCAGCACCGACGCTGCAGCGACACTCCTGAGCGTCCGGCTGGACGATCCATCGAGTTATGGCCGTGTTGTTCGCGATGCACACGGCCGTGTCGAGCGAATCGTGGAGTTCGCGGACGCAACGCCCGACGAACGCGAAATCGACGAGGTCAACACGTCGATCTACTGCTTTCGGCGAAGCCTGCTCGCGCCCGCGTTGCGGCGCGTGAGCCCCGAGAATGCCCAAGGGGAGTACTACCTCACGGACGTGATCGGCGTGCTCCGAACCGCCGGGCACACCGTGGCAGCAGTGGTCGGCGTCGAGGCTGAGGTCGCGGGTGTCAACGATCGAGTGCAGCTCGCCGAGGCCGAAGCAGAGATGCGACGCCGGATCAACAAGCGCTGGATGTCCGAAGGTGTGTCGATGGTCGATCCCGAACGGACGTACATCGACACCCTCGTCGAGCTTGAACCCGACGTGCGCCTGCTGCCGGGCACCATCCTGGAGGGGCGTACCGTCGTCGGTGCGGGCGCGGTGATCGGTCCGGACACCCGTCTCATCGGCACCATCGTCGGCGAGCGTGCCGTGGTGGCCCAGACCGTCGCGCGCGATGCGGAGATCGGTGATGATGCGACGGTCGGTCCCTTTGCGCATTTGCGACCCGGCACCCGTCTTGGCGCGCGTACCCATGTGGGTTCCTACGTCGAGACCAAGAACGCCGACGTCGCTGCGGGGGCGAAGGTTCCACACCTCGCCTACGTGGGCGACGTCGAGATCGGTGAAGGCGCCAACGTGGGAGCGGGCACAATCACCGCCAATTACGACGGGGTGAACAAGCACCGAACCAAGATCGGCAAGGGCGCTCGGACGGGATCGAACTCGGTGCTGGTCGCGCCCGTCGAGGTCGGCGACGGCGCATACACGAGTGCCGGGGCCGTGGTGACGCGTAACGTCCCTCCCGGAGCACTCGCAGTCGGGGTGCCCGCGAAGATCGTCGAGGGTTGGGTTGCGGCGCGCGAGCAGCGAGAACGCGAGGTTGGCGATGTCGGGGTCGCTGGCGAGTCCGACTAGCTGCGGCCCGGCGGGGTGCTCGACGGTGTTTGTCGGCAAGAATGGTGTGAGCCCGAACGATTGAGGAGCGCTATGGAGCAGGTCACGAAGAAGCGGCTGATGCTCTTCAGCGGGCGCGGGAACGCTGATCTCGCCGAGGAGATCGCGACCGGGCTCAAGGTGCCACTCGGCGAGGTGGTGCTCTCGACGTTCGCGAACGGCGAGATCTACTGCCGTTTCGGCGAAAGCATCCGTGGCGCCGACGTGTTCCTCGTGCAGAGCCATTGCGAGCCGATCAACGACCGCATCTGGGAACAACTGATCATGATCGACGCGGCCAAGCGTGCGTCAGCGAAACGCATCACTGCAGTCTGTCCCTTCTACGGTTATGCGCGACAGGACCGCAAGGCCGAGGGACGTGAACCGATTACGGCGCGCCTGCTGGCTGATGTTCTTTCCGTTGCCGGCGTGGACAGGGTGGTCACGGTTGACCTGCACACCGGTCAGATCCAGGGATTTTTCGACAAGCCCGTCGACCACCTGACGGCGGTGCCGATCCTTGCGGAATACATGGCCGAACGGATCGACGGCGAGGTGACGATCGTCTCGCCCGACGCGGGTGGCGGCAAGCTCGCGCGCCGGTATGCGCAGGCGCTGGGCCATCACGACGTGGCGTGCGAGTTGGCGTTCATCGACAAGCGGCGTCCGCACGGTACGCACAACGTCGCGGTCGCAACCGAGATCGTCGGTGAGGTTGCGGGTCGTACGTGCGTCTTGGTGGACGACATGATCGACACAGCGGGCACGATCGCGAGTGCGGCGAACCTGCTCATGGAACGTGGCGCGCGGGAGATCTTCGTCGTGGCGACGCACGGCGTCCTCTCCGGGGCTGCAATGGAGCGCCTCGAGGCTGCCCCGATCCGTGAGGTGGTCTTGACGAATACGCTGCCGATCCCGCCCGAGAAGCGGATCGACAAGCTGCGCGTCCTGTCCATCGCGCCGATCGTCGCCGATGCCCTTGACGCCGTCTTCGAGGACAGCTCGGTGTCGGAGATCTTCCGGGGCGACAACGTCTGAGCCGATCATTCGCCAGGTTCGAGCCGTGCCAACACCATTTTCACGGATTCGGCCCGTGGTTGGCGGTGGAGCGCTCCAGCGACAAGAATGATGGTTTCGTTTGTTCCGCCGCTGAAGGGTCACGCGCGCCATGTCTGATGTCACTCTCGCCGCCGAAGAGCGCACCGACCGAGGCAGCCGCAATGCCGGCCGACTTCGCCGTGATGGAAAGCTGCCCGCCATCGTGTACGGGCTCGACGCCGAACCGGCAGCGATCTCGGTTCCGGCTCGGGAGTTCGGCCGGGTGCTGCACAGCGATACCGGGGCGAACACGCTGATCACCTTGCAGATTGGCACGACGCAGGTTCTGACCCTTGCGCGCCAAATCCAACGACACCCTGTGCGTGGCGAGGTGACGCATGTCGATTTCGTGCGGATCAGCCGAAACGTGGCAGTGCAGGCCGAAGTCACCGTGAATCTTGTGGGCGAGGCCATTGGCGTGCGCAACGGAGGGTTGCTCGAGCAGCTGCTGTTCAGCCTGACCGTCGAAGCGCGCCCGGCTGATATTCCGACTTCGATCGAGTTCGATGTCAGCGACGTTGACATGGCTGGCCAGGTACATGTGAGCGACTTGCCGCTTCCCGCCGGTGTGGTCGCGCTCCAAGAGGGCGATGTCCTCATCGCGCAGATCACGGCATTGCGTGGCCGTGAGGTCGGGGAGATGCCGAGGGATCTGCGGAAGCATCGGCCGGCGGCTCGGCGACCGAAAGTGCTGCAGCCGACGAGTCCGCCTCCGAGGGGTAGCAGTTGCTGCGGCGCGAGCCGCGTACGGGGACGCCGGCGGACCTGCTCGTTGTCGGCCTCGGCAATCCCGGCTCGGAGTATGCCCGGACTCGCCACAACGTCGGCGCAGAGGTCGTCGAGTTGTTGGCCCGACGCCATGGCGCCCGTCTCAAGAAGGCCAAAGAGCGCGCGATGGTCGACGAGTTTCGCCTCGAGGGTCGGCGCATCGCCCTGGCGACGCCGCTCACCTACATGAACGAGTCCGGACAGGCAGTCGGGCCGCTTGCACGTCGCCTCGGCGTTCCAGCCGAGCGGATCGTGATCGTGCATGACGAGTTGGACCTGCCAGTTGCCGCGTTGAAGATCAAAGCAGGCGGTGGGCTCGCTGGGCACAACGGCTTGCGGTCCGTCAAGGCGCATTTACACTCCGACGACTTCCTCCGCGTGCGGATCGGCGTCGACAAGCCGCCTGGCGGCGCCGAGCGTGGCGCAGATCACGTCTTGGCTCGGTTTTCGGGCGCTGAACGTCGCAGTATCGAGGTGACCATCGAACAGGCGGCCGATGCAGTCGAGGCGATTGCGCTCGAAGGTGTCGAAGTCGCCATGAATCGTTTCAACTGAGCACGCCCGTGCTGGAGACCGCATGACCGAGCAAGTGAAACGCCCGCTCACCGAACTGACCCGTCTCCTCGGTGCCGAGTCCAGTCTTGTTGCGACGGCTTCGGGATCTGCGCCGGTCGTCGCTGTCCCTGATGTGGCGCGGGCGATGTTCGTTGCCTCGCTGGCCAGGATGACCGGTCGGCGACCGATCGTGCTGGCTGTGCCGACAGGTACCGAAGCCGACCGTGTTGCCCATGACCTACGCGAGCTTCTCGGTCCGCACGAGGTCGAGGTGTTTCCGGCGTGGGAGACCCTGCCATTCGAGCGCGTGTCTCCTGCGATGGAGACGATGGGCCGCCGGCTCCGCATCGTCTGGCGGCTGCGAGATGCACGGGACCTGCCGTCTGTGGTGGTTGCGCCCGTTCGAGCGTTGGTGCAGCGCCTCGGTCCACATGTCGAAGACGTGGAGCCGATCGTCGTTCGACCGGGTATGCAGATCGATCGCGATGCGATCCTTGCCGATCTCATCGCGATCGGTTATCGCCGCGAGTACCAGGTTGAGTCTCGTGGTGAGGTGGCAGTGCGTGGCTCGATCATCGATGTGTATCCGAGTACTGCCGACCATCCGATCCGCCTGGACCTGTGGGGCGATGAGGTCGATCGCCTGACGGCGTTCTCGGTCGCCGATCAGCGAACAACCGACGAGCTCGACGAGGCAGCAATCTTCCCCGCTCGTGAGCTGCTGCCGACCGCGGAGGTACGCGCTCGGGCGAAGGAACTCATCGGCGAGGAGCCGTGGGGCCGCGAACAGTGGGAGCGCATATCCGAGGGTCAGACCTTCGATGGCATCGAGTCATGGCTGCCATGGATCGCGCAAGACGAACATCTGATCACCGACTTGTTGCCCCGTGATGCGCTGGTGCTGCTGGCAGAGCCGAGGCGAATGCGCGACCGTGCGAAGGAGTTGCTCGACGAGGAGGCGTCGCTGGCGTCGAGCCTCGCAAAGACCTGGGACGTTCCCGATGATCGCGAGTTTCCCAAGGCTCTCGCTCGATTTCGAGCGCCTGCTCGAACATACCAACGCGCAGGTCACGGCGGTCCTTTCTGCTCCGGAAGGTCCAGACACGCCGTTGTTGGCGGCGACAGCGTTCGACCCGGTCATCGGGGATGCCGAAGGGTTCGCACGGCGTTTGTCGAAGTTGCGAGACGATGGTTTCCGTGTGGTCGTAATTGCCGACGGTGTCGGGTCCGCCGGCCGTTTGCGCGACGTCCTCGGCGCGGAGGGCGTCAACGTTCCCGTCGTCGATGCGGTTTCGCGCGCGATGCTCGACGGTCCTGGCATTCATCTCGTTGTGGCGCCGCTCGAGCGTGGCGTGGTGCTACCCGCCGTTCGTCTCGCGCTCGTCGCCGAGGCAGACCTGACCGGTCGCAGACGCGTGCATCGCCGACCGCGCGGCGCGCGCCGCGGGGCCGACTACTTCGACGACCTCAAGCCCGGTGACTGTGTGGTCCATCAGGTCCACGGAGTCGGTCGATACGAAGGGATGGTGACGCGCTCGATCGGTAACGTCGAACGCGACTACCTGTTGTTGGCGTACAAGGGGGCGGACAAGCTCTACGTACCCAGCGATCAGGTGAGTTCCGTGCGCCGCTACACGGGGGGCGACGCGCCCAAGCTGAACCGTATGGGTGGCAGTGACTTCGCCAAGACGCGAGCGCGAGTTCGTAAGGCCGTCAACGAGATCGCGCAGGAGCTGGTCGTGCTGTATCGACGTCGGCTCAATACGCCTGGGCACGCGTTTGCACCCGATACGCCATGGCAACACGAGATCGAGGCTGCCTTCCCCTATGAGGAGACCCCGGATCAGCTTCAGGCGATCATCGAGACGAAGGCCGACATGGAGCGCCCCGCACCGATGGATCGCCTCGTGTGCGGTGATGTGGGATACGGCAAGACCGAAGTTGCGCTGCGAGCGACGTTCAAAGCCGTCCAGGATGGCAAGCAGGTCGCAGTGCTCGTCCCCACGACACTCCTGGCGAACCAGCACGGGCTGACACTTCGGGAGCGGTTCGCGAACTATCCCGTCCGCGTGGAGGTGCTCTCGCGCTTTCTGACCGCGAAGGAACAGCATGCGGTCGTGGCAGGAATCAGGTCGGGGGAGGTCGACGTCGTCGTAGGTACCCACCGGCTGCTTTCCGAGGACATCCATTTCAAGGACCTTGGACTGCTCGTCGTCGATGAGGAGCAGCGATTCGGCGTGAGCCACAAGGAAAAGATCAAGGCAATGCGAGCCGACGTCGACGTGCTGACCTTGAGCGCGACCCCGATTCCGCGCACGCTCGAGATGAGCTTGACGGGCATCCGTGACATGTCCTTGGTGCAGACCCCGCCCGAAGACCGCCAACCGATCCTGACCTACGTGGGCGAGTACGACGAGCGCGCTGTCGCAGAGGCGATTCGCCGAGAGCTGCTGCGCGAGGGTCAGGTCTTCTTTGTACACAACCGTGTGCAGGACATCGACCTTGTCGCCGAGCAGATTCGCGATCTCGTTCCGGAGGCGCGTGTTGCCATCGGCCATGGGCAGATGGATGAAGGCGCGCTTGAACGGGTCGTGTTGGACTTTTGTGATCACGAGTACGACGTGCTCGTCTGTACGACGATCGTCGAAAGCGGCCTTGATATTCCGAGTGTCAACACGCTCGTCGTCGACCGAGCGGATCTGCTCGGCCTCTCGCAGATGTACCAACTACGTGGCCGCGTCGGTCGGCGCGGTCAGCGTGCATACGCGTATCTTGTTGCATCCGCCGGACCGTGTCCTGAGCGAGGAGGCGTACGAGCGCCTCAAGACCATCGGCGAGTTCACCGATCTCGGCTCGGGTTTCAAGATCGCGATGCGCGACCTCGAGATCAGGGGAGCGGGCAACCTGCTCGGTGGTGAACAGTCCGGTCAGATAGCGGCGGTCGGATTCGATCTCTATTGCGAGATGGTCACCGAAGCCGTGGGGGCACTCACCGGAAATGTGCCGGCCGAGCCGCTCGACGTGACGATCGATCTGCCCATGCCGGCATTCCTCCCAACCGACTATGTAGCGCGAGACGATGTTCGCATGGAGGCCTACCGGCGTCTCGCGTCGGTGCTGGAGCCCGGCGACGTCGAGGACATCAGAAACGAGTGGGAAGACCGCTACGGCCCCCTTCCTGCGCCGGCCGCCGCCCTCCTGGACATCGCGGCGCTGCGGGCGGAGTGCGTTCGGGTTGGAATCCGTGGACTCACGGTGGCCAAGGGAGTCGCACGGATCGTCGGGCTCGCTTTGAAGGAGTCCCAAAAGGTGCGCCTTCGGCGGCTCGCAAGTCGGGCGGTCGCCAAGGAGGAGGAGGTCGTGATCCCCTTGGCCGTGGCGGCGAGCGAGACAGCCGGCCAGCTCGTGGCCATGCTGCAGGCGCTGATCCCAGCTGGCGACCTGCCCCCGGTAGCATCGGCGCAAGCCTGAGGCATCCCAGAGTTCCCTGGAGCCTCGCCACTCTCTGAACGCAAGGACCCAGCATGTCCCAATCTCGTGGAATCCGTCGGTTTGCGCGCGTTGCGGTCGCCGGGGTGTGCGCCATCACCGTGCTGTCGGCCGGTTCGGGCGTTGCCTTCGCGGCACAGTCCAATGCCGCCACCGTCGCAGGGATGAGCATCAGCGATGCGTCGTTCCGTAAGGAGCTCAAGGCTCTCACCGACAACAAGGTGCTTGGCAAGCAGCTCGAAGAGTCCGCTGGTCCCGATGCATCGCCGCGTTCGATCAGCACCGAAGTCGCGGCGCAGTGGCTGTCCGCGCTTCTGCAGCAGCGGTTGATCGATCGCGAGGTCACGCGCAAGAAGCTCAAGATCACCAAGGCCATCCGTAAAGAAGCGGTGGCGTTCTCCGCGTCGCAGTTCGGAACCGAGGAGGCGTTCAAGGCGTTTCCGAAGTGGTTCCGCGAACTCGAGCTTCGCCGTTTCGAACGCCTCCTCGCGCTGGTCGGACCCGCCCCGACGCAGGCGGCGCTGCGTAAGGACTTTGCGAGACTGAAGGACACGGCGTGTCCATCGGGCAAGGCGCTCGGACACGTGCTTGTCAATACGAGGGCTGAAGCGGATGCGATCGTTGCCGAGCTCGCAGCTGGTGGCGATTTCGCGACAATTGCCCAAGAACGTTCGACCGACAAGGGATCGGGAGCGCAGGGCGGTTTGCTGGGTTGCTACGTACCAGGTTCGTTCGTTGCTGCGTTCGAAGCTGCAGGGGCTGCCCTGAAAGTCGGCGCGACGTCTGAGCCAGTCCAGACCGAATATGGCTGGCATGTGATCCGGGCGAGTGCTGTCACGTTCGAGTCGCTCCGAGCCCAGATCGAGGGGAGCGCTCGCCAAACCCAATTCGCCAACGTTGCGGCGCGGATCAACAAGGAACTCGAAGCCGGCAAGGCCTGGGTCAATCCGCGTTATGGCAAGGTGCAGTTCAAGCCCGAGTTCGCGGTTGTTCCTCCGAAGGCACCTGCGGTCAAGGAGCGTCCCGCTTCGACGACGACAGCACCTCCGGCTGGGATTCCGCTGTCGCCGGGTGCTCCGTGATCATGGAAGTGCGATCCAAGTCCTGCTCGACGTTGCGCTGAACCGAAGAGGCCGGCGATTTCGATGACGAAGCTGGCGCGCGTGGTAGTCGTCGGTCTCGGCCCGGCGGGTGTCGAGTTTCTGCTGCCGGCAGCACGTTCCGCATTGGTCGGCGCGCCGGCGTGTTTCGTTCGCACGACTCGCCATCCGGCTGTGGCCGAACTCGTAGCCGAGGGCTTCGTCTTGGAAGGCATGGACTCGATCTACGAATCGGGCGCCGACCTCGACAGCGTCTACGCACGGATCGCCGAGCGGCTGGTCGATGCCGCACAGGAACACGGATCGGTCGTATACGGCGTGCCGGGCAATCCGGCGGTGGCGGAGCGATCAGCGCTGATGCTGCGGAGGTTCGCCGACGAAGGCGTGATTGCGCTCGAGGTTGTTCCCGGGATTGTCCTTCGTCGAACTCGCATGGGCGCGCCTGGGCGTCGATCCGATGCGCGGTGCGAGGGTCGTCGACGCGCATGACTTCGCCGTGCACGCCGCTGGGCTGCGCGGCCCGGTCCTGATCGGGCATTGCGACCGACGCCTGGTGCTCTCGGATGTGAAGCTTGGGCTCATCGACGCGTTGGAGGCCGACACGCCGGTCACGGTCTTGCAGCGCCTGGGCTCACCTGACGAACGTGTCGAGGTGATTGCACTCGAGGATCTCGACCGGGTCGTCGAGCCGGACCATCTCACCTCGGTGTTCGTCGACTGCGGGGATCGTGTCGTCGCCGGCGAGTTCGTGCGGCTCCTCGAGCTCGCCGAACGGTTGCGCGGGCCAGGTGGATGTCCGTGGGATGCCGAGCAGACGCATCATTCGCTCGCGCGTTTCGCGTTGGAGGAGGCGTACGAGGTTGTCGAGGCGATCGAGCGGCTCCCGTTCGCCGCGCCCGGCGGCTTCGCCGACGGTACGCCGATTCCCGAGTCCTATGACGCGCTCGAGGATGAACTCGGCGATCTGCTCTTCCAGGTCGTCTTCCATTCGGTGTTGGCTTCCGAAGCCGGCGCGTTCACGCTGGCTGATGTCGCTCGCGGTGTGCACGACAAGCTCATTCGTCGGCACCCGCACGTTTTCGGCGAGGTCAGTGTCGAAACGACAGCCGATGTCATGCGCAACTGGGAACAGATCAAGAAGGCGGAGAAGGGTCACGATTCCATCGTCGCCGGGATCACTCCCGGTCTTCCTGCGCTGCTCTACGTGCACAAGCTCTATCGCAAGGCGGCGTCGGTCGGGCTCGAGTCGGGCGCTGCGGACGCTGCTGTCGAGAGGATCATGCGTGGAGCCGAGCAGATCCGCACCGTTGATCTCGACGGTTTGGAGATGGCGATCGGCGAGGTGTTGGCGGCGACGGTGGCACTTGGCTCGGTCGCGAGGAGTCGACGCGGAGACCTCACTACGCGCCTGGGCGGGCAGATTCAGGTCAAGGTTCGAGTCCATGGAAGCCGATGCTCATAAGCGCGGCGTCGAACTTTCGGACCTTGGTCCCGAAGTTGTTGTCGCGTTGTGGGAGCACACGGCCCCCTAGCTATTCTGCGCTTGCAGAAGTTACACATGTCCCGGAGTCTCGCCTTCGGCGAGGTTCCCCAATCGACGTCAAGGTGGCGAAATGGCTGATGACGAGGTTCAAGACGATCTGCTGATGCTCATGATGAGCACCGACCTGATGAAGTCCCCGCAGCCCCAGTTCGCCGAGCTCCGAGCCAAGGGTGGCGGGGTGATGCGCCAGGAGGGTGTCGCTGCGGTCCTGGGCCACGATGAGGTCGAGTTTGCGTTCCGTCACCCCGAGACCTTCTCGTCGGCGATGGGTGCAATCGGGCTCGGAAACGTCCGCCCCTTGATCCCGCTGCAGATCGACCCACCCGAGCACAAGAAGTATCGCAAGCTGCTCGACCCGCTGTTCGCCCCACGTGAGGTCGCGCGGCTCGAGAACGATGTCGCAAAGCTCACCAATGACCTTATCGATACCTTCATCGATCGTGGTGAGTGCGAGTTCGACTCCGAATTTGCCGTTCCGCTGCCTTGCACCGTGTTTCTTCGATTGCTGGGCCTGCCCTACTCGGATCTTGACTTGTTCCTTTCCATGAAGGACAACATCATCCGGCCAGGCAACGGCACACTCGGCCTCGATGAAGAGACCCGCATTCGCAACGAGACGGGTCAGCAGCTCTACGAGTACTTCTACGGTGTCCTCGACGACCGGGCCAAGAACCCGAAAGACGATCTCCTGACACAATTTCTCGAAGCCGAGGTCGAAGGCCATCGCCTCACACGTGAGGACATCCTCGATATCTGCTTCCTCTTCCTCATCGCAGGCCTCGACACGGTGACGTGTGCGCTCGACTGCAACTTCGCCTACCTCGCGCAACACCCGGATCAGCGCCAGAAAATCGTGAACGAACCGGAGATCATCCCGTTGGCGATCGAGGAACTCCTCCGCTGGGAGAGCGTTGTGCCCGGTGTCGTTCGGATCGCGACGCAGGACACCGAACTCGGGGGATGCCCGATCAAGGCCGGTGACCTGGTGTCGGTGATGGTTGGATCTGCCAACACGGACGCCAACTTCTACGACCGGGCGATGGAAGTCGACCTGACACGTAGCCCGAATCCGCACTACGCGTTCGGCGGTGGTGTTCACCGTTGCCTGGGCTCGCACTTGGCCCGTCTGGAGTTGCGTGTGGCGACCAGGGAGTGGCACCGCAGGATTCCGGAGTACTCGATCAAGCCGGGCGTGGAGCTGTCCTACACAGCCGCGTTGCGCCAAATCGAGAACCTCCCGATCCTTTTCCACGCCTAGCAACCGCACGCTCTGCGAACTGGTACGCGTCGGGAGCTCGATCGGGCGCAGACCAACCGTCTGCCTAGTGGATCATAAGGACCAAAAGCGGATGAATGGTTGACGATAGGGCGAATCGGTCTCTATTGTCTCGCCCTATGTATTCCATGAAGCGGGTTCTGGGTCTGTTGGTGGCCGTTGCGGTTTCGGCCGGTTCGTTCTTGGTCGCAGCACCCGGCGCTTCGGCGGCCTACCCGGGTCTCGAAGTGACGCCGCCGGTCGCCTCGGTGTCGGCGACGGTTGGTGTCAGCAGCGAGTGGTTTTCCTTCCGTGTCACCAACACGGGCGCTGTTCCGGTGATGATGGACTCTCTACGCGACCGGCGAAAGTTGGAAGTCGATCAGCGTCCCCATGGAATGTGGTATGGGCGCCGCTCTTCAGCCAGGTAAAAGCTGTGTTGTCAGTCTTATTCTCTTCCCCAAGGTTGTTGGAACGACGACGGTCTCTGTCACAAACTTCGGAAGTGTTATCGCAACGGTCACGGTAACGGGCGTTCTGGGCGCAGGTTCCTCGGCCGGAGCCCACGGATCCTCTGCCGACGACAGGGGGAGACGGGTATTGGATGCTGGGGAGCGACGGCGCGGTCTACGCGTTCGGCGGCGCTCGGTCCAGGGCGATCCGAGGACCGCTATCTTCGACCGTTTTGGCCCCGGCCCGAAGCTGCTCGAAGGTACCGGCGCTGTGAAGCTTGAGCCGACGCCGAGTGGCAACGGCTATTGGATCGTCGACTCGCAGGGCACGGTCTATCCGTATGGAGATGCCAAGGCCATCGGGAGTCTTGGTCCGGGTGCGTTGGCTCCGGGAGAGTTGGTTTCGAGTATTTCGGCGACGCCTGATGGGAATGGGTATTGGGTTTTCACGAACCGTGGGCGTGTGGTGCCGTTTGGCGCTGCGGTGTCGTACGGCGATATGTCGAAGGTTGCTCTGACCGGTCCGGTGTTGGGTTCGATTCCGACGCCGTCGGGTAAGGGCTATTGGATGGTCGCTTCCGACGGTGGCATCTTTGCGTTTGGTGATGCTGCGTTCTTCGGTTCGACTGGTGCGATGAAGTTGAATGCGCCGGTGCAGTCTTTGGTGCCGACGAGTACGGGGAACGGTTACTGGTTGGTCGCTTCCGATGGTGGCATCTTTGCTTTCGGCGATGCGGAGTTCAGGGGTTCGATGGGCGCGACGAAGATGAACAAGCCTGTTGTCGACATGGTTCGCTATGGCAATGGGTATCTGATGGTCGGCGCCGATGGTGGGATCTTCAACTTCTCGGACCGTGCGTTTGTCGGGTCGCTCGGCGGAACGACAGTTGGCGCTCCGATCACGTCAGTCGCGGCGTACGCAGCTGGGTAGCTCACCTAACCGACGGTTCTGCGTACTACAGAACGAGTTCGGCCATCATGGTGATCACCTCGCGCTGATTCGCCGTGATGATCAGCGTGGTGATCCCCGACTCCTTCCACGCGTCGAGTTGGTCCGCGATGCGTGCACGTGAACCGAGGAGCGACACCTCGTCGACAAGTTTGTCGGGCACCGCTGCTGCCGCTTCCTTTTTCTTGCCGTCGAGGTAGAAGTCTTGGATGACCTTCGCCTCGGCTTCATAGCCGTACCGGCACGCGAGGTTGTTGTAGAAGTTGTTCTCCCGCGGACCCATCCCGCCGATGTAGAGGGCAAGCGTGGGCTTGATGTATCCGCGCATGGTGTCGAGGTCCTTGTCATCACCGGTGATCACCGTGACCGTTGGCGCGATGTCAAAGTCCGCCGCAGTTTTTGGTTGCGATGCGCGCGCGAAGCCTGCATCGAGCGCGGCGCCGAAGGAATCCTTCAGGTGTGTGGGCGATGAGAAGATCGGAAGCCAACCGTCGGCGATCTCTGCGACGAGCTCCACGTTCTTGGGTCCGATCGCAGCGACATAGATAGGGATGTCGTTCTCGCTCGGGTGAACCATCAACTTGAGCGGCTTACCGAAACCAGACGCGTCCTCTTTGCGGTACGGGATGTCGTAGTGCGCGCCATGGTGCTCGAGCGGCGCTTCGCGTTTCCAGATGGCGCGCAGAGATCTCGACGTACTCGCGGGTCTTGCCGAGCGGCTTTCCGTAGGGCAGGCCGTGCCAACCCTCGACGACTGCTGGCCCTGAGAGACCCAAACCGCAGAGGAAGCGTCCTCCGCTCATCAGGTCGAGCGTCACCGCGGTCATGGCTGTCATTGCTGGGGTACGTGCCGGCATCTGCATGATGGAGCTGCCGAACTTGAGGTTGGTGGTATGCGCGAGCAGCCAGGTGATCGGTGTGATCGCGTCGGTTCCGTATGCTTCCGCGGTCCAGCCCGAGTGATAGCCGAGACGGTCGGCCTCCTGAGCCAACTCCACCGCGTTGGCAAGGTCCTTGCCCCAGTCCTGGTAGCCGAAGCTGAGTCCAAGCCGCATTGGTCCTCCCCTTGTTGGTCCGAAGCCGAACGACGCCCCGCATCGTGACACGCGAGCGGTTCGACCGTCGATCCGTTTGGAGTCCGCCGCTTCGAATGGGTTGTTCAGCCCGGTCGGACGGCACCGCTGAGCTGGTTGTACGGCACCGGTTGCAGTTTGACGACGTCGCCGGTACTCGTCGCCGAAACCTGCATGCCGTCACCCACATAGAGCGCGACGTGCGCACTGCCACCCGGTCCTCGCACGACGAGGTCACCAGGTTGGAGTTCGTTCAGCGGAACACGGGGGAACATCTTGAACTGGGCTCCCGAGTAATGGGGGAGGTTCAGGCCTCCGGCTCGCCACGCCATCATCGTCAACCCCGAGCAGTCGAATGCATTCGGACCGGTGGCGGCGTAGCGGTATGGCTTGCCGATTTGAGCGAACGCGTAGTCGATGGCGGCTCGAGCGCCTTCCGAGGGTGCGGGCGGTCGCACGAAACCAGCGGCGGTGTAGGTCGCCGACGATGCCGGCGTCGCTCGGGGGTGCAGAATCTGCTCGCGCTTGGCGATGCCAGCTGCGAATGCGGTGAACGCCTTGTGCGCCTCGTGCTGGCGGATCAAAACGTCGAGGTCATCGCGGGTTTTGGTGAGCTGCGTGATCAAAAGCTTGTCGAAGGCCTCGAGTTGTGTGCGTTGTCGAGCGATTCTTCGCTTTGCGGATTGCATGCCGCGCTTGGCGGTTTCGAAGACCGTCACCTCGACGGCGAGTTGCTCGCGGGCACGGGCGAGTTGCTCGGCGACGTTGGCGGTTGGTGTGCCGGCTGCCAGGGCGATACGAGAGTCTGCCTTCGAGTTCTTCGTCAAGCCGGTGAAGATGCTCGAACCTCCGCCGCCGAGCGCCTGGGCGGTTGCGCCTTTCGGTTCGGCGAGTACGGCAGTGAGACGGCGGGTTTCCATCCGGGCACTGTCGACGTGTGCCCTGGCATCTGCGACTGCCGTCTGCGCCCGCTTGACCTCCGCGAAGGTGGCCTCATACTCCACCGCGAGGGCGGCGATTCGTGCTCGGGTCGACTCGATTGTCGACTCGAGACGGAGCGCCTCGGCCTGTTTTTCGTCGATGTTGGAAGCCGCTGCCGGAATCGCCGAGAGGAGCACGCCGCTTGCGACGAGCACTGATGTGGCAACGATGGAGTAGCGATGTCGGAGATGGTTCATGGGGACTCCCTGTGCGATCGACTCCCGGGAAGTGGGAGCTTCGGTCGGTGTTTGTCCTTGCGAACGTGCTGTGTTCGGAGTGGGTTGTGTTTTGGACGGGATGGGTTCTGAAAATTGATATGGGTGTGCGTTTGGAGGGTGAGGGTGCGGGTGCAGGGGGTACGAGCGACGAGTCAGCGAAGTCGGCACTCAACTGGGGGGCCGTCCGATGCGGACTTCGGCGAATCCACGTCAACGCGACTCAACGCCGTGGACATTTGGGATGCAGAAGACGCTAGTGCGAAGCGCCTCATCCGTGCCGAATCGGACGGAGCGTATTTCCGACGCCGAGGTGTGGCGAAATGCCCTACAAGGCAGGAAGGGCCGCGGAAATGCGTGCGTATGTGCAGGTCAAGCGAATTTTTAGATGGCCCACCCGGTAGTTGGTTCGGGGTCATTCGGACCGGAAATTGTTGGCGTCTTCCAGCCCATCGACTGGGCAATTCCGTCAGCGACCCGCTGCCACTCGGCTGGATTCCAGCCAACAGCGGCAGCGATCAGTGAGGTGTCCTGGCCGAGATGTACGAACGCCGGGAGGTGGGTCAGCCCGAGGCTTCCCACGAACGTGTGGTCCGGGTCGATGAAGACCATGAACTCATCGGCGTCATCGTCAAGAATCTTGTGCGCGATCGCGGCGCTCGCCGTCAAGCAGATCGCGACATGGCAGTCGGCATCACCGAGCACCCTGAGGATGCGGCGGACGACTGGCAACCATTCGCGTGCTTCGGGGCGATCCGGAAGGATCACGCAGCACAGGTGGAACATCGTCATCCAGTCGTCGAGCGTGCGTGTCGTCCCCTGCAAGTTCTCGAGCGCGATCGACGGATCTGGGTTGCGAGTCATTCCACCTCCTGTCGTAGGTCGCCCAGAACCTAGCAACGTTCGCCACCGAAGGGGGACATTGACGTGCAATCAGTGTGACGTGGGTTACATCCCCATCGCGCGCAACATCGCAGTCGGGATGCCGTCATGACCCGATGCGAGCATCGCCGCGCGTTCGATGTTGATGGTGTCGTTCGATCGATCGACCCACGCGTCCCAAGGTCCAGTCGCAATGTTCGAACGGTTCGCTGCAGCGTCGAGACACGCGCGCAGATAGTCGATGAGCACCCCGATTTCTGCAGCGCCGCCGATGGCGCCATGTGCGGGAACGATCACGTTCGCGAGTTCGCCGATCACGTCGAGCACATCAATCCATGCAGGAAAATCAGCCTCGAACGCGAGTGGGGTCACGCCGAAGGAACACAGTCCACCTGCGAAACACACGTCGCTGTCGCCGACGAGCACCAACAGATCACCTGCTGAATATCCGTGTGCTGGGAGCACTTCGAGTCGTTCGGTGAGTTGTGCAGGCCCATCGATGAGATGTGTGACCGCACGGGTGCCGGTCTCGGCGAGATCCTCGAATTCGTCAGCAAATTCGGGCATGAAATGTTGGTACGCGGCGATGGGCATCGCGAGGTCGAGCACGTCGCTGGTGGCCGGTGCGGCGTAAACCGCTGCATTGGGAAACGCGGTCGATCCACCGACGACGTCGATTCGACCATGTGTGAGGATCAGCCGACGTACAGGGCGTCCCATCGCGGAGACAGCCTTTCTGAACGGCTCCCACTGTGAGCGGACCATCAGCGCGTCGACAACGGTGATGCCGTCGTCGTCGATGACGACTCCGGCATTCGCGACGCCGACACGGGCGCCCGTCGGTAACCAGGCGAAGACGCCATCGCCAACAGGCTCGAGGGAGTTCGGAGACATCGATTGCGCCACGTCTCCACGGTATCGGTACCCTTCGACCCATGTCTGAGCGCTCCCGTGAATTGCCCCGCCGAAGCTGTCATGCCGTTCCGGGTTCGAACCCCAAGTTCTTGGCGAAGGCTCCGTCTCTCGGCGCAGACATGTACTTCCTCGACCTCGAGGACTCGGTCGCGCCGAACGCCAAGGAAGATGCACGTGCAACGGTCGTCGACGCGATCAACACGAACGACTGGGGTGACGCAGTCCTTTGCGTTCGCGTCAACGCGTGGGACACCAAGTGGACCTACCGTGATGTGATCCACATCGTCGAGAACGCATCGGAACGACTCGACGCGATCATGTTGCCGAAGGTGCAATCAGCAGCCGAAGTCGTGGCCCTCGACCTGCTCCTGACGCAGATCGAGGCGAACATGGGACGCGCTACGAAAGTTGGCATCGAAGCACAGATTGAAACTGCACGTGGGCTGATCAACGTCGAGGAGATCTGCGCGGCTTCGGACCGCCTGGAGACGATCATCTTCGGACCGGCCGACTTCGCCGCGTCGCTGGAAATGCCGGTGCTCACCGGTGGTGTCGCGATTCCCGAGTATCCGGGAGATCACTTTCACTACACCTTCTCGAAGATCTTGATGGCCGGGCGTGCCAATGGGTTGCAGGTGATCGACGGTCCGTATCTGCGAATCAAGGATATTGATGGATTGCGCAGCTACGCGCAGCGCACGCACATGCTCGGCTACGACGGCAAGTGGACGTTGCATCCCGACCAGGTCACCGTCATCAACGACGTGTACACCCCGACCCAAGAGCAGTTCGATCATGCCTATGACCTTCTCGAGGCCTATCGGGTCGCAACGGAAACTGATCTTCGCGGTGCGGTGATGTTCGGTGACGAGATGATCGACGAGGCGAGCCGGAAGATGGCGAACAAGTTCGTCGCGCGCGGCTTGCGTTCAGGCTTGGCTCGCAGTCACGCTTCGTGAATCCGACCGTTCAGGCCGAGCGAGCGAGTGCTTGCTCGGCAAGGCGGCGCGCGATCACGCGTAGACAGAGGGTCTCATCGGCGCCTTCGAAAATGGAGAGCACGCGCGCGTCGACGAAGTAGCGCGACACGGGGAACTCCTCGGCGTAACCCATTCCGCCGTGCAATTGCATGGCTTCGCGTGTGACCCACTCGGCGGAGCGACACACGAATGCCTTCAACATCGACGCTTCGAGGGCGCCCTCACCCACAGCCATGCGTCGCGCGACGTGGTACGAGAACTGACGGCCGGCCTGGATGAGTACGGCCATGCGCGCCAGCTTCACTTTCGAGAGTTGGTAGTCGAACACGGGCTTGCCGAAGACGCGGCGTTCTTGCGCGTAGCTCAGTCCCGCATCGAACGCAGCTTGCATCAGCCCGGTTGCGCGTGCGGCCGTCTGCAGTCGCCCGTTCTCGAAGCCCTCCATCTGGAGGTAGAAGCCCTTGCCGAGGCCGGCATCCTCGCCGATGAGGTTCTCGGCGGGCACGAACCAGTTGGCGAAGGAAACCTCGTACGAGTGCATGCCGCGGTAACCAATCGTGTCGATCGCGCGACCTTCCATCGTTCCGCCGCCGGTTTGGCAATATGCGAACGCGTGTCCTGCGGTCGCCTCCTTCTCGATCACGAACACCGACAATCCCCGGTGGGTCAGGCTTCGGTCTGGGTTCGTGCGCGCCAGCAGCATGAGCAGGTTGGCGCGACCTGCGAACGTGCACCACGTCTTCGTGCCGTCGATGAGATAGCCGCCCGCTGTCGGTGTCGCCGTCACGCTCACGCCTGCGACGTCGGATCCGTAGTCGGGCTCGGTCACCATGATCCCGCACATCACTTCGCCCGATGCGATACGCGGCAGGAAACGCTGTTTCTGCGCCTCGGTGCCACCGCGAACCAGCGCGCGGGTGAGGATCTCGGGGCGTGTGATGAGCGAACCACCGATCCCGAGCGATCCGCGGGAGAGCTCCTCGGTTGCGACAACCATCCCGAGGTAGTCCTGCTCGCCGCCTGCCGCGAAACCGCCATAGGCCTCGGGGACCGACAATCCGAAGCCGCCGATCTGTGCGAGCCCTGTGATGATCGATTCGGGTACATCATCGTTGGTGCGATGTACGTGTTCTGCGACGGGACGGATCTCGTCGTCGGCGAAACGTCCGAACGTTGCGCGGACGAGATCGAAGTCATCGGAGAGATGTGACGCGCCAGTACCGACCGCGGCGACGCGTTCGGCGATCCGCTCGAGGAAGGCTGGATCGCGGTGCTCCTCGACGAAGTCCATCGCAGGGTCGAGAGCTGTCACGGATTGACGCCACGTTGAGGTACGGCCTGCCATTCTGGAGCTGAGGTCCCAGATGGCATCGGCAATGAAGGCCGATGCCAGCATTGCCTCGTCCTCCCCGTGTGCCGCGTAGTCGAGCATCACCTGGCCCACTGCGAGGGCACTTGCGCTGTGAGCGAGGTCATATGAGAGGACCTGGTGCTGATCCAACTTGGCGACGGAGATGACGCCGTCGCCAACAGCACCATCCGCGAGCGTGAGGCTTGTCTCGTCGACGACCGTTGCAGCGCATGTGAGCGCCGTCTCGGCTGCGTGCAATGCCGTGTTCATTGAGCTGATCTGCCCATCAGGTCGTTGTGGTGGTCGTGGCGGGCGCGGTTGTCGTCGAAGTCGCTGCGGTCGGTGTTGTCGACGAGGCGGGAGGATCGGAGGGGACGGCGGTGGTTTCGGTACTCGACGGTGCAGTCGTGCTGCTGGTGGTCGAGGAGGTTGACGGAAGCGTCGTGGCGCTCCGGGCAGAATCGACACCTGCGGTCGAGGTCGTGCTGCGCGCGACATTCCCAGGCTGTGTGCCGCTGCCTTTGCTCACGATCTGGGGAATCCGTTTCGATCCCGGAACCGCACGCTCGGAGATGCTCCAGTCGGCGTCGAGCACGCGAAAGATTTCGGCAGCGAGGCGGCTGCCGCCTTCATTGGTGAAGTGGATGCCATCGCCCGCCCGTACGGTTCGCTTCCTGCCGTCGGGACCCGGCAGTGCCGCCGCGTAGCGGCCATCGGAGTCGGAGAACAACGCATACGCGTCGATGTAGGTGACATTCGGTCGGCGGTTCGCTTCTTCGCGTGCGATCTTGTTGAGTTGCAAAACCTTGGCGGCGAATTTCGAATCGCGCATGTTGGGGGTTCCAACCCAATACACGTGGCGGTCGCTGCGAGACGCGAGGAAGAGGTCCATCATGGTTGTGACGTGCCGGCGCCAGTTCGCTTCCCAAGCGGGGCGTCCACTGGCGTCTTTCGGATTGGGTTGTACAAGAGGTGAATCGTTTGCGCCGATCGTGAAGATGATCGCCTCGGGATTGAAGTTGGCGAGATCCTCCGCCGCGTGTCTTGGCCAGTTGTAGAGACCCGGAGAGGTGAGGCCGGTAGATGTGCGGGAATTGAGGTAACTACGCACGATGCCTGCGTCCTGTGTCATGCGCCCGAGTGTGACGCCCGGGGACCATGACAAGGAATCACCGCCGATCCAGAGCTTCAGCGGCGCCGCTGCTGTGGGCGCGCGGAACGCGATCTTTGGTGTGGCTCTGGGCGGCGCGACTCTGTTGGTGGGTGTGGTCCTACTCGCGTTGGCGAGTGCGGGATTGGACTCGCTACTCGGCAGTCGAACGGTGTCGGTGATGACCAATGCGACGACGATCGTGAGCGCGCCGAGCAACCAGGTGGCGAGCGTCTGGTGAAACCGTTCACGTTTACGGCGCCGCTCACGGCGCGTGACCGTCTGCGGGCGCAGGCTCAGCTCGTCAAGGGGGATTGGTTCGCGAACGGTCTTACGAAACATCTTCCGTCGTGGTTTCGCTTGTCGCCGGTTGGAGCTGGGTGCGGTACAGGTCAGCGTAGATGCCACCCGCCGCGAGAAGATCCTCGTGGCGGCCTTGTTCCATGATCCGACCGTGGTCGATCACGAGGATGCGATCTGCGCCGACGATGGTCGAGAGCCGGTGTGCGATCACGAGGGCGGTACGGCTGACCAGTGCTTCATCAAGTGCACGCTGGATGGCTTGTTCGGATTCCGAATCGAGGTGGGCGGTTGCCTCGTCGAGTATGACGATCGCGGGGTTCTTGAGCAACACGCGAGCGATCGCCACGCGCTGCTTCTCGCCTCCCGAAAGCCGGTACCCGCGGTCACCGACGACCGTGTCGTAGCCGTCGGGGAGCGATGCGATGAGACCGTGGATGCGAGCCGCCTTGCATGCCTCCACAAGCTCGTCGTCGGTAGCGTCCGGCCGTGCGTAGCGAAGGTTGGCGCCGATCGTGTCGTGAAAAAGGTGTGGGTCCTGCATGACGATGCCGATCGAGCTTCGCAGGGAGTCGAGTGTCAGGTCGCGCACGTCGTGACCGTCGATGAGGACGCGTCCGCTGGTGACGTCGTTGATGCGCGGGAGCAGCATGGCGATGGTGGTCTTACCCGCTCCCGATGGTCCGACGATTGCGACGAATTCGCCGGGAGCAATGCTGAACGAGACGTCGCGGAGGATCCAGTCGCTGGGTGAATCGTCGATGGTTGCGCCGAAGGTCTCGAGCGATGCGAGGGACACCGACGATGGAGCCGGGTGGCGGAAGCTGACGTTTTCGAATTCGATGCGGCCTTGTGAGTCGATCAGGTCGATCGCCCCGGGCCGGTCGGTGATCGACGGGAGGAGATCCAGAACTTCGAAGACGCGGTCGAAGGAGACGAACGCCGTCATGACGTCGACGCGTGCGTTGGTGAGCTGCGTGAGCGGTTGATAGATCTGCGAGACGAAGAGCACGAATGCAGCGACCGTGCCCGCGTCGATCGTTCCGTCGATGGCGAGGCGACCACCGATGTAGTAGACGACCGCCGTGCCGACGGCAGCGACGAGCCCGAGCGCAGCGAAGAGGATTCGGCTGTACACCGCGCTCTTGACGCCGATGTCGCGCACGCGAGCAGCGCGGTTCGCAAAGCCTTCGCGCTCGAGGTCGTGCTTACCGAAGAGTTTGACGACGAGCGCGCCCGAAACGTTGAAACGCTCGGAAATGGTGGAGTTCATCGACGCGTCGAGTTGCATCGCCTCACGGGTGATGACCTGGAGCTTGACGCCGATCTTTCGGGCCGGGATGACAAAAGCCGGAAGGACCAGCAGGGTGAGCAAGGTGAGCCGCCACTCGAGCGCGAGCATGAACGACAACGTGACAACCACCGCGATGAGGTTGGCGACCACGGTTCCGAGCGTGGAGGTGACCGCTTGTTGTGCGCCGATGACGTCGTTGTTGAGCCGTGAAAGCAGCGAACCGGTCTGGGTCCGTGTGAAGAAGGCGAGCGGCATGCGTTGCACGTGGTCGAAGAGGGCGACCCGAAGGTCGTAGATCAGTCCCTCGCCGATTTCGGAGGAGTACCACCGCTGTACGAGTGAGAGCCCGGCGACCGCCAGCGCAAGCACGACGGCGAGCACTGCGAGCACGGCAATGCGGTCTGCGCCGATTCCGGTACCGCCGCTCTTGGAGATGGTGTTGATGAGGTCACGGAAAATGAGGGGAGGCAGCGCCCCGACGATCGCTGCGAGTACGACCGCGGCGAGGAATCCCAACAGGCGCGACCGATAGGGACGAGCGAACCCCAGGACGCGGCGAAACGTCTCTCGTTCGAGGCGTTTGCCGGCAACTGCCTCGGGGTCGCGCCGGAAGCCCATCATGATCTGGTGGTTCTGCATCGTGGCTACAACCTACCGGTAGGTCTGGGGATTCCCTGGAGGGATAGCGTCTGGCCCGTGACCGTCTATGAGCGTCCCTTCGGCCGACACTTCGAGGACTTCGAGATCGGCGACGTCTACAAGCATTGGCCCGGTAAGACGATCACCGAGGCTGACGACCATCTGTTCTGCATGATCACGATGAATCACCATCCCCTGCACACCGATGCATGGTTCGCCGAGACCCAGACGCAGTTCGCTCGGAACGTCGTAGTGGGCAATCTGGTGTATTCCTTGGTTTTGGGGATGAGCGTGCCCGATGTCAGCGGGTCGGCGGTCGCGAACCTGGAGGTCGAGTCGCTGATTCACAAGCGCCCAACCTTTCATGGCGACACGATTTATGCGGAGACGAGGGTGCTCGATCGTGTGGAGTCGTCATCGAAGCCCGATCGCGGGATTGTGACGGTGGAGAGCTTCGGGTACAACCAGCACGGCGAAGAGGTGTGTTACTTCCGCCGCAAGGTCATGGTGCTCAAGCGTGGCGCCGCGGCAGAACGGCTGCGCCCATACCGTTCTGCCGACTGAGTCGGTCGGGCTGGGGTAGTCGAGCCGGTCAGCGCAGGAGGAAGTCGACGATTCGGCGGTTGACGAACTCGGGCTCTTCGAGGTGCAGGAAATGTCCGGCGTCCTTGACGATTTCGAACTCGAGTCCCGCGGGGAAGTGCGGCCGCATCGATTCTTCCTGAGCGAGCGAGATGTCAAGGACGCCGTCATGATCGCCGTGGAAGTACAGCGTCGGGATCGGCGTGGGGGCGACAAAGGCGTTCTGGACGTCGGCCAATGCGGGGTCAGCCTCGAGAGAACCGAAGGTGAAGCGGTAATAGGCGATCGCAGCTTCGAGCGATCCTGGCTGAGAAAACGTGTCTTTCAGCGCTCGCATGAATGGTTCGGGAGCCGTGTAGTTGGGTGACCAGCGCCGCCAGAGAAAGTCGATCACGGCATAGTCGTCGTTGGGTACCACCATCGGTGCGAATGGCAACTGGAAGAAGAACTGGTACCACGAGCGCTCGAGTTGTTCAGGGGTGAAGATTTTCTCGCCAAGAGCAAGTGCATGGGGAACGGCGATGTTGACCAACTTCGCGAACCGCTCCGGGGCGTGCGCAACTGCGGTGTATGCGGTGATTGCCCCCCAGTCGTGACCGATGATGACGGGCTTTTGATCACCCGCGAGCGCATCGGTGAGCGCCAGCGCATCAAGCGCGAGCGAAGCGACCTGGTAGTTGCCGTCGGGCGCAAGCCCAGTCGGTGCGTAGCCACGGGTCCATGGTGCGACTGCGTGAAAACCTGCCTCGGCGAGCTCGACGAGGAGCAGCTCCCAGGTGAGGGCATGATCGGGAAATCCGTGTAGACACAGAGCCAAGGGACCGTCGGTGGGTCCAAGCTCGAGGTAGGCGAAATCGATACCGCGCACGTTGATCGTCTGCTGCATCTCCGCAGCCTAAGACGTACGAACCTGGCGATCCAGGGCGTCTGGATTGCGCATGTCCCGGGTGCAGACAGGGTGACGCGCGACACGTCCTTTGGTTCCCACGCTAAGGGGCGCTAGGTTCTTCCTCCGTGTCAATTGCCGACCCAGGCGCATCGGTTCGGTTCTACGGGACGAGGGGTTCGACGCCGTGCTCCGGCGACGCTTATCGGCGATATGGCGGCAATACATCGTGCGTGTTGTTGGAGAGCAACGACCCTGCGGGAACCCAGGACCGGATCGTGTTCGACCTCGGTACAGGCCTACGCACCCTTGGCGATGACGTCGCTGCCGCTCGCGCGACATGCGCTGATTCCGAGCCGTTTCAGGCGTCCGTGTTGTTGAGTCACTTGCATTGGGATCACATTCAAGGGTTGCCGTTCCTTGCGCAGTTGAGTGAGACCGACGCATGCGTTGATGTGTATGGGCCGCGCCAAAGTGCGGGCTCGCTCGCCGAGGTGTTCGCAGGTGTGATGCGCCCGCCGTACTTTCCGATTACCCCCGATGAGCTGAACGGGCGTGTCGAGTTTTGTGACGTCGGCGCCGATTACTTTCCGATTGGTGACGCAAAGGTGTGTTCGAAGTGGATTCGGCACACCGATCCGACTCTTGGTTTCCGTGTCGAACTCGACGGTGTCTCCATCGCGTACATCGCAGATCACGGGCCAGGGTGCGACGAGGAGCATCGAGACGACTGGGTTCCCGACGAGGTGCTCGAACTTGCCGATGGCGTCGACCTGTTGATCCACGATTCACAACACACCTGTGACGAGTTCGAGACGAAACGTCATCACGGGCACAGTACGGTCGACTACGCCGTACAGGTGGCGCGTGTCGCGGGCGCACGTCGACTCGCGTTGTTTCATCACTGCCCATCACATTCCGATCGTGACGTCGATCTGATCCTCGAACATGCTCGCGAGTTGTCTGCACAGATCGAGGGCCCCAAAATCGTGGTCGCTGCCTATGAGGGCCTGTGCCTTGACCTTGCGATGGGACGGTGAGCGTGGTCGCCTCGGATTCGTCGATGACACCTGATCCCGCTTCGTATCGAACGGTGCTCGGCCACTTCGCAACTGGGGTGACGGTCATCACCGCGATCGACGATGGGCAGCCCGTGGGAATGGCGGCGAACTCGTTCACGTCGGTGTCGTTGGACCCGCCGCTCGTGTTGTTCTGTGCGGCGAAGACGTCGAGCACGTGGCCACAGATCGAGCGCTCCGGCAGGTTCGCGGTGAACATCCTCGGCGAGCATCAAGAGGATGTGTGTCGAGTGTTCGCGCAGAAGGGTGACGACCGATTCGCGCGTACGGGTTATCGCAAGAGCCTGATGGGTTCTCCGCTCTTACCTGACGTGATTGCCTACCTCGACTGCACGATTCACGCGGTTCATGACGCGGGTGACCATGTCGTGGTCATCGGCCACGTCGAAGATTTGGGCGTTGGCACCGAGGGTGTCGGTGGACCGCTGCTGTTCTATCGCGGCGGGTACGCCAAGCTGACGCTCTAACTTCGGTGGACGCGCTCGCGTACGCCGCGCGCGCGGTCATCGCGGTTGTGTTCCTGGTTGCTGCGATCGGCAAGTTCGCCGCACCGGCGACGGTCGCAGTGCAACTCGAAGCCTTCGGGATTCCGCGACGTGTCTCGCCGTTCGCCTCGTGGGCGTTACCGATCGCGGAGGTCTCGGTCGCAGCGATGTTGTTGGTTGCCTACGACGAGCAGTGGCCGTCCTGGATCGCTCTCGGCGTCCTCGCGGTGTTCACCGCAGCCATCATCGCCAACCTTGCGCGCGGGAACACGAGCCCGTGTGCCTGTTTCGGTGTCGCACCAACGCTGCACGGCCCGCGGCGTTCGCCGATCTCGGATTCGCCGACGTCAGATGCGCCGATGACGGGTTCGCCGACCTCGGCTCGGACGGTGTTCCGTAACGGGTGGCTGCTCGGGCTGGCGCTCGTCGGGACGGGACCTGCGACCAACGCCGGAGGGTTGGCGCTCACCGGCTGGGCCGTCGGACTTTCGTTGGGTACCTGGCTCGTGTTGCGAGTGGCTCGCTGAGTCGGCCAAAGTCTCACCTATGGCCTCAGTTGTGCAATCTCCCATCATCAATGGCGTCGTCGTCGTCGAGCCCACCGTGTGGGGTGACGACCGGGGCATGTTCGTCGAGACGTTCCGCCACGAGTGGATTCCCGGATCGCCGGCCATGATCCAGGCGAACCGAGCGGATCGCATGGGTGGAGCGCTCGTCGGATTGCACTACCACCTTCACCAGGCGGACTACTGGTATGTCCCGTTCGGTAAGGCGTTCGTCGCGTTGCACGACCTGCGGACCTCGTCATCGACCGAGGGCACCTCGTTGACGCTCGAACTGGGGCCACACAATCACACCGGCGTGTACATCCCGCCTGGTGTTGCGCATGGTTTCTATGCGCTGACCGACATGACCATCACGTACCTGGTGGATGGTTATTACGACCCGGCCGACGAGTTGGGTGTCGCCTGGAACGACCCGGCATTGAAGATCGATTGGCCCAACGCCGAGCCGATCATGTCGGACCGTGATCGTGAGAACCCGTTCAAGGCTGACATCCCGGCCAACCTGCGTCCTGCTTGAGACGGCGCCGTGAGGCTCAGGTCGGGTCCTGCTCGTCGGTCGTGCCTGAACTCGTGCCCGTGCCCGTGCCGGTGCCCGGGCTCGGGGTGCCGGCGGGACCTGATGAGGTCCGGGGCGATCAGGCGACCGGTGGTGGCGCCGAAGACCGCTCCAGCGGCGACGACGATGCCGAGCACCCACGCGATGGAGCTCCCACCGGCAACCCAGATGATGGTTGCCGCCGAAAGCAGGCCGGCGTTCACGATCCATGCGAGCCGGACGGCCGAGGTGTCCAGGGGGGTGGGGTTGCCGGCCAAGCGCGTGGTAATCCGCAGCGCGTAGAACCCCCCGAGCGGGCTGTTCTCGGTCAGGGCGTTGAGGTTCAGGAGCTGGACCCCGCATGCCGCCAGCAGCATCCAGTCGAGGTGGAAGACCCACCCACCCAGCAGCATGACGGCGAGGATGCCCTGGTCGAGGCGCACAGAGCGCCCGTCGAGAGTCATGGCGGCGACCTTAGCGACCTGCTTTGCACTGACCTGATTCGCGTGGTTTTCGGTTCCCCGAGGCGTTGTTACGCTTGAGCATCCCGTTGACCGACTCAACCGCTGGAGGTTTCGGTCGAATGGGGCTATTTCCCTCGGGACGGAGCCCGCATGTACGGACGCGCGCGAAGCGATGCCAATGAGGTCGACGGCGGAGCCGGCGCGCCCGGTCATGGTCCAGAAGTTGCGGCACACCAGGGTTTGGGGACCCGGCAGACCTCTGAATCGACGGGTGCGTCGGCGGCTCTGTCGGCGGGTGTGTCAGCGGGTGTGATGGACCTGAGGACCCTTGGGCAGTCGTCGGTGCTTCGGGGGGCGCTGCTCGATGTGAGCACCCATCGGGAGTCGCATCGCCTGCGGAGGATTCTCCGAGTCGGCGTGGTGCTCGCGCTCGTCGCGGCGTTCATGTGGTGGCGCATCCTCAGCGGCAACCCGCTCGAGTTCGGTGTGCCCGAGATTCCGACGTGGATCAGCGACTACGGCGTCATGTGGGTGTTCATCCTCGTGACGGCCATCGGAACGCTCGTGCCGTTGCTGGGCATGGGTCGCTCTCCACACGTGCTGTACCGACCGAGCGAGATCTCCATCGGCTTTGATGATGTCGTCGGTCTCGGTGTGGTCAAGGACGAAGTGATCCGCACGCTGAACCTCTTTCTGGCGTACAAGACGTTCCGTGAGCAGATGGGTGGCACGCCGCGACGGGCGATTCTCTTCGAGGGCCCGCCGGGAACCGGCAAGACCTACATGGCCAAGGCGATGGCCCACGAAGCCGGTGTGCCGTTCTTGTTCGTGTCCTCGAGTGCGTTTCAGTCGCAGTTCTACGGTCAGACGAACCGCAAGATCCGCGCCTACTTCAAGGAGTTGCGCAAGGCCGCGCGGCGCGAGGGCGGCGCGATCGGATTCATCGAGGAGATCGACGCGATCGCAGCTGCGCGACGTGGGATGCGTTCGGACTCTGCGGTGTTGTCGGGTGCTGAAGGTGGCGTTGCTCCGGCGACGGAGAAGGCGACGACCGAGGGCGTCTCCGGTGTGGTCAACGAGCTGCTGATCCAACTGCAATCCTTCGATGACCAGACGACGGGCCAACGCGTCAAGGGTTGGTTCTTCGATCGCCTCAACAGTTGGCTGCCTGCGTCGAAGCACCTGAAGAAGAAGCCATCTGTGGCTTCGAACATTCTCGTCATCGGCGCGACGAACCGTGCGTCCGATCTCGACGCGGCGTTGCTGCGCCCGGGCCGGTTCGACCGCGCGATCCACTTCGGCCTGCCGTCCAAGAAGGGACGACGCGCAGTGCTCGACTACTACCTCGATCGCAAGTCGCACGTGGCCGAGCTCGATCGGGAGGAGCGCCGTGATCAGTTGGCGGCGATGACCTTCGGGTATTCCCCGGTGATGATCGAGCACCTGCTCGACGAGTCGCTCGTCTGGACGCTGCGTGACGGGCGCGACGCCATGGACTGGCATGACGTGCAGCAGGCGAAGATGACCAATGAGATTGGTCTGAAGCAGCCTGTCGAGTACACCGACGAGGAGAAGCGCACGATCGCTACCCATGAGGCCGGCCACGCGGTGGTGGCGCATCTTGTGGGCACGACACGCACGCTCGAGGTGTTGTCGATCATCAAGCGTGCCGAGTCGTTGGGTTTGTTGGCCCACAGCGAGAACGAAGAGCGCTACACCCGCACGCGCTCCGAACTGCTGGCGAGCATTCAGATCAGCTTCGGCGGTATGACGGCCGAGGAGTTGTTCTTCGGTGAGGCCGGGACCGGGCCGAGCGGTGATCTTGCCCATGCGACCAAGGTTGCGGCGCAGATGGTCGGATCCTTCGGAATGGCGGGGTCGCTCGTGTCCTTCGACGCGATGGACTCGCCGTATTCGGCCGGCATCGTCGCAAAGGTGCTCGGCGATGACGATGGTCGCGCGTCGGTCGAACGCATTCTCAACACTGCCAAGGAGACCACCAGAACGCTGCTCGACGAGCATCGCCATCTCGTGATTGCTCTGCGCGATGCGCTCCTGGACCGTGACGAGATGGTCGGTGACGAGATTCTCGAGGTGATCCGTGTCGCGGAGGCCGAGCGCGGTGACGGCGTCGCAGTTGGCGCGCCTGTCGCGGCTGTTGCGGCTGGTGCGGCTCAGGATTCGGACGCATCGGGGTCCTAGGCATCGGGGTCCTCAGCGCCGGGGTCCTACGCTGAGCGGTCATGGTTGAGCTCGCCAAGCCCTCTCCCGCGGTGGTGGTATCGGTGACCGATGTTGCGGGTGCACGCGCGGCAGTGGCCGATGGCCGACATGTTGTGGTTGTCGGGCGTGACGGAGCATCGGTCGGAGGACTGGTCGGCGTCTTGAATGCTGAAGCGGTGAGTACCGGGGCGCGCGTGGCAGGGTTCATCGGCGATCAGTCCAACGAGGTGGATGCTGCAGCGATTGAAGAGATGATCGGCGAGCTGTTCGGACCGCGCCCAGCACAGTGAGCGTTCTCGGCGCGTTCGGTGTGTTCGGTGCGTTCACCGTTGATGTTTCGCTTCTTGGTGTGCTCGCCGCGTTCGGCGGTGGAGTGATCTCTTTCCTGTCACCATGCGTGTTGCCGATCGTCCCGGGTTACCTGAGCCTGGTGACGGGATTGTCGGTCGGCGAGATCGAGGCCGGCGACGCTCGCCATCTGCGGCGCATCATCGCGAGCACGTTGGTGTTCGTCGCTGGGTTTACGACGGTCTTCGTCGGACTCGGGTTGGGTGCGACCGTGGTTGGGCAGTGGCTCGTGCGCAATCAGGATGTGATGACGCGCGTTTCGGGCGGTGTGATGATCCTGCTGGCGTTGTATCTTGCAGGTTCACAGATCCTGATGGCGCCTGCCGTCTATCAAGAGTTGCGTTGGCATCCGCATCTGGAGCGTTTTGGTCCGTTCGCCGCGTACATCGCGGGTGCGGCGTTCGCGTTCGGCTGGACACCGTGCATCGGTCCGGTGTTGGCATCGGTGTTGACGGTCGCCTCCACGCGTGACACCTTTGGTGGGGGACTGTTGCTGTTTTCGTACTCGTTTGGGTTGGGGGCATCGTTCCTGACGGTCGGCGTGTTGCTGGGTCGGCTGGGTTCGGCGTTGCACTGGGTACGGAGTCGAGCGCGCGTGCTGACGTTCGCTGCATCGGCAATGCTGTTCGTGTTCGGCGTGGTGCTGTTGGCGAATCGGTTGTCGGTCGTGACCGCACGCATGATCGACGTGCTCGAAGCGTTGGGGTTGCGCCGGTTGGTCACGATTGGCTGAGGGGGTGCAGGGTGAGCGCGCACGTGGTGTCGGTCAATGTTGGTGCAGCGCGCGATGTCGAGTGGTTCGGTCGTGTTGTGACGACCGCGATCTGGAAGGCGCCGGTCGCGGGTCCGGTTGCGGTTGGTGACGTCAACCTCGATGGTGACGAACAGGCCGATCTGCGGGTGCATGGCGGGGTCGACAAGGCCGTGTACGCATACGCGTCGGAGGACTACCAGTGGTGGTCGCAGGCAGAGGGCGTCGCAGGTGACCCGTTCGGTCCGGGGACCTTCGGGGAGAACCTCACGACTTCTGGTGTTGATGTGACGGACGCGCTGATCGGGGACCGCTGGAAGATCGGCGAAGTGGTCTTAGAGGTTGCCCAGCCGCGTGAACCGTGTTTCAAGCTCGGCATTCGGATGGGTGACGCCGCGTTCAAAGACCGTTTTGCCCGTGCTCGCCGGCCTGGCGCATATCTTCGGATCATCACCGGCGGGACACTGGAGGCCGGGATGTCGATCGGGATTACGCCCGCGACTCGTCCTGCCGTTGGGATCTGGGAACTCGTCGGTGATGAGGTTTCGAACGACCTCGTGGAGCGGGTACGCGCCGATTCGCGTGTGCCGGAGACGTGGCGGCGGGCGTTGGAGCGCATGAACCGAGGCTCCTAGTGGGTGCGTGGGGGGTCGTGGTCGTCTGGTACTGTCTCGCTTCCAGTCGCCGCGGGGTGGAGCAGTCTGGTAGCTCGTCGGGCTCATAACCCGAAGGTCGTAGGTTCAAATCCTACCCCCGCCACCAACGAAAACGCAGGTCAGAGCCGGTGCGCAGAGCACCGGCTCTTCTGCTGTACGAGCAACTTGTCAAACACGCGTCAAACACACCGTCGGCATTAGTTGACAAACGTTTGCGCTTCCCTGACCGACGGGACATCATTGGTGTCATGACAGCGCAGGCGCTGGTGGCGCAGACGATCGAGCGGGCGTCGCACGCTGTCGCGGACGCGTTGCGCACCAGGTCTGCGACTGGCCTCGCCAGGGTCGAGGCGCAGCTGCGCGAGGTCGCCACGTCGGAACCCGAACTCTGGCGCAGCGCGCTGACTTCGCTCGCCGATGTGTGCCGAGCGACGCGGGAGATCGATGAGTTCCGCGGCCTCGCCGCGCCGACGGCGGGGTTGGAGCCTGAATCACTGCCGGTCCGACTTCTCGTCGAGATCCACCGGGGTGCCCGCGTGGGCAACGACGAACTGGCCGAGCTGCTCGGCACGGACGTGTGGCAAGTGAGCAGAGCAGGGCGACGTCTTCGTGACCTCGGCTTCGTGACCCGTGCTCGCCTCGGTCGTGTCAACGTCTGGGATCTGACTGAGGCGGGTCGTGAGGAGGTGGATCGCCTTCGCAGCGCCCGCAAGACCCGCCGATCAAGGTAGGGGAGGAAATCACCTCATGGCAGGTGTCCATCAAACCGGGTCAACTTCACTCGACAACGCGTCGTTCACACGCCAAGTGCGTCGCCGCCAAGGCGGAACTGCTCGCGGCCGCGCTCCGCTGGGGCGACAATCGCCCCTACGCGGAGATTCCTGCGTGAGGCAACGATCCCAGCTACGCGAAGGTTTAGATCAGCCGGGTGCTAATGGTGGTGTTTGAGAGGGTCCCCAAGCCCGTCTGCGACGACTCCGCCGAGGACCGTCACCGCCTCAACGTCAGGCCGAGACGCGAGCCGGAGAGCACGACGAATTGCCCTCCTGACCGTCACTGCCGAGGGCCAGGTGCGGAACCCGTCGTGAGGGGCTGACATGGCCGTGAGGGACCGATATAGCCGTGAGGGACCGATACGATTGTCGGATGGCATCCGCCCAGACCGCAACGGCCTCCGAGCTCCTGGCTCGCACCCGTGATGGCGTCCTGCTCTACGGCCTGACCCCACCACGACAGACCAGCACTCCCGACCAGGCCGACAGCATCGCCGCCGCGGCCCTGGCCCGGCTCCGGTCGGTGCAAGTCGACGGGCTCATTCTTTACGACGTGGACGCCGAAGCCGAACGAACCGAGGCCCCGCGACCGTTCCCGTTCATGCCGATGATGGACCCGGCCTACTTTCTCGACCGTCACCTCACCGACTGGGCAGGCCCGGTGATCGTCTACCGCTCCGTGGGCAAATACACCGGCGACCAGCTGGACCACTGGCTGTCGGAAGCGGACCGCGACCGGGTGCTGACCGTGCTGGTCGGCGCGGCCTCCCGGCACCAGGTGGTCCGGACGAGCCTTTCCGAGGCCTATCGCCGGTATGCAGCGCTCTCACTCCCGCCGCGGATGGGCGGCGTGGTCATCGCCGAACGACACGCTGACTCGGGGACAGAGCACGTGCGTATGCTGCGCAAGCAGGACGCTGGCTGCGAGTTCTTTGTCTCCCAGGTCTGCTATAGCCTGGACCACACCCGCAACCTGCTCTCCGGCTACACCCACAGCTGCCGCGACCGAGGCCTGGACCCGCAGCCGGTGGTGCTGACCCTGGCCCCGTGCGGGTCGGTGAAGACCCTGGAGTTCATGACCTGGCTCGGCATCGACGTCCCCGGATGGCTACGCGCCGCGATCACTGGCGGTGACCCCCTCACCGCCTCATACGAGCAGTGCGTCTTCAACGCCCGCGCCCTGATCGCGCACTGCCGCCGCCTCAGCCTGCCGTTCGGGATCAACGTTGAGAGCCTCACCAACCGCAAACTCGAGATCGACGCATCCATCGACCTCGCCCGGGAGATCCGCAACCTGCTGGGCCGGACCCCTGGAAAGCCGAGAACCGACCCCCTATTCCCTGGGAGTGTCCGACAGGGTGTGTAACCGGGCGTGATCCGAGGGCCCGCGACTGGGTGTTGTGGCCCGCGGACAGGATCACGATCATGACGAGAACTGGGGATGCGACGACGGCACGGCGGCGTAGCGTGGCGGGGGTGCCGGATGCTGGGGATATGCGGGATTGGGCGGCCGAGCTGTCGACCGGACCCGCAAGCAGCTGGCCTCCACCTCGTCGGCTGGCGCGGCCTGGCCATCTGGTTGGCCGTCTACTGAGGCGAATGTGGCCGCTTCCACCTCGCATGCCGGACGACTGCACCGTACTGGGCGGCGAAGTCCGCCTCGTCGTCGGGGCCGCGCAGTGAAGGGTCGGACGTCATGTCTCCTCCTCGTCCTCCTCGCTCTCGGCCTCATCGTCCCACGCCACGTCAGCCTCGGGGCCGGGTCGGCTCTCGGCCACGATGTCCGCGATGGCTCCGGCGGCTTCGGCCTGCATGCCAGGGATCACGTGCGCGTACTGCTGCAGGGTGAAGGCAGGGGTCGAGTGCCCGAGCCGCTCGCTCATCACCTTGACGGGGACCTCAGCTCGTAGGCCGATGGTCGCGTGAGTGTGCCGCAAGTCGTGGAGCCGAATGCGTCGAACTCCTGAACGCGCCACCAGCTTGTCGAAGGTCTGGCTGATGACATCCGGGTGGATCGTCGTCCCATCCGCCTTGCCGAAGACAAGTTCGCTCTCGATCAGTTTCATACCGATCGCAGCGTGTTCCTCCGTTCGCATCTTGCGGTGCCGCCGCAGTACCTCGACGGTTTCGGGGTCGAGGTCGATGACGCGTTCGTTGTGCGACTTCGGTGTCGTCACCGTGATTTCGTACGCGACCGAGATCAGCGTCTGACGGACCGCAAGCCGCTTCCTAGTGAAGTCCACGTCGGCCCAACGGAGGCCGAGCAGTTCGCCGCGGCGCATGCCCGTCATCGCGGCGAGGTGCCACAGCGCGTAGAGGCGGTCATCGCCAACGAAGACGAGAAACTGCGCGAGTTCCGGAGGCGTCCAGAACCGGATCTGCTTCGCGCTGGTCTTGCGTGGCTTGGGGGGTCGTGACGCGGCTGCGATGTTCCGGCTGACGAGCCCTTGGTCCGCAGCGTCAGCGAGGACCTTGCTCACCGTGCCGTGGATGTTGCGGACCGTCTTCGCGGACAAGCCACCACCGCCCCCGTTCCGACGCCCTTGAGTCATGAGGCCGCGGTAAAGGCTGTTGAGGTGCCCGGTGGAGAGCTGCTGGAGCGGAGTGCTGCCGAGAGCTGGGAGCACGTGGTTCTCGAGGTTCCTGCGGTACGAGTCCCAGGTGCTCTGCTTGACCTGCGTCTGCATCGTCGGCACCCAGTCCGTGCGGACGTATTCCGTCAGGGTCATCCGCTGCGGTGAGATGTAGGTCTGCTTGTCCAGGGACTGGATGACCTCGGTTAGTGCGAGTTCGGCCTCCCGTCGAGTCTTGAACCCCCCGTGCCACTTCTGCTTGCGCTTCCCGTCGTCGCCTGTTCCGACATCGACGACGGCGTACCAGAGTGTCTGCGTATTGCCTCCGCGCCCTTTCCACTGTCTCTTGTGAACGTGACCTCGCATGATCGTCCCCTCGTATCGAGGTGGAGAGGCTGACCATGACGCTGGTCAGCTAGCGGCCTTGCTCGCCGGGTCGGGGCTCGGCCCGAGCCAGGCGAGGAAGGCGGGGACAGGTACGAGGAGGCGCCGTCCCAAGCGCCGGGTGGGCAACTGCCCACGACGGGCCGCGTCGTAGGCGGCCGATCGGCCGATCCCCAGGAGGGACGCGGCTTCTTCCACAGTGATGGTAGTCCGGGAGGCGATGGACTCGAGGTCGATGCTGCGCGCGATGTCGCTCATGCCATCCACTCCGGGTTCCATTCGATCGCGAACGGCTCGGCGTTCCCGTGCGGCGCGAACGTGTCGATGGCCTCGCCGCTCGGGTGATCGGTGGTGAACGAGCCTGCCTCCGGGATCCACGAGGGGAACCAGATCGTCCCGTCTTCCCATTCGACGCACCACTCCGTTTCGTAGGTGAGGTCCACGTTTCTTCCTCCTTTTATGTTCAGTTCCGTTCGATGCCGGAACGAGCGACCGAGGGTCGCTGCGACGTGAGCGGTGCGACCTCGCAGGCGAGTGCCATCTCGATGTCGCCGGTCTCGGGCGTGAAGCCGTTACCGGAGGCGTGGCGTTCCGCGAACCGCTGGCAGATCGCGGTGAGCTGCGCGAAGGTCGTGGGGTCGATGCCGCGCCGCATGGCGTCGATGAGGTGCTCCGCCACGGGAGCGAACACGTCGGTGCCGGTGTCGAACGACTCGCTGACGACAGCGAACGCGTAGGCGCGCAGGGCGTCCGTTGCCCCCTCGCGCTCGGTCCGCGCCGCCGGGTCGAGGACCGGTGAGCCAACGGCCCACTCCCAGTCGGAGCGTCCGGGCGGTGGGTGCCAGCGGGAACGGTAGGCGGCGACGGCGTTGAGAGCTGCCGACCAGCGCCGCCGGAGGTGGACGGGCCCACCGTCTGGTTCGGGGAACCGCGCCGTCCACTCGGCCGGGGCGACAGATCGAGGAGCTGGCCGAGGCGCGGTCGCGATGGCGTACTCGATGGCAGCGCGCTCGGGGCCGGAGCGGCGGAGCCGCTCGGACACGCTGTCGGTGAGGGGCGGCGGTGGTACCGCGGGCAGGTGCTCGCCGTCGAGCGGGTGGGGCGCCCTGGTGATGAATAGATGGTTCGACCGCCGGCCGCGGGTGATGTTCACGTAGGTCTCGGCGCGGGTCGCTCCCTCGTCGATGCGGCTCGTGGATGCCTCGTAGGTGGCACCCTGCACCGCGTAGCTGGTGACGGCGTAGGCGTGATCGATGCCGACGTCGCGCCGCCCACCGGGTCCGGTGTGCTCGTCGAAGAACAGGCGGGGGACGTCGATGACGCCTACGCCGGTGAACTCGATTCGCAGGACGTCGTCCGTGCCCTCGCCTTCGAGAACGTCGACGACGGTGCCGTGCGCGCCGTTGCGGACGTAGCGGTTCGGGTCACCGGGCACGTGCAGGTGGCGCGCCGCCATCCGAGCGACGACCTGGTCTCCGGCGGCGAAGCGCCGGTCACCGCTGGCGGCGATCTCGTCCTCGCCGAGCTCGCCCTGGGTTCGCAGCAGGTGGCGGGCGAGCCGGTTGAGCTGGTGTCGCGTGTGATGGCGGCGGTCGACCATCGGGTGGTCGTCTCCATCCTGGCGGGCATGCCACCATCGTTGGAGCATCCCGACGTAGAGGTCGACATCGCTATCGGCCACGTGCAGGTGACCGGCGGCCTCCAGGATCGCCAGCGCCTCGTCGGGCCGTCCCTCCCGCAGCGCGACTGCGGCACGCCGGTCGGAAGCATCGGTCACGCGATGGCTGGTGGCGAGGTCCGGTGTCTCCGGGTGCAACTCGCACAGGAAGCGGAACATGCCGCCAGCCGCGACCGCACCGTGCTGGTAGGGGTCGCCGATGAGCCGTATGGCGCTACCGGCGCGCTCGGCGAGGTCGATGAGAGCATCGAGGTCGCGGTCGGACAGCGTGGAGGCCTCATCGACGATGAGGACAGTCTTGTCGTCGATGGGCAGCACCGGTCCCTCCCGGCGAGCGAGGAACCACGCCACCGTCTCGGCCGGGATGCCAGCACCTTCGGCGAGATGGCGGGTCGCTTCACCCTTCACGGCGGTGCCGACGACGCGGAAGCCCGCGTCCTGCCAGGCGGCTGCGGCGGCGCGCATGGAGGTCGTCTTGCCAGCACCTGCCCTACCGATGGCGCATTGCACCGCGTCGCCGCTCGTGCAGAACGCCCGGACGAGGCTCTCCTGCTCGGCCGACAGGTGCCCGGTCTCCTCGACGGCGCAGGTCACGAGCGCGTCGCTCACCAGCGCGGATCCAGTACCGCGACCGCGCTTGAACCGGTCGAGGACCCGCTGCTGCACCGCGAGGATCTCACGGGTCGTGAACAGATCCTCGGCCGCTATCCGATCCTGGCGATGTCGTTCGGGCGACTCGAGCGCGACGACATGGGCGCTTGCGAGGAACTCGTCAGCCAGGCGCTCCACCTCCGCCGCCGGGAGGATCAGCGGCTGGGGGCCACGGTCGGTCGCGAGGGGCAGGTCGATGAGCGTTACCAGCACGTCGGAACGCGTGAAGACCGAGGCCCCCGAGCAGACCCCTTCGTCGGGGGAGGCGAGATGGTCGAACAGCGCCCGCTGGTCGACCGCGGTCGGGTGTGGCGTGATCCGGCCGGTGCACGCGGCGAGCCCGTCGGGAGTGAGGCCGCGGCGCGCGGCGCGCTCCCACCATCCGGCCACGAGCTCCCGGGGGTCGACGTCCTCCTTCGCTGGCCGCGTTGCCAGGACGATCGACTGCAACTCGTCGACCGTCTTCATCCGGCCGATCGCCTCCTCCAGTTCGGCGACGGCATCGTCGATCTCGTTGCGCCGTCGCGAGAACTCGCGAACGACCGACTCAGGGATGCCGTCGATCTCCCAACCACCCGACCGGCTCGGGCGCCAGGAGACACCGAGGCTCATCGTCAGCTGATGGCGCATCTCGGCGGTCGCCAGCGCGGACGCGGCCTGCGCGTGGCAGTACAGGCCGCGGGCGTCGAGGGCGCGGCGCGACCCGTGCTCATCGACCACCGTGTTGGCGATGACGTTGTGGTGGTGCGGGAAGGGGTCGAGGGCCCGGCTGGTGAGGTGCCGGAACGACGCGACGGTCAGGCCCCGGACGAGTACCTGCTCCCCCTTGCGCCGCGCCGAGGCCGCATGCAGCTCGAGGTAGCCGATCCCGATGTCGTTCCCGGCCTCGATGGCACCGAGGACCGCAGCGCGCGTGTGGTCGTCGCCCAGCAGCGCGAGCACGCCGAGCGACTTCTCGGTGGTGAGGGTGAGGTCATAGCCGACTCGGACGGCGGGTGCGGCACGGCGTTCGAGGAACGCGACGAGGTCGCCCCGCTTGACGAGCCACTTGCTCTTGATCCCGCGCCAGGCGACGACATAGGCGCGGGCGGGTGTCCGACCCTCGGCGAGCGCCGCCTCGATTTCGGCGCGGTGGTCCTCCCATCGCCGGCACAACCCGCGTAGATAACGGGCGGTCAGACCGGCGAGCCGAGCTGCCTCGGCCACGCTCAGGAGATCGTCGGCGTCACCCGTCGAGGCGACCTCGGCAGCCACCGGGCCGCGCTCGCGAGCGAGTTCGATCCGTTCGAGCTCGTGGTCAGTGATCCACACAGTCCCGTCGGCGTCGACCAGGGGCACGAGGTAGCTCGCGCCCGGTTCGGCCGTGCCCACGCCCGTAAGGGCCGCGACGGCGATCCGCTGGCCAGCGGCGACGAGCGCCTCGGCCTCGTGGCGTGAGATCCCCAGCGCCGCCGCGACGTCTGGCAGGCCGTAGAGGCACGCTCCGTCAGCAGCGCGTCTCGTCTCCAGGCCCACACCGAGTGTCGTTCGGCGGCCAGCGGAGCCCTGGGCGGTGATGAGCCGGTAGCCGGTGCGCGGATCGCGACCGGCGAGGACGCGGGTGAAGTCCTGTGGGGCGACCGCGCCACGGAGGACTGTTTCGGCGGCGCCGTGGCCGAGCCACCGCCCAGGCTCGCTGCCCCGGTCGGCGTAGTAGCTCGACGGGCCCTCGCCCGACGGGACGGGCGGCGACTCCGCCGGGTGCTCTGGCGTCCTGGGTTCCAGGTATCGGACGATGTCGGACACGACTTGGCCGACGGTCCGGCCGCCAGCTGAGCCGAGGGCGGTGATGGCGAACCTCATCGTCGGCTCCGGCCCGCGGCCGATGAGGGCCGCAGGTTCCCCGGAGGGGAACCTGCAAGTGTGTGTTTGGTGGAGGGGCGGGTCGAAGCGACGTGGGCGGTGGCGCGAGCGTGAGCGCGGCAGGCGACGATGAGTGGGGTGGTTGAGGCGACGGTGAGGTTCATCGGTGCAGGCTCGGGACGGCTCGGGCGGCTGGGCTGGGTTGGCTGAGGCGATCGAGGCGGGCGGCAACGTCGGTCGGGCGGCTCGGTGTGACGTGAAGCTGCGCGAGACGGTCGAGGTGCTCGCCGAGGAGGTGCACGTGGCGGTTCTGGCACCACTGCGGCAGCCGATCGAGCTGTCGGGTCGGGACTGGCGCCACCTCGGTGAACACCCCAAGGTCAAGGGGTTCCTCGGAGACCGCGAAGCGGAACCGGACGAGGCGATCGAGGGTGCGTTGCAGGCTGCCGTGACGCCCGGTGCTGGCTCCCAGGCCCAAGGAGCCGAGCCAGTTCGCCGATCTCGATCTCGACGTGTTCGTGTTCGTGCCACAGCACGGGGAGCCGTCGAAGCAGCAGGATGCTGGTCGGGCCGAGCAGCGGTGCCCAGCACTGCTCGATGTAGGGATGATCGAGACCGAACCCGGCTCGGTGGACTTGGGCCGATGGGTGCGGCACGGGATGCAGGCGTACGAGGTGTTGTGTCTCCATGCATGACTAGGCCATTTGAGAGACCGAAACCTCTCTCACCGTCTCGGCGGTGAGCCCAAACGTGAGACGGTGAGCCCCCCGGTGAGCCTCACGGTGAGACGAAGAGCGGAGCGTGACTGGAAGATCACGTTCCGATGTCGTTCTCACCCAGGAGTAGTCAGAGAAATTTGGTGAGGGTGAGTGCCGAGGAGAGTCCCGCTTCAAGGCACCGTTGACACGGTCCTGGTGACGTCCCGAGAGATCGTCTGCACGCTGATTCCAAGGTCACGCTCGACATCAGTGACCTTGCGGCCCGCTTCGACAAGATCGAGGACGCGGCGACGGAACTCCGGCGGATGACACCTGGCTCCGCCGCGTTCGTGAGGCGTCGCCGAGCGGCACGATGAGGCGGGCCTGGGCCTGTAGCGTGCTCTCGCCATGGCGTGACGAAAGTGCACTGGTAGCGAGCGTGGCCAGGAGCACGAACAGGCCGACCAGGAACGATTTCATGAGAACATCGGTCACTGGCAAGCTCACGACGACTCTTTCGGCGCATTATCCTCGGCCTGAGATCGCGGCAGACCGTTCTACGTTCTCCGAGATCATCCGCCACTTGCCTCGTCGCACCGATATCGTCCGCTTGATGAACAGCTGATCAACGTCATCCAAGCTGGGCTGGCGCTCATCCGCGCCGAGTGGTTCTCCGGATCGCTGCATCGTCCTGATCCGCTCGAGTAGAGCGGCATCTGCCGCGTCGTCTCTGGGAGCGTCACGCCGGGCTTCCTGCTCTTGCGCGATCGAACGCCAATCGCTGCGCATCGTTCTGTCCCACATCTCGGTCACGGCATTGTGCAGGTGCGATGGCGGATACCCCGCGAGATGCATGGCACCACGCTGCTTCACCTCATCAGGCATCGAGTCAAAGTAACCATCCAGCTCCTGGAGAGCTCCCTTGAGATCGGTGGCCGGCAGGTACACCTGGTCGTTCCGGAGGAAGAGCGGCACCGTCCGCGCGTGCAGGCGATCCCCCGACGTGAACACCATCGCGAATGGCAAGTAGTAGAGATACGCCATGTCGGCCATGTTGCTCGGTCGTTCTCCGGAGATGAATCCGCGATCAATGCCAAGGAAGAAGAGCGCTTCAACTTTGAACACGTGTGTGGCGTACGGAGCGAAGCTCTCGATTGGCGGCCGACCAGCTTGTTCCCAGCGCTCAAGGATCTTCGGGCGCGACGACGCCGGCACGTCGAGAATGTCCATCACGAGCACGACTAGCTGCGGATACGCGCCCGTGCAGAACTCGTCGATGTGGTGCTTCAGAGCTTCAAGCGTCGAGGCTCGTGTGCCGGCAGGGAAGATGTTTCGGAGCACGCCGATCTTGGCGTCGTGATTCTGCTGGCGGAGGTCGACGCGCCACTGGCGAGCAACCTCACGCTCGATATCAAGGAATTCGTGGTCACGCCAACGTTCCAGCGCAGCGGCCTCGGGGAACTCGTCGAAGTGCACGCTGACCGATCCATCAGCGTTGCGCCGCGGCTTTCCTCCGCTGATGACGATGCGGCCGTCCATCGTCACCTCGAAGACTCCCTCCAGTTCGGCCAGGTACAGCGTCCGGTGATGGACGTTGGGCGTTGCGCTCCACGGCGTCTTGTCCGCGAGCGCGCCCACCTCCTGCTCCGGTGTCCGCCCCTCCCTAACAGCCTTGCCTAGGTCCGCAAGGGTCTCGACGTAGAACACCGGTGTGATATTGCCCAGGAAGAAAAGGTCAAACCACACTGCTTCGTCTGGAGAGAGCGATTGCAGCGCGGACTTATCGAAGATCGTGATGGGTCCCATGGGCATCCTGGTTCACGATCTCGCGCTCATCCGAGGCGCTGTGACCGGCGCGACGGCGAAGTGCTCGCGCAGCACCTGCAGATCGCTCTCGGCAGTTGCGATGATTTCGAGGGCACACATCGGGCAGTAGTTCTTCTTGCTCCCCCGCCCCGCCTCCTTGACGACCAGGCATTTCACACCCTTGGCGATGACGTGCTCCGCAGGCTTGTGATGGCACTTTCGCTGGGCACCGGCGGTCTCGACGACAACATGCAGTAGGACCTGACGCACCTTCGCCATCGCCTTACGCCTTCCCCATCGCGGTCTTGATCTCTTCGACGAGTTCGTCAGCGAGGAGATCGAGGCGGCCGAGTGCTTCTTCTGCCTCATCCGCCGTCAGCGCGTTCCTCGACTTCGAGTCGATACCGACGGACGCGTTGATCCTTCGATTAAGGAGCTGCGTGACGGCCTGCACGTTCGCCATCGGCGGCCGCACGTTGAGCACCTTGCTGACGTTGCGACCCTCGCGACTTACGTCGGCGTCGCGTAGCACCCGAGCGACGACGGAGTTCGTACGCTCAGCGAGGCGCTTCCGGGCAGCGCGTCGGCGCCGCTGCGGTGTGACCGGGATCGGGCTTGGTTCGACCTCTTCTGCTTCGCGTCGCGCTTGTAGCGTCTCACGAAGCTGCTCAGCGGTCACGAGATCGCGAAGGCGCAGGCCGCCCTGGATCTGTTGATCCAGCAGCCGCTCGATGACACGAGGGTCGTCGGGGTCGAGAAACTCTTGGCGGATGAAATGGCTGATGGTTTCGGTATTGACGAGACCAAGTTGGTCGAACCGTCGCGGCTCGCCACGACCGTCAGAAGTGGAGTTGTCGTCAGGGACCACATCCTCGGTGTCGAGCCAGCGCCGCACCAGTTCCTGATCGTCGAGATCGAGTTCGCGGAAGTCATCCCAGTGTTCGTCGTTGTTGAGGCCGACGTGCGAGATGATGAATCCGGTGTTGTCCGGATGGTCGGCCTCGTTCTGTTGCACGACCCGCATCGCACGACCGACGAACTGGATGTAGGGGGCGAGGCTGCGGAACGGGCGAAATACAGCGGCGACACTCAGCAAGGGGTGGTCGAAGCCCTCCCCGAGAACCTGGACCTGCACGATGACGTCGAGGTTGCCCCGGCGCAGGTTGGCGATGATGCCGTCTCGTTCTTCCTGAGGAAGGTCGCTGTGGATCGCCGCTGCCCGATAGCCGCACTCTTCGTACAGAGATCGCACCTGGCGCGCGTGGTCGACGGAACAGGCGGCGGCGATGATCTGGTGCTGGGTGCCGGTACGTGCGCGCATCTCGTTGCAGTGCGCGATGCTCGACTCGACGATGTGACGATTGCACTCGGGTGACAGCGCGACGCCGCGGCGGAACCACGTCTCCTCGCGCAGCTGCATGACTTCGTCGAAGCTGTGATGACGTTCGTCGCCGCGGTAGGTGAAGTAGACCTCGGACGGCGCGACGTTGATGCTCGTCAGGCGCTTGATGTAGCCCTTCATCATCGCCTGTGTGAAGGAGTATCGGTAGATCACCTCGCCCGGTAGCGGCTGACGATCCGTGCGGAAGGGAGTGGCCGTCAAGCTGATGACCTTCGCGTCGGGGAACCGGCGCAGGACTTTCTTCCAGCTCTCAGCTGCGGAGTGATGACCCTCATCGATCAAGATCAGATCGAAGAAGTTCGGCGGGAACTGTGGCAGCCAACGGTCAGCGGTGCTCGCAAGTTGCTGGATGTTCGTCACCACGAAGTGACTCTCGGTGCAATCGTGAATATTTGCGTCTGGCCCGTCCAAGACCGCGGTGAAGGGACCGTCTTGGAAATCGGCGAGCACGCGCGCCTTCGCCCAGAAACAGCTCGTACTTACGATGTCCAGCGCGTCGGTGATCCCCTGCCGGATTGTGAGGTTCGGCGCGATCACCAGCACTCGACCCCGCGCCAAGCCGAAGGGCAACGTCGCGATGACACCCGTCTTCCCGCAACCAACCGGGATGACCAGCATGGCCGGCTCGGAGGAATGCGCGAAGTGCTCGCGGACCGCCTTGTACGCGCCACGCTGCGGCTCGCGTAGCCGGTTGTTCTCCGTGATGTTTGCCGGCTTGCGAAACACGGCGTCAATGTCGTCGCTCTCGGCTCCAGCCCGGAGATACCCAAGGCGATAGGCCTCGAGCGCGGCTCGGTCATAGAAGCGGTAGTTGCTGCCAGGACGCCGGGTGGCTCGAAGTTTCCCCTCTCGGTCCCATCGGCGGAGCGTCTGGGGAGAGACGCCCAGCAGATCCGCCGCTGCCGTCACCGTCAAGAACTCGCTCTTGGAATCTTTCGTTGTCACGGCACCCATTATACAGGTTGGTAAAGGTTGAACAAGGTTGATGGAGGACTCCAAGCATGGCAGGACCGGACGCCTGGGGCCGCCAGCGACAGATGCTCGCGGATTCAGCGGCGCCACAACGAGCAGCGAAGCCAGGAGATCAGCAAGTACGTGCGCCATGGCTTCCCGTGGCCATCGATATCACAGGCGGCCCGAGATTCCGGTGACTACGACGACCTGAAGAAGCCTGGATGGCTACCGACGGCGATTGTTGGCAGTGTGTTGATCGGAAAGGATGATCGCGAAGTAGCGCGTTGGAGTCCCTCAACCGTCGTAAGGGCCTCTCGCTATTCGTCATGGACGTCACGAAAGGGCTAGCAGAGTACGACTGGCGAACCTTCTCCGCTCCAGACCTGCTAGCTGATCTGCGCAGCGCAAAGGCCCGCTTCCGTGGAAGCACCGGCTACCGGGAACTCCGACGCGATCTCCTTCATTATCTCATCTCGTCGCTGGTTAGGGTGATGTGCCGACAGTCGCTACCGAAGTGCTGAGCCTGCTTGGTTGGGACTAGCTGATGGCTTTGTCAGCGCAGGCGACGGCCGACCTCCATCAGACGAAGCCGTCCAGCGTGATCGACGCGTTTGGCAGTCTCCGCCGCTACCTGAACGACGGCCGGTGGCTGGGGATTCGCAATGCATATCTGAATGACGCCGTGGCGACCATCGACGCGCAGCTTGCGGCAACGCCATCCACGATCAATCAGAAACACCGGGCCGAGTACGTCGCCGCATCAGTCCCGCTCCATGCCGTTGACGGGTGGTCGTACCTCGGGCGAGCTCTCGCAGCTCATCTTCTTGCGACGTGTACGCGGCCCGCCACCGCGCCTACTTCGCCGAACTTGGAGCAGCGATGTCCTTGTTGGCGACACAAGGGATTGGTGCAACTAATTCGTGCGATGATGTCGGCGTGGACCGCGGGCCCTGCCACGCACGGTGGGGACCACAGTAAACGGAGGGGCGATCCGAAGTTGAGGCCGAACATCGCGATAACCGGCCTCACGGCGGCTGGCAAGACCACGCACGCACTGCTGCTCAGCTCAGCGCTCGGCTATGACTTCCGCTCCGCGTCCGAGGTGTTGCTGGGCAAGGTCGGGTTCAGCCCAGGGAACAACGATCGCTGGATCTACGACATGACCCGGATCGAGGAGCAGCGAGCCGACGGAAGCGCCGACCGCTTCGTCGACGACCGGCTGGCCGCCTGGGCGTCCCAATGCGAAGGGACTGTCTTCGACTCGTGGTTCTTGCCCTACCTTTACCGCTCCGAGCAGCCGCTGGTCAGGGTCTATCTGGACTCAGACCTCGAGTCCCGCGCGATGAAGTGCCTCGTGTCCCAACAGCCCACCGACGACCCCATGACTCTCAATCAGTGCCGTCAGCTGATACAGCACAAGGATGACACCACGGTCGCCCGCGCCAGGAGCTCTACGGCATCGACATCCGCGATACCACTGGCATCGAGAGACTCGACAACACCGGGCTGATCCGCGAACCCACCATCGAGAGCGCCCGCCACGGAATCGGGAGATTTCACACCTACCTGCTGGGCGTCGTGCACAACCGGCTGCGACAGATCGGATCCGACTTGAACCCGTTTCCCGTCATTGAACTCGCCGGCTGCATCGTCCAGAACGAAAAGGGCCACATCCTCCTAATCCACCGCGACCGAGACGGGACCGTGCAATGGGAGATTCCCGGCGGCAAGGTCGAGGTCGGGGAGTCGGGCCGTGTGGCCGCACAGCGGGAGCTGTTGGAAGAGGCGGGTGTCGAATCCGCCATCGGCGTTGAACTCGGCACCAGGGATTTCGCCGAGCGCGGGGTCGGATACCGATACACTTGGTTCGAAGCCAGCGTCACACGCGGTACCCCCACCGTCATCGAGCACGACACCTTTGACGACATTTCGTTCTTCCCGAGAGGCCGGCTCGACCAGGCCCGTGTCGACGGTGAACTGTCGCCGAATGCGGCGAATTTCTACGACGAGCTGATCGCAGGCCGAGTCAAGCTGGCTACAGAAGTGCAGTTCTAGGCGTGGACGTCACCATCGACTCGGCGGCGGCACTGGCCGATGCAGTCACCGCTCGGGTCCGAAGCGACTACATGTACATGTATCCGCCAAGGCAGGCCTACCGGAAGCTGGACCTGGACACTGACGCAGTGGCAGCTGGTATCCGTGACAGCTGCGTCGCACGCGAACGCCTGAACTTGTACGTGCACCTGCCGTTTTGCAAGCAGATCTGCGGATTCTGCAACCTGTACACAACCACCATCCGCTCCGAGTCGGTGTACCGCCGCTACGTCGATGCGATGAGCCGGCAGATGGATGCCCTGGCCGAGTTGGCCCCGACTAGTTCTACGATCCCCACGATCTATTTCGGGGGCGGCACCCCAACCGTCCTGCCGATCCCGTTGCTGCGCTCCATACTGCAACAGGTACGTGATAAGTGGGGCAACATCGAGCCCAACGCCGAGTTGGCGATCGAGGTTGACCCGCAGACCGTTGACCGAGCGTTGCTTGACGAGCTCCGCGATACCGGGTTCAACCGGGTGAACCTCGGGATTCAGTCACGCGCTCCTGAGGAGATCCTCAGCATTGGGCGCCGCTATAGCCCGGAGGACCAGGCCACCCGGGTGCGAGACGCGATAGCGACAGGGTTTGCCAATGTCTGCGTCGACCTAATCTTCGGTCTGCCGGGCCAGTCGCTGGACAGCTGGACGAGGTCGGTGAGCGAATGCGTCGATCTGCGCCCTCACACCATTTGCTGCTACCCGCTAACCCATCGGCCGTTCACCGGCTTCGACCGCCGGGCCGCCGAGCGCTCTGCTGTCACGTATGAGATGTGGACGGCAGCGAACGACATCCTCGTCGGCGCCGGGTTCGCCCGCCAGAGCCAGGTCCGGTGGGCCCGGGACGGCGGCGGGTACAAGCAGAAGGAACTTCACTGGGGCTTGGAGAACGTGCTCGGAATCGGCGCTGGGGCACGCTCGTACCTGTGGGATCTCGATCTACGGAACGGGTACTCGATCGTAAATCGCAACGCCACCCTGACTAACTACATGGACGCCATGGAGGCGGGGGATGTGTTGCCGAACGAGGGCTACGTGATGGACGACGAGGAACGGGCCCGCAAGGCGGTCGTCCTCGGACTGCTGCATCTCGATCTCGATCGATTCGAGAGGCTGCTCGGAGAGCGCCTCGACCAGCGGTTCGCTATCGAGTTTGCGGAGTTGGAGTCCCTCGGGTTCATCGAGCGCACCCCCGGCGCCGTGAAGATCAGCGAGCAGGCGGTCCCGTACCGCGACCTAATCGTCCAGCTGTTCTTCTCCGACCGTGTCCGTCGTGCCCTTGCGGAGTTCTCCTATGAGCAATGACGGGTTCGAGCCACAGATCACGTGGCTCCACGTGTCCGACATCCACGCCGGCAGCGGCGGGCTCCGCGACCAAGCAGAGCTCGCCCAGGTCTTCGCCGACCTCCTGAGAGACCTTGGCGCTCTTGTGCATGCCGAGCATGTTCAACCGCCGACACACGTGATCTTCACCGGCGACGTGTCACAATCGGGCGGCGGTGACCCAGTCAAGAGTGATCGGATTCGCATCCGATCTGGAAGCTTGGTCCGCTGCGCCGGCTAGGAACGACGGCAGCCCGAGACCTTCAGGCATCGGCGTCGGCGACGCCGGGACTGGGCCCGGGCCGGCGATGACACGTTCACGGATGCGAAAACGAGTGTGGCCACGCTCGGCCAGTATGCTCATACCATCACGTCTGCTCGAGCTCCGGACTCGACCAAAGGACCGTCCCAATGGGCGCGAGTGCGATCGTGGAGGCCCTCGCCGCCGGTGAGAACGTCCTCCTGCTACGGGAACCCGGGTCGGGCAACAGCGTCGCATCCACGAGATCGCCACGCGGCGGTGCTGCCGGGTTGCATCCGCTCATCTACCGGTTCTCTGACATCCGCCGCCTCTTCGCCTCTGGGGCCGAGATGCAAGCTCTCGAGAAGCTCGTTGCTGATGACGGACGCAGCGGAGCGCACATAGTCATCGTCGACGGCCTCGACGAAGCCAGCGGAACCGATACCGGAGATGGTCGGACGGTGAGTCGCTGGCTCCAAGAGCTCGCCGACCTCGGTTCGATGCTCATCAGCTGCCGGGCGGCCGACTATCGCGAGCACCTGGCCGCCTACGTCGAACCGATCGGGTTCGACGCTCTTCAGACTCTCGAACCGTGGCGTGTCAAGATCGAGTTCGAGTCGTTAGTGCGCAAGCTCGCCGCCCGGAGTCTCGAGCCGGATGACAACCTCATCGAGGTCGTCAAGCGCAAGGAGTCGCTGGCGAGGTTGGTGACCACTCCTCTGTTCGCCCGAATGCTCACCCTGATCGGGCCGTCCGGGGCAGACGACGGTGCCAGTCCGAAGATGACCTGTATCGAGCGTTCTTCCTCGGGCTCGCGGACCGGACGTCAACGGAGCTTGAGGTGGCCGGCTTCGACGTCGACGATCCACACGCTCTTTGGCTAGAGGCGGCCTGGGCTGTGTTCTCCCTTGACCTGTTGCAAGACGAGACGGTCAACCTGAAAGCACTGATGGGGTACTGACCCAGACGGCCAGCGTCGGCACGCGCCGGCGGTCCGCCGGGCCCTGTCCGTGATCATCGATCGAGGCGGCGCTAACCCGCTGGCTGAGAAGTCCGCCTTCCTCCACTACTCGTTCTACGAGTTCCTGCTCGCCGCCGCCATCGCCGAACGTCTCAGCGGCGAAAAGGCAGCGAACTCGGAGACGTTCGCGACGCTCGCCATCGACATCCCCCGAAGGGTGCGGCGCTTCCTCGTCGGACGTCTTCGCTCCGACGCACCCGACCGTGTCAAGTACGTGCTGCAGGAGACGTACCAGCGGATGAAGACCGAGAACCCATTGGCGATGTCACGGACCGGCTGCAACCTGATCGCGTACCTGCTGTCGCGAGGCTTCGACTCCCAAGACGTTCTCCTCCGCCTATACCGCGAACGAAACGGACCTGTTCTTGCAGAACTCGCTCCGTTGGGCTCTCACCCACGCCGACGACATGAATGTCGCTGGCGAGTTCGTGGACGAGCTGGATCGGTCAGCTCACTACGCCGCGATGTGCCGGGGGTATCTCCTCTACTACCACGGTGACCTGCCGCGGGAGACCCAGCCGCCGTTCTTCGATCTCGACCCCGCGGTATCCTGGTCACGGACGTCGCGCCGCCGTCCAGCAGTTAATGGCGGAACCTGCCTATGACACGACGGTGGCGGAGCCGCGACGCATCATCGACCTGTACACCTTCCTGAGCTTCGCGCTGCTGCGGAACGAGACGGTTCTCGCCGATGAGAGCGTGACGGTCTACAACGTGCTGAGCACTATTTGGGCGGGTGGGCGCGCTCCAGGACGTGTGCTGCACCGCCTGCAAGCGATGGCTGCCGTCGTGTGCCCGCAGGGCGCGTAAGCAGCTAGGCGACTGACCGGGCCGGTTGTCCGCGCCGCAGGTCCGATCCGATCTCGCTGGCGCTGTTCACCGCTGCAGCCACCATCTGCCGACCCGCCTCTGGATCAAGCTCACGCAGGCCCGAGTCGAACATGGGGAGGCCGCTGGCGACGATCACCGCAAACTCCTCGATGCATCCCGAGCTGAACTGCCAGCCGTCCGCTAACACCACCGCGTCAGCTTTCGATGAAAGAATTCGCAAGCACAGGTCGACGTAGTCACGCTGATTCCATTCTGCGTACACACCGAAGCACGTCGGGTCGAACACTGGCCGACCTGTAGCCTGACGAATCCGGGCAGCGTCGCACTGCCGCGTCGGCACGATTCGCTACGACGACGCTGTGGTCCTTGTCGTACATCGCCCCGACCACTCCACGGTTCCGGATGTGCTCCATCAAGCGAGGGCCGCCGTTCAGCGGGGTGACGAGGTAGATGAGTTTGGATTCACCGATTAGCCCAACCATCGCGTCGATCGCCAGGTTCACGTCGTGGTCGTTCAATGACCCACCTCTCCGGGGCATCGGTTCGCTCTGAGAATACCCCAGCCCCAACCCCGGGCATGGGGATAGCGTCATTGTCGTGTGGGTATCCGTGGTCGCCGCACCGGCCCTCGGGAAATCTCGTTCCGACCGAAGGCTGCGGAGAACCCAACAGCCAAACAGAACTTCGGCTCGAAGCTGACGGCCATCGCTCTCGACGCCGGTCATGTCATCGGTGACGATGTCGTAGTCGTGGAGCGGGAGGTCAACCTGCCGGATGGCGGCGGGCGAACGACCTTTGACTTCCGCGTCACCGGGGTGCTTGGGTTCCTCGTCGCCAAGATTGGTGCGCTCGTCGGGCGCGACAAGCCGAAGGACGCGTACGACATCGTCTGGCTCGTCGAGAACTTCGAGGGAGGCCCACACGGCGCGGCGGTCGCCATCGCCACCAGTCCGGCGCACGGTCGACCGGAGGTCGCGGCAGCGCTCGATCGCCTCTTCGATGAGTTCTCGGCGCCGGGCCGCCTCGGTCCAGGCTCATACGTGCGCTTCATGGCCGACGAGACCATGGGCGCCGATGACCGTCAGCGGTTGGCGCGACAGGCAGTTGGCGCACTCACAGAGCTGCGTCGCTCGCTCGATCGATAGCTGGCCGGGCGCCTTAGGTCTTGACCGCAGATGAACCCGAAGGTCGGAGCCATCCCTAATTTCTCCCTACTTTTCGGTAGTTTCCGTGTCGCGGCCTCGATCCTGGTCCGAGTCCCGTCGGCGACAAAAGTTCTGGTCAGAGGCGACATCGGAATATCCTGGACTACGGCGGCTCAGCACGTAGACGGTCTCGCTAGGGCCCATAACCCGAAGGTCGCAGGCTCAAATCCGGCCCCCGCCTGGCTTGGCGGACAAGTTGTTGCTCAGTCATCTGATCTCCTTCGCATGGAAGGAACTCAGGTGTCAACAACCTCCGTCAGTTTCACAGCGCAGCGTGACCTGAAGATCACGTTCCGTTGTTGGTCTCACGTATGCGTGAGGACCCTGGCGCGTCTCACTCCTGACACTCACGCATGTGTCGCCAAAGAAATTTCTTGAGGGTGAGCCCGAGCGTGAGCCCGACGGTGAGTGCCGTGGCGGATCGTGCTCCCAGACCGCTCAACGGGAGCGGCAAATGGGAGGTGCGTTATGCACGATCGGTTTGTGATCTTCACTGTTCTTGACCAGGAGTGGCGACACTTCAGTACCAGCGGTCAGGCCGGCGTCGCGCTGGCGCGTTGGCGGAAAGTCGAGCCTGCCCTCGCGACGCTCGACACGGTCGACGATGTCCTTTCCCTGCGACGTGACCCGCAACGGGCAAATGAGGTGCTCGGCATGCTGGTGTCCCGCTCCGCACGTGACCGGGTAGCCGCCAGGGTTGTCCTTCAGGCTCTCATGCCCGGATTGGTTCGTCTTGCCGTCCTCTACGGGCGAGCCGACCCGGAGACCACCGCAGGCGATCTCGTGGCGATCGCCTGGGTCCGGATCTGTTCGTACCCGACGCAGCGCATCGGCTCGGTGGCCGCAAACTTGTTGTTCGACATCAGAAAGCAGCTTCTCGCGGAACGCGAGCCGATGGGGGACCTCCCGGCGAGCGACGCCGTTGCTTCCGCAGAAGACACGGTGATCGACGGGCTCTTTGTTGAGGAGTTGGCTCACGCTGAGGCGACCGGCGTGATCGCCGAGGGAGCCGCCGATCTCATCATGCAAACGCGCGTCGATGGCCACCCGGTTGTCGAGCTTGCCACTCGTCGGGGCGTAAGCGCCCATGGGCTCGTCCAGCGTCGCCTCCGCGCTGAGAAACGGCTGCGCGACCACCTGGAGGTGGCGTGACGACGTTTTCCATCTGCCGTTCGCGAGCAGGGCAACAGCCTTGTGCGCGGATGACGGGTGGTCCTGTGGTGCAAGACGGAACGGCTGATGACAGGGCCGGTCTCGCTGGTCTGACCGTGAAGAGGCCAGCCATGCCCGTCGGGCGAACGGTGCGATTTGCATTTCCGTCTTTCACTCTATGTGGTGATTGCCATAGTGTGATTCGAATGGGTGCTGTGCACCACCTCGTGTCCCGAGTGGACGGGAGAACCATCATCGAACGCGGCCGTCACATCACCGCTCTGTTCCTCCTGGTGGTCGCTACTGCGTGCAGTAGCGGTGGCAACGATCGGATCGTGGCACCGTCCACGACGTCGACGAAGAAAACGTCTCGAGTTCGACGACGACGACAACGACTTCAGCCGTGACCGCCGCGTCGACTCCTCAACAGTCCGATCTTGAGCGCCAGATCATCGACCGTTACCAGGCGTTCTGGGAAGCCCGCTTCAAGGCGAATCAGGCACCACCAAATCCGGGCGACCCCGGACTCGTTGAGTACGCGACCGGCAAACAACTCGACAACGTGAGGACCGAAACGCAGCGCCGCCTCGACGATGGACTTGCGTTCCGGCGTCCGAGCAACTCGATCGCCAAGCGAAACGTTCGAATTGACTGCCATCGATGGTGACGTGGCCAGCTTGCAGGACTGTGCAGTCAACGACGGGATCATTTACCGAACCGCCACAGGCGAAGTCGTCAATGACGACGCGGTGACGCAGAACATCAACGCCACCATGCGGCTCGTCGAGGGCAAATGGAAGCTTGAACAAGCGAGCCTCGTCCAGGAATGGGAGGGAGTGGCCGGATGCGCGATCGCCAAAGGTTGACCCTGGTTGGGTTGTTCGCAGTTGCACTGCTGATGTCGGCACAACCAGCCTGGGCGAACGAGACGCCAGGTGGGGACGGTGGTGCCTTCGTCGATGAAAACGGCAACCCGACTGCTGTGGCCCGCGACGGGGAGGTGATTCCGGCGAGTGGTGGATCGGGTGCCAGCGACTGTCATTGGCAGGTGATGATCAGCGACGACTTCAGGTTCGCCGTCTATGAGGTGGATGGGACGCGGCGTTACTCCAAGACGGGTCGATGGCTGCAGAAGATGTGTGACGGAGCGGCTGTGCCCGTCGACGGGTTGTACACCGTTCCAGAGGGCGGCGCTGTCGACCCGGCTGCGCTCGCCACCGATGCCATCGCCTCGGTTCCGATCGCGTTGCCACCTATCGAGACGAGCCCGTCTGCGGATCGGCGCCTTTACGTGCAGGTGCCGACATGGTTGTGGCTTGATCCCGATTGGTGGCACGGCTATTCCGCCACTGCGACAGCGGGACGCGTGACGAGCACCGCAACGGCTGCGCCTGTCCGTGCGGAGTGGACCTCTGGCGATGGTCACGAGACGACCTGTCATGGTCCTGGGGTGCAGTGGCGTCGTGGACTGCCCGACAGCGCCGCTTCGTGCTCGCTCACCTACCGGCATTCGTCGGCGGGAGCAGAGGCCGACGCGTACACGCTGGGCGTGACGGTGTGGTTCGAGGTTACGTGGACGTCGAACACCGACCAAGGCGGAACGCTGGCGTCGATCGGTCGGACCGCGTCGAGGTCGGTCCAGGTTGGTGAGATCCAAGCGATCGAAACGGAGTGATGTCATGAAGACGGCACCCGAACAGGTGAACGGCAATGGACAGGTGAACGCCAAAGAACCGGTTACCGCGCGGCGGGCTGGTGAGCTCACGCTTGAACCGCCCGAGGCGCGACGGAGAGTCCGCGTTCCCGAGTTGCTCGTCGGGGCGGCGCTCACCGTTGGGTTCGCGTTGGCGGCGGTGCTGTGGCAGGCGAACTCGACGCAGCGCGAGGCTGCACTCGCGTTGGCGACCAAGGTCGATCGAGGCGACACGATCACCGCGAAGGATCTGCGTGTCGTGTATCTCGGCACCGACGACCATGTCGTGCGCCTCGCTCCGTCGGAGAGCGTCAAGGTGATCGGTCAAGTCGCGATTGGTGACATGGCGGCGGGGACGCTGATCACCCGGGCGAACATCACCGATGTCGCCGCGCTTGGGCCGGGTGAGGGTGTCGTTGGTTTGGCGTTGGACCCCGGCCAGTTTCCCTCGGGTCGCCTCGCGCCGGGCGACCTGGTGAATGTTGTCGCTTCCGGCGATACCGGCGGCAAACTCCTCGCTGCCGCCGCGGTTGTGTACTCGGTTGAGGAACTGGGTGGTCAGGGACGCAAGTTCGTGTCGCTGCGAGCGAGCGAGGCTGACGCCAATGGTGTTGCCGCCGCGGTTGAGCACGCTCCGGTGCGTCTCGTGTTGGTGGGACGCTGATGCTTGTCGTGTTCGGCACGGTCCGCTCCTCGCCGGGGGTTACGACCACGGCGCTCGGTGTGGCGAGTTGTATCGAGGACGCCATCGCGATCGAGGCAGATCCTGACGGGGGGATCCTTGCCGCCCGCTACGGCCTTGAACGCGACCCGAACCTCGCGTCGTTGGCCGCCGTGGCGCGAACCGCCTTGACGCGCGATGTGTTGGGTGAGCACTCCCAGGCGCTTCCTGGCGGCGCTCGTGTCATCGTGGGCCTGGCGTCACCGGAGCGGGCCGTGACGTTGTGGCGCTCCGTCGGTCAACGCATCGCGTCCGCGCTCGGCAGTGTCGAGGACGCGTCGATTGTCGTGGACGCCGGTCGGCTCACCCCGACAAGTCCTCTGGTGCCGCTGCTCGAGGTTGCGTCGCTCACGGTCCTTGTCGCTCGCCCGACCCCTGAGGATCTCCACCCGCTTGCGCATCGTCTGGAGACGCTTCGGTCTCAAGCTCGTGAGCTCGCTCTCGTTCTTGTCGGTGACAAGCCCTACGGGCCTGGCGAGGTGGCTGAGCGCCTCGGCATCGAGGTGCTCGGTGTGATCGCGCATGATCCGAAGGCCGCCTCCGCGTTGGCCGGGGTTTCGGGAGCGACCGGTGGGGGATGGCTGCGCCGCTCGCCGCTTGCGCGTTCGACGCGCACCGTTGCAGAGGCGCTTCTCGAACGATGCGACCGGCCAGAGCCGAGCCGGCGCCTCGAAGAGTTGGCGAGTCCATGACCGCGCTTGATCAGGACCTCATCGACGTGCGTGTCGGACGTGACGATCCGGTTGGATCGGCGCTCGCGACTCGTGTGCACGCGTCGGTCGGTGAGCTGCTCACACAACGTCACGCCACCGACGAGGAGGCGGGTCGTGCGCGGATCTCACTCCAAGACGAGCGGGCACTGTCACGCAAGCTGATCGCCGATGAGCTTGCCCGTCTCGCGAACGAGGCATTCGAGTCCGGTACCGAGCCGCTGAGTGAGCGTGACGAGGGTGAGCTGGCAGCGGCGGTGTTCGACCGACTTCATGGCCTTGGTCGTCTCCAGCCGATGCTTGATGACCCGAACGTGCGTGACATCCACATCTCCGGCCATGCCCGCGTCTGGCTTGAGTTGCGCAACGGGGGCAAGATCGCCGGTCCCGCGATCGCGGATTCCGACGCGGAGCTGGTCGAGCTCATCGCGACCGCTGCTCGTCGCTTGGGGCGCAGTGAACGGCGTTGGGACAACGCGCATCCCGAGCTGAACATGCAGCTTCCCAACGGTGACCGTCTGCATGCGCTCATGGCGGTGACCGGTCGTCCGGTGGTGACGATTCGACGTCACGATTTCGGCATCTGTCGCCTCGACGAGCTTGTGGAGCGCGAGACGCTCGATGTGTCGCTCGCCGAGTTCCTCAAGGCAGCGGTGCGTGCGAAGCGCAACCTCATCGTCGCGGGCGGTACCGGGACGGGCAAGACCACGGTGCTGCGGTGTCTGATCAACGAGATCCCGGCTGGGGAGCGGCTGATCACGATCGAGGACTCCCTGGAGATCGGCCTGGAGCATTTCGAGGACCTGCACCCCGACTACGAGGCGCTCGAGGCGCGTGAGGCCAACACCGAAGGCGTCGGTGAGTTCTCGCTCGCGGATCTTGTTCGGGCGGGTCTGCGGATGGACCCCCAGCGCGTCATCGTCGGTGAGGTGCGCGGCGCCGAGGTTCTTCCGATGCTTTTGGCGATGAGCCAGGGCAATGACGGGTCGATGTGTTCGATCCATGCCGACTCATCGAAGGGCGTGTTCGGTCGCCTCGCGATGTACGCGGCGATGACTCGTGAGCGTCTCACTCCTGAGGTCACGAATCTGCTCGTCGCCCAGGCGGTCGATCTGATCGTGCATCTCGGCTGGGTCGGCGGTGTGCGTCAGGTCACGAGCGTGCGTGAGGTGACGGGTGTGATCGAGTCGGGCCAGGTTGCCTCCAACGAGCTGTGGGCGCCGGGGCCCGACGGTGCTGCCATACCGCGGACGCCACCGCAGGCCGAGACGATGATCGCCCTCGAGGAAGAGGGTTTCGACCGGTCGCTCCTCGCGTCGCACGACGGGTGGTCCCCGCGGTGATCACGCCGATCGCCGCAGTCCTCGGTGCGCTCGTCGGGATCGGCGTCGCGCTCGTGGCGGCGGGTCTGACCGGAAGGGAGGTGCTCCCGCGCCCGACGAACAACCCAACCCGACGGCGGGTCACAGGGATACTGACCACCCGCGCCGCGATTGCGATCGGCGCGGGTCTCATCACGCTTGCGATCACGGGCTGGCCCGTCGGCGCCCTCCTCGCCGCAGGCGCGGCTGTTGCCACGCCGCGACTGATCGGCGGCAAGGCCGCACGCGAGGCAGCGATCGCGAGGACCGAAGCGATCGCGACGTGGACGGAGATGGTGCGCGACTCCATCGCCGCGGCATCGGGGCTCGAAGAGGCGATCCATTCGACCGCGCCGGTCGCGCCGGCGGCGATCCGATCCGAGGTCCGCCTGTTGGTGACGCGCCTCGAACGTCACTCGCTCACCAACGCACTCACCGCGTTCGGCGAGGACGTGGCGCATCCCTCGGGCGACCTTGTCGTCGCCGCGCTCACGATCGCGGCCCGTACCGAGGCGAGTGATCTTTCGGGCCTGCTGTCACGCCTCGCGGAGGCGATTCGGGGCGAGGCTCGTATGCGTATCCGCGTCGAGGTCGGACGTACCCAGGTACGCACCGCGAGCAAGGTCATCGTCGGTGTCGTCGGTGCAACGATCGCGCTCCTCGCCGTGCTGAACCGCGACTACCTGGCCGCGTACGCGAGCCCCGGCGGCCAGATCGTCCTGCTCATCGTCGGGGCCATCTTCGCCTTCGGTGGTTGGCTGCTCGTGAAGATGGCCGAGCTCGAGATGCCCGAACGCTTCTCGGCACGCACGACCGGAACCACACCGTGATCGTGATCACCGCGGTGCTCGGCGCCGGTGTCGGCTGCGGTGTCTGGCTGGTTTCGCGAGCGGTCCGTCCACGGGTAGCGCCGCTGTCGGTGGTGCTCGCCGCGCTTGATCGCCCGGGTGAGGGTCGGTCTTCGCCTGACGGGAGGGGCTCGGAGCTGCTGGAGCGGCGACTGGGGCGCGCGGCGGTTCGTTTCGTGCAGGCGACGGGCACCGACCTCGCACGCCACGACGTTGAACTCCGTTTGACCGGAAAGAACCAGGCCCGTCACGCGCTCGACAAGCTCATCGGCTCCGTCGCCGGTTTCGCCGTGCCGCTGCTGGTCGCCGCAGCCCTCGGGTCGATGGGCGTGCTGTTGCCGCTGCTCGGTGTGTTCGGGCTGAGCGCAGGAGGCGGCGTCGCGGGTTGGATCCTTCCGGATCTCACGCTTCATGACGACGCGGCCCGGCGTCGCAAGGCGTTTCGTCATGCGCTGTCGTCCTACCTTGACCTCGTCAACGTCATCATCGCCGGCGGCGGCGGGATACAGACCGCCCTCTACACCGCGGCAGACGCGGGTGACGGCTGGGCGTTCGCCTCGCTTCGTCGTGCGCTCGACCGTGCGCGGCTCACCAACCGGTCCCCATGGGACACCTTCGCCGAACTCGCCGACCAACTCGATGTGCCCGAACTCGCCGAGCTTGCCGCGTCGGTCGCGCTTGCCGGTTCCCAAGGCGCGCGCATCAGGGCCTCACTTGCCGCCAAGGCCGACACGTTGCGCGGCCATCAGATCGCCGAGACCGAAGCCGCCGCCGAATCGGCAACCGAACGGATGACGATCCCCGTCGCGGTGCTGCTCTTCGGGTTCCTCGTCTTTGTCGCCTATCCCGCCGTCCAACAGATCACGACCGTCTCGGGTCCCGCCGGGCCGTAGCCGCCCATCGGGACACCAACAAGTTCCACCAACACCAACGAAGGAGAAGGACATGGCCACGACCGCATGGGTCCGGTTCTACGCCGACTACCTGATCGCCCGCCTCGGCGTGAACCCCGACGATGAACGTGGGCTCACCACCACCGAGGTCGCCGTGATCACGTTCCTGCTCGTCGGCGCGGCGATCGTGGTGATGGGGATCATCTACACGGCCGCCAAGAACAACGCCACCAACATCCCCGATCCCCAGGCACCCGCGGCAGGCGGCTGAGCAGACCATGGCCTCCTCGGATGCCCACGCCGTCAACGCTCGACCGTCATGTTGGCGATCAGAGGCCGGGATGACGACCAGCCAGGTCGCCATCGTGTTTCCCGCGCTCTTGTTCTGGATCATGCTGATCGTGCAGTACGGACTGTGGTATCACGCCAAGCAGGTCACCGACACCGCAGCGGCTGAGGCCATCGACGCCGCGCGGACCCCAACGGGCACACGAGCGAACGGCGAGGACGCGGCCCGTTCGTTCCTGACGTCGGCGGGCAATCTCAGCGCGGTGGTTGTCAACGTTCGGCGCGATCCGACGACCGTGTTCGTCGAGATCCACGGCGATGCGCCGCACCTCGTACCGGGATTCTCGTGGTCGGTGACCTCACGGGCCGAGGCCGTTGTCGAGCGTTTCGTGCCGGAGCCGAAGCGATGACGCCGCCTCGTTGCCACGACGAGCGAGGATCTGTCGCGGTCGAGACAGCGGTGATCGCCCCTGCGCTCGTCGCACTGCTGCTCCTGGTGGTCTTCGCCGGTCGGGTGTCCCATGCCGACGCGGTCGTTCGACGCGCAGCATCAGAGGCCGCACGCGCCGCGTCACTTGAGTACTTCCCCGACGCGGCCGACAAAGCCGCCACGACGAGCGTCGAGGCGAACGTGGCGACCGCCGGCATGGTCTGTGGAGAGCTGACCACCAACGTCGACACGACCGACCTGCGCCCCGGCGGACAGGTGTCGGTCACCGTCCGATGCGTTGCCGACATGGCCGATGTCGCGCTTCTCGGCGTGCCCGGCAAACGTGTCTTCGAAGCAACCTCGATCGAAGTGATCGACCGGTTCCGAGGCGGTGAGCAGCGATGAGCCAACATCGTGGCGCCGAGCAAGGCAGCGTCAGCGCGTTCGTCGCGGTGATCGCGCTCGGTCTCGTGATGGTCGCCGGCCTCGTCTATGACGGTGGACAGATCCTCGCCGCTCAGGCGAGAGCGCGAGACCTCGCGGCCAACGCCGCCCGCGCCGGCGCGCAGGAGATCGACCTTGACGCCCTGCGCACCGACGGCGTTCCTCTGCTCGACCCAGACCGAGCCGCGAACGCGGCGCATACGTATCTCGTCCGCAGCGGCGTGGACGGACAGGTCGTGGTCGACGGCACCAGTGTCACCGTCACCGCGACGATCCATCAGAACATGCGGATCCTTCCCGTACCGGACAGGGAAGTGCGCGCCACCGACACCGCGACCGCGACACCCGGTGTCGTCGAGGGAGACAGCACCGATGGATAGGCGGCTCCTGAACCCCGCGAAGGGACTCCTCGCGCTCCTCGCCGCGCTCGCCACCTTGGCGTTACCACCAGCGGCACTCGTGCGCTTCGTCGGCAACCCGTTCCCGCACACGTTGCCGGACTGGGGTCAGATCACCGACTCGCTCGGGCGCACGGGCGTCTCTGACGACACGATCATCAAGGTCCTCGCGTTGTTGGCCTGGCTGATCTGGGCGCAACTCGCAGTTGCCGTGCTCACCGAGCTTGTCGCGATCACCGCTCGTCGACCGTCGCTTGCCCTGCCACTGCTTCCTGGCATCCAGCCCATGGCAGGGCGTCTCGTCGCAGCCGTCATGCTCCTGGCCGCGCCGAGCGTGCCTCTTCGCCCAGCGGTGACAACACCGTTGCTGATCGAGACAACGAGCGCCCATGGCGTCTCGGCGGCGGTTGACGATCCGCTCCCAATCGCAACCGCAACCAGTCCGCCTGTCGCAATGCGAAACGATGCAGCGGCGTCGACAACACGGGAGTACATCGTCCAAAGACACGACAGCTTCTGGTCCATCGCGGAGGACGCCCTCGGCAATGGTTTGCGGTGGCGGGAGATTCGCGACCTCAACATCGCGCAACCGCAACCCGACGGTGGAGCGGTCAGCACCGACAGCGAGCTTGTCCGTCCCGGCTGGCGCCTGCGCATCCCGGTCACAGCCACCACTGGATCACCGACACCGTCGGCCGCCGCGGGCGAGCAGAACATCGAGCACCGTGTCGAGCGGGGCGAGCATCTCTGGGCGATCGCCGAGGAGACACTCACCGACCACCTCGGACGCAAGGCCACCGACACCGAGGTCGATCCCTACTGGCGACAGATGATCGAACTCAACCGAGATCGCCTCGCCAACCCGAAGGACCCGAGCGTCATCTTCGTGGGCCAGGAAATCCTCCTGCCTCCGCTCGCAGCTCTGCCGGATGACCCGGAAGACGTCGACACATCGGGGGCTTCGACCCCACCGGCACCGCTTCCGCTTCCGTCCGACGAGGTATCGCCTCCTCCCGAGTCGAGCGCGGTCACCCTGGACACGCGAGCACCGTCGAGCACCACGAACCCGCCGCTCTCCTCCACAACATCGACCACGACAACATCGACCATCCCATCGACGCCGACAACGACCGTCAGCAAGCAGCCCACGCATCGAGCCGATCGTTCCCAGCCACCACAGGACTCCGTCGATCCGGACTTGGTCGATCCGGACTCCGAGAATGATGGCGTTCCTGTGACCGCAGGTCTCCTCGGAGTCGCCGGCACCGTGCTCGCCGCGGGTATCTCACTCGTTGTCGCGCGACGACGCCGGGCTCGCATGACCGAAGCCGCCGTCGGGTCGCGCCTTCCCGCTCTCCCGGCTGATCTTGACGACCTCCGCACCGAGGTACACCTGCGAGCTGACACCGAGGCTGTCGCCGAGCTTCGAACGGCGCTCACCGAGATCGCCACCCACATCGCCGCGCAGCCGAAGAAGGAGCGCCGCCGCCGACCTCGACTCGTGCAGCTCAGCTCGGAACGCATTGAGGTCCTTCTCGACGAGGCGACACTGCCCGCACCGCAGGGCTGGACACCGGAGGCATCCGGTGCCGTCTGGACACGGGAACGGCCATTGGTGACGGTCGGTGATCCCGCTCCGACCATGGCTGCGCTCGTGACCATCGGGCGGCCCGACTCCGACACCGAGGTGCTGTTCGACCTGGAGGCCGCAGGGCTCACCACGATCACCGGCGACGACCCAACGGCGGCGCACGATCTTGTCCGCTCGATCGTGCTTGAGCTGATCAACTCGCCGCTCAGCGACACCGTCGAGATCGCGATCGTCGACAACGTGCTCGATCTCGAACACGACCGCGTACGACACGTCGAGTCGTGGGACGAGATCGCCGACGACGCACTCGCATGGGCGCAGTTGTCGCGAGACGCGCTCTCGGCGCATCGCTTCGACAACGTCTTTGCCGCTCGAGGTTCGGGTCGGTTGATGGACGGCCTTGTCCCGCTCATTGTCGTGATGAACAACCCTCCAGAAGATGCGTCCTTCGAGCGGTTCTGCGATCTCGTTCTCGGGGGAGTCGCGTCATGCGCCATTGTGATCGCGGCGGAACCTTCTGTTCGCGGAACGAACCTCAGCATCGAAGACGCCATGCTGCACGTTCCCGCGCTCGGGTTGACCTGCGAGTTGCAGCGAGTCGATGAAAAGACCGAGGACAAGATTGAGTGTCTGGTCATGGCGGCGGACGCACCCGCCCAACAGGCAACACTGTTCAACGAGCCCCCGCCCACAGGACCTTCTTCGAACGGTACCTACGACGATCCTGCGTGGGAGGTCCTGGTTCGCGTGCTCGGCGAGATGACTGTCACTGGCGGACACAAGCCGTTGACTCCCAAGCAGCTCGGTCTCATGACCTACATCGCGCTCCACGCGGACGCCAGCGCCGATCGACTCGAAGAGGCGCTCTGGCCCGATCCCATGGCCTCGCGACGACGACGACTCCATAACACCGTGTCGCAGGTCCGTGCCGCGCTCGGCCCCGAACACATCCCGGCATCCGAGGACGGCAACTACCGAGCCGGTCCGAAGGTGCGGACCGACCTCGACCTTCTCAAACGGCGTGTGGCCTACGCGTCAGGACAACCCGCCGCCTTGGCAATCGTCACTCTCAGAGGAGCCCTCGAACTCGTAGACGGCCCGGTGTTCTCCTACCGGAATGCCGATCGTGGGTCGTTCGTATGGGTCGACCTTGAACACTGGGTCGCCGACACCGAAGCCAAGGTCGTCGAGGTCGCGTGGAAGCTATGGCAGCTCTGCACCGAAGCGGAGGATACCGATGGTGCAATCTGGGCGGCACGCCAAGGTCTGCTCGCCTCACCTGCCAATACCGAACTCACCGAAGCGCTCATGCGCGCCTACCTCGCTTCGGGCGACCGCTCCTCAGCTGAGCAGGTCTACGACAGCCACGTGAAAGCACTCGACCGCCTCGACCTCGACGAGGTCCCAGCCACGACACTGGATCTCCGGGAGGAAATGGACTCGGCTGGGCTGACCTGACCCCTTAAAATCGGCCCACGTGGACCACTCATCGGGTACCGGTCAGGGCGAGCGATTCCTTGATGCAGTTCGCATTGTCCGGCGCCACACGATCGCCCACCGGGTGCAGGTGTCGACGGCGGTGAGTTGGTACACCTTGCCGACGCCTTTGAGGTTCCCGATGTAGAACGAATCAACAGCGACGAGACCGCCAGGGCGGCCGGACCAGTGGCAGAACCCGAACGGTTCGTCATCGCGGGCAGCGTCGGTGATCACGCCCTTGGCGAGCGCCGCGATCGCGGCAGTTCGAGCCAGGCGTTGATGCCGTCGACCGAGGCCGTGTGCGACGAGATGGTTCTGGATGGCGGACTTGCCGAGCGTGAAGCCCTGGTCGGCGAGCCGGTCGGCGTACTGGCGGCAGCCAAGTGTGGGCAGCGTGACTGCCAACGTCAGCAGCACCTCGATCACATGGGTCGGGGTCTGGTTCGGCATCGCCGGTGGCCGCTTCGACTTCGGCCGCAACGCCTCGATCCCGTACCGGGCGGCGATGTTGCGCCACTTGTAGAAAGTCTTGCGGCTCTTCCCGAACGTGCGACACGTCGCGGCCACATTGCCGGTCACCCGGCGTGGTCCAAGACGCGGACGCGATGCTGATACACAATCTCTTCTGAGGTCACGGTGGTGGTTCCTTCGTGGATCTGTAGGAGGAACCACAGGATCCACCACCGTGGCCCGCTCAACGCGGACCCGTCACCCCAACCCCCGGACAGGAAGATCTAGGAGACTGAAGCTCGGTGCTTAGTACGTTCGGCCGGGGAACGCTTCGATGCCTGGTGAGGATCATGCGAGTAGTCAGAGTTGGACGCGGACATCAAGGAGCAGGACGATGCTAGGCACGGGTTTTCAATAACCACAACGTTGGGCTCGTCCCGTGCGGGATGTCGTCGAGCAGCTTGCCACCTCAGCACTCGAGGATGGCTTCCGCATCCAGGGCCACAACAGCAGCGGGCGACTGTCGGAGGATAGAGTGCCGCGGTGCGGGAGATCCTGGCCAACACGACGGCTTCTGCCGGTATGTAGGCGTCGGGCTCGACGGCGCGGTCGAGTCCTCGCGGCTCGGGCCGACGATGGTACAGCTCGTCCGTCGAACGACCCTCGGGCCTTTGGCGCCGCAGAAGCCCTCGACGTCGGTTGCCGAGAGGCTCGCGGCCGGGCAAGGAGGGGCAGCGCGGGCAACGGACCGCACCTGAGCTGGGCTGACGCACCGCTCTCGTGCTTGATGGGCTTCGTACACGCGTCACGATCGCTCGGCAGTCATGAATTCCGAAGAGTGAAGGCTCGGCGGGGCGTCCGCTCCAGGACTGTCAGCGAGTGACGGAGCAGATTCAGCTGCTCGACCTTCAGGCCGACGAACTCGGCCAAGCACCACCATACTGGTGAGGTGAGTCTGGCACGAGCAGGATCGGGTGACGTCGCTGAACGCTGGAGTCCGATCGCGACTGACGCGACGCTCACCGCGCCTGTCCGCTCACTCGGGCCGGGCAACGTCCCGAGGAGTGGCGACCTTCTGCTCGACATCGGATGGGTCGCGTTCGAGCAACTGCTCGTCGAGATCGCACGTCACGTCCTCGGCCTGAACCAATTCTCTTATCGCCGCTACGGCACGCCAGGCCAGGCGCAAGACGGCATCGACATCGCGGGACGGCAGCCGGACGGGTCGCACGCGGTCGTACAGTGCAAGCACGTCGAGACGTTCACCGCGCGGTCGCTGCGAGACGCGGTCGACAGCTTCGCGAAGGGCCGCCGTCCCTTCGCTGCCAAGCGCCTCGTCATAGCTACCAGCTACCCCGACGCCGGGAAGACCCAGGTGCAGGACGAACTTGCCAAGTTGCAGACGAAGCACCGGAAGGCCTTCGACCTCGAACTCTGGGGTCCAGCCGAGATCAACGCCATCCTGCGCGACAGGGGCGACGTTGTCGCCCGGTTCTGGACGAGAGAGACAGCAGCGACCTTCAGTACCGGCGCGCCCCTTCCGGGCGTCGCTGCGCCCGCGCCTCAGTGGACGCGCATTGCCGACCAGGTTCTGTTCGGTCCGCTTGAAGTCGACGGCCTCAACGAGGCCGTCGACGTCGCGGACCACCTCCGAGAGTCCGATGCCCTCGCTGCCGCAGCCGCTTACGGAGAAATCGGCGACCGGCTCGCCGCCGATGGGTTTAGCGGACACGCGCAACTCATGTGGCAACGCCAGCTCGACAGTCTCGATGCCGGCGGGGACCACGCAGGGTCGGCCGAGTTGACGGCCCAACTCGCCGCGCTCGCGCTCCACGAGGGCGACATGCACCACGCCAGACAGCTTCAGTTCAAGCTCAGTCAGCTCAAGGACGCGTCGAACACAGCTGACGTCATCCGCCACCATGAGCTCGTCGATGCGGCGATCCACACGGCGCTCCATCCGTTCGGTGAGAACGAGCGGCTACTACAGCTACTCGGTACCGCTGTCGCCGACGATGCTCCCAGGTATCTACCGGTGCTCGTCACCGTCCTCGCAGAGCTCGATGCGGCCGACGCGATAGCCCGTCCAGTGGGAAGCCATGACATCGAGGAGAGCCGCGCTACTGAGGTAGTCGCTCTCATTGACGCGGCGCTGGGACAGGTCAACTCGGTCCGGCCAGTCGAGCTTCGCGACGACATCCGGCTCCGACTGCGGCTTGCGGCGGCACACCGCAACGCTGAGCACCGGTCACACCTCTTGACCGACGCGCGCCAACAACGCCTTCGCCGGCCATACGCCGCTGCTGTCCTGGGCGCGGAGGCACGCCGCAACGGGCTTGAGGGCAACGTAGACGTCGCACTCGAGCACTGGCGCCAAGCGGTCGCCAACGCCCTCCACGAAGGGCTCACTGACGAGGCTTCAGACTGGCTGTACGCGATTCGTGCTCTCAACGTGCGGTACGGGCCGATAACTGACCAACTCGAAGAAGAGCATCGGCTGGCGGAGGCACTTCCGACCTCCGCGGGCAGCATCCTCCGCCGTGCACGCGATCCAGAGCACGATGCCCACAGACAGGCACTGGGCGGCCACGCGACGGAGGCGATCCGATCGACCCGGCGCTGGCTCGCCGACAGCATCGCGATCGGCAGCTGGGTATCCGAAAGCTCCGCCGTCGAGCTCCTCGGCGATCTCTACGCGGCGAGCGAACCTGAACGAGCTGCGCTTTGCTACCAGTGGGCGGGCAGTAACAAGAAGCTGGTCGACCTCGCCCGAGCTGTCGGCGACCGTCGACTCCCAATCGAAGACAACGGGGCCCGGCCGTGGTGGAGTCGGACGGCCACATTGGCACTAATCGCAGGACAGGAGGACCTGCTCGCGGACGCCAATGCACAGCACCACCTCCAGGACGCGGTGGAGCTGGTCACTCAGGGGCGAGCAGGCGAGCTCCTGGAGGGTCCGTTCGGATGGCCGTTGACCGTCCAAGCGACGAAGACCGCATGCGTCCTTGCGGCGCGCGGCAGCAGCGAAGATGCTCGGACGCTTCTCGACCTGCTTGCCGGCGACGTCGCCCGCCAACCGAATACCTACCAATACCACGATGACGAGCACGTCCAGGCATGTCTGGCCATCGCCAGTCACCATCCGACTGTCGCCTACGCGGCACTCACTCGACTCGTCGATCTCGCAGAGGCGCAAGTCGACGACGCGCTGAACGCCCTCCCGACGCGATTCATGCGGACCATGATCGGTGAGCAAGGCCAGGCAACTAGTCCACTCACAGAAGAGCAGCGAGGCAACCTCCGTGCCAGAGTCGGGCAGCTTGCTGCATCCGGACTGTACGGCGCGCTCCTCGCACTCGCCCGTCTCAAAGTGCCAGACGAAGCCGTACTCGAGCAAGCGATCGCGACAGCGGGATCGGCTCCTCGCCCGTCCCGAACCCGACGGTCGGCGGTACTCCTTCGGGACTCGCATGGCCTCCGATGGCACGCTGCTATCGCTCCTCGAAGCCGATGATCGACTCGCCTGCGTTGCCAAGCTCTTGGACGTCGCTGAAAACCGCAGGGAAGTGGCCGAGACTCGACAGGACGCGCTCGACGCCATCTTCAACATTCTCCTCGGTCACGACGATGGCACCCCCAAGTCGCTGATTCACCGACGAGTCCGACTCTTCGTCGAAGGCTCCCAAGATGGCAGTGCGCTCGACGCCGAGACGACGAACCCGCATCCGCTCAGCACTTTGAAGGTGAGCTTCGGATCCGCATCGCTGCGGCCCCAAGGGCTCCGGCTGGCTGATGCCACCTCCGTCACCGACGCCGACCACGCATGGGTCCGAGAACAGGCAGTCGTTCTGCTGCGCAGCGACGAACGCCAAGCTGTCCGGACAGCGGCGGTTGTGCTCCTCCAGCAGCGGGACGTGGACGGTGCTGGCCTCGAACCAGGGCTGCTCGCTGCGCATGGAGACCCTGTCGTGCGGCAGTTGGCCGCGATCACGGCCTGCGGACAACCCCGTGCCTTCGCCGCCGTGCTACATGCGCTTGCTACCGACTCGGAGGGTTCGGTGCGCGATGTCCTTGCACGCGAGCTCTGGCGTGTACGCGGCTCGACGCTGATGGGGACCGCCGGCAGCGAGATTGTCGACGAGCTCCACACCATGCTTGTCGACGACATGCGCCACTCGGTTCGGAGAACAGCAACTGGGATGGACGACGGCTAGTCGCTGACCTGGACCACGGTCCTGGAGACGACGTCGAGTAGGCCCCTCCTCACTTCGATGCCGGCGCGAAGATCCGCCGACACGTCAACGGGAGGATCCTGGAACAGGTATCGGTAGTCGATGCCAGTGGGATCGACGAGGTGGCCGACAGCGAGCACGGGCACCACGCGATCGACCTGCTCGGCGGTCTCGTGTGCACGCACTGCCGCCAGCAGGGCCAGCTCCGCGTCAAACGCCAGCAGCTCACCCTGGTTGGCCAGGTCATCACACGCCAAGACGAGCAATCGCTCCTTGTCGACGAAGACCGAGGAGGACTGCCACTTGCCAGTACGAGCGAGGCGCTGGCGAAGCTCAAGCATCTTCCGGCCGATCTCGACCTGAACCCCGGGCGGCACCGCGTCGAGGTACTCCACCAACGCCCGGTACTCGGCGACACCGACCTCTGGAGGCGGGTCGCCGAGCGGCCACACGCGTTCGAGGAGCTCGCGGTACAGCTGCGCTCCCGGCGGGTCGTTGAGCGCGTCGAGGTTGAACCATCCGTGGGTACCACCACCCGCGAGCTGAGCATCGGCCTCCACCAACATCAGGAAGCGGTCGAACTCGCGGCCCAAGGGAGGCGGGTCGATCGGAGCTTCGATCGCCCGCCACCGCGTACTCGATCAATCCAGTTGTCGAGCGGATAGCCCGGTTGAGCTCCTGCCAGTCCTGGAGCGTGATGAAGAGCGCGTCACGGTTGAGCGCCGGCAACCCGCCGGCAGCAGGGTGCTCGACGACAATGACCTTCGGCCAGGCGCTTACGTCGTGGTCGAGCCGCAAGCCGGCCTCGGCCCGGACTTCGGGAGGGAGGTGCAACATGCGTTCGGGATATGCCGTAAGCGGCGTGCCGGCGTGCTGGTGCCTCGTGATGTTCTTCAGGCTCCCGACGGCCTGGTCGTAGCCCTTCTTGGTGTGCTTCGCGACCCATGACGCGGCCTTGGTGACCGGCGCGCCAGGGTCCCGCGACTTCACCTGGACCATGGCGCCCGTGCCGTTGGCGATGAGGAGCGCGTCGCCGACCTCCTCCGTGCCCTTGCTCGTAGCGATGATCGGCACTGTGTAGACGAAGTCGGGCAACCCGAGCTGCGCGGCAACGAAGCGAACGCGGGCTTCGGTGATCTGGCCGGGGTCCATCTCTCTAGGGTGCCGGATCAGTGGCCGGTGGCGACGTCGAGTTGCGGCGGATGAGGACCACGGCGTGCCCTCCGCGCCGGTCTGGGTTCCGATCAGGACTGCCGTCAACGCTGGTCCCGTCGAGGCCCTTGTCAATCAGGCGCTGAATCTCGGGATCAACCTTCTTCTTCGCCTTCTCCCACAGGGAGGCGTCGTCCCACCCGACTCGTGCAGTGGCATCAACGACGCCCATGTTGCGAATGATCGATGCGCGCCAAATGTCGCCCTCATAGTGAAAGCTGAAGTAGACGGGTCTCCCAGTCATCTTGCGGCCTCTCACCGTGTCCCTGCCGGGACGATCTCAGCTGGCCGTGTTCGCGCAAGCCACGCGAACCCGATCGGCGACGTCCTCGAGATCAGCATCCTCGTACGTTCCCTCGACCGGCCAGATTCGGCCGAAGCCATCTCGCTCCCATCGGGGGACGATGTGGAAGTGAAGGTGAAACACGGTTTGCTCCGCGGTCTTGCCGGCTGACGTAATGAGATTCATCCCTTCGGGAGCCAGTGCAGAGTCGACGGCGTGGCCGACGCGGATGACTCCGGCCATCAGGTCTGCGTCTAGGGGCGGCTCGACTTCCCACAGATTGGCAACGTGTACCCGCGGGATCACCAGCGTGTGGCCAGGGGTCGCCGGGTTCAACGGGAAGAACGCGACCCAGTCTGCGTCCTCGCACACAATCTCGGCATCAGCATCCTCACCACGGGCGATGGCGCAGAATTCGCAGTCCGTCTCAGAGGTCGCGGTCACTTGCCTGCCGCCCTTGCGGCGGCCTCGATCCAGTCGCCCATGTTCGAGTAGCCGTCCTGGTTGTTCCAGAGGTAGAAGTCATATCCCGCTGGGAGCTTTCCGCATCTCTCAGACGTGTTCCCGCGTAGGTCCTTGATCTTGCTCACGTCGATGCCGAGCAGGCCGTGGCCGAGGGCCTTGCTCTTGTCGATCTCGTACTTCACCCATCGACTGGTGCACGTGTCTGCACCGACGAGGACGACGGTGACCGAGGTGCCGTTGAGCTGGCCGTCGATCCACGTCTGGATCGCTTTGTCGCCCTGCTTCTTGAGGCTCTCGAAGTCCGCCGCATCGATGAAGCCGGCGGCCTCCTTCCCCTGCGTGACCCAGCTGTTGCGGACCACCATCGCCCGGGACACGTCCTCGTACTTGAAGCTGAAGAACACTCTCCTTGACATCACGTGCTCCTAATCAAAAAGATGCCGATGACATCGACGGCGATGATGGGCCCGTAGAAGAACACGATGTGCGGGCGGAAGCACGCCTTGAGCCACCGGCGCGGCGCGTCGGTCTTGTCGATCGTCATGGAGAAGTCGATGTCAGCCTCGGTCTTCGCAGCCACCTCGACGTGAAGCTTCACGAAGCCACGCTCCAGCCATAGGTAATAGCCGTCGAGCCCCCAGAACATGACGGTCGATACGAGCGCGATCGCGAGGAGGGCGACCCGGCTATCCGTTGCGGCGAAAGCCGAGAGCGCTGCCGCGATCGTGACCGCCCAGCCCTTGAACAGAAAGGAGTTGGTCGCCATCCGGCTGATCGCAGCCTGAATGAACTCGAGGTGCTTGAGCTTGGCCTCCATGCCCTGGAGCTCGCTTACGCGAGCAACCTCTTCAAGTTGTCCCAGTTCCAGTCGTAGGTCGTGCCGGCCCCAGGCACCGCCCAGCTCGCGCTGCCGTCCTTGTAGCCGATCACCTGGAACTTCGACTTGCCGAGCTCGATCGCCATCTGAACTTCCTTGAGCACCCCGGGCGCCTTGGCGGTCTTGGAGCCGAGCATAACCATGAACCTGTCGGCGCGGCCGATTGCCGCCCGTGCCTTCTCCTCCCACTCCTTCTCCGGAGCAGCTTCCCTGAGCGATACGTCCACCACGTCGAACGGCGAGTCACCGTTCCGCGCCTGCTCGATGATGAACTCTTTGAGAACCTGGTCGTTATCGAAGTCGAAGCTGACGAACAGCTTGGTTTTTGTCACAGCGGCACCCTCCATACTGCCACCAGTGTAATTACGAACGCACGTTCGTACAAGGGGGTCTCGCGGCCGTGAGCCCATCATGACGAGAGGGTGTGACACTCAAGGGAGAAGGTCGCGCCCTGGCCCGGCGCCCGGGCGTGGGTGCCCTCAGGCGCTATTTGCGTATTACACTAGTGGGGTGTGGAGATCCATCGTTCCGCTCGGAGGCACGGTGTCGACGACGCCGGCATCCTTCATGCCACCGACCACCCCATCGTCGTCGTCGACCTCGATCCCGACAGCGACCCGCCGAGGGAGCTGGTCATCGGTCCCGACCAAGCCGGGAACCCGCTCGAGGTGATCGTCCTGGTTCTCGCCGACGACCGGCTCCTCGCCATACATGCCATGCCCCTTCGCCCGGCGTTCCACGATCTGCTCCCGAGAGGGGAGGACAGCGATGACTGAGAAGACCCGCCCGTTCAAGACCCAGACCGGCAAGGTGCTCACCGACGCTGACATCGAGGCGCTCGCCGATGAAGCAGAACAGGGCTACGACGTGGAGGTCCTGAAGACCCGGCGACGAGGCCGGCCCATGTTGGGCATGGCACCGGCAGAAGTGGTCCCTGTACGGCTCGACCCGGATCTGAAGCAAGCCGTGGAAGAACGCGCCGAGGCAGAGCACACGACAACCAGCGAGATCATTCGCGAGGCGCTACGTCGGTTCCTCGAAGTCGCCTGACACTGAGCGGCTCAGTAGCCGAACAGGCACAGGGCTCGGGCGTTCGTGTAGTTGCTCGGTTCGAAGAACGTCGAGAGGCACTTGGTCACGGTCGCGAACTCGCGCCGGGGCGCGCCGGTCGTCTCGTTCTGGCGCAGTTCCAGGGGGACCATCAGGAACGGGTAGTCGGCGTAGGCGCAGATGTGGCACTTCCAGAAGTCCAGAAGGTCATCGCGTCGGCGGCGGGACCGGCACCGGCAGTCCAAGCACGGCGAATTGTCTCGGCGATCACCTTGTCGAGCCGGCGGACGTGACCGAAGGTGAAAGACCGCAGGAACGTGCCCAGCGTGGAGGGGGCCATCACCCGGAACGGCAACACCCGCTGGGTCGCTCCCGCCCGCAACACGTTCGAGTGATCGATGTGCGATCCACCCGCGAGGATCGTCGCCACCAACGTGCAGATCTTGCGGCCCGGCAACGCACCACCAACCCGACCGACCAGGTGGACCGTCGAGTTAACCAGCCCCTCAAGACCGAGGTGGACCATCAACGTCGCCGGCAGGATCAACCCCGCGTTGGCGACCAGGTTCGGATCATCGAAGATCGCGTCGATCCGGTCGATGCCATGCGATACTTGCGTCACTGGAAGTGCCTCCCCGAACTTTGCGGATAGCGACGTCAGACATCGTCATCCTCCCAGTTCAGGAGGCACTTTCCGCGGACGCGCCCTCACCAGCACGAATAGCCCATCGGTGGATCGAGGCTAATTTGCGGACCAATAGGGGAATCTCGTCAGCCGAGTTGCTGACGGCTGGCTCCGATTGTCGTTGCTCCGATCGGCTGGGGACTATTACGGGAGTGAAGCGCGTCGAGCGTCGTTCCGATGACCTGGATGATTGATCGCCTCTCAGGCTTCGTGCGTCGGGCGACCTGGCTGCGTTCAGCCCCCATGATGGACCGGACGGCGCTTCGTGTGCTGGTTGTGGGGCACTCGACATCTTGGACCCGTCGAGTAGGAGCAGAGCGTTCTATTCGCCGCCACGGAGACTGACGCCGAGTCGGTTTCCGGTACACGCTGCCGTCACGGTTGGCGTGGGGTTGACTGCCGCTGGGGGGTCGCCTTTGTGTCGTCCGGGGTGGATCTCGAAGTGGAGGTGGGGGCTGGTGCCTGCCGCGTTGCCGGTGTCGCCGACGTAGCCGAGGATGGTTCCGGCGGTGACCTGACCCTCGACCGTGCCGTAGGCCGAAAGGTGGGCTCCGTAGTAGTAGTTCCCGTCGTCTCCCCACAGGTGGAACGACAGGCCCCCGAGACGGTCTGATCGGTGCTCGACGTTGCCCGCGACGGGCGCGACCACCGGGGTGCCCTGTGCGGCGAACATGTCGATACCTCTGTGTGTTCGCCCGCCCGATCGTGGTGCCCCCCACGTGTCGGTGAAGCTGACGGGACCGGCGACGGGGCACAGCCATCCTTCGCCGGTGATGATGACCGGGTTCGCGAGGCCTTCGGCGATGGCGAGGACCTTGTCGGCATAGGCGTCTGAGTTGTTGTAGCGGAGCACCGCTGCGCGTTCGTCGGTGATGGCACGGTCGCGGCCGCCGCAGAGGTAGTTCGCGGTGCTCGCTGCGGCGTCGTCGATGTCGTGGGGGTTGACTGTGCCATCCCGGTCGGTGTCGATACCCCAGCGGGCGAACGTTTCCGCCAGGAACTGCATCGGCCCGACGGCCTGCTCCCATGGTCCGGTGAGTCCCCACCAGCCGAGCCAGTCACCGATCGGGATGCGTTGGGTGTCGTTGGTTCCGTCGAGGGGTGGGCCGAAGATCCACGGTGTGACCTCGCCGGTGGTGTCGTCGGCTGTTGCGCCGCCGCTGGTGCCGTTGTCCGATTCGACCTGGCCGATGGCGGCGACGAGTTGCCATCGCAGCCCGTCGCACCAGCCGTTGGTGGCCTGGTAGGCGGCGAGCACGCGGGTCGGGATGTCGGATCCGGCACCAGGGAGGGATGGGTTGGTGTCGTGTCCGGCCACGGCGAGGAGCGGGAGCATGGTGGTGGTCATGACGGTGAGGAGCACACCCGCTACGAGCGTGCGGCTGAGTCGGCGTTGAGGTGTCACATGTGACTAGGCCGTTTCGAGGGCCGTTTCCTCTCGCGCCCGGCGAAAGATTGTCGAGATGGGCGAGATGTTTCGGCCTCTGAAAAGGCCTAGTGGGGTGACCGTCGTCGTTTGGAGGTTGCCCCGATGCCCTGGTTGGTCGTGCTCGCCCAAGTGAATGTGACCCCGGACTCGACGGGCATGCCCGGTGCCGAGCTGATCCAGAAGCTCTTGAACTGGTCCCAGATGCTGGCACTGTGGGGCAGCCTCGGCGCCCTTCTTGTCGGCGCCGCGATGTATGGGCTGGCACGCGAGACGAGTGGCTACCAGCAGGCATCGAAGGGCAAGGCCCTCGCGCTCGGTGGAGCGGTCGGGGCGATCCTTGCGGGGCTTGCGCCGACGGTCGTCAACGCCCTGTTCAAGGTGGCGTCGTCCTCGTGAGCGGCCGACGTTCGACCAAGCTCATCGCCACCCTGGGAGCCGTGGTGGCGTTCATCGGGGGGATGTTCCTCCATGCGCAGGTCACCTCGCCGAAGCGCGACGCATCGACATCCGCATCGATATCCACATTGACGGACCGCACGGCTGGCCGACGGGCGACTCACCCGTCATCGGAGCGTCCACACGATGGCGTTGCGCGCGCGTCCGATGGGTCCGACGGCTCGGCGCGCTCGGCACCGACCGAGGACGGAGCGGTCGCGACGGCGCTGGATCTCGCCGCCGCGTCCCAGGCATGGATGTACCTCTCCGACAAGGACCTCGAGGCGAGCGTGCGGGCAGTGGCCAGTACCCACTCTGCCGATCGCCTCGTCAGCGAGATTGTCGGAGAGGTCCGTGTCGCTCGGGACGCGCTTGCCCGTTCGCCGGGTCGGATCTGGTGGCTGGTCCGGCCCCTCGCATGGCGCGTCGAGAGCTTCGGTCCCCAACGCGCGCAGGTGTCGGTGTGGACGGTGAGCGTGCTCTCGGCGGCCGACGTGGCTCTGCCGCAATCGGACTGGTTTACCACGACCCTCGATCTCGCGTGGGAGAACGCAGCCTGGCGTCTCGTTGCCACCCGCGACGCTCCCGGCCCGACGCCCCAATTGGGTGGTCGTGACAGCGCATGGAAGTCCGGGCCGTTCGACCATGCGTTGGCAGGGTTCGCGCGCGTCGGTGCCGAGGTCGGGTCGTGATCCTCGCGTTCGCGTTCCCCAACCCCGTCACCTGGGCAGCCGACAAGGTGACGGGCTTCGTGGGCAATGCCGCAACGGCGGGCTTCGAGATGATCATCGGCGGCCTTACCGCTTGGGTGCTCGACGCGGTCGGTTGGGTGGTCGGGGGTGTCTTCAGCTTCTTTGTGCATGCGACCGATCCCAATGTGCAGGCCGACTGGTTCGTGTCACGCAACGGCCCCTACGGCACCACCCTCGCTATCGGCGCCACGCTCCTCGTCGGTTTCGTGCTCGCCGGAATCACCCAAGGGGTTCTCTCCGGTGATGTCGGCGGCATGGTCAAACAGGTTGGCTTTCACCTTCCGGTGTCGGTGCTCGGCATGGTCGGTCTCGTCAGCATCGTCCAGGCGCTCATCCGACTCACCGATGACCTCTCCACCGGTGTGCTTTCACAATTCGGGAACAACGTCTCGGACTTCACGGCGGTCGTAGGCTCGATCTCCACGCTCTCGGGTGGGACGGCCACCGCGTTCGTCGTGTTCCTGTTGGGTCTCGTGACCGTGATCGCCGGTGTGATCCTTGTCGCGGAGTTGGTGATCCGCGCCGCGCTCGTCTACATCGTCGTCGCGCTCGCGCCGCTTGTCTTCGCTGCCCAGGTATGGCCCGCGCTGCGGGGGATCGGCCGCAAGCTCATCGAGCTCGTCGTCGCGCTCGTCCTCTCGAAGCTGGTCATCGCCATCGCGTTGTCGGTGGCGGCCGCGGCAATGGTCGGGGCCGGTTCGGGTGGTGAGGTCACGGCACTTCCGGCTCCCGAGGTCGTCGCCAACAACCCGGGCGGCTCGGTTACCCAGGCGGTGGGGATTCTTCTGGCGGCTCTGGCCACGTTCGGTGTCGCCGCATTCTCACCGTTCCTCGTCGCCAAGCTCATGCCCCTCACCGAGGCCGCTCTCGTCTCCCAAGGTGTTCGCGGTGGACCCGTGCGTGCGGGACAACAGGCGATGTCGCTCAGCTATTACACGCGGGCCGGTGGCGGTCGCCTTTCCCAGGTCGCGGGCGGGGGAGTGCCCGGAGCGGGTATGGGCGCAGGAGTCGGAGGCTCCGGGATGGCGGCGCTGGGACGGCTGGAGCAGCGCCTCGATGGGGGCGCTCGCGGCGGGACCTGCCGGGGTGCGCGGTCGCAGCGGCAGCCGGCGCAGCGTCGCGCACCGTTCACGGTGCCGCAGCGAGCGCATCTCAGCGTGCCACCAGCGCCGGGTCACCCGGGTCGCCCTCGGGATCCGGCGCGCCATCGGGAGCTGGCGTCGCCATCACCGTCGCCATCGTCACCCCCGGGCCGGGCGCGACCTCGACCACCCGACGCCAGCGGGGGGACCAAACCCGGAGGCGAACGTGGGAGCTGAACGCGAGGAACGCCTGTACCGGTTCGACCCGCTCGACCGGTCCGGCATCTTCCTCGGCCTTGGGGTCTTCCAGTGCGCGCTGCTCGGCGGCGGTCTTGTGATCGCGGTGGCAGCGATCACCGCCGGCGTGCCACTCGTTCTGGCTGGGCTGCCGGTGTTGGCCGGTGTCGCGGCGAGCTTCGCCCGCGTCGGCGGTTACGCCGTGTGGGAGTGGCTGCCGCTCGGCACGTCGTGGCTGTTGATGCGGTTCGGCCGCGGCCCACGCTGGTTCGCTCGGCTTCCACTGATCGTGGGTGATGGGGGAGAGACCGTGGCTCCGCTGCCGCCATGCCTCGCCGATCTCGACATCGTGGCGCTGCCATGGCGAGGTGGGCTCGAACTTGGTGCGGTCCGCGACCGCCAAGCCAACACGCTCACGGTGCTCGTGCCCGCGACGGGCCCGGAGTTCGTGACCCAACCCCGCGCCGACCAGGAGCGCCTCCTTGCCGGTTGGGCCGATGTGCTCGCCCAGTTCGCCCCCGACGGCTCACCCGTCGTGTGCGTCGGGTGGTCCGACCTTGCCCGCCAATCGGGGCTGCGCCAACACGTCGAGTGGCTGGAGGGCACCGAACGCGGAACGCCCAACCCCAAGGCGGCCGACTCCTACGACCAGCTTCTCGAAGGAGCGGTCACCCAGGCGAGCAGCCATGACGTGTGGCTTTTCGTCACCGTCGCTCGCGACCGGCTCGCCCGGCGCGCCCAGGTCGGCGACCCCGAAGCGACACTTGCCCGAGCCGTGTCCTCGACGGTTGAGACGCTGCTTCGTGGTCTGCGCAACGCCGGGCTCGGCGGCGGCGAGCCGCTGGACCCGGCGGAGCTTCGGCGGCTGCTGCGGACCCGCATCGACCCGTTCGCCGCCCGACCACGGGTCGCGAAGGGTCGTCTCGTCGAACGCCTTGGCCTTGTCGCGCCCGGAGGGGAGGGACCTATGGCGCTTGCGACCGCGTGGCGACACGTGCAGGTTGACGGGGCGTGGCATCGCACCTATTGGGTTGTCGGGTTCCCGCGGCTTCCTCAACATCCCGGTTGGCTCGAACCGTTCCTGTCCGGCGCGGGCTTGTGCCGCACGCTGACCGTGTTCTTCCGGCCGGTCTCGGCGCACCAGTCGAGACGCCGCATCGAACGTGACCTGGTCAAGCTCGACTCTGACGCCCAGACCAGAGAGGACAAGGGCCGACGGGTCGACGCCCGCCACCGGCGTGCAACCCAGGCGCTCCTCGACCGGGAACAAGAGCTCGTCGCCGGTTACCCCGAGATGGGCCACACCGCTCTCGTGTGTGTGTCCGCGCCAAGTCTCGAACAGCTCGAGGACGACTGTGAGATCGTCGAGCAACTCGCCCGAGAGGCAGGCATCGAACTCAAGGTGATCGACGCACGCCAGGACCTCGCCTGGGCGGCGTCGCTTCCGTTCGGCCTCGCGCCCCGACACCTCGTGGCCTGAGCATGCGATTGCGGCCGACGCTTCGCCTCCCGTGGCATCGGGGGACCACCGCGCATCTGTGTTCCCTGTACCCGTTCTCCGTGCAGGCCTCGTTCGGATGGCGTGGCGCCTACATCGGACTCGATGTCCTCGCCGGGGGCGCCGAGTTCTGTTGGGACCCGTTCGAGGCCTACACCTGCGGTCAGGTCACCAACCCCAACTGCTGGATCCTCGGCGAGCCCGGCAACGGCAAATCGGCGCTCGTCAAGAGCCTCCTGTGGCGCATGGCCGCCATCTGGGGCGACGGGCCGAACGGACGATGGGTCGCGATTGTCGACCCCAAAGGCGAGTACGTGGCGCTTGGCGAGATGCTCGGCCTCAACATCGTGCGGCTCACCCCAGGGGGCTCAACCCGGCTCAACCCCCTCGCCGAGGGACCCGACAGCGACGAACCCGTCGACAAGCAGGTGCTGCGACGCGCCGAGATGGTCGCCGCGCTCGTCGCCACGGTGCTCGACCGGCCCCTCGCGCAGATCGAGGACGCCGCGTTGTTCGCCGCGGTCGAAGACCTCATCGGCCCGAAACGCTGCCGTGGCGGCGAGCCCACCCTCACCGATGTCGCCGGCGTTCTCGCGAACCCGTCGGCCGCGTTGCTCGAACGCCTGCGGCGCACGGGCGCAGAGGTCGACGACCAACTCGGCTCGGTGCTCTTCGCGATGGACAAGCTGCTCTCACGGTCACTGCGCGGCATGTTCGACGGTGCCTCGACCGTTCGTGTCGATTGGAACGGCCCCGGTCTGGTGCTCGACCTCTCGGCGGTCCCGATCGACTCCGAGGCTCTCCCGCTGGTCATGGTCGCCGCCGCCGGGTGGCTGTCCCAGCTCATGGCTGCGCCCGGACCGCAACGGGTGCAGGTGCTCGACGAGGCATGGGCACTGCTCGGCAACCGCCACACCGCCTCGTATTTGCAGACCTGTTTCAAGCTGGGCCGCACCTACGGCGTCTCCAACATCTGCATCGCGCACCGCCCAAGCGATCTCGGCGCCCAAGCCGACGACGGAACCGCCACCGCGAAGATCGCCGCCGGGCTGCTCGCCGACTCGGCCACCAAGATTCTGCTGCGCCAGGCACCCGACCAGATCGACGCCGCCGCACGAAGCTTCGGACTCACCGAACCCGAACGCCAGATCGTCGCCCAACTCGCCCGAGGACGCGCCCTGTGGAAGATCGGCGGCCGCACCGCGGTGGTGCACCACATCATCGCTGCCTCCGAGGCCACATTCGTCGATACGGACGCACGCATGACCGCGCAAGCCCACCGGGTTCTCGGCTGCTGCGTGATGCGATACGACCGTGACGCCATCCTCGCCGCGACCGACCTCACCGCGCTCGCCGATGAACTCCTCGGCGCCGGTCGTGGCGCTCGGATCAAGACCTGGCCATGTCCGGTTCCGACACACGCCCAGACCGGCCGGACGCCGCCCCTGACCGTGTTTGCGACGAGATGGGGAGAACAGCGCTGGAGCTGTCATGGTTGTGGCGCGTCC
>CAWATG010000009.1:0-29247 GCA_963785035.1 uncultured Acidimicrobiia bacterium
AGTCCCATCGTCTCCACCATAAAAGTCCTGGTCAGGGGTGGTGCTGTCGGTCGGAGGCACCACCCCTTCGTCGTTTCGTGCCCACTGCGTGCCCACCAATGGCGGTGTGTGTCGGTCGCTTCCGGCCACGGACGGCTCCTCGCCGAAGCGTTCGAGGTACCGGACGATGTCGGCGTCCTGGCCGTCGATCACGTGCTGGTACCTGAGCGCGGCCGCCGCGGATGCGTGCCCGATGCGGGCCATCAACGCCTTGAGGCTCGTGCCACTCGCCGCCGCCAACGTCGCCGCGGTATGTCTCAGGTCATGAAAGCGCAGACCGCTCACGCCGACCTCGGCAGTGGCCGGCTCCCACACGCGTTGGCGGAAGTTGCTGCGCCGCATCGGCAGGCCGTCAACGGTCGGGAACACGAGGCCTTCATCACCCGGCTGGGCGTACAGAGCGATGTGCATCGAGAGCGACCGGGCAACGAACGATGGGATGCCGACGGTGCGACGCCCGGCAGCGGTCTTGGGCGGACCGAAGAAGAGCCTGCCATCGACCTCACCGAGCTTGCGGGTGACCCTGATCGTGCGCGCATGGAGGTCGACGTCGCAGCGACGGAGCGCCGCAAGCTCGCCCCATCGCAGGCCGGTGTAGGCGGCGGTGAAGACGAGCGCCTCCCAACGGGGTCCGACGGCGGTGGCGAGCGCCGCGACCTGCTCGGGCCGGACGATCCGCATCTCCGCGTGGCGCTCGGTACCGGCGCCTTTCAATGTGCATGGTGAGCGAGCGATGAGACCGGCGTCGACGGCACCGTCGAGTGCTCCGCTGAGGACGCGGTATGCCTTGGCGACGGTGTTCGGGCTCAGGTCGCTCTGGTGGAGCCCGGCCAGCCACGCCTGCACGTCAGCGGCGGTGATGCGCCCGATGGGCGTCGGCCCCAAAGTGCGGGACGACATGGCGGCGCAGCAGATAGCGGTAGAGGTTCTCCGTCGCCGGACTCACCTTCGGCGCCTTCGTCGACATCCATCGACCGGCCCATTCGTGGAACGGCACGTCGCCGAGCCTTGGGTCGTGCCAGTCGCCCCGGCTCATGTCGGTCTCTGCGGCCGAGAGCCATCGTTGCGCGTCGGCCTTGGTGGCGAAGGTTTCGGGAGCGCCGATGCGGTTCTCCGCGGCGTCCCAGTAGCGTGCCTGCCACCGTCCTGACGGAAGGCGACGGACCGATCCGAACCGGCGTCGTGATGCCATGAGTTGGCCTCCAGATGTGTGGAGTCACCGAGGCCGAGTGAACGGCGAGGCCCACAAGGGGCGATGAAGATCGTAGAGCGCCGCTGCGATGGTCAGCGGGTCTGTCCTGGCCAGCGGCGGTAGGTGTCGATCCATTCGCTGATCTCTGTTGGGTCGAAGCGGATGAGGTGGCCCCATTTGATGTAGGGGATGCGGCGTTCGGCGACGAGGCGTCGGACGTGTCGGGTGTTGACGCCCAGATGGGCGGCGAGGGTGTTGATGTCGAGTAGCCGGGTGGGCAGGTCGTTGCTGCTGGGGTTGGCGGCTTGCATGTGGGTCTCCTTCGGCTTGCTTGTTGGTGCGGGTCCATTGCCCCTGGGTGCATCGCCCTTGGATGCATCGTGCGCCGGTCGTTGGACGAGCCGGATCAAGGGCGGGTTCTTGACCTACTAGGCCGTTTTGGGGGCCGAAACATCTCGCCTCGGTCCGAGAAATCCGCGGAACGCCCGCGAGTCACCGTCACCCATGTCGGCCGCACGTTCCGTCGTTGACCGTTCACGCCGATCACGTCGATCTCGACCCCGTCATGGCCCGCCGAGCACCTTCGTTCGCCGCGATCGTCCGGTCACCACGAACTTCTCGACGGCTTCCGTTTCGCGCTGCGATAACCCAACTGCGACAACACGATTGCAACCCCTTCGGGTTGGTCGACGGGGAGGTGTCATGGCGTGGTTTCGGATGATGGGTGTCGACTCGGTTGCGTATCACCGCAGCACGGTCCTTGGCCGCGACGATGACTTTGAGGGTGGCGCGCTCGGCTATTACGGCAGCCGCGGTGAGACGCCACTGGAGTGGGGCGGCCACCTGGCCGAGCGTCTCGGCCTGGCCGGCGCCGTCGACGACGCGGGCTATGAGGCGATGTTCGGTCAGGGTGGGGCTCGTGACCCGCACCTCGGGTCGCGGTTGGTGAGCACGCAGCGTCCTGGTGTGGAGTTGGTCGTCGCTGCGCACAAGACGGTCGCGGTGCTGGGCCTGATCGGCCGGGCAGATGACCTGCACGTGATCCTCGACGCGGAGACCGATGCCACTCTCGCGTTCCTCGACGAGTGGTTCGCCCGCCAGGGCGGACGGCGGGGTCGTCTCCAGTGCCGCACGCCGACGAGCGGACTGTTGTGGGCACGGACCCGTCATGGGACTTCGCGGGCGGGTGATCCCGCGCCGCATGATCATGTGCTGCTCGCGAACGTGACCGAGATGCTCGACACCAGGGGTGGTTGGAAGGCGCTCGACACAGGCGGCGTGCGTGACCTGGTGCACGCGGCGACGATGGTCGGGCGTCTCGCAGCTGCTGCCAAGGCCGTGGAGTTGGGGTACGCGATCGAGCCTGATCACGGGCCCTCGGGCAGGCTCGGCCATTGGGCCATCGCCGGTATCCCGGCAGTGGTCACCGACCTGTTCTCGAAACGCTCCAGCGAGATCGACGCTGCAGTGGAAGCCGAAGGTGTGACCTCGCACCGGGCGCGTGGTATCGCCGCGCGCGAGACGCGAGGAGTGAAGGCCGGTGCGTCGCCGGAGTCGCTGTTGGTGCGCTGGTACGAGGAGTTGGACTCGATCGGTTGGTCTGCCCGCAAGATCAACCAGCGACTCCAGATCATCCAGGACCGGTCGCGTCGCCCGCTGCGCTCACTCACCGATCACGAACGGACCGCGATGGTGCACGGGCTGATCGGACCATCGGGTCCGCTGGTCGAACGCAAGGTGTTCACACGCGCCGACGTCATCCGTGTCGCAGCACCCATGCTCTACGGCTGTCACATCGACGAGCTGAACCGGGTCGTCTCGGCCGTCCTGGCGCATCCCGAGGCGATCCCGCTCGTCGGGCTGCCCGGCGCACGCGGTCGGGCCTGGGCTCCCGCATCGGTGCTCGCGACCGAGGCCGCCGTCGAGGCCGTCGCGGACCGGCTCACCCAGCGCAACGATCGCCCAGCAGTTGCTCGCGCGGCCGTGCATGGCGCGATCACTGACAAGGAATCGGCGCTCGGACACTCGCTCACCGAAGGCCAACGAAGAGCGGTTGAGGCGATCACCACCTCGGGTCGCGCACTCGATTTGGTGGTTGGTGTCGCGGGTGCGGGCAAGACCACCGCGCTCGCGGTGGTCCGTGCAGCGTTCGAGACCAACGGCTATCGGGTCCTGGGCACGGCGATCAGTGGTCAAGCAGCACGCGCGCTGCACCAGGAGGCAGGCGTCGAGAGCCGCACGATCGCGTCACTCGTGAGGCGGCTCGAACACGGCACCGCCGGTCTCGACGAGCGGACCGTGTTGCTCATCGATGAGGCAGGCATGGCCGAGGACACTGCGATACTCGAGCTCCTCGCCGCTGTTGACATCGCCCGCGCCAAAGCGGTGATGATCGGCGATCATCGTCAGCTCGGTGCTGTCGGTCCAGGCGGTGGGCTCGAAGCGCTCATCAACCGCCACGGCCCGGCGGTGCACGTCCTCGACGAGAACGTCCGCCAACAGGAATCCGGTGAGCGGCACGCGCTCGAACACCTCCGCGCCGGCAGTGTCGCTGAGGCCGTCGACTGGTATCGCGACAACGACCGCGTTGTCGTCACGCCGACACGCGACGCGTTGCTCGACTCGGCCGTCGATGCGTGGCAAGCGGATCTGCGCGTAGGTCAAGAGAGCGTGCTGCTCGCATGGCGTCGCAAGGATGTCGCCGCGCTCAATCAACGAGCCCGCCGACGCTGCATCGAAGCGGGTGCCGTGACCGGCCACGAACTCGAAGTTTCCGGTGCCAAACGTTACGCGGCCGGTGATCGTGTTGTGACGGTCGCGCCGTCGGGCGATGGACGCTATGTCACCAGCGAACGCGCCACCGTGGAGAGCGTCATCGGTGATTCGTTGGCCGTTCGTTTCGACGACGGCCGCGCAGACGTCCTCTCCGGTGAGGAGTTGGGTGAGGCCCGTCTCGATCACGCCTACGCGCTCACTGTGCATCGCATGCAGGGAGCGACCATCGACCGTGCACACGTCCTCGCCGATGGTGGTGGCCGCGAACTTGCCTACGTCGCCATGAGCCGCGCTCGCGAAACCACTCACGTCCATGTCGTTGCCGACACCATCGACCAAGCCGTCGACGACCTGACCCGCGAATGGAACACCGAACGACGCCCTCAATGGGTCATCGACACCGACACGCCCATGGGCGCAGACTCCCGCCGTCGCCCCGATCTCGCCCGACGAGCCGACAACACCATCCGCCAAGCCCAACTCCGAGCCGAGCGCGACGCCGTACGAGCAGTCGCACCCGACGCAACCGAACGGCTGAGGGCTCTCGACCTCCAACTCCGCCTCGAACGAGTCGGCCTACCCCGGTCCTCAAAGGAACGCGGAGTGGGTCTGAGCTGAGCGTTCGGCGGCTGCTACTCGCTGGGCAGTGTTCGGAGTACATGCTCGATCGCTTCCGCGACCTCCTTGGCGATCGTCACGAATCGCTGTGCGTCTTCCTGCGTGATGGGGGTGCGTCCGTGGCCGCGCCGATCACCTTGATGCACAATGCCGTTTCGACGCTTCGTGAGGTCGTCAAGTTCCTGGACAGTTGTCCCCTTGGACACGCCCCTTTTGTTGTCCACCTTTCGGGACCAGTCATCGACACCGATCAAGTTGAGAGCTTTGCCAATCTGGTTCGGGGCAGTGCTTGCGATTTCGGATGTGGAGGACGAGGATTTTCTCTCACAGTCCTCGTCTTTGTCGCGATAGCCGGTGATCGCCCGCCAGTCGTTGCTGTTCAACGTGAGTGAACCGAGTCGGGATGGGAGGTCGCCAGATGCCCGCAAGACCGGTCCCACGCGCGAGTACGGCGTCTGCCACAAAGGTTTCCAAGGCAGCGCATGCGGCGACAACTGCCTGTCGACGCCCTGAGATCCTCGACATGACCGCGTTGAACTCGCCGCCCCCTGCTTGTGTCCGCAATCCTGTCGATTCGGTCGATGCGAGAGCACGGCTGTACCAGAAGCCACTGGGCATCCGCGAGAGCGAAGTCGACGGGTGGCTTGGCTCTCCCGTCACAGCCCCTTCCGGTCGATGCCATCTGTCTGACGAGCATGAGAGCCGGCGATCTCCGGTTCGACAAAACATGGTGCGGATCTGGCGTTTGTCGCTCAAAGGATGACCGCGTTTCAACACGACCGGGGTGTTGGAGTCGCGGTCTGGTCCGACATAGCATCGCCGTGGAGCGTGGGGAGCAAGTGGGACTGCGGAGCTCGGCACGACCGAGGGTCAGGAGTATGCCGGCTGGTTGGCAGTTGGTCCATACGGATGAATGGTGTGCGGCAGACGGTGTCGGAGGCGCGAGTGCTGGTGGCGCTGGTGACAGTTGCGGTAACGTTGGATGATACGGGTGACCAGACTGCGTTGGTGTCGTGTGCGATCTTCGGGCGCGGCGTGGCGCAGCTGATGTTCATGCCGGATCCAGGAGGCGAGTATTGGCGCCAGCCGGCAGCGAGACAGGGCATTGACGTACGAACCACTGCGAATGATCTGCTGCGGGTCGCTGCGGTTTGTGGGACTCGCAACGGTGCAGCAGCGCCGCGGGGACAGAAAGCGCCGATGTATGGCTGCAGGTTTGTGGCGTCAGGCTTCGGCAGCTTCGGCGGTCAAGCGACTGCTGGTGTGTCGGGGACGAGGACGTTCACGTTGTCGAGGAAGCGTCCTGGACGTTGAGCACTCGTCGCGGTAAGCCCACAACCTCGGTGGTGGTGGGGTGTTGGGGCGGTCCAGATCGTGGAGACGTTGTCGCCGTCGGGGCGGTTTGGACCTGGTCGACGGTCAGAGCTGAGCATGTCGTGTATGGCATGGGGGTTCTGGGGATCGCCTGGATGCGCGACGTCGTGAGTGGTGTTCCGGCCTGCCGGTCACACGTTATTGGGTGGGGTGATCTATATACGGGCACCGGGTCGTGGCCGATCAGCAACTGCGTGGTGATCGGTTGGCACGACCGATATCAACGGGACGTTCGCGGCGAACCCACCGACGGACGAGTACGCAGGGGAACTACGCGAACAGGCTTGGGGGCTTGGTGCCCACCGGCGCGTGGCTCGGCAAACGAGGCAGCCGTCGCACCCTCCGGCCTCGCTGGCTCGCTGCCCGACCTCCCGGACATCGACTGGGAAGACTTCGAGCGGGCGAGTGAACTGGCCCGGCAGGGTCTCGCCCAGCCTTCACAAGGGTCGTCGCCGACTCTCACGCCATCGTCTGGTACGTCCAGGGGTCGTCCCACCTGTCCGAACGCGCGGCTGGCGCTCTCCGAGGCTGAAGCCTCCGACGGCATCGTGGTGGCGGTCATCCAACTATGCCTCTGACCAGCACCGTTCGAGCGGCGATTGCGTCGTAGGATGTTTCCGTTACACTTTCCTCTCATGAGTGCAGCTCAGATCGTTCGAGAGCAGGTGGCGGCAACCCCGGTAAGAGGGTTCGTTGCCGCGGCCCAGATCCCCGGATCGAGACACGCGGTCGACTGTGAACTTTCCCGCTTGGTCGCGGCTGGCGAGCTGGTTCGCGCCCGGAAGGGCCTGTACTGGAAAGGCCCCAAGACCCGGGTCGGGATGCCGCACCCCCGACCTGGCGAACTTGCCATCGAAGTGGCTGGCATCGGGGCCGGGCCGGCGGAACTCTCTGCCGCTCACCTGCTCGGGCTGACAACCCAGGTACCGGCCGTCGAGGTCATCGCTGTGGCGGGCCGAACACCGGCACCGGTCGGTGGTGCGCGTTTCGTGTCCCGTTCGATCGAGCGGCGCATTCTTGGCCTCCGCCCGGTTGAGGTCGCGGTCATCGAAGTACTCCGAGCGGGTCCTCGGGTCGTCGAGGTCGAGTGGGCGCAGGTCGCCACAATCGTTGAGCGCTTGGTCGCCGCCGGCGAGATGCGTGAGGAGTTGCTGGCCGAACAGATCCGCAACGAGCACCATCTCGACACACGCGAACGATGGGCCGAAATGATCGCCACGATGACGATCACCGCATGAGCCTCCTACGAGACGAGCCCGACGTACTCGAGGTCTATGTCACACGCATCGCGGAATCGACCGGCATCCCGCCATCGCACATCGAAAAGGACTACTGGGTCACCGAGGTACTGCGCGGTGCAGTCCAAGCATCGAGTGACACCGGTTGTTCGGTGGTCTTCAAAGGTGGCACAAGCCTCTCGAAGGCGCACCATCTCATCCAACGGTTCTCGGAAGACGTCGACCTGATCGTCGTGCTACCCGCCGGCGGAGCTACCGCGAAAGACACGACGCTCAAGGCCTTCGTCGAAGAAGCCGCTACCGCCACTGGACTTGTCGCCGAGACCGATACGGCTACAACAACCAAAGGCTTGAAACGCACCGTCACATTCGCGTACCCCACCGCCCGCGAGTCGGGCGTGCTGCGGTCGGGCGTCATGATGGAGCTCGGCACCCGCGGCGGCGCGCTGCCGCAACGCCGCCTCGCCGTCCAGTCACTCATCACCGAACACGCCGAGGCCGTTGGTCTACCTGTTGACTTCGACGAAGCCCTGCCGGTCAGCCTCCTCGTACTCGAACCGGTCCGCACGCTCGTCGACAAGCTCGTTCTGTTGCACCATGCCGCGACCGAAGGCGACGATGCCCGACAAGCCGCGACGGCACGCCATTACTACGACATCGACCGACTGCTACGCAACGACGACATCCTCGCCCAACTCGGAGACTCCCCAATCGATGTCATCGCCCGCGAGGTCTGCGAGCATTCCCGCGCTGCCGGGTTGCCTACCGCGGAACGTCCCAAGGGCGGGTTCGCTGCCAGCCCAGCCTGGGACCCAGAGATGTCTGGGATCGCGGCGGGTGTCTACTCTGAACTCGTGCTCCCGAGCCTCGTATGGCCCGGAGCTCCACGATCGACCTTTGCCGAGTGCTGCCACCGCGTGGATTTGCTCGCAGAGATTCTCTGATCGTGGTCTGTGTGGTGGTCATCGAAATAGCTCGGGTCGACCCACGACCCTTGCATTTCCATCATGCGGATGACGGGCGGCGCGGCGTAACCTCGTCGGGATCTCGTGCCCACTACGTGCCCACCACGGTGGAAAACAGCGGTCAGCGAGCGGCTATGGCGGTCAGCTAATTGTGCCTCTGACCAGCACTTTTACTGATCATCCGCAGGTGGGGCCGGAGGCTCATCTTGCTTTGCAAGCAGGAAGTCGTGGGTTCGAGTCCCATCGTCTCCACCATCGGCAGGCGCTGAGGGTTTCTGCTCAGCAGCGCTTCCAGGCCGAGCCGCGTGCTCGTGAGGTGGGCCGTGACCTGGGCAGATGACTGCCTAGGGGTAGGGCCAGGGCCCTCTCGTACACTTTCAGGGTGGCCACGGAGGAGACGATCGGCGGGGGTAGCTCGCCGCCGGTGGACGCTGATCCTGCGCCGCGTTCGCTGATCAGGTGGCGACGGCCGCTCGGGCGGCTTTTCCACCTTGCGCTCCTACCGCCGGCTCTTGGCCTTCTGTGGGCGCAGACTGTTCCTGTGTGGTCGCAGACTTATGACTTCGCCCTCCTCCTCTGGTCGGGGTCGGTGGCGTTGCTCTTTCTCGGCGCGGTTGTGTGGGGTGTGCGCCTCGTTGGCTACGCGTTTGCCAAGTACCGGGGACGTGCTGAGGGACGAGCGCGTTGGTTCCTCGTTGCGCCCGCCGCCGTAGTTCTCGTCGTGTTTGTCGGATCGCTGGTTTCCTTCGATGGAGGGCCATCAGGGGATCGGCTGGAAGCGGTGAGTCTTGACGACGGTCGTCGGTTGTGGTCTAGAGCCGTGGAATTCGGCGAGTCCGTATACGAATTTGGTCCGAGTCGCGGTACGGCCAATGGTCTCTTCGTATTCGCGGATGGCGACGGACGCCTCCGCGCCTTGAAGGGCAAGTCGGGCGAGGAGGTCTGGGCGAGCCGGAGGATTGTAGGAAAGAACGACAGTGTCCATGTCTCTGATGAGATGATCGTGCTGGGCGGACGGGCTGGCCACCTCGTCGGGGTGGATGTCAGGACGGGGGAAGTTGCGTGGCGGCAATCGTCACCTCGTTTGGCGTTCGACAAACCGAAGGACCTTTACGCTGCTGGCGACCGGGTCTATTTGTGGACGCGCAGCGGCGAGCTGCTGGCGTTGTCGCCCGGTAGCGGATCGATCCTGTGGGCGGTATCACTTGCTAGGGCCCCGCAGATGCGGAGGGACATGGGCGTCGAATGGCGTCCTGGAGGGTGCTTCTCGAGGCCCGATTGCCGCGGGGGAGTTCGTATTGGTACAGGACGCCTTCGGAACGGTCCGAGCGTTTGACTCTGCGACGGGAACTCTCCGAACAACCGTGCAAGCTGGCCTGTCCGCCGGGGAACTCGTGGGCTATGTGGGCGCCTTTGGACCTGTCGTCGCTGTCATCAAATTCCAGACTGTCGTGGAACCCTCGGAGTCGGAGCGAACAGATGCTCGCTGGACGGTCATGCTGTTCGACGCTGCCAGTGACGTCGAGCGGTGGCGGGTCGCGGTGCCGGCGGTCATGGGAAATCTGGTGGGTGATGAGCGCGTAGTGGCCATGCTGCCAGCCGAACACTCGTCTGACTCTCCGTTCGATGATGATCGGAAGCGGCGTTTGGAGGTTCGCGCTACCAACACCGGGAAACGGTTGTGGAGTGCAACGACAACTGCTTGCTGTGCGCTGACGCTGACGCGGCACCTGGTGCTCGTTGAGAATGGTTCGGCGAAGATCGAAGCGTTTCGAATATCAGATGGGCAAAGCCGTTGGGTGACGCACAGATCTCTGCCTTGGGGTTGGACACACACAGCCACGAGCGAGCTGTTCGAAGTCGGCGGCGTAGTGATATCGGCCACCTCCCGGGAGGAGCCCTCATAGGTGGCCGATACTTTTCTTGGTGGTGGGTGCTAGCGGGTGGTCCTGGTACGTACGGTGACGGACCTCGTCGCGAATACGGTCACTGAGAATGTGGCGTATGGCTATGCGGGTTCTGGCGATAGTCCCGCATATTCGAAGAGCGTCACGACCGGTGTGACTGCTGTGAACGGGACGTTCGCGGCGAGCCCTCGCAGTGCTCCTTTGTGGAGTTGCCGTGCTGATGACGCTGCCACGCAACTTCCACGGCGAACGAGTCATCATCGGATCGCCGAGACTCCTTGTCCAGATGGCGGCAGCGATCATCCGCTCGTTAATCGTCGCGATCGAAACGGTCAGCGAGGGCGTTCGTGTTCGTCGCGTAGAGCAAGACCCTTGGCGGTGTCATCGGTCGAGCGTTGCCTTGATGTCCTTGATGAGGATCATGAGGTCGAGGTCGTTGGTTGGTGAGGTCTCGAAGCCGTATCTGCGGTAGAAGTCGCGGGCCGTTTCATCGAGCGCGTTGACAACGAGAGCTCGTACGCCATGCTGCTCGGACGCGGCCATGGCGGTGAGCATGGCGTGACGAAGAAGCGCAGCGCCGATCCCTCTGCCGTGCTCGGTCTGGTCGACGGCGAGACGGCCGAGTAGGAGGGCGGGGATCAGAGCCGGTCCGCCTTTAGCAGCTCGGGCTGTTGCGTGATCTCGCAGAATGGAAAAGGCTCCAAGGGAGTAGTACCCCACGACGCGCTCGGCGCGGCACGTGACGTACACGCGGGCGAAGCCAGCGGCGTGGTTCTCCCAAGCGAAGCGGTGGAGCCAGTCGTCGAGTGTGGTTTCGCCGCTGTCGAACGAGGACCGGTCGTGGCCCTTGCGGAGTGGTTCGATCTCGCGTAGTTGCGCCACTCAGCTGTCGAAGAGGGCCGGCTTGGCAAACAAACGCGCCACATCGGGTTTGACGACGCCGGGTTCGGCGAGTCGGGCATCGAGGGCGTCCCACTCGGCAGCGGAGATCGTGACCGAGGTGCGTTCGGTGAGCACTCGCATCGCTTCGGCGCGCGCTGAGCGGACCACGAACTCGCTCAGGCTGACATGCTCGGCTTCGGCAGCCCGGCGGATGAGCCCGTCATCGGCAGGCGAGAGCCGGACATGCAGTCGCTCGACCTTGGTCTCATCGTGGGCTGTGGCCATGGGCCCAGTGTACGCACAACTGCCACATGTGACAACAAGTGAGGTGACGCGCCGCGACGTCGCTATTCGTCTTCGAGATCACCAGCGACGATGGTATAGCGATCTGTGGCGTTTATAGCCTCAACCTTTATAAACCCCGCAGACTGCTAGAATTGCTCTCGTGGATCGGGTCAGAAACCCCTTTACCCCCGGTGCCGGCAGCCGCCCGCCGCTCTTGGTCGGCCGGGACGCGCAGCTCGAGGCGATGTCCGTGGCGGTGCAGCGCATGGCCCTCGGTCGCTTCGAGCGCAGCATCCTGCTCACCGGACTCCGCGGCGTCGGCAAGACGGTGCTCCTCAACGAGTTTGGTCGCATCGCCGAGGGCCACGGCTGGGTGCACGCGCACCTCGAAGTCACCGAGGACACGCATGTCGCCGGTGCCGTCGCCACCCTCGCTCGCCAAGTCCTCCTGGAGCTGAGCCTCAAGGAGCGCGTGAAGGACCGTGCCCGATCGGCACTCGCCGCCCTCCGCACGTTCGTCAAGGTCCACGTGCCGACGGGCGACGGAGGCGCCCTCACCATCGACCTCGAACCGCGGCCAGGACTCGCCGATTCCGGGGACCTCGACGGTGACCTCGGTGGAGTGTTCAAGGAGGTCGGCGAGACGGCGCGAGCCGGCCAGACCGGGGTCTTGCTCACGGTCGACGAGCTCCAGTACCTCAGCAGGAACGAGCTTGGCGCACTCATCGTCGGACTCCATCGGGTGTCGCAGCTCGGGCTGCCGTTGCTGGTCGCCGGCGCCGGCCTGCCTTCCTTGCCTGGTCTGGCGGGCGAGGCCCGCTCCTATGCAGAACGGCTCTTCAGCTATGTGGAGGTCGGCTCGCTCGACCACGACGATGCGCGCCGAGCGCTGGTGGGACCTGTCGAGAGCGAGGGCGCAGCCTGGGAACCAGAAGCGGTCGATCAGGTGATCGCCCGCACCGAGGGCTACCCCTACTTCCTGCAGGAGTTCGGCAAACAGGCCTGGAACCTCGCCGACGGACCGACCATCACGATGGAGGACGTCACCGCCTCGGCGACGCTCGCGGTCGATGAGCTGGACCATGGCTTCTTCCGAGCCAGGATCGACAAGACAACCGACGCCGAGCGCGACTACCTCCGGGCGATGGCCAGTCTCGAGGGTCCCGGTCCGTGCAGGTCGGGCGACGTGTCGGCCGCGCTCGGCAAGAAGACGACCCAGACCGGCCCGGTGCGTGACAGCCTCATCAAGCGGGGCCTGCTTCACGCCCCCCGCCACGGCTTCCTCGCCTTCACGGTTCCGATGTTCGACCAGTTCGTCCGACGGGCGCTGGGATGAGCGCGGTCACGATCGAGACGTACGAGGACGCCTCGTGAGCGACCCGTCTTCCGAGCCGTTGCACATCCACTGCCCGAGTTGCTCGACCAGCACCCTTGTCGTACCGCCTGCTACCTCGATTTCCGGCCGGAACGATGCCGGCCGAGCGCTGCGAGATGTCGGCGCGACGATCACCACCGATCGAGGCAGGAGTGCATCGGCTTGCACCACGACGCCGAATCGTTCACCAGCCTGCTCGTGTCCGACGCCCTTCGGCACTCGGAACGGGTACACCTCACCGCGACGCACGCATCGACTCCATCAACGACGCCACCGAGAGCATCTCGGAGCGGTCCTCTGGGTCGGCTTCGAGAAGGGCTGCCTCTGCTGCGAGAACTCGCCGCCGGTGTAGTCGTTCAGCCGACGCGAGCAGCGACGATCGGATGGCTTCGGACCGGGTCAACCCCGAAGCCTCCAACACTCGAAGAGCGCGCTCCGAGTCATCGTCGAGTCGAACGGAGATCGCCTTTGCCACGGGCTCAAGAATGACGGGTCGTCATACAGCTCGCGACCACGCCGAACGATCACTCCTTGTCCTGGGGGCCTTCGAGCCATTCTGACCTTGATGGCACATCCGACCGGCGTAGCGCCCCATAAGAGTTGATGCGCCATGATCTCGCCGGGACTTCGTGCCCACTACGTGCCCACCACGGTGGAAAACAGCGGTCACCGACCGCAGAGACCGGCCCTCGATAACTACAGCGTCGACGGCATAACGGGAACGATCCATGGACACCACCTGAGCAGGTGTCCACGATGTCCTGAGACATGGTGTCCACTATCTTGTGGACCCGGACACCATCGTCTCCACCATCGGCAGACGCTGAGGGTTTGTGCTCAGTAGCGCTTCCAGGCCGAGCCGCGCCCTCGCGAGGTGGGCCGCAACCTTGGGCACATGACTGCCGACGGGTAGGACCAGGGCCCTGTCATACACTTTCAGCGTGGCCATGGAGGAGGCGATCGGCGAGGGTTGCGCGCCGCAGACAGACTCCGATCCTGCGCCGCGTGCGCTGATCAGGTGGCAACAGCCGCTCGGGCGGCTGTTCCACGTTGCGCTCGTACTGCCGGTTCTCGGCCTCTTGTGGTCGCACAGTGTTCCTGGAGTCTACCCCCTCCCCTGGTTAGGCTCGGTGGCGCTGCTCTTCCTCGGCACGGTTATGTGGGGCGTGCGCCTCCTTACCTTCGCATTCGCCAAGCGCCGGGGACGTGCTGAGGGACGAGCGCGCTGGTTCCTCGTTGCGCCCGCCGCCGGAGTTCTCGTCGTGATGCTCATCGTCGCCGACGTGCCGTTGCGTGCTCGGTGGTCCGTCAACCGCTCCGACTTTGAGGCGGTCGTCGACGAGGCGATGAAGGACGAGGACTACTCGTCGATCGAGAGCCAGCGCCTTGGCTTTTACGACATCACGCACATCTACCGACAGGGAGAGGCGGTGATCTTCTACGAGCGGAATGGCGTTTTCTTCGATGACGCGGGCTTCGCCTATCTGCCGAACGGCCCCTTCCCCGAACTCGAGAACGGAGGCTTCGAGGCGCCCCAGTTCCGACACTTGGGCGGCCCTTGGTACGCGTGGACGGCGAGCTGGTGAGCTTCTGCGCCAAGGAGGGCCCGAAGTGGTCTGTCGGGGAGTGGCGAGAAGTCCAAGAGGGTGGAGGCATTCAGACGGAACCCTGTGGCACGACCCATTCCTGGGCGGCCCCGTTACACCGCGGTCCTTCGTTGCAGATGCCTCGTTGATCGAGCACTTCGGTTGGCTGGGTCGCGATGGATTTTCGGACGGTGTCTTGTAGCCTCGGCGCTCCAAGGACCGCAGCCGTCCACCGTTCTCGAAACCCTTGAGGCATCGTGTTTGACGTCGAACATTGGCTTGAAACTGGCGGGATAGCACTCCTTGCGGCGATCGTCTTCGCCGAGAGTGGGCTCTTCATCGGAGCGTTCCTTCCCGGCGACACCTTGTTGTTCATCGCAGGGTTCCTGTCATCTTCTGCCGGCAAGGAAATCCTTCCAGCGTTGCCGATTACCGCCGGAGTGGTTTTTGTCGCGGCGGTAGCCGGTGACCAGGTGGGGTACGCCTTCGGTCGGCGTGTCGGGCCCGCGCTGTTCCAACGGCCGAACAGTCGGCTCTTTCATCCGCAGAATGCGGTGCGCGCCCAGGCGTTCTTCGACCAGCGCGGCCCTGCGGCGATCGTCGTCGCCCGTTTCATTCCAATCGTTCGGACATTCACGCCGATTGTCGCGGGTGTCGGTCGCATGCACTACCGGACCTTCCTTGCGTACAACCTCATCGGCGGTGCGCTGTGGGGTATCGGTGTGACGACGCTTGGTTACTTCCTTGGCGAGATCGAGTTCGTGAAGAACAATCTCGATTATGCCGCCGTGCTGATTCTGGTGATTTCGCTCGCTCCGATAGCGATCGAATATCGCCATTCGCGCCGCGCCGCCGCCACCGAGGCCACCACCGCCGCCGCCGCCACCGACGAGTAACTGCGCAGCGGTTTCGAGGTGTCGAGGCTCCCTCGTCGTTCCTGGGCAACGCTAAGGTGCGCAGGTCGTTCTGGGCGACGAAAATGGGGGATGCCATGTTCATAGCAACCGTCATCGTGTGTTCCTTGTTCGCGGTGCAGCTCGTTGGCTCCGGAGCCATGAAGCTTCGTAGGCATCCGAAGATCGTCGAAGCATTGAGCGCAGTGGATGTGCCACTCGATTGGTTTCCCGCGCTTGCATCTGCCGAAATCGCTGGTGCCGCCGGCTTGCTGATTGGGCTTTGGGTTGCTCCGCTCGGCATCGCGGCCGCCGGTTGCCTCTGTGGCTATTTCGTCGGTGCGGTGCTCTTCCATGTTCGAGCGCCGCGACATGAAAGGCATTCCAGCGCCGGCGATGATCCTTGTGATCGCGGCCGTGGCGCTGTGGCTACGTATTGCGACGATGTAGTCGCGAGGTAACGGAGCGGCTACTCGTAGGTGTAGAAACCTTGGCCGCTCTTGCGGCCGAGCTTTCCCGCCGCAACCATCTGGCGCAGCATCGGTGGTGCGCGAAACCCGTCGCCGTAGGCCTCGCGAAGGTTGTCGAGGATTGACAGCAAGGTGTCGAGGCCGATGCGGTCGGCGAGGGCGAGTGGACCCATCGGGTGGTTGTATCCGAGGCGGATCCCGGTGTCTATATCTTCTGGTGCGGCGACGCCCTGCTCGAGGGCGCGAATGGCTTCACACATCAGGGCGCTACCGAGCCGTGTCGTCACAAAACCCGGGAGGTCGCGGACCGTGACGGTCTCCTTGCCGAATCGCTGACAGAAACTCACCGCGGTTGCGAGCGTTTCGTCGCTCGTCTCGGGGCAACGAATGACTTCGACGAGCTTCATCAGCGGTACGGGATTGAAGAAGTGGAGTCCGACCACCCGCTCGGGGTGTCCACTCGCGGCGGCGAGAACTTCGATGGGTAGACCAGAGGTGTTCGATGCAAGCACAGCGTCCTCGCGTGCGGCGGCGCCGACCTTGGCGAAAATTGCGCGTTTGAGCTCGAGGTCTTCGGAAACGGCTTCGATCACGAGGTCTGCAGTGCCGACGGACGCAGCTAGGTCCGTCGAGACCGAAAAAGCGCCGATTCCAGTGATGTCATCGGCGCGCTGTTTCGACTGCTCCTCGTAGCGGGTCACGCGCTCACGAGCCGCTACGACGAAATCGGCGCGGGCTTCGACGACGGTCACCGTGCAGCCGGCGACACGGGCAACATGGGAGATACCGGCGCCCATGATTCCCCCGCCGATGATTGTCACGAACGAGTCCATCTAGTGCTCCTGTGGGGGCTTCCGTCGAATAAAAAATGTGCCGGTTGCCGTGGAAACGGGTCTGCCGTCGGCCGCGGACACCGTGGATTGCAGGTAGGCGATCTGGCTGCTCACTCGGACAACCTCGGCGCGTACCGAGAGCTGGTCACCGGCCGCCCCGCCGCGCATGGTGGAAACCTTGAATTCCAGGGTTGCGCACTGGTCGCCCTTTTCGAGCGTGGCAGAGACCGCAAAGTTCATGGCGGCATCGTGGATGACACCCGAAACTCCACCGTGAATCGATCCGAATGGGTTCATGGCAAGGTCCGTGGGTACCCAGGAGGCCTCGGCCCAACCGTTGCCGTAGCGTTCGAACGTCACGCCCAACTGGGCGAGCAAGGGCATTCCGCCATCCCCGAGGGACCGTTCCATATCGCGCACAGTCGGGAGGCTATTCGTTCACCGGCAGGCGCCCCAGATCGGCACCTTGGCCGCTGTTGAGACAACAATGGTTTGACGTATCAACCGTACGCGTCGAGAATCGTGGCTATCTGGTTGGACTCGAACCAACCCTGGTGTTTATGGAGGACTCAAATGGGTAGTGCCGTCATCGTCGACGCCGTTCGCACGCCGATCGGGCGCCGCAACGGAACCTTTCGCGAGACGCATCCTGTCGACCTGGTCGCGCATACGTTGAAGAGTCTGGTGGCGCGCACCGGTATCGACCCCGGCATCGTGGAAGATGTGATCACCGGGTGTGTTGCGCAGGTTGGCGAACAGTCGATCAACGTGTCCCGTAACGCGCTTCTCGCGGCGGGGTTTCCCGAAACGGTTCCCGGGACCTCAGTGGATCGGCAGTGTGGCTCTGCCCAGCAGGCAATTCACTTCGGGGCGCAGGGTGTCATGGCCGGTGCCTACGACGTCGTGATTGCCGCCGGCGTCGAGTCCATGACCCGCATTCCGATGGGAACGTCCGCGAGCGTAGGCGGGTCGCCGTTTTCCAAGTCGCTGACCGACCGTTACCACCTTGTGGGTCAAGGCACCTCGGCAGAGATGATCGCCGAGAAGTGGAACTTGACCCGGGAAGACAACGACCAACTCTCGGTCGAGTCACACCGGCGTTTGGCACGGGCTATCGACGAGGGTCGTTTCGACAGGGAGATCGTTCCGATCGATGTCACCCTCGACGGTGAAACGGTGACCTTCGCTGTTGATGAGGGGCTCCGGCGCGGAACGTCGATGGAGACGCTTGGAAACCTCAAACCCGCTTTCAAAGAGGGCGGGACGGTCACGGCGGGCAGCTCGTCGCAGATCTCTGATGGCGCGGCCGCCGTCTTGATCATGAGCGAAGAGAAGGCCGCTGCGCTTGGTCTGACGCCGCGCGCTCGGATCCACGCGTTTGCGCTGGCAGGCGTGGACCCGGTGATGATGCTCACGGGACCGATTCCGGCGACTACAAAGGTTCTCGAGCGGGCCAAGATGTCCCTCGATGAGATCGACCTCATCGAGATCAATGAGGCGTTTGCACCTGTCGTGCTGGCGTGGGAGCGCGAGCACCGCCCTGATATGGAAAAGGTCAACGTCAACGGTGGCACGATCGCGATGGGTCATCCACTTGGTGCATCGGGCACGCGCTTGATGTGCACGCTGCTCAACGAACTCGAGCGAACAGGCGGGCGATGGGGTCTTCAAACGATGTGCGAGGGCGGCGGCATGGCCAACGCGACCATCATCGAGCGCCTCGGCTGAGCACCCCACGGAGTGACGGCTTCGACCTTGTCGTCGGTCTGCACTTGAGGCTGACGACAAGGCGGAGCCGGTAAGTCATGGTGGTACGTCATGGTTGGTGACATCCTCCGAGTCGTCATCGGGGTCCTCGTTGCGGTCGGCATCTATCTGCTCCTCGCCTCGATAATCCGGATGTTCACAGCTCCGGTCCAGCCGGACCCGGATCCCACGGACCTGCAGTCGGTCCACTACGCCTACCGGTGCATTGTCTGCGGAGCAGAGGTCACCATGACGGCAGCACCTGCAGGTGACGTACCGGATCCGCCTCGCCACTGCCGCGAGGACATGGTGCTGGTCGTCGAAGCGGGAAGATGAAAAGGGATATTCAAAGCCAAGACATCGTCTGGAAACGCGCGCGGGGAGATGCGGAACGTGTCCGAGAAGCGACGAGCCCTCATTGGGATCATCGAGTCGTTAGGTGTCCGGCGACTCCCAGAGCCGGTTCAGCTCGCTTCAGGCGACTGGAGCAGCGAGTTCGTCGACGCCAAACGAGCCTTGGCGCACGGCGCCGATCTCGCCTTGGCGTGCGAGGTGCTGATTGAGATGGCCGCAGCGAACGGCGTGGAGTTCGACGCCGTCGGAGGACTGACTCTTGGCGCCGACCAATTCTCCCACGGTGTCGCGGTTCTGAAGCCTTGTAACTGGTTCGTCGTACGCAAGGTCGCGAAGGGTCGAGGGACCAACCAACGTATCGAGGGCGCAGAGATCGGTCGGGGGATTCGAGTCCTGCTGGTCGACGACGTGGTCACGCGAGGCGGATCCATCAAAGAGGCCTACGAGGTTGTTCGTGCGACGGGAGCGACCGTTTCCGGAGCAATGACGTTGCTTGACCGAGGGGGACACGCGGACGAGTTCTTCGCGAGAGAGGGTGTGGCGTACGAGGCTGTTGCGACATACCGAGACCTTGGGATCGATCCGGTTGGCGGGGAGCCCGACCCGCCCGGCTGAGCGGCTGGCTGAACCACTGGATTTCCACGTTTTCCACCGACTGGGGAAAACCCTGTGGGAAATTACAGTGTTGGGATTCGCTTCGTGGTTGTCAAACCACGGACGGTGGGTTCACCGCAATTGCGTTGCGAACACGAAACCGCCCGTGACATAGGCAAGTCCGAGTAACAGATTCGCATTGTCCGTGCCGCCCGGAAGAATCTCCAAGTAGTTCAGCACGATGATCACCACGCCCACGACGAGCATCGTGAACATCGTCACAGCGACCCATGGCTTGCTGGGCCCGAGCTTCTTGGGGGCCGGCGGCGTATAGCGCGACCGCTGAGTCTTGGACAGTGGCACGGATCGAGACTACAGGGCGGTGCCCCGAACGTCTCGCAACCGACATGCGCAACATTGCGTCGCGAGCGGCGAAAGCGGTCCGGAATCTCTCGAGAGTTCTGTGGTCACCTCGGTTACGGTTGGGACCGTGAGTCTGAGCGCCAAGCCGCGAGTCCTGGTTATCGACAACTATGACTCCTTCGTCTACAACCTTGTGCAGTACTTGGGCGAGCTTGGCGCCCAGCCGGTTGTGTACCGCCACGACGACCTTGGCATGGATGACCTCCTCGATCTGAAGCCTGACGCGGTGTTGATTTCGCCCGGCCCGGGCCGACCGGAGGGCGCCGGCCTTTCAAATGCTGCGATTCGCGCATTCGGTGAAAATGGAACACCGGTGCTCGGTGTCTGTCTCGGGCATCAGTGCATCGGGCAGCTGTACGGCGGCGAGGTCGTTCGTGCGTCGCAGGTGATGCACGGGAAGACTTCCGAGATTCGCCATCGTTCGCTCGGCGTTTTTGCCGGTTTACCCGATCCGTTCACCGCGACTCGCTACCACTCGCTCATTGTGCGGCGCGAGACGATGCCGGCGGTCCTCGAGATCACGGCAGAAACCGATGACGGTGTCGTGATGGGCGTGCGTCATACGGAGTTTCCGATCGAAGGTGTCCAGTTTCATCCGGAATCAATCCTGACAAGTTCTGGGCACCAATTGCTCGGAAATTTCCTTGCGCAGGTTCGTCCCAAGTAGCGTCACATCACGGAGTCGACGGACCGGTTGGTGGTGCGTCTCGGACTGCACCCTTTCCCCATCTGCAACATTCGGCTACCGTCATCACTCCAACAACAGGCCTGCTGTTAGCCATTTTCTCACCGCTCGAGGGTGACGCTTGTGAGCAGCATCACGGAAATCCATGGACGCGAGATTCTCGACTCCCGAGGTAACCCGACCGTAGAGGTTGAGGTTGTGCTCGAGTCGGGTTCGACAGGACGGGCGGCGGTACCGAGCGGCGCGAGCACTGGCGCGCACGAAGCTGTCGAACTCCGCGATGGAGGAGACCGCTATCTCGGCAAGGGTGTTACCGCTGCCGTTGGTCACGTCAACAACGAAATCTCCGACGCGATCATCGGACTCGAAGCATTCGATCAGGCGACACTCGACGCGGAACTCTGTGTGCTCGACGGTACCGACGCCAAGTCGCGCCTCGGTGCGAACGCAATCCTTGGTGTCTCGCTCGCCGTTGCGAAGGCCGCGGCAGACGAAGCGGGTCTTTCGCTGTTTCGATACATCGGCGGCGTCAACGCCCGTGTGCTTCCGATGCCGATGATGAACGTCCTCAATGGAGGCGCGCACGCAGCCAGCAACGTCGATCTGCAGGAGTTCATGTTGGCGCCTGTTGGCGCCGTGAGCTTCTCTGAGGCATTGCGCTGGGGAACGGAGACCTATCACGCGCTCAAGAAGCTGTTGGGCGATCGCAACTTGGCGACAGCGCTTGGTGACGAAGGCGGTTTCGCGCCCAACCTTCCGTCGAACGAAGAAGCAGTGCGACTGTTGCTTGAAGCGATCGAGGCAGCGGGTTACACGCCGGGTACAGAAATCGCGCTGGCGCTCGATGTCGCGTCGACCGAGTTCTTTCGTGGCGGCCGGTACCACCTCGAAGGTGAAGGTGTGCAGTACACGCCCGCAGAGTTCGCTGACTATCTCGCGTCGCTGTGCGAGCGCTACCCGATCGTTTCAATCGAAGACGGCATGTCCGAAGACGATTGGGACGGATGGGTTGCGTTAACCGAAGCACTCGGAGACACCACACAACTCGTTGGTGACGATCTGTTCGTCACCAACGCGCTGCGCCTGGATGAGGGCATTGAGCGTGGTGTCGCGAATTCGATTCTCGTCAAGGTCAACCAAATCGGCACACTCACCGAAACGCTCGACACGATGGCACTCGCCACGCGCCATGGTTACACGTCGATGATGTCGCACCGGAGCGGTGAGACCGAAGACGTCACCATCGCCGATCTCGCTGTTGCTACCAACTGTGGACAGATCAAGACCGGAGCCCCGAGCGCGAAGCGATCGTGTGGCCAAGTACAACCAACTCCTGCGAATTGAAGAGCAACTCGGTGAAGCTGCTCAGTATCTCGGTGGCGGCGCATTGGCCGGTCCCGGCGGGGACGATGACTGACGTTTCCGCGGGACTGTTGCGGCCTTCCGGTACTCCGGCGGTGCTGCGCGGTCTTTCTATGCGGGCCATGAGTGTCGTCGCGCTGTTGATGGTCGCGGCGATGTTCGTCGGCGTCTTTCCGACACGCTCGTACTTGCGTCAGCGTCGCGAGAGAGCTGCGGTCAGCGCACAGCTGAGCGAGTTGCGTGAGCAGAACGCCAAGCTCGCTGCCGAGAAGCGAAGACTCCAGAGCAACGCGGAGATCGAGCGGATCGCCCGTGACCGCTACAACCTCGTCATGCCTGGGGAGAAGGCATATGCGGTCGTACCTGGCGAGGTTGCCCCGGAGGTCGGAAGCGAAGGCTCCCCCACCGGGACCAAAACAGAAGCAACGCCGGTAACTGCTCCTGGCACGGCCGGTGGGAGCGATGCCAACGATATTCAACAGCCTGACACCGCTGCGTCGGTTCCTCCGGCGGCGGGCGAGCCAGTGCCGGGGCCTGTGAGTGACGGCGCCTCGCTGCCATGACGCAACGCCTTTGACTGCATCTGACGTTGTGATCACGGATTTCGACTGTCGGTTCGTACACTTCTGCGATGCCCAGGAAGCCTTCGCTGTTGACGGTGTGTGAACCGGTTGAGCTCGATGAGCGCGACCGGGCCATTGTCACGAGCCAAATCGGTCGCGAGCTTTTGGGCGCGTGCGCAGTCGTTGTTCGTGACGGCACCGGTCGGCCGGTCGTGATTCGCAATGAACCCTTTCTGTACGACGGCACGCCGATGCCGACGCGCTACTGGCTTGTCGGCGAGGACGACGCACACCGCGTTGCTGTGCTGGAATCCAGTGGCGGTGTACGTGTTGCGGCCGAAACTGTGGACACGTTCGCGCTCGACGCCGCACACCTCGCGTACGCAACCGAGCGCGACGCGGCGATTGATCCGGAGTACGTCGGGCCTCGTCCCCATGGCGGCGTCGGTGGCACACGAACCGGCGTCAAATGCCTGCATGCGCACTACGCATTCTTCCTCGCCGGCGGCGTCGATCCGGTTGGGAGATGGGTACATGCGCGACTGAACGATGCGGCGGATGCATCGTGAGTTCGCAAACCCGTCGCCTGGCCGCTGTCGACATTGGCACCAATTCGGTGCGCCTCTTGGTCGCTGATGTAGTCGGTACGGGTGTTGATGCGCGCATGACAACGGTCGAGCGTTTGATGCGCATCACACGATTGGGACAGGGTGTCAATGCCTCCCGACGACTCCATCCTGATGCGATCGAACGGACCCTGACGGTGCTGAAGGAGTACCGCAGCGTCATCGATCGGCTTGGTGTCGAGCAGATCAGGGTTGCAACCACCAGCGCCTCGCGTGACGCGGAGAATCGCGATGAGTTCTTGGAACCGGCCGCCGGGGTCATCGGAGTGGGGCTGGATCTCCTGAGTGGCGAGGAAGAGGCGGCCCTCTCGTTTCGTGGAGCCACGATCGGCCTCGATGTGCCGGGTCCAATCCTGGTCATCGATATCGGTGGCGGATCGACGGAGTTCATCGTAGGAACGGACCGACCTGAAGGACTGATCTCGCTTGACGTCGGTTGCGTACGAATGACCGAGCAGTACCTGGTGTCCGACCCACCTACTGCAGAAGAGCTCTCGCTTGCCGTGAGCGCGATGCGAGATCTTCTGGCAGATGTCGATCGCGAGGTGCCCGGCGTGCGACAGGCGAAGACCTTGGTTGGTGTCGCCGGAACGGTGACGACCGTGGCTGCAGTCGAGCTGGGTCTTGCGCAGTACGACCGCGATCGCATCCATCATTGTCGATTGAGTCGCGCAGCGGCCGAAGATGTGTTTCGAACGCTGGCGCTCGAACCCATCGCTGCGCGTCAGCACAACCCTGGACTCGAAGCCGGGCGCGTTGATGTGATCGTGGGCGGCGCCTTGGTGCTGGTGTCGATCCTTCGATATTTCGACTTCAATGAGGTTCTCGTCTCGGAGTCGGACATCCTCGACGGTCTGGTCTGTTCTCTGGCGTGAGGCCAGGAGCGGCCTGTTTCCAGCGTGAGACAGAGCCGAACGGGCCACCTATCGGCCGTATTAGCCCGGTCTTGGGGGGTGGTATCCCTCACTTCTCCACGATTTTTGCCGACAATGGATGCATGGAACTCAGTGAGTTCACCGATGCAGTTGCACGGATGACCTATGAGGACATCCACGCTGTGAAGGCGGCGATCGTCGCGCATTCGCAGTCGGCCGGCGATGAGGTGGACGCATGGCGCGCGACGATCACGATCGATCGGGCGTTGCGTCTCTCGGGTGCTCGCCGCGCTGCCGCTCATGCGGCCTTCTCCGCATCGCAGACGGTCATCGCTGCTGCTGAACGTGCGCGTGTGCTGGTGCCCGACCCGGAAATCACCGCTGTCGCGCGTTCGGCTGCCGAGCTGGCACGTGCCATCGTCGGTGGGGCACTCGCGGCGCCCGAACTGCAGCCGCTCATGGAGATCTGGTCGCAATACTTGCGTCGTGCTCGTCTTGTCAGCGCCTGATTTGCCGGCGCATCGCTAGCATTCGGCCGTGAGCCTGACGGAACGACTGCTATTGGGTCCCGGCCCATCGAACCCATACCCCGACGCACACGCGGCACTGAGTCGGCCGATGCTCGGTCATCTCGATCCCGAGTTCCTGGCGTTGCTCGACGAAACCGCCGCTCGTCTGCGCACCGTTCTGCGAACCTCCAACGCCTTGACACTGCCGATCAGCGGTACCGGCAGTGCCGGGATGGAGGCATGCTTCGTCACTCTGATCGAGCCTGGCGACGCGGCGATCGTTGGCGTGAACGGTGTGTTCGGGGAGCGGATGTGCGAGGTCGCGCGTCGATGTGGCGCGGATGTGACACGCGTCGAGTCACCGTGGGGTACGGCTATCGACCCGCAGCGCTTGCTCGACGCACAACGAGCGTTGCCGCAGGCTCGGGTTGTCGCGGTTGTCCACGCTGAGACATCCACCGGCGTTGAGAACGACATCGCTCCTCTCGCAGCCCTGCGTGAGACCGACACGCTCTTGCTGGTCGACATGGTGACGTCAGTCGGTGGAATTCCCGTCGAGGTTGACGCGTGGGGCATTGACGCGTGTTACTCGGGAACACAGAAGTGTCTCAGTGTTGCGCCGGGACTCTCCCCCGTGTCGTTTTCGGCGCGTGCGCGGGCGCGCCTCGATGCACGGACGAGCCCACCGCAGTCGTGGTATCTCGATCTCTCCTTGATCGGCGCGTACGTTGGTGCTGAGCGTCGATATCACCACACGGCGCCAATCTCGATGATCTTCTCGTTGCACGCCGGTCTTGGGGCGCTCTTGGAGGAGGGACTCGAGGCCTCGTGGGCGCGCCACCGTCACGTCGGCGCAATGCTCCAGGACGGCTTGCGTGCGCGCGGGTTCGAACTGCTTGCCGAAGAAGGGCATCGCCTGCCGCAACTGACGTCGTGTCGTGTGCCGGCCGGGGTTAATGAGGCGAAGGCCCGACGCGCGTTGCTGGACGACTTCGGTATTGAGGTTGGTGGAGGCCTCGGTCCGTTCGCGGGCGTCGCGTGGCGCATTGGCTTGATGGGTCACAATGCCCGCGAGCGGTCGGTGATCACGCTGCTCGCCGGAATCGATCAAGTTCTCGATTCGGCTCCCAGGCATTGACCGGCCGAACCAGTGCTACGCGGTGACCGGCGGCGCAATGAGCATGTTCTGTCGGTAGTACCGAAGCTCCGCGATGGATTCGCGGATGTCGTCCAGTCCGCGGTGAACTTCCTTTTTGCCCGGACGGGCCTTATAAATCGCCGGGTACCAGCGCCTGCACAGCTCTTTGAAGGAGGACACGTCGATGCTGCGGTAGTGCATGGTGTTGTCGAGTTCGGGAAGATGGCGTGCAAGAAAGCGTCGATCCATTCCGATCGAGTTGCCACACAGGGGCGCGGTCCCCGCGGGGACGTGGGACAGCACATAGGCGATTGCCTGTGCGCCTGCGTCGGCGAGAGAGATCGACGACGCTTCGATCTGTGGGAGCAGCCCCGACTTGGTGTGCATGGTGCGGACGAAGTCGTCCATCGCTTCGAGAGCCTCGGGGCGTTGATGGATGACGAGGTCCAGACCCTCATCGATCACGTTCAGATCGGAATCGGTGATGAGTACGGCCATCTCGACGATCGTATGACGATCTGGATCAAGGCCCGTCATCTCGAGGTCAATCCAAACGAGGCGATCGTCGGCAGTGAGAGGCTTTTCCGGCACGCCGATACCCTAGTAGTGCGATGCATCTCGATTCGTCAGTGGCGCGGCCGGGTCCAGGTACCCTCGTCGGTCTTGATCGCCCGGGGGGTGAGTGACTATGCGGTGGCATGAGAATCGCCGGTTGAGCGGCCCGCGCATCCGGCTGCGTCCGATCAAGAACTCGGACTTTTCTGCCTGGCGCGATGTGAGGGAACGGGGCCGGGATTGGCTTGAACCGTGGGAACCGCTTCCAGAGCCCGGTGCACCTGATCCCGTGAGCGACCACGAAGCATTCAAGGTCCGATGCAGCACGTGGGAACGACAGTGGCACTTCGACAATGCCTATGGGTTCGGCCTTTTCTTGCACGACGGTACGTTCGTCGGCGAGGTGAGTATCGGAAGTGTGCAGCGAGGACCATTTCAATCGGGTTATCTCGGTTATTGGATCGATGAGCAATACGCCGGAAGGGGACTCGTGCCTGAAGGCGTGGTCCTGCTCATGCGTTTCGGTTTCGAGGAGCTGCGCATGCATCGCCTCGAAGCCGCGATCGTCCCGCGTAATAAGGCAAGCCGTGCCGTTGCCGAGAAACTCGAGATCCGCGAGGAAGGAATCGCCATCCGGTTCTTGCAGATCCGCGGCGAATGGGAAGACCACGTGCGCTACGCCATGACGAGCGAAGAATGGCTCGAGAAGCGTCAGTTGCTCGCCGAAAAGTTTCTCAGCAGAGGCTAGAGCCGCTCATTGCGCGGTCGCGCCCAACACTTGCCAGCCGGTAGTTCGGAATCGCAGGACGTTCGTTGCGAGTCGCGCGACGAGGAACGCTCCGAGTGCGAACCATAACGCCAGAAATCCTCCGCCGAGTACGACGACGAGCGTCAACGCCGGAGCAAAAACCATGAGCGTCACTCCCACCATGGCCGTGGCAAGAAACCGCGAGTCGCCTGCTCCGATGAGGACACCATCGAGGACGAACGGGACGGCGCAGAGGGGTTGCAGCACTGCGACGAACCACATGCCTTGGCGGGCAAGGTCGCGCACGGCCATGTCGTTCGAAAACGCGTATGCGAGCGGCCCTGCCAAGATCGCCAGAAGAATGCCCGCCGCGATGCCGAATCGAGCGCCATATTGCAGGAGACGCGTCGCTGTGGCACGCGCTTCGTCGGGTTCGCCGGCTCCGAGGAGCCGTCCGACCATTGCCTGCCCTGCGATCGCGACAGCGTCGCATGCGAATGCGAGAAAGACGAAGACCTGGAACACGATCTGGTGAGCGGCGAGCGTGTGGTCGCCGATCCGTGCGGCCACTGCCGTAGCCGCGAGAAAGGCAAGGAGCAGCGATGCCGTGCGTAGTCCGATCTGACTTCCCTGCACCGCAAGCTGACGCATGATTCGCAGGCTTGGCGCGAGCACGCATCCCAATGCATGCGCGTTCGATCCCATGACGACGAGATATGCGATGGCTGCGCACCACTGTGCGACCACGGTCCCCCACGCGGAGCCGGCGAGGCCTTGGTCAAACCCATGGACCAGGATGATCTCGAGCGCAATGTTGAGGGTGTTGGCACCGATGCCGACAAGCAGCGGTAGGCGGGTGTCCTGCATGCCGTAACGAACACCTGCTGCCGCGCTCGCAACGATGTACGCAGGCGCACCGAGCGCGCTGATGCGGAGATAGGTCGTCGCGGCTTGTGCCACGGCGTCGGAAGATCCAATGACGTCCATGATTGGGGTGGCGAGCAATTCGAGCACGGCGACGAGAACAACGCCGAGTAGCACCGCGAGCCACAATGCATCGATTCCCTGGCGTGTGGCACCACTGACGTCGCCTGAGCCGAATCTGCGAGCAACGGCGGCAGTCGTCGGATAGGCAAGATTGCAGATCCCGTAGGCGACCGAGAGAACGATCCCTGCGGCGGCCAATCCACCAAGGGCAGTCGTGTTGATGTGTCCGACGATCGCCGTGTCGCTGAGCACATAAAGGGGTTCTGCGATCAGTGCGCCGAACGCCGGGAGCGCGAGGCGTCGGATCTCGCGATCGCGAGGGTCGCTCCGGAACAATCCTTGCCACGCCATGTCGGTAGGTTACGGGCGCGTTGGACACGGCGAAGCTGTCATACCCGGGTGCAAGCATTGGTGCATGGAAACAGTGCCGACTCTGCTTTTCGCACAGACAGCGCGCGTGCTCGTCACCGCCGTCCGTTCAGCCGGGCTGACCGTCCCGGCCTTTCGTAGCCCTCCGCGCGTTGCCGGTGCGACCCGAACGATTCGCCGCACCCCCGGCGGCGCGGTAGTGGCCGTGCAATTGCGGGGTCGCTCCCTCGAAGCCGTCGTTGCAGACATGATCGATGGCGTCATCGCGACGAATGCTCTGGAGGGCGCCGCGGCAGATCGGCTCCGAGCGAAATTGGCCCAGTCGGTGGCCCAGGAAGAACCGAGTGACCGACAGGCGGCGTAGCCTGGGCGCTTATGCCCGGGTGGCGGAATGGCAGACGCAGGCGGCTTAAACCCGCCGACCCTGAAATGGGTGTGCGGGTTCGAATCCCGCCCCGGGCACGCTGGGAGTCAGCCTCGTGCTGATGGCACGGCCTTGTGTTCTTCCACGAATGCCTGTCGAGTTGGTAACGACGCTGTGTTACCTGTGATTGCGGCGAGACCGTCCGTTACCAACGAGTGCAGCGCTTCTTGGTCAAGATCAGCAGCGAGCGCCGTTCCCAATCGCAACGTTGCGAGCACCTCACCGCGGCGTTGCCGGAACGAGCCGATATAGGCAGCCTGGCGTGATGGGCGCCGGATGTCCGGCGGGGTCTCGCCGCGAGTGATCGCTTGTCGGGATGCGCAGAGCGACGAGAACGGACATTCGTCACACAGCGGAGCGTTGCGCGTGCAGAGTGTCGCTCCAATATCCATCACCGCAAGGAGGCGGTCCCTGCTGATGAGGCCCTCTCCGATTGCAAGGAGGGATGCTCCGCTTCGCTCATCGTGAGGGGTCGACCGGCAATGCGTTCGGTGACGCGGCGGATGTTCACGTCAACCGCAGGAACGTCGACGCCGAGGGCCTGTGCAGCGATGGCTCCCGCCGTGTAGCGACCGACGCCCGGAAGACACGTGAGGTCGGCCGGCCAACCCGATGTTGCGATGATGCACGCAGCGTCGTAGAGGCGCCGCGCCCGGCGCGGATAGCCAAGTCTTCCCCAAGCGGCAATGACGCTCCCGGGGCCCGCGGCAACCATCGTTTCCGGCGTCGGGAACTTCCGAATGAAATCCGGCCACGCGGCTTCGGCGCACCGCCACCTGCGTCTGGTGCAGCATCACTTCGGAGAGCAATACCATCCACGGGTCACGTGAACGACGCCAAGGCAGTGCATGACGACC
>CAWATG010000010.1:0-21391 GCA_963785035.1 uncultured Acidimicrobiia bacterium
GAGGACCATCTCGCGGCCACACGCTGCTCGCTCGGCGACTGCACTCGCTACCGATGCGACCTCATCAAGCGGCGCTGCCACCCGGACACCGGCACGCCCGACGACCAGCTCCAGGGTCGTTGGATGCAAATAACCTTCCATCTCCGCGAGGGATTCGTCGGGGCCACCGAGTATCAGCTGACGTACGGACAGCGTCCGCACGGCTTCGTCGACTTCCGCCGCCGCTCGGCGTAGATGAATCCGGGCGGCCTCTTCGCCGCGGTGCTCCCAGCTGCCGAGCTCAACGGCTGTGTCGACCGAGCGTTCCTGATAGGTCGCTGATGTCGGAAGTTCCTCGATCTGGGGCCCATCGATCCAGAGCAGCCGCAGATGTGTTCAGGTCCACCAAAGCCAACACGAAGGCCTCGGGATCCATCAGCACCTCGACCAATTGGCGGATGCGAGGCGCTTCACCAATGCCGACCTCGTCTCGAACGTGCACCGGGACTGCAATCGCCTCGAAGTAGTCCTCCTCGTCGCATGAGAACAGCGCAACACCACGCGTTACCGAACGATCGATGCCGCCCGCGACCCATCCCCTCATCCGGTCGATATCGCCATCGACGGAGCGGATCAGGCGCTGATCGTTCCGGGAACGTGCTCGACGTCGAAGCTCGTCGGCGAGTCGCTCGAACGCCTCCTCATAGCGCTCCGGCATTGGGCGGTGCGCGCCATCGACATCGAGATACACGCTTGAGATGGCTGGTTCGCAGCGCCGCTCTGCAAGCCGACGGATGGCCGCTCGACTGAAGCCGTGTTGGTCAGCCGGAATGTCACGTGCCGGTTTGATCGGGATCATTGTGACCTCCTTGACCTACGCGGGCGTGATGAGCCCGTAATGGCCGTCGTACCGGCGGTAGACGACGTTGCCTCGGCCAGTTGGGCGTTCGCAAAAAACGCGAACTCCACGGCCTCGGTATCGAGCAGCTGTGTTGCCTCCTCCACGCTCAGTTCCGGTGGCATCAACGCCGAGACTTCAAGCGAGATGGCGACGGGGCCCGTGTCGATCGTCGTCGGCCGCAAACGCGTGAGCCGGTAGGTGCCATCACCGAGCCGCTCCAACACGGCGTCCTCACCGCTTGCGAGTTCCCGAAACAGGTGAAAGTCGTAGTCGAGTTGGTCCATGTCGAATGCGACCTCGTCGGGCGTGGATTCACCAAGTTCAAAAGTCTTGTGGCGTACGACCTGCCGCTCTGCGGAGGGCCGCGCGAAGTAGCTCGGCCGTGCGGTAGGTAGATCGCCGTGGCGCCACTCGCCAGGTTCGTGGATTCCGGTTCTCGCTCGACGTCCTTCGATGTGCTGAGCCCGGTGTTCGAGCTTGTCACGCAGACGGCGCTGGAGAAGGTCGGCTGCCTCGCGCATCTCGTGACCGGCGACATGTCCGCGGACCGACTCTCCATTGATGTCGATGGCGACGTGCGCGATCGCGGGCCTCTCGCGAGCTGGATCCTCTGCTTGGGTTAGTTTCAGTCTCGTGAAGAGAATGGGCTCGCGTACATGGCCGAGAACCGCGCCGATTCGTGCAGCGGCGTAGTCGATGTCGGCGTCCCCGACGCGACCATGTGTCACGACGGCGACCGGCCCGCCGGACTCGACGGCACGTCCCAGCCGCCGTCGGCGCACGATCCTCGCGCCCTCGAACAACTGCGGTGCGTGCCGACCCTCCGTTGGCGCCCTCAAGACGATGCTCAGACATTGGCGTCACCTCCCGCCCCAGCCTGCTGCCGTGGGATATACACAGCCCAGGGGCAAAGGTCACTCATTGCAGCGAACGATGAATGGTCCGAAGTCCCTTCTCCATGCCGGCCTGTCGAAGCATGCTGGGAGTCCGCTCACGAAGGAGAAGCGCATGCGAGTCTGTGTGCAGTGTGGGACCAATTTGCGGGTTCGTCGAAGCCTTTGCCGGTCTTGCCGACGCCGCAACCTCGGCAAGGGCACGGCGCTCGTGGAGGTCGATCAAAAGGTGCCCAAGGCGGCGGACCTTGAGCCTCCACACAGCCGCCCCTGGGTTCGCCGCGGGAGTGGATCACGCGCGGCGGCGAATATGTCGCTTCGGCCGCCGAAATTCAGATGACGTTGGTTGCGAGCAAGATGGTGGCGCCGAGCGCAATTCCGATTCGATACCAACCGAACACGGCGAGCGGCCGCGTGCGCAAGAAGCCAACCAGCCAGTACACGGCGATCGCCGCCGTCACGAATGCAACAAGAATGCCCAACAACGGTGTCTGCCACCCGAATTCGTCGACGAGAGTCCCGCCGTCCTTGGCGAGATCGAGGAAAGTCGCTGCCGTGAGGGTCGCAAGGCCAAGCAAGAAACTGAACTCGACCGCGGCACCGATCGCACATCCCACTCCCAGCGCCGCAACGAGCGTGACAAGGCTTCGACTCACACCCGGCCAGAGGGCCAGGATCTGCGCACATCCAATGATCAGTGCAGAGCGCGTGGTGATGTCGGTGATCGCGAGCGTGCCGTGCTTCGGCTTCCACCACAACAGGAAGACACCACCGGCCGCCCACGCTGCGATTACCGGCCACGACCCGAAGAGGTGCGACTTGATCGTGTCCTCGAACACCACGCCGACGAGCGCCGCGGGAACGAATGCTACACACAGCCTGACCAGCAGGTTCCGGCCATCCGTATCGCGTCCGACGAGACCCGCGAAAAGTTGCACAACCCGCTGCCAGTACAACGCGACGACTGCAAAGATTGCGCCGATCTGATCGCGATCGCGAACGTGTCGGCTGCCGCCTTTCCCTTTCCCGATCCGAGGTCGAGCAGACGCTCGGTGATGAGCAGGTGGCCCGTCGAAGAGACAGGGAGAAACTCGGTCACGCCTTCCACGGCGCCGAGCAGGATCGCCTTGGGAGCTGTCAGCGGCCCGGATCCACCTGAAATCGCCAGCGCCACGATCGCACCGGCCAGTACCGCGCCCGAAACCAACACGATCGAAGAAGGTCGCCACCGGTTCGCGGTCTCAGCCATTGGTCGGCTCACAGGTTCCCTTTCGTTGCCGTCCATGCCCCGCCGGTTCGCATTCCGAAGTCACCCTACGAGGGCGCAACGCCCGGGTCCTGTCTTCGCTGGTCACGTCTCGCCACCGGGCTCGCTCGGCGCACGTCCACATCGTCAGGTGTCCGAGGATGACCTCAACTCCGGTCATTCGCGGGAAGCGCCGAAGGTGAACATGCGCTCGGTGTCGATGCGCGCGCATTTCGCGCTGACCGCCGGCCACGTCGCTGCGATCGAGGAGATCCTGGATCCGCAGCAGGTCAGACGCCGTTTCGTGCATGGCGCGCAGGCTCGTCGAATTGAAGCAGGTCAGTCAAACGAGAACGGCGGATACTCATCGGTAAGAAGGTAGAAGTACGCCGTGAAACGAAGGTTGACCCGCTGGCCTCTCATCACCCATTCACGAAGCCCTTCAGGCCAGCGCCCTGTAAAAAGCGCCGCGACTGCACCGAGCAACCAACAGACCGCAGCAATCACGAAGACACCTACCGCAAACACCAGCGCAGGTATAGCCCATACGAGACGGAATGCGACCGTGAGGCGGTTCCGTCCCACCTGCGCCGGCTGGATATCGACGCGGACGGGACTCCCGCCCGGGTCGGCGGCCGAAGTCGTCAGATCGAACGGTGGATAAGCTTCGTAGAGGAAGCCGGCATACGTGGTGGCCCGTGCGCTGAACCGAAGCATCAACACCTGGAAGTTTGCTAGCCCTCCAGGGAGCTTCCCCGTGACCAGGATGACACCCCAGCTGACAAGGGAGACCGCTCCGGACACGTAGCCCAATGCGTATGCAATGACGAGATGCGGAATAGCCAGCATCCACTGGACCAGGGGTCGCCAGTTCGCAATGCGCTCCGGAGTGTCGATTCCTACCGTCGCTGGAAACTGCATTGCGATTGCACTCCCCCATCAATCGTGTCGGCGGAGACTACAGCGCTTCCGACTTCCCCGCGCCGGACCAGCGACAGCGCCATTGCGGTGTCTGCCTGCGGCGGTCGGACACCGGCGACCAGGTCCTTGTCGGATGTTCCTGGACATTTTGGACCCACCATGTTGCGGTCGTCACATATTGCACGTCCTCGAAGGCCCACTCCGGGCATCGATGACGTGCGCAGGTTCTCTGAGGCGCCATCGAAGTGCCGAATGGCAGTCCGGTTTTTGAGTCTTCTGGAGTGCGTAGGTGGAAACGGCGGGGGCGCAGCGGAAGATCGGTCGCCAGTCGCTCTCCCGACCGCCTTGCTTTCTCTTCATCCACCGCGTCGCCGCAACGTTGAACGACACGTACCCAACCCGGTAGCGGAGTGCCCGCGTCACGAAGGTCGGTCACGTCCTCGCGCCGACGGATCGATTCCAGCGCGACCGTAAGGGCAACGCCACGTCGGGCGACCACCAGCGCACGAACCTGGTGTACGCCCCCGATCTTCTCGACGAAGGCATGTTCGACATCCGCGTCCGGGAGCGCCTGCAACGCCGCCACAAGAGCATCTGCTTCGACCCCGGGAAACAGGCGAAAGAGGATCGTCGCGCGCTCCCGAGCGAAGCGATGGTGCGCGGCGTCACGCGGCGCTCGCAACACGGTCAGGCTCATCAAGATCGCCGCTGCCGTCGCGCCCGCGAGGCCGATGTCCCCGAGCCCCGCAGCCAAACCCACCGCGGCGGTCACCCAGAGGCTGGCAGCAGTGGTGACGTTGCGAATCGAGGAGCCTTCTCGAATGATGACGCCTGCGCCGAGAAAACCGATTCCCACCACCACCTGCGCGGCAATGCGGCCCGGGTCGAGCTGGTATCCGGCGAGTCCTTCGAACTCGCGAAAGCCGAGGGTCGAGAGAACTCCGAAGACGCATGAACCGAGCGCAACCGAGACGTGCGTCCGCAAACCCGCCGGCTGATCCTGCAACTCCCGCTCGAACCCAATTGCTGCGCCCAACGCGACCGCCGTGGCGATCCGCCAGACGACGTCCCAACTCACGGCAAGGTCGTTCATTGCGGGCACCTCGCACTGGTGACGGTAGAGGACGCCTGCCCCTTTCCCCGTGAACACACCACAGGCCTATTCCTTATTGTCGATCGCGACCAACTCCGCCCACAGAGCGTCGAACCCCACGTCAGCCGGGAGATCCGCCAACGACCCCAGGGCCGTCATCGTGTCAACCTCAACCTCCGCCTGGCCGTGGGGTGCTCGCAGACGTGCAACGAAGGTCAGCGGCTCGCGGGATACAGATCTCGGCAGGCCCGCACAGGCCACTGTGCTCGGGGCCGTCGTGGACATGCGCCGGCACGCCAAGGCGTTGAATTCCTCGCACAGTTCGCTGAGTTCGCTCATGTCGCTCTCCTCGGGGGTCGAATGCGTCCCATTCATCAAACACACGGCAGAACTGAATCCCCAGAGTCGAAGGTCCGCGCGCGAATCGGCGAGATCGGCCTACTCAGATGAAACCACCCTCGCTACGCGAGCGGAAACAGGTGGGCATGGTCGTCACCTGGGAGGTCACCGTTGCTCGATGCAAACACGCTGCTCGCCACCAATTCGGCAGCACCACGCAGGGTCGTCGCGAATGCGGTGTCAGCGGCATCGCGACCGGTTGCGATCCGGACCATTGCGCCCCGCGGAGCAAGCCGGGTGGGATCCAGGACCCACCAGCCATCGTTGGCCAGGATCTCGACGACCGCATGGAAGTCCATCAGCGCGAGCCCCGGCGTGTACACCGCGGCCAGGCGAGCGGGCAACACCCAAGGCGCGCGACAGAGCGCGATCGTCAGGTGTGCGAAATCGCGACACACACCGGAACCTGAAAGCAGCGTGTCGAGCGCCGTGTCGAGCGGGCCGCTGCTGCCTGCGGAATACGCGCCAGCGTTCGAAGACCCACGATGCGACGACGCAGCGCGATGGCATCCGGATCATCTCCGAGCGCGTCGAAGAACTCGGTCGTCGCGTAGCCCGCCAACACATCCGATGGGCAGTAGCGACTCTGGCGCAGAGCCATGACCGCATCCATGCTGGCCACGAAGTCACCATTCGGCGCGGATGGCGCGCCCGCGTGCGGCACGAGCTCCGCCGCGTATGCGAAGGACATGACACCCGGCGGCGCGGAAACAAGGTGGACCCGTCCCCCATGATCGGCGACGATCTCCACCACCGAGGCCGGCGCGATATCGCGGTCATTGGTGATTTCCACGCGCTCGTCCAGGACGACTCCTGCCGTCGTGGCCGGCGCCACCTGGATCGCAAACAACGCAGCTTCGGTGACCTCAAAGGTCAGCACGCAGCCGACTTCACAAAGCCCACCTGATCCCGATGAATCGCTCAAGCCCAAAGTGTCGCGCCTGGCGCACCAATTGCTGCGATGTCACCGAGTATTGGTCGTCACAGTTCTCGCCCGCTGAAGGCGATGAGGCGTTCGAGTGCGCTCGCGGCGTCGGGAGCCTCGAGCGCCGGACCGAAATTGTTGCCACGCATCTCGGGCGTCAGCGCATGCCGCGCGAAACGCTGTCGACGGCGGCCACGAGCTCGTCGGATGGGTCCCATGCCTGTTGCGTTGCCTTGGCCAGATCCCATCCGTGGACCAGGCCATCGAACGCGACGAGCCGGGCAAGCACTGCCCCCGGCATCGGTCCAGCAGGTCCATCGATAGTGCGCTCCAACGCGCCCGGACTTTGCACAGCCGCCAGCAGCCCATCCATCGCGCCTCGAAAGGCGTCCACCAGTGAGCTGTCGCTGCCTGCCCGCAACGGTGCGCCTGTTCCCTCAGCGGAGGCTTGCCCGAGAAACCCTTGGGCCAACGCTGTTCCTAGGGTCGTCATGTGACCTAACACGGCCGCGACGTCAAAGTCGCTACAGGGTGTGGCATTGCCGAGTTGTCCTTCTCCAATACGGCTGACCACCTTCTCGAGCATCGGAACAATGGTCGCCAGTTGCTCGTTGCCTTCCATCACACGCTCCTCGTTGTGTTTCCAGCAGGTCGTTGGTGTTCTATCAGCCGACCATGCGCGTGCGACCATGTGATCCATGACGGCGCCATGTTCGCGCTGTGGGCTGAAGAGGACGATCTCGGTGTCACGTACCGCGTGGACACTGTGCCCGGGTGGCCAATAGAAGAGGTCATCACCGACACACCTCTCCTCGGTGTCATCCGTGTAGGTGATGTGGACCTCACCTGAGATCACGAATCCCCAGTGGGGAGCTTGGCAGGCGTCGTCTTGGAGCCCTTCGAGGAGCGGCGCTATGTCCGTGCCTGCCCCAAGCGAGAAGTACTCTCCGCCGATAGCTGCCAAGCCCGAGGCATCGCCGAAGTCGGTGATCTGGCGTGCCTTGGCACCCGGTACGTCAATCCGTGCAGGGATGTCGTTCTTCGTGATTCGCATTGCTCCCCGATTCAAAAGGTCGGTCGACAGGCTTGCGAGCCATGTCGATGGAAACGGTCCTCCATAGCCAAGACCATTCCGACAGGCCCGCCCAGTCCCAATACTGAACTCCCAGGAGATCTGCGAGAATCGCGGCATGAAACCGTACGGCCAGTACTGCCCTGTCTCACGTTCAGCCGAGATCCTCGGTGACCGCTGGACGATCCAGATCATTCGCGATCTCTTGACCGGGACCACGCGTTTCAATGAATTGATCCGCGGCAACCCTGGTCTTTCGCGTGCGCTCCTGACACGCCGGCTCCGCCAACTCCGAGTCGCCGGCCTCGTCGATCACGACGACACCGGTTGTTACCTGCTCACTGATGCCGGCCGTGATTTCGAGCCAATCATCTTTGGACTCGCGACCTGGGGAGCACGATGGGCGTTCGGCCAACCGGATCCGACCGAGCTCGACCCCGACCTGCTCCTCTGGTGGTTGCATCGCCAGATGGACGTGACTGGCCTCCCGAGGCCCCGGTTCACCATCCAGGTGCGGTTCAGCGATCATCGAAAGAGATACTGGATCGTGGCCGAACGTGGCGCGTCGCTGTGCTTGGCGGATCCAGGCTTCGAGGTTGACGTAACGCTGTTCACCGACCTCGTCACGCTGTACAGGACCTACCTCGGTCACGAGCCCCTCCTCGACGCTCATCACAGAGGCGCAGTCAGCCTGTCCGGCTCGCCAACCGCCGTGCGCGCGTTCCACCAAGCGTTCAGGCCGTCGCCAGTCGCGTCGATCGTCGCTGCCGAGGCCGCAGACTGAGCTTCAACCCGAGCGGGGAGAGGGTTGCTCCCATGCGCGTGATCCGTTTCTCTTCAGAGCCGGCTCGCGGTGTCGCGTTCACCGCGGAAATGGCATGCCACCGCGTGGCCTTGCCCATCATCCGATAGCACCGGCTCAACTTCTGTACACAGGTCCGTTGCTTTCCAACACCGCGCCCGAAACACGCAACCGCGCTGCGCGTCCGACGAACTCGTCTGATCACCTTTGAGCACGATACGGGCCAGCGACCGCTCACGCTCGGCCCGGGGATCAGGAATCGGTACCGCAGAGAGCAGTGCCTGGGTGTAGGGATGGCCTGCATGGCTGAAGACGGCGTCATTCGGTCCGATCTCGACGATTCGACCGCCGTACATCACCGCAACCGTGTCGGCAGAATGGCGGATCACTGCCAGATCATGCGCAATCAGGACGTATGCGAGTCCGAGCCGATCTTGGAGATCATCAAGGAGGTTCAGCACGCCCGCCTGGACGGATACATCAAGCGCGGAAACGGGTTCGTCGAGCACCAGTACGTCTGGTTCCAAGGCCAAGGCCCGGGCCAAACTGACCCTTTGCCGCTGACCACCCGATAGCGCCGATGGCATCCGTGGCCCGTCGGACGGATCGAGGTCGACAAGGGTCATCAATTGCCTCGCGTGCTCCCGCGCTCCTGCGCCACGACCATGGATGTGCAGCGGTTCGGCGATGCTCGCCTCGATCGTCATTCGTGGATCCAGCGAGGAGTACGGATCTTGGAACATGATTTGCAGCCTTGACCGCAGCTGACGAAGCTCTGCACCGGTCTTGGTCAGGACTTCCTCACCCCGATACCGGACAGACCCCGAAGACGCGGCCATCAGGTTCACGATGATGCGCGCTGTCGTCGACTTCCCGCAGCCCGACTCGCCCACCAAAGCAAATGTCTCGCCTTCGTTCACGATGAACGATATGCCCCCAACGGCGCGCACCACGCCACTGTTGCGACGCAACAAGCGCGATCGAACTGGGAAGTCTTTGACAAGATCTCGCACCTCGAGCACCGGAGACCGCTCGTTTGCCAACGCCCGCACGGCAGCTGCAGCACCTGAGGTCCTGACTTCGCCGCGGAGCAGAGCATCGTGATCGAGTTCCTGCGCACGATGACACGCAACCCAATGACGCCCGCCGAAATCACCATCGCCTCGAAGACCGCCGTCCTCGACACTTCGCAGGTCGGGAACAACGCTCACACAACGACCGTCAACCTCGCCGGCATGACACCGCGGATGGAACGCGCAACCGGCGGGCGCATCGCTCAGCGACGCGGGACGTCCAGCAATCCGGTGGAGACGACTCCCACTGGCGACACGGCGGTCCAGACGCGGTCGAGATTCGAGCAACCCGAGCGTGTACGGGTGCCGTGATGTGTAGAACAGCTCATCGACCGTGCCTTGTTCGACCTGACGGCCCGCGTACATGACGACCATTCGATCCGCCATACCGGCAACAACACCAAGATCATGCGTCACGAGCAGAATTGCCGAACTGGTGCGGTCGCGAACGCGCTCCAGCGTATCGAGAACCTGCGCCTGCACGGTCGCGTCCAACGCCGTCGTCGGTTCATCCGCTATCAAGAGATCCGGCTCATTCGCGATCGCCATAGCGATCACTGCTCGCTGACGCATTCCGCCGGAATACTCATGGGGATACTGATCGACACGTGAGGATGCATCATCAAGACCGACGAGCATCAACAGGTCGATAGCGTACTCCCGGGCGCGTCGCCGCGTCACGTCTTGATGAACCATGATGGCCTCCACAACCTGGGCACCGACCGTCATCATCGGATTCAATGCCGCAAGCGCATCCTGAAACACCATTGCGATCTTCCGCCCACGTATCAATCGCAGAACATCCCGCGGGGCCGACAACAGTTCCTGTCCGTCGAAGAGCACCGACCCGGTTGCCCTCGCCGATTTCGGAAGGAGTCCGAGCATCGCAAGGGCGAGCGATGTCTTGCCGGATCCTGATTCCCCGACCACGGCAACGGTTTCACCCCGCTGGATGTCGAACGACACGCTCTCGATCGCGCGGGACGTTCCGTGTGGCGTCGAGTAATCAACCTGCAGATCCCGAACCGCCAGAAGTGGCTCTGCGATCAGCCGCTCTCGTACCAGCGAATCTGCGGCCTCATGTTCTCTGGCATCCATGCCGTCGCTTGTCAACGGGCGTCCGGTCCCAGGACGGTCCGAATTCCCTCACCCACGAAATTGGTCGCCAGAACCGTGAGAAGAATTGCGAGTCCTGGGAACGCCATGACATACCACTGCTCGGGGTTCGCCGCGGTTGGCTTCGCGTCCGAGATCATCGTGCCCCACGAAGTAGCCGGGATCTTGAGACCGAAACCCAGGAACGCCAAAGATGCCTCGGTGATGATCGCCCCTGCGATCGCAAGGGTCGAACTCACCAGGATCGCTCCCAGGCAGTTCGGTATCAGGTGTCGCACAATGATGCGTCCTGACCTCGCACCAGCAGCCCTCGCAGCTTGCACGAACTCCTGGTCCGCGAGCCCGACGACATGCGCTCGCACGACCCGCGCAATCGGCATCCAGAAGACCGCGACGAGCACGACGATCACCGATAACCGTGTCGGGCTTCGGTCGGCCCCATTGAGATAGCGCAGACCCAGCGCAAGCAGGACGAGCTGCGGAATGACGAGGAACAGGTCGGTCACACGCATCAGCACGCCGTCGGCGAGCCCACGAAACCAGCCTGCGAGGGCACCGACCGCAGTTCCGAGCAAGGTGGAGCACACGCCGACTGCGATACCGATCTGAAGCGAAATGGCTCCGCCGTGAAGGATCCGCGAGAAGATGTCCCTTCCGAGCAGGTCCGTGCCCATCCAGTGTTCGCGGCTTGGCGCCGACGGCGAGAGCGTGTCATTCGACCAATCGACGGCGAAAGGCGCAATCCAACCTGCCGCAATACAAGCGACGATCATGACGAGCAGCAGCACGGCCGAGACCAATGCAACGCGTTGGCGGACAAGGCGGCTCCACAATCCGCGACGGAGCTGAACAGGTCGGTCTCCGCTCACCTGACGTGCACCCGTGGGTCCAACATGCCGTGCGCGATATCGGCGAGGAGATTGGCGCCGACAATGAACAGTGCGGTCACAGCAACCCACGACGACAGGAATGTGGCATCGCCAGCAGTGAACCTATCGATGAACAACTTCCCCATGCCATCGATCGCGAACAGATATTCCGTGATGACCAGACCGCCGAAGAGCACGCCGATGTCAAGCGCAACGACCGTCACCAGGGGCACCAACGCATTACGGAACGCGTGGCGAAGCACCACGGTGCGTTCCGGCAATCCCTTCGCCCGAGCCGTACGGATGTAGTCGGCCCCGAGCGCGTCGATCATCGAGGCACGCAGATAACGGCTCCATGACGCAATGATCTGAACGGTAAGGGTCAACGCTGGAAGCGCTAGGTGACGAAGATAGTCAAGGTCGAAGCCAGACGTGTCACCCGAATGCAGCCCGACGGTGTAGAAGGGTGTGAATCCGAACCAATCCTCGAATCCGACGCCGACGAATGCAATCGCCAACAGCGCGAACCAGAACGGTGGCATCGCCAGACCAACGTACGCCAATCCCGTCAAGATATGGTCGAGCGCGCTCGACTGTTTGATGGCCGAGACAACGCCGACGGCCATCGCGACAATCCCTGCCAATAACACGCCGGCGATGATCAGCTGCGTCGTGATCCACAGTGACTTCAAGAGACGTGGTCGTACGCTGTCCCCCGCAACGTCGCCTTTCCCCCAGTCACCCTGCACGAAGTCACCGAGCCACCGTCCATATTGGGCAACGAGCGGTTCATCCAGATGCAGGCGCTCGTGTTCGCGGACATAGGCCTGGGGATCGCGACTCGCGCGGAGTCGCGCCGAAGGATCGAACGTGACGCGGACGCCAATGAACAACACCAACGTTGCGACGACCACGAGTGGAATCGCAGCCAAGACCCGGCGAATGACGTAGCTCAGCACGCCGCGTGCCCTGCAACACTGCCCCGGGTGTGCGGCCCAAGCGCTGCTCCCGCCACAGATGTCCTTAGTTACCCGAAAGTTTCCACGCGTGCATATTCCAGAACGGACCGAGAATCGGGTTGTTATCGATCGGCCCGGTGAGTGTCTTGTTCCAGAGCAAAATGTTCGGCAATGGATCCAATGGAAGGATTGTTGCGGCCTTGGCCATCAGCAGATCCGCCTCGCGTGAGGCCGCGATCCGCGCCGGTTCTGCGAGGCTCGCGTCCACGGCCTGCAACTGCGTATCGAGCCCCGCCACATTGGTACGCGTGAAGTTCTGACCCGCGTGATCGTTCGCTGCCGATGGAATGTTCTCCGCGCACAGCACTGCACACAACCCAGGTTCTGGTGCGGTTGCCGTCTGCCCATAGAGCCCAACCGCGTAGTCGCCATCGGGAAGCATCTGCCCGAAGAGATCACCAGGCTTGGCCAACTCAATGTTCACCAAAAACCCGGCCCCTTTGAGTTGTGTCGCCAGGATCCCGACGGTCAACTCGCGAAGGCTGTTGCCCTTGGTCGTCGTGAGGGTGATTTCCGCGGTTCGCGAGCCCTTACGCCAGTACTTTCCCGAGCGCTTGTATCCAGCACTCTTCATAAGCTGGTCGACCTTCTTCAGGTCTTTCGTGTAGACCTCATAACCGCTCGTGTCCGAATAGCTCGAAAGAATTGGCGGGTTGATGGAGTTCGATGGCTCCTTCACCCCCAGCGCGCCGAACAGCCGAGAAACGACGGCCTTGCGGTCAATGGCAAATGCGAAAGCCTGGCGTACCCGTTCGTCGTCGAACGGCGGCTTGGCATTGTTGATCCACAATGCCTCGATCGAGCCGGTGTCGGCACTGAAACGCGCCTTTCCTCCCGCTGGAAGGCGACCGCGTTTGATTGCGTCGACGACATCGGGTTGCGGCTGCGGGAAGATCATCGAGATTTCGCCACGCTTATATGCCAGAAACTGTGCGGACGTGTCGGGAATGAATTTGAACACGATCTTGGCGATCGATGATTTCGGGCCCCACCAGCGGTCGTTGGGAACGAGTGTGATGGTCTCGCCCTTCTTCCACGACTTGATCTTCCATGGGCCACCCGAAAAGCGGTAGCCGTCCTTCATCGCAGCAGCGCGATCCTTGCCGGCGAGGAGATGCGCAGGGAGAATCCCATACCCACCGGAGAACAGCTGACGCCACGCGGAGTAGTTTCGTGCGAACGACACCACAGCAACCGCTGGATTCGAATCGTCAACGCTCTCAATGTCCTTGTACCCGGTCTGGTCGTAGATGTCGTCGCCGGTCACGATCTGTTCCCAGGTGTATTTGAAGTCCGACGACGTGATCGGCGATCCATCACTCCATACGGCTTTGGGATTGATTGGATACGTCACGATCTGCTTTGGATCGGTGACGAGCACGGGGGCACCACTCAGCATGCTGTTCGGCTTCCATCCCCACCCGGTCGCGGTCTTGACCGGATCCATCGCGCGGGGAATGGTTGTCACGTTCATCATGTAGAAGCCCCAGAGCGATCCGGAACAGCTCGCGATCCAGTCGGCACAGTCCGGTTCCTGCTCCGCTCCGATCACGAGTGCTTTGCTGCGGCTTACCGCAGCGTCTGCCTGCTCAGCATCCGCGAACACCCCGACCGCGGCGGCAAACATCAGTGCGGCCAGCGCCGCTGCAAGGATGTTCCTTGGAACGGCCGAGCGGCGAACGGTTCTCCACACGGCAGGCGGACCATTGTTCGCCTTCATTTGCTGCCCGGTCTCAGTCGAGTGCACGGATCTCCTCATTCGCATCCCGCAGACGCCGCGAAAGGCTGCGTGCGATATTTGCGTAAATGGTCGCGGTCAAGGTCGGGAAATCCTCGGAGAGCGTTCGAAGGACTTCGGACGAGACCAATCTGCAGGTTGTGGCCTCCTCCGCGCGGACCGATGTCGAGCGCGCGCCTCCGTCGAGCAATGCCATCTCGCCAAATGCGGCACTTGGTCCCATCGTCGCGAGTCGCCGCGGCTGTCCGGCTACGTGGATGTAGATCCCGACGCGACCTTCCAGGACGAAATACAATGAATCGGTCCGGTCACCCTCCTGGAATACAACCTCGCCTACCTCGAACTTGACGATCTGGGTGACCCGCTCCAACGCCATCACCGCGCCGTCGCCAAGTCCCGCCATCAGATCATGATGTGCCAGGTCACTTGCAGGTTCGCTTGTAGCGGCCGAGTGCTGGTGCAGGATTTGATCCTCTTGCCACTCGAGCGCCGCGTCGACGTCGGCGAACTCGAGCAAGGACGGATCTGCTGCACGCTGTGCGGAGAGGATTTCCGCGACCGCCGTGCCTCGCCGCGCACCGCAGAAGGCCCGTCGAGATCCCATACGAGCCGCGAGGCCGAGGATGTCGTCCAAGACGGCGACGGCGCCTTCGTCGACAGTCCCAACCCGACGGCAATCGAGTATCAGCACGCTGGCGACATCGAGTTGTGACCGAACTTCACGGCTGAGCGCCTCGGCCGACGCAAAATAGAGATCGCCCTGAAGTTCGAGAACAACCGTTCCGGGCCCTTCGGCCCGCAACACAGCCGCTTCGCGTTCGGTGCGACGACGCTTCGATCGCACGGAAGCGCCGGTGTAGACGCGCCGCACCACATCAGCCGCAGAGGAATGCGGCTTCAGTACATGCAAATTGAAATGCTCCGACAGACTCTCGCACGCCGCGATGCCACGCACGCTGTTGCCGCGCTGGTCAAGTGGCGGCGAATAGATCCCGATTCCCAACTGCCCCGGGACGACCGCGATGATCCCGCCGGAGACGCCACTCTTTGCCGGCATCCCGACGCGGTACACCCATTCGCCCGCAAAGTCGTACATGCCACAGGTGTTCATCACGCTGAGCACACGAACCACGTGTTCCTCGCTCAGAGCACGTTCGGAAGTAACCGGATTGACACCGCGGTTCGCAAGTGTCGCTGCCATGACTGCGAGATCGTGACAGTCGACCAGGAGCGAACACTGGCGGAAATACAGGTCGAGGGCCGCATCGACGTCTGCAGGCAACATGTCGAAGGCGCGCATGAAATACGCGATGGCACGGTTCCGGTCGCCCGTGACACGTTCCGATGTGAAAACGTCCTCATCGACGGTGAGTTCGCGACCGGCAAGCTGAGCGAACCCGGTGCACAAGCGTCGGAATTGGCCGTCACGCCCATCCCCACCGAGAAGGTCGGTTGTGACGATGGCTCCCGCATTGACCATCGGATTAAAGGGCCGTCGCGTCTCTTCCTCGACCGCAATGTGGTTGAACGGGTCACCCGTGGGTTCGACGCCGACTCGTGCGAGCATGTCTTCTGCACCCCGGTCTTCGAGCGCCATTCCGAACACGAAGGGTTTGGAAATTGATTGGATTGTGAAGGTCTTGGCCGAATCTCCCGCGTCGTAACGTTGGCCATCGAGCATGACGAGCGAAATGCCGAACCAATCGGGATCCGCATCGGCAAGGGCAGGGATGTAGGTGGCAGGCTCCCCGCCGCGAAGTTGCCGGAGCTCTTCATGGATGAATTCGATTGTGCGCCCTACCGGTAGGTCGGGTGCGGACCTCCGAATGCTGCCAAGACTCGCCACGGATACGTCCCCTCATTCGTCGTCTGACGCCACGGATGCGGATGTGTTATCAGAACAACATTGCGGGCATGTTTCGGTGCGTTCCCGTAGCGGCTGTGCGTACAGGTCGTGTGGGCCAACGAATTCAATTATCAGAGTTCCGACATACGATCTTCATGCCGACGTAACCCCTCCAGCTGCACGCCGAGCGGTACAACATGCTGAAATCGGGCGTCCGTGCATCCTGATCATGCGGTTCAACTGGCTCTGAAAGTGCGCGTTACTTGGCCCGGATTTTCGGTTCGGACAGACAAGCAGCCGGACAATCGATGATGGAAGACGGAGGAATGGAATGGCACAGGCATCAGGCTCAGAAGATCTCCTACCCCACCGCGCGTCAAAACCGCCAAAGAGAAATCGATGGCAGCGACGGCTTATCGGACCCGCGGCATTGGCACTGATCGCTTCGGTGGCGCTACTGCCAGGTGCCACGAAATCGCCTGCGTCGGCCGACCCAGAGGTCGACACCCTCGTGTTCGTCGCGCCACCGGCATCTGCGCAGAAGAACGCTGTGATCACCTCATCGGCCGGAAATCCCGCAGGACCTCCCATCACGGTGGGGATCGACTACGCCATCGGGTCCGAGTCCTTCTACTCGGGGTCCGTGACTGTTGCAATCGCCAGTGGACCTGCGGGCGCGGTACTTTCAGGCACCTTGACGCAACCGTTGGACTCGGAAGCCGGCGTTGCGACCTTCGCCGACCTATCCATCAATACCTCGGGCGTCTTTACGCTGGCGGCAGTGTTCTCAGCGGCCTACGAAGAGGGGGCAGAACCCGACCCAACAGCATCGCCGGCGTTCACGATCTGGGACACCGTGACGAGTTGTCCAGCCGGGCGCACCTGCGCGTCCACGGTGTCGGTTCCGAACGTGATGTCGACACAGATCGTTGGAAAATCCTCGACCGCCGGCGCCATCGTCGCTTCGCTGAGCGTGGATTCCTTCGGGTGTGGCGACACAGCCAACCACGCGCCGCGTACCACGACGTTCGATACCTTCAACTTCACATCGACCACGCCCAAGTTGGCGATCGTGAAAATCGACCGATCGATCGTGAACGCGACCCCGAACAACGGTGCATCGAAATACCAGGTGTGCTATCAAGCGCCGACACCGTTCAAGACCCGTGCCGGCACAATGGCCACCACGGGCCTGCTGCCGGATTGCTGGGCGGTGCGTGGAGCAGCGCCGTGCGTCGTGCTCATCGCCAAGTCCTTTACCGGCAGCATCATCGAGACGCTCCTGCTCCCACCGGGCGACCCGAAGTTCCGCTAGGAAAGACGACTCATCAATCACCGTTACCCAGGAGATCAGGGGTGGCGACAACAGAGAGCCGGGCGAGTGTCGCCCGGCTCTCTGCGTGTAATGATGACGCACACCCAGGCGATGGCCCTGATGAAGCTCTGGACTCCTGATCGACGAGGTGAGCAAGAACCTCAAGGGTCAGCGCCGCCTCGTAGTCGGAATCGCGCGATCGTGCGGAGGCCAAACTCCGCTCGATCGCGCGACGAGCGGCAACGAGATCGCCCGTCCGGAGGTACGCGACACCGCGAATTCGGAACAGCAAGGCACTCTGCGCGGCCACACCGCCGAATGCAGCCAGCTGCTTGATCGTCGACTCCGTTACCGACATCGCCCGCTCGATGTCGCCGGTAAGCAGCAGCGCCTCAGCCATCCGTGCACGCGCCTCAAGCGCATCAACATGGGCTCCGACATCGCGGGATTCGGCGACAGCGTCTTCGAAGAGCGCAATCGCCTCATCCGCCCTCCCGCTCCGAGACGCCGCACGGGCGAGATTGCACTTTGCATATGCAGATGCGGGCCGATCTCCAGCCGCGTCCCAGACGCGCAGCGCACCGCGAAACATGGCCTCCGCCTCAGAGACATGTCCCTGGTCGATAGCGATCTCACCGATGTTCGCCGCACAGAACGCGTGCAAGACCATGTCCCCGGTGCGCCCCGCCATATCTTTCGCCGCCTGATATTTCGCCATGGCCTCGTCCCACCGCCCGCGCCAGTACGCGTGCCCGCCGAGTAGGTTCAGGACACTCGCCTGACCTGGGAGATCGCCGAGTTCTTCGTAGAGTTCCAACGCACGGGCCAGATGTGCATCGGATTCGAAACGGCCAAGATTCATCTCAGCCCATCCATGCACCTTCAACGCGTGTGCCAGCGCATCGCCCTGCTCGCATGCTTCGGCCTCAGCGGCTGCCAAGCGACTCCACTTCATTGCCGGAGCGTGCTTACCGCCTTCCTGACAAAACTGTGCGTACCACGCCATGAGTAGCGACCGCTGCTTGCGTGCCTCGTCTGTGTCGATGGTGCTGATTGCGCGAAGACCGCGAGTTATCCAGCCCATGGCCCGCGAGTACCCGTCGCGCCAACCGGTGACCCACGCCAGTCGAAGCATGAGGCGCGCCTCGCACACGGCATCGCCCCGCACCAAACGCCGCGCCGCGCTATAAGCCTTATGAGCGGCGCCGTACTTGCCCAATCGGTGGAGAGTGTCACCCAGGGAGACGTAGGTATCTGCGAGACCGGCGCTTTCGAGTGTCGGCAAATTACGACCGCATTGAATCGCCCGTTCGTAGAGTTCGGCTGCCTCGACGTTCGCGTAGATCGACGCGGCCCGTTGCGCTGCGAGATTCGAGAACGTCCATGCGTCGTCATATCGGTGCGCGTGGAAGTAGTGCAGCGAGAGCGAGTCGGCTTGCTCATCGGTACGCGAACCTGCGGCGGCGCGTATCACGTCTGCAGCGCGGGCGTGGATCTCTCGTCGGGTCCGGAAGGGCAGACCCTCGTATGCGCTATCGCGGACGAGCAGGTGTTCGAATCGCAGGTTGGGTCCCTCGCGATGGAGGACATCACTCAAGCGGTTCCAGGTGTCGTCATCGTCGTCGGGCAGATCGTCGATCACCAATCGCACGAGGTCGACAGATGAGACCGAACCGAAGATGGACACGCGACGCAGGAGAGCTCGGTCCGCAGGTTCGAGACGGTCGATGCGTGCCGCGATGACACCCTCGAGCGAATCGGGCAGGCCTTCGACTCCACCCGCGAGGCGTGCAGCAGCGACAAGTTCACGCAGGAACAGCGGGTTGCCACCCGCACGTACGGCAAGCGCGGCCAACTCATGCGGCGCCATCGGGGCGTCATCAGTGGCATGGTGCACAAGCTCGACCGCCTCGTGCTCACCGAGTGGCATGAGATGCAGCGACATCACCTCGTCGTCCTTCGGTTTGAAACCCGCAGATTCTCCACGCCGCGTCACGCACAAAAACCAGGGCAGCGATCCGAGTTGCGTCACGAGATGGCTCAGCAAATCCGCGGACGCCGCGTCCATGAAATGTGCGTCCTCGACTACGAGCAGTGTCGGTGTCCGGAGCCGTCGAACCAGAAGATCGCCGACGACCTCCGCCAAACGAGCGCCCCTGAAACGAGGGTCGAGCTGCGCCGTCTCGGTGGTGTCCGCCATGGGGATGTCGACCACCGATGCGACGAGCGGCGTCCACTGGACCAACTCTGGCGCTACCTCTCGGACGGCCTCCCGCAACTCAGTGGCCGCGGCGGGGCCCCGAGAGTCCGGAGGAAGTCCGAAGAGCGCCGCGAAGGAGCGTTCGGAACGGGAAATATGGAGTAACGGACTCATAGGCGTCACACACGACGGCGAGTTGGACCATTTCGGTGGTTCGCGTCAGGAGTTCAGCGATGAGCCGAGACTTCCCGATACCCGGTTCCCCAATGAGTTGCACGACCGAGCCCTTGTTTGCCATGGCTTGCCCGGCCGCCGCAACGAGCGCGAGCAGCTCATCGTCTCGGCCGACGAACGGAAGGCCGAGAGGCGCCTCGCCTACCGCGACGCGATCGGCGTCGGCGATCGCGTCGCTACGCGCGACGCCTCCGACGCGAAACGTGTGAATCGGGTGCTGCTTGCCCTTGACCAGGAACGGTTCGAGGGCAATCGTCGCGAACCTGGTCGACGACCTCGTTACGACATCGCGCGATGCGAGGAGTTCCCCATGCCCGGCGTTTGCCATCAGCCTGGCTGCGAGGTTTACCGCGTCACCCATGACGGTGTAGGTACGGCGATACGCAGGACCGATCTCTCCGGCGAACACGGCGCCACGATGCACACCGATCTGCACCGGTAACGAATGGGGAACATCGAGCACGTCGCGTAATGCACGCAACATGCGACCCTCGTCGTCGCCCGAGTTCGACGGCGCGCCGGCAGCGAGAATGATCTTTCCCCCGTCGCTGTCTCCGTCGGTGCCGAGAAACGATACCGAGTGCCGGTCGGCCGCAGCCTGGACCACCGAGACAAGCCGGCCCAAGTGCTCGGCGACCGTTGCCACTCTGCCGTCCTTGACAATCTCGTCCGTACCCGAGAAGTGGAGAAATGCGACCGTGACCATCCGATGCTCCGGCTCGCGTACACCCGCAAGGATGTGCCGGCGCAAAGCAACGGACACGCCCTTGGAAAGATCGGCCGACGTCACCGCTACCGGTAGCCGCCGGGAGAGCGCCTCGGCGCGTGGAGCGCGCCGTAAGAGCCAACCAGGTCCCTTCTTCGGGCCGACAAGCGATGGACGCAAGGCGGCGGCGGTCCGCGCTCCGATGAGAATTTCCCCGGCGTTCGCGGTGCTCTCCAATGCGAAGACCTCGGTCGCCGCAGGTCCGGTCACAATCAGTTCGCGATGTGTGTCACCGACAAGGAAGAGGTGGAACAAACCGCTGTTGATCCCGATCGACATACGCAGGGACAGCCGAAGGCCCGGTACATCGATGCGGCCCGCAGCGCGCAAGGTACGGCGCATCGCTACGGCCGCCGCACATGCCCTTTCTTGATGGCCATCGTCATGAAAGAGGAGGAAGAGCGCATCACCTCCGAACTTGAGCAGGCTCCCACCATTCGCGTACGCGACCTCGAGCAACTCGGCAAAACACCTGCCGATTGCATCGGCAAGCTCCTCGGCGCCGACCCGTCCGCGTTTGGCGAGGTGTTCGGAGAGCTTCGTAAAGCCGGAGATGTCGACAAAGACCACGGATCCGTCGATCTCGCGCCAATTCGCGTTGGAATGGTTCGCGAGCCACTGGATGGTGAGGCGCGGCAGATATGGCGACAGCCGCGTCCATGTCGAGTCGGTCACTGCCGCACCGGCACGTGCGCCCCGCTTGCACACGCGTCCTCGATCGGAACGGGCAGATTCGCCACGGATGAAACGAGCGTCGCAGGGCTCGCTCGGCTGCTGCTCAACTGCTCTCCCGACTGCTGCTCACCCGGCAGCGATCGTGAAACGCAATCCTCGCAGATGCCGTCCGGGGGCTTCCGACCTAAGGGTCCGACGAAACCGAGAGTTCACAGAACCCGCGAGTTCAGAATGCGGCGGCTTCGGCATGCCGACCGCGTTGGCGGCATCCATCGTGCCTACCGGATTAGGAAGGTCCGGTCTCCATAA
>CAWATG010000011.1:0-517500 GCA_963785035.1 uncultured Acidimicrobiia bacterium
AGGTAGCCACCATCCGAGCCGCCGTGGACGCTCCCGCGTCGGGGTGGGAGGGTGGTGGCGCCCGTCACACGCTTCTCGGAGGTAGCACCTCATGGCCCAGCAGCGACGACCCGTCGCCGGCCTCACCCGCGTCCTGCCGTACGCCGTCGCGGCCGTGCTCGCCGTGGTGGTGGTCGTCGTCAGCGTCACCCGGAGCGAGCCCAGCGAGGCCGCCCAGGAGGCGCTCGGCGGCAAGCAGCTCAAGATCATGGCGCCGGCCGACCCCGGCGGGGGCTGGGACAGCACCGCTCGCGAGATGCAGTCCAGCCTGCAGGACCTCGTCGGCCGGACCGAGGTCTACAACGTCGGCGGCGCCGGCGGGACCATCGGGCTCAGCAACTTCCGCAACCTCGAGGGTCAGCCCAACCAGCTCATGGTGATGGGGCCTGGTGATGGTCGGGGCGATCGCCGCCAACGACTCCTCGGTCACCCTCGACGAGGTGACGCCCGATCGCGGAGCTGACCACCGAGAGCCTGGTCGTGGTCGTGCCCGCCGACTCCGACATCCAGACGATCGACGACCTCGTGCGCCGCGCTCGAGCAGGACCTCGGCTCGGTGTCGTGGGCCGGGGGCTCCGCGGGCGGCGCCGAGCAGATCCTGGCCGGCCTGGTCGCCCAGGAGCTCGAGCAGGACCCGGCCGACGTCAACTACATCGCCCACGCCGGCGGCGGCGAGGCGATCGCCACGCTGCTCTCCGGCAGCGCGACCGCCGGCATCAGCGGCGTCTCGGAGTTCCTGCCGCAGATCGAGAGCGGCGCGCTGCGCGCGATCGCCGTCTCGGGCACCGAGCGGGTCGAGTCGCTGCCGGACACCCCCACCCTGCAGGAGTCCGGCATCGACGTGGAGCTCACCAACTGGCGTGGCGTCGTGGCGCCGCCCGGCATCACCGACGAGCGAGCGGCAGGCACTCGTCGACCTGGTCGACCGACATGACCGGGAGCGAGGCCTGGGACGAGGCGCTGGCCCGCGCAGGGCTGGACCTCGGAGATCCTCACCGGCGACGACTTCGGCGAGTTCCTCGACGAGGAGGTCACCCGGGTCGACGACGTGATCGAGGAGCTGGGGATCTGAGATGACGACGGAAGCGCACCCGTTCCATCAACGTCCGCGGCGACCTGGTCGGCGAGGACGAGGCCGAGCAGCTCCACGTCGACGACGACCGGACCACCGCGCTCGCCACGATGGTCTTCGGGGCCGGTGCTGCTGGTGCTGTCGGTCGTCGTCCTCGTCAGGCCGTCCGCCTGGACAACGGCGGCAACGCCGTCGGGCCGGCCACCGTCGCCGTACGTCGTGGGGTCGGCGCTGCTGCTGGTGGGCGTGCTCACCGTGGTCCGCGGCCGCCGCGACATGGGCGTGTGGGAGGTCTCCGACCACACCACCGTCGCAGGACTGGAAGCGGCTCGGCCTCCTGGTCGCCGGCGCTCGTGGTCTTCGCGCTCGATCGTGCCCGTTCCTCGGGTACGTCGTCTCCGCGACGCTGCTCTACGGCGTCACCGCCATCGTGCTCGGCGCCCCGCGCCGGGTGAAGATGTTCGCCGTCGGGTTCAGCGTCGCCGCGGTGGTGTGGCTGCTCTTCGACGTGGCGCATCGGCATCTCGCCTGCCGGCCGGGCCCTGGGGGTTCTGAGCATGGACTCCTTCTCGCATGCTGCATGGACGGGCTTCGCGCGACGCGCTCACCCCGACCAACCTGCTGCTCGCGCTGCTCGGCGTCACCATCGGCACCGCCGTCGGCGTGCTGCCGGGCATCGGCCCCGCGCTCACCGTGGCGCTGCTGCTGCCGATCACGTTCACGCTCGAGCCCGACCGGCGCGCTGATCCTGTTCGCCGGCATCTACTACGGCGGCATGTACGGCGGGTCGACGACCGCGATCCTGCTCAACACCCCCGGCGAGAGCGCCTCGATGGTGGCCGCGCTCGAGGGCAACAAGATGGCGCGCGTCGGGACGGGCCGCGTCGCGCGCTGGCGACCGCCGCGATCGGCTCGTTCGTCGCCGGCACCATCGCGACGATCCTGCTCACGTTCCTCGCCCAGCCGTTCGCCGACGTCGCGGTGAGCTTCACCGCCGGCCGACTACGTCGCGCTGATGGCGATCGCGTTCGTCACCGTCGCGCACGCTGCTCGGCACCTCGCCGCTCAAGGGCATCGGCAGCCTGCTGGTCGGGCTCACCATCGGCCTGGTCGGCATCGAGAGCCAGAGCGGTCAGTCGCGGCTGACCTTCGGCGTGCCCGACCCTGCTCGACGGCGATCGACGTCGTGATCGTCGTGGTCGCGCTGTTCGCGATCGGTGAGGTGTTCCAGCACGCCGCTCAAGGGCGGCGGCGGCGGCACCGTCACGCCGCTCGACGGCCGGGCGATGATGACCCGCGAGGACTGGCGGCGCTCCTGGCCGGCCTGGCTGCGCGGCACCGCGTTCGGCTTCCCGATCGGCGCGCTGCCCGCCGGCGGGGCCGAGATCCCGACGTTCCTCTCCTACGCCACCGAGCGCCGGCTCACCAAGCACCCCGAGGAGTTCGGCCACGGCGCCATCGAGGGCGTCGCCGGTCCGGAGGCGGCCAACAACGCGGCCGCCGCCGGCGTGCTGGTCCCGCTGCTGACGATCGGCCTGCCCGACCTCGGCGACCGCGGCGGTGATGCTCACCGCGTTCCAGTCCTACGGCCTGCAGCCCGGACCGCTGCTGTTCAGCGAGTCCGGCCGCTGGTAGTAGTCGACGGGAGAGCCGGGGGACCCCACGTGGATCACGAAGCCGAGATCGGGCTTGTCGTATCCCATGCCAAGTGCGGACGTCGCCACGACCGCCTTCAGCCGGTTGGCCCGCAGGTCCTCGATGCGCTGGCGCGACTCCGTGTCGAGCTGCCCGTGGTAGGCGGCAACGTCGTGGCCCTGGCTGACGAGGAAGTCCGCGAGACCGGTGACCGTCTTGACGGTGGAGGCGTAGACGATCCCGGAGCCCGGCAGCAGGGCGAGGTGCTGGTCCACCCACGCGTATGACTCGATCAGCCCCATCTTCGGCAGCACCGACAGGTGCAGCGACGCGGGCCAGCGTGCCCCGCAGCACCAGCGTGTCCGGTCCCAGCTGAGAGGCGACGTCGTTCGTCACCCGAGTGTTGGCGGTCGCGGTCGTGGCGAGGACGGGCAGCTCGGGGCGTGAGGTCAGGACGTCGGCGATGCGGCGGTAGTCCGGCCGGAAGTCGTGACCCCAGCTGGAGACGCAGTGCGCCTCGTCGATGACGAGTAGTCCGAGCCTGGCGATCAGCCACGGCAGCACCTCCCGCGAACCGGGGGTTCGCCAGGCGCTCCGGGCTGGTGAGCAGCACGTCGATGCGATCAGCTGCCAGGTCGGCCTGAATTTCGCCCAGTTGTCGAAGTTGGACGAGTTCAGCGTGGCTGCGCGAAGCCCCGCGCGTCCGGCGGCCTCGACCTGATTGCGCATCAGCGCGAGCAGAGGTGACACCACGAGCGTCGGTCCGGCCCCCCGCATCCCGCAGGGCCTTCGCCGCCATCCAGTACACCGCCGACTTGCCCCACAGCACGTCGACGACGACCGCGATGTCGGCTCCGCCAGGCGATCGCGGCCGCCCCGGTCGGCCCCCAGTCGAGCCGGATCCGGTGGCCGTGCTGAGCGTGGGCCGGGTCGAACTCCGTCACCCTTCCCGGCCGTCGACGGGCACCACCACGACCGGGCACGGCGAGTGCCGAGCCACCTGGTCGGCGGTCGACCCGAAGCCCAGCCCGCGGAAGCCGCCGGAGCCACGGCGGGCGACCACCAGCAGGTCCGCCTTCTGCGCCGCGTGGAGCAGCTGCGGCCGAGGCATGGGCGTGCACGACGTGGAGCTTGAGCTCACAGGGCAGCTCGAGCCGTGCCACCTGCTGCTCCAGCTCCTCACGGACGGCCGCCTCCCAGTCCGACAGTGGCGGGATGTAGCCGCCCTTCTTGGCCGGCGGCGTCGGGGAGTTGAGCATCCCCCAGGCACGCAGCACGTTCAGCGGTTCGCCGAGCCGGCCGCGATCCGGCCGCCCAGCGCACGGCCGTGTCCGACGCGACGGACCCGTCGTGAACCGACGAGCAGCCCGCCGTCCACCTCGACCTCGTTCACGACCTCCGTCATGGCGCCCTCCTCGTCGGTGGGAACAGGCTAGCGACCGGGTCGCACCAGCATCCGGTCGGACGTCACCAGATCCGGACGCGGTCCTCCGGCTCCAGCCAGAGCCCGTCGCCCTCGGTCGGTGCCGAACGCCTCGTGGAACTCGTCGAGGTTGCGCACGATGTTGGCGCGGAACTCCGGCGGGCTGTGCGGGTCGATGGTGAGGTACTGCTGCGCCAGCTCCTTGCGCCGCTTGGTGCGCCAGCAGTGCGCCCAGTTGAGGAACAGCCGCTGCGAGCCGGTGACGTCCTCGACCGTAGGCGCGGCTCCTCGCCGAGCGAGATCAGGTACGCCTTGTGCCCGATGGTCAGGCCGCCGAGGTCGCCGATGTTCTCGCCGACGGTGAGCGCCGCCGTTGACGTGCTCGCCGGGCAGTCGCGCGGCTCGAACGCGTCGTACTGCTCGATCAGCGCGGTCGCACTTCACCTCGAAGGCCGCCCGGTCGTCCGGGGTCCACCAGTCGTTGAGGTTGCCCTCGCCGTCGTACTGCGAGCCCTGGTCGTCGAAGCCGTGGCCGATCTCGTGGCCGATCACCGCGCCGATGCCGCCGTAGTTCTCGGCCGGGTCGGCGTCCGGGTCTGAAGAACGGCTTCTGCAGGATGCCGGCCGGGAAGCAGATCTCGTTGGTGCCGGGGTTGTAGTAGGCGTTGACGGTCTGCGGCAGCATGAACCACTCGTCGCGGTCGACCGGCGAGCCGATCTTGGCCAGCTGCCGGTCGGTCTCGAACGCCGAGCCGCGCCGCCACGTTGCCGATCAGGTCGTCGGGGCTGCACCGACGAGCGCGGAGTAGTCGCGGAACTCGTCGGGGTAGCCGATCTTGGGCCGGAAGCGTGTCGAGCTTGTCGAAGGCCCGCTGCTTGGTCTCGTCGGTCATCCAGTCGAGGTCGGTGATCGAGCGGCGGTAGGCCTCGAGCAGGTTGGCGACCAGGTCGTCCATCAGCTCCTTGGAGCGCGGCGGGAAGTGCCGGGCGACGTACTGCTTGCCGACCGCCTCGCCGACCGCGCCCTCGACGAGCGCGACGCCGCGCTTCCAGCGGGCCCGCAGCTCCGGGGTGCCGCTGAGGGTGCGGCCGTAGAAGTCGAAGTTGGTCTCGACGAAGTCGTCGGTGAGGTACGGCGCCGCCGACCGCAGCATGCGGGTGAGCAGCCACGTCTTCCAGTCGTCGATCGGCGAACTCGCTCCAGCACCGTCGACAGGTGCTCGAGGTACGACGGCTGCCGCACGATGACCTCGGCGATGGTCTCCTCCGAGCCGCCGAGGTTGCGGACGTAGGCGTCCCAGTCGAAGGCCGGGGCGAGCGCGCGCAGCTCGTCGGCGGTCATCAGGTTGTAGGTCTTCTGGACGTCGCGGGTCTCGGCGCGCTCCCAGTGGCCGGCGGCGAGCCGGGTGTCCATCGCGAGCACCGGTCGGCGGCGGCCGGCGCCCGCGGCGTCGGCGTCGCTCGGCCAGCTCGAACAGTCGGGTCAGGTAGTCGACGTACTTCTCGCGGATCTCGGCGAACTTGCTCCTCGCGGTAGTACGACTCGTCGGGCAGGCCGAGCCCGCCCTGGACGACGTGGAAGAGGTAGCGGTCGGAGTTGCGGGCGTCGGTGTTGACGTAGGAGCCGAACAGCCCGTAGCCACCGAGCCGCTCGAACTCGCCGAGGAACGCCGCGAGGTCGCGGACGTCGCGGAGCCCGTCGACGCGCGTCGAGCACCGGCCGGATCGGCCGGATGCCGGCGCGCCTCGATCCGCTCGGTGTCCATGAAGGAGGCGAAGAGGTCGCCGATCTTGCCGGCGTCCGTCGTCGAGCGCCGGGGCCTCCTCGGCCAGCTCCTCGATGATCGTCGTGCACCTGCGCCTCGGCGGTGTCGGCCAGCTCGACGAACGGGCCCCAGCTGGAGCGGTCGCTGGGGATCTCGGCGGTCGTCCAGCCAGCGCCCGTTGACGTGGCCGAACAGGTCGTCCTGGGGGCGGATGTCGGGGTTCATGCCCTCGCGGGCGTCATCGAGGATGCTCACCCGCCCGAAACTAGCAACCTCACGGTCAGGGGGCGAGGTCCCGGTAGGCTGTCGGCGAGGACATCCGAGCCCGGTCTTCTGGCGCTCGCGGTAGCCGGTGTTGTTCCAGTCCTGCCACACGAAGTCCAGCCGCTGGGTGCTCGCCGTCGGCGTCGAGGTCGAAGCCGATCCCGTCGACCGTCGACCCGCTCCGCGGGCACGCCCTCGCCGAGCGCGAGCGTGGCTGGAGGGGTCGGCGAAGCCGAGCATCGACCACGGGATCCGCAGGCTGACGGTGCGCCGCTCCTCGTCGACGTGCCAGGTCGCGATCGAGTCGTACGTCCGTGTCGCCTCGGGGTCCCAGGTGCCCTCGACCAGGTCGCCGACGTCGAGGTACTCGGCCGGGTCGTGGTGGCCGTCGATGGTGGACTCACGGTTGGTGATCAACCGGAAGAGGTGCCAGTCGTCGGCCTGGTCCGGGTGGTAGGGCGCGCTCGCGGGTGTCGAGCCGGATCGGGTCGAGCTCACGACGTACGTCGAGGCGCGCGCGTGCCGGCGCGCCAGGTCGACGCTGACCCGGTAGTCGGCCTTGCTCGGGCCCGGGCACCACGTCGGCGTCGAGCGACCAGCGTCGAGGGCAGCGCGTCGCGCATCTTCACGTCGAGGTGGACGTACGACGCGTCGGCCCAGGCGTAGAGGTACTCGTAGGCGCCGGTCTCCGGGCATCATCTCGACGGCGGCGTCCGGCGACCGGGTCCGGGTCGGTGGCGACCAGGCCGAACCACTGCTCGTTGGTCAGCGGGTCGTGCCAGAGCTGGCGGCGCTCGGCGTCCTGGTGCTCCATGGTGTTCCAGGTCCGCTTGAACCACTCGTCGGTCCAGGCGAAGACGAACGCGCCGCGCGAGGCCCTTGTCCTCCATCATCCGCATCATGTCGGCGTCCATCGCCATCGCCTCCTGCTCGGAGTGCGCCGCCCTGGTCGCGGCCCGTTGGTGCCGTCGTGGGCGCTGCCCAGCGAGGACGGCACGCCGAACTCGGTGACCAGCAGCGGCATGTGCGGCGGCGAAGTGCTCCTGCAGCGACATCAGGTAGCCGGCGTACGCGTCCTTGGTGCCGTTCCACTCCTCGTCCTGCAGCCCGGGCTCGTAGCGCTGGAAGTCCGGGTAGTAGGGGTAGGCGTGGAAGCTGGCGAAGGTGCCCGCCCGGCCAGGCGTCGGTGGGCAGCACGTGGTTGGCGTCGACGCCGGACGAGGTCCTCGCGGGCCAGCGGCTCGTCGGGGTGCTCGAGCGGGTCGGCGGTCGGCCAGTTGGCCATCGCGACCGGCACCGAGGTGCCGCGCGTCGGCCTCGAGGGCGGCGAGCGTCGTCCATGTGCGTGGCGATCCAGCGCTCGGTGGGCGTGGCGTCGTCGGTGGCGGCGAAGTACGTGCCCGGGCTGGTACGGCCGGCCTCGTGCCGCGGTCGGTCCGGAGCGACGCCCGCCGGGTCCCACTCGACGCCGATGATCCAGGACGGCAGCCACGCGCGACACGTCGGTGCCGTAGGTGCCGCCGGCCACGCCCGGGGTCGCCTCGCGGGTCAGGTCGCCGTGCACGGCGTCGGAGAGGTCGTCGAGCTCCTCGGCGGAACGCGCTCGTCGACGGTCGGCGTCGTAGAGGCGTGCGGCCCGCCTCGACGTAGGACTCGTCGGGCAGGTAGGCGCCCTGCACGAGGTAGAGCGGGGCGTCGGCGTGCGCCTCGTTGTACGCCGCCAGCTCGTCGTAGAACGCCGGCGGGTGCAGCGTGTAGATGCGCACCACCCGGATGCCGAGGTCGCCCATCTCGTCGAACCAGCGCTGGTAGTGCTCGGCCTCGATGGTGCCGACCTCGCCGGGCTGGTGCAGCGGGGTGGTGCTGCCGAGGTTCACGCCCGGGCAGGAAGGTCTTGTCGCCGGAGGCGGTGTGCAGCCGGAAGCCGTCCTTGTCGGAGGCGGCCAGCGACCGACAGGCCGTCGACCTGCTCCGGCGCCGGGGTCCAGTCGGTGGCCGCCGGCCGGTCCTTCTCCTGCGCGGGGTCGTCACCGCAGCCGGCCAGTGCACGGTGCGGCGAGGAGTGCAAGGCAGGCGAGAGCGGCCCGAGCCCGGGTGAACATGCGTCACAAGGGTAGGTGGGCACCCGCGTCACCGGTGCGCTTTGGCGCGACCTGTGGGTCGGTTGTGGCGAGCACGAGCCCGGCTCAGCGGAGCCGGACCACCGACTTGCCGAGCGTCCGGCGCTCGTCCATGTCGACCAGCGCCTGGCCGATCTCGTCCAGGTCGTACGTCGCGCCGATCGGCGGGTCGATCGCCCCGGCCTCCATCAGCGGCAGCGAGCGCCTGCCACTGCTCGCCCATGTAGCGTCGGGCGGACCATCGCGTAGGCGCCCCAGCCGACGCCGCGGACGTCGACGTTGTTGAGCAGCAGCCGGTTGACCTTGACCTCGGGGATGCCCTGGCCGCTGGCGAAGCCGACCACCAGCAGCCGGCCCTGGGTGCCGAGCGCAGCGCAGCGAGTCGGTGAAGACGTCGCCGCCGACCACGTCGATCACCACGTCGACGCCGCGGCCGCCGGTGAGCTCGGCGACGGCGTCCTTGAAGCCCGTCGAGCAGCACCACCTCGTCGGCACCGGCCGCGCGGGCGATCTCGCGCCTTCGCCTCGGTGGAGACGACGGCGATGGTGCGGGCGCCGAGGCCCTTGGCCACCTGGATCGTCGCGGTGCCGACCCCGCCGGCGGCACCGTGGACCAGCACCGTCTCGCCCGGCGCGCAGGTCGCCGCGCTCGACCAGCGCGAACTGCGCGGTCAGGTAGTTCATCGGCAGCGCCGCGCCCTGCGTCGTACGACAGGGCGTCGGGCAGCGGGAACGTGAAGATCGCCGGGCACGGCCACCCGCTCGGCGGCCGCCGCCGTGCGGGAGTACGCCGGCCACCCGGTCGCCCGGCGGCGAAGCCGTGGGCGTCCGTCGACGACGGTCCCGGCGAGGTCGACACCGAGGGTGAACGGCAGCTCCGGCTTGAGCTGGTACTGCGCCCTTGCTGAGCAGCAGGTCGGGGAACGAGATGCCGACCCGGTGCACGTCGACGAGGACGTCGCGGGGGCCGGGGGTCGGCTCGTCGACCTCGGTGATCTCGACGGCGTCGGGACCGGTGGGGGTCAGGACCTGGGCGGCACGCATGCCGGGCACGCTACCGACCGGCGTGGGGGTGCTCGCGCGCCGGCGCTGTCGCGGGATGAGCTCGGCCGCTACCGGCGGGTCAGCGCGGGTCGACCAGCTGCGCCATCTCGAAGTGCATCGGGTCGGTGTAGCTCCAGTCGCCGCCCCAGGCGAAGCCCCACTTCTTGAAGATCGCCACGACGCCGCGGTCCATCTCGCCGACGGTGCCGCGCTGGTTGCCCGGCACGTTGAGGTCGAGCGCGAGACCGAAGGAGTGGTTGGACAGCGTCGTCGAGCCGGCGATGAAGCGCGGGTAGTAGCAGCCGGCGTACTCCTCGGGGTGGATCTCGTCGGCCAGCCCGCGGTCGACGACCTCCTCGCAGGGCCGCGCGCGAGCTGCGGGAAGACGCACGGTTGCAGGTGACGGTGCCGAGGATCGGCACCGGCTCGGTGGCGATGTGCTCGCTGACCCACGCCGGGTCCGGGGCGATCCGGCCGCCGCCGATCACGGTGTAGCTGAAGATGCCGACGACGTCGGCGACGGCCGCCGGTGAGGACGGCGATCTGCTGGCACGTCGGGGTCCAGGCCGATCCGGCGAGGCGACGTCGAGGTCCTGCACCGACGGCCGCGTCGCCGACGAGCTGCTCGATCGCGCTTGCGGATCGCTGCGACGGGTCGTCGCTCGTCGGTGCGAGATCAGCAGCCCGTTGCCGAGGACCATCGCCGAGGTCGTCGACCCAGGCTCGTTGACGACCATGTCGATCGCTCGGCGACTGTGGCGGCGTAGGCACCGATGTGCACGACCGGGGCGTCGTCGCCGCTGCCGAGGGTGACGAACTGGTTGCCGTCCTCGTCCTGCAGCTTCTTCGCCGAGCTTCTGGTCGAGGCCGAGCTCGCCGCCGGCGATCCGGTCCCAGACGTCCTGGGTCTGTGCGCTGCCGGCGAGGCGTGAAGTTGCGGTACGTCGCCGGGTCGACGGCGGCGACGGTGAGCGCCTCGTTCTCGATGACCACCTGGCCGAGCGAGATCAGCTCGACGCGGCGCACCTCCGGCGAGCGCACGGATCGCCTCGATCATCTCGTCGCTCAGCGGCTCCGGAGCCGAAGATCAGCATGTCCGGGTTGGCAGAGCCGGTCCTCGAGCGCGGCCCGACGGCTCGACCGCGTGCTCGGGGTCGGCCACCGGGAGGTGCGTCGGCGCCCCGTCGGTGCGGCGGCGGTCGCCGACACCGGCGGGCCCCGCGGTCGAGGCGTGGCGAGACGCGCGTCGCCGCAGCGTCGCGGCCAGCGTCAGCGCCATCGCCGCGGCCGTCACCCGCCCCAGCAGCAGCGTGCTCGCATGCTCAGCCCTCGCCGGCCTCCCCGCCTCGTCCAGGGTCAGGTGAGCCTCCAGGACGGAGTTGCGGATCGAGCAGCCAGGAGACGACGCCACCGCAGACCAGCAGCGCCGGCGCAGACCAGCATCGCCGTGCCGTACGCCGGCGTCGAAGGCCACCGCGTCGGCGTACTCCTCGCCGGTGAGGCCGACCAGCGGCGGCAGCGCCGCGACCGCGAGCAGCGAGCCCGGTCCGGGCCACCGCGTTGTTGACGCCGCTGGCGAGGCCGGCGTGCTCGTCCGGCGCCGCGGCGAGCACGGTGGCGGTCAGCGGCGCGACCATCAGCGCCAGGCCGAGCCCGAAGAGCGTGAGCCCCGGGCAGCACGTCGTGCCAGTAGCCGCCGTCGGCGTCGACGCGCACCAGCACAGCGGTCGCCGACGCCCATCACGACCGGGCCCGACCGTCATCGGGATCCGCGGACCGATCCGCACCGCCAGCCGGCCGCCGCGCGGAGGCGAGGAACAGCATGCACACGGTGATCGGCAGCGTGGCGACGCCGGCCGCCAGGGCGCTGTAGCCGAGCGACGGTCTGGAGCTGGAGCACCAGGAAGAACAGCATCGCGCCGAGGGCGGCGTAGACCAGCAGCGTCATCGCGTTCGACGCGCGCTGAAGGTGCGGTCGCGGAAGATGCTCCAGCGGCAGCATCGGCTCGCCATCGCCGGCCCTCGACGACGCACGAAGCCGACCGCCGGCGACCACGCCGACAGCGGCCGGCCACGAGCGCCGCCGGGTCCGCCCCACTCGATCAGGGCGTACGTGATGCCGCCCAGCGCCAGCGATCGCCAGCACCGCGCCGGCCACGTCGAAGTGGCGTGGAGGCGTGCGGGTCGCGGGTCTCCGGGACGTGGCGCACGCGCGATCACAGACCGTGACCACCGCGAGCGGCAGGTTGATGAGGAAGATCCAGCGCCAGCTGGCGTAGCTCGATCAGCCCGCCGCCGACGAACGGCCCGATCGCGGCGGCGATCCCGCCGAGCCCGGACCAGGCGCCGATCGCGGGCGCCCGGTCGTCGCGGCACGAAGGCGCCCTGGATCATCGCCAGGCTGCCCGGCGTGAGCAGCGCCGCCGCCGACGCCCTGCAGCACCCGGGCGACGATCAGCATCTCCGGGGTGGGCGCCAGCCCGCACAGCAGCGGAGGCGGCGGCGAACCAGACGATGCCGATCACGAAGACCCGGCGGCGGCCGAACCGGTCGCCGAGCGAGCCGCCGAGCAGGATCAGGCAGGCCAGCGAGAGCAGGTAGCCGTTGGTGATCCACTGCAGCTCGGCCAGGTCGGCGTCGAGGTCCGTCGCCGATGGTCCGCAGCGCGACGTTGACGACGGTCCCGTCGAGGAATGCCATCCCGGAGCCGAGGACCGCGGCGGCGATGACCGCCCGGCCCGTCGGCAGTCCCCATCCGAACCGCCTCTGGCGCCGAACTCGTCACACGTCGACAGGTAGCCTCGCCGTCGTGTCCACGCGTCGCCGCGGTCGCAGCCGAGCGCGGCTCGTCGAGCACGTCGACCGGCTGGCGGTCGAGCACCCGCCGATCGACCTGGCCACCGTCGACTTCACGGTCCGCGAACCCGGTCGACTTCGAGCGCGCGCTTCGGCCACGTCCTCGACTACATGGCCCGGGTCGAGCTCGAGGTCGACCGCAACGTGCTCGAGCTGACGACGATGCTGCCCGGACCCGCCCGAGATCGACCGGCACTTCTACGCCGACGTCTGGCAGCCGCAGGAGATCCGGCACGGGCTGATCCTCGACGCGCTCCAGGTGCGACCTCGGGCGCGCGCCCGCCGACGCCGACCTCGACCCGTCTCGGCTCAAGCTCAAGGTGCTCGGCGCGCTCGCCCACCTCGGCGCCTTCCAGGACGTCTGCCGGATGCTCTACTACCTGACCGGCATGGCCACCGAGCGGTCCGCGGTGCTCGCCTACAACCTGCTGCACGACGGCGTCATCGAGATGGGCGAGACCGGCATCGCCCGAGACGGTGATCGGCCCGATCCGCCGCCAGGAGCCCGGCCACTACGCGTTCTACCAGCTGTCCGCCCGCGGCCTCTGGGGCGAGCTGGCCGCCTGGCAGCAGTGGATGGTACGGCTGGCTGCGCACGCTGTCGTTCGCGCCGGTCGGGCGCCAACAACGACGAGCAGATGGCCGACTTCGGCGACGTGATGACCACGCTCGGCATCGACCGACGACCTCGAGCGACTTCGCCGACGCAGATCTCCCGCGTCGAGCGCGAGCTGCTCTGGGCGCCACGACGCGACGGGCCTCAAGGTCCCGGACGTACGTCGCCGGGGCGTTCCGCGAGGCGGTCGAGCTGGCGCAGGCGCGCGCCGCCAGATGAACCGCCCCGCGGAGGTCGCCTGTCAGGGGCCGTCCGGGAACCGGCGCGAGTGCTCCCACGCCCGACGGTTGCGCAACGGCATCGTCGACTCGTAGCTCTCCTCGCGCAACGACCGCATCAGCGAGACGCACATGCCGATCAGGATCAGCATGAACGGTGCCGCCACCAGGATCACGAGGGTCTGCAGCGCCGCGAGCCCGCCGGCCCACAGCAGCACCGCGGCCACCGCCCCGGTCGCCACGCCCCAGAAGATGATGAGCGCGCGGTGCGGCTCCTCCTCGCCGTGCTGGGAGAGCATCCCCATCACGATGGAGGCCGCGTCGGCGCCCGGTCACGAAGAAGATGGCGATCAGGAAGACGGCCAGCGCCACCGTGATCGACGCGAGCGGGAACTCCCGCAGCACCTCGAACAGCGACGCCTCCAGCGCGATGCCTCCCGTGTCGGTCAACGGAGGCTCCCAGCCCTCGACCAGCTGCAGGTCGAGCGCGGTCCCGCCCAGGATCGCGAACCAGACGAACGACACCAGGCTCGGCACCAGCACGACGTAGATCACGAACTGCCTGATCGTGCGGCCCTTGGAGATCCGGGCGATGAACATCCCGACGAAGGGGGTCCACGAGATCCACCAGGCCCAGTAGAAGATCGTCCAGCCGCTCAGCCAGGAGGACGCCTGCTCCTCGAAGACGCCGGTGGTGAAGGACATCGCGGGCAGCTGGGTCGAGGTAGGCGCCCATGCTCTGGGTGAACGTCGAGAGGATGAAGACCGTCGGCCCGACCACGAAGAGGAAGAACGCCAGCAGCGCGGCGGCCAGCGCGTTGGCGTTGGAGAGGTACTTGATCCCGCGCTCCACGCCGGAGACCGCCGAGATCACGAAGCAGCCCGTCAGCACCGCGATCACGATGACGGCGAGGGTCTTGCTGCCGGCGCCGCTGCCGAAGACGTTGTCGAGGCCGCCGGTGATCTGCAGGGCTCCCAGGCCGAGCGAGGTCGCCGACCCGAAGAGGGTCGCGAAGATCGCGACCACGTCGATCGCCCTGCCGGGGCCCTGGGTCACCTTCTCGCCGAGCAGCGGCCGGAACGTGGCCGAGATCAGGTTGCCGTAGCCCTTGCGGTAGGCGAAGTAGCCGATGGCGAGCCCGATCACGGCGTACATCGCCCAGGGGTGCAGGCCCCAGTGGAAGAAGGAGTACTGCATCGCCAGCTCCGCCGCACGCGGCGAGCCCGGCGTGGCCTCACCCAGCGGAGGTGCGTTGAAGTGGGTCAGCGGCTCCGCGACGCCCCAGAACATCAGGCCGATGCCCATGCCGGTCGCGAACATCATCGACACCCACGACACGGTGGAGAACTCCGGCTCGGAGTCGTCGGGGCCGAGCTTGATGTTGCCGTAGCGCGAGAGGGCCAGGTAGGCCGAGAAGATCACGAAGCCGCAGCTGGTCAGCACGAACAGCCAGCCGAAGTTCCCTGTCACCCAGCCGAGGACCGAGGTGGCGCGTTCGGACGTCTCCTCGGGCCAGATCGCACCCACGAGGACGAAGGCCACGGAGAGCGTGGCGGCGACCCCGAAGACCAGCTTGTCGATGGGCGCACCCCGTGGCGACGCAGACGCCGTGGTGGGTCGCTCCTTGATCTCTGCCATGTCGACTCCAGCCCGGATGAGTCAGGGCGGCGGAGTCGTCGGGCCTCGGCCTCGTCACCCGGTGACCGAGCCCGTCGGGAGACGGCGGTGTTGCTTGATACGCATCAGCGTGCTCCCAGCGCAACAGCCACGTGAAGTCGAGAATGATCCTGCAACCCGCCCACGTCAAGCACCGTCGACCCCGGGCCACGCCTCGTGGGCCTCGACGAGCAACGTCCGGAGCTGGTCCCACTTGCGCGGGCCGAGGCGCTCGCGCCAGCGCGCCTCGACCTCCCCGATCATCTGCTCGCCGGCCTCGACGGCCTGCCGCCCGCGCCTGGTCGGGCGCAGGATCCGCACCCGCCGGTCGGCCGGGTCGCGGACCGTCTCGAGCAGGCCACGCTCCTCGAGGTCGTTGGCGAACTCCCCCAGCGCCTGCTTGGTCATGCCGACCCGGTCCGCCAGGTCGGTCACCCGCATGCCGTCGACCGGGGTGAGGCTGAGCAGCCGCAGCTGCGAGGAGCGCAGCCCCCGGACCGGGGCCGGCCGTCGCGCCCCGGCAGCACCGGTGGACTCGGCGTGCAGGTCGACCCGGAAGTCGTCCATGACGCGCCCCAGCAGGGCGAGGAGGTGGTCGGGGAGATCGTCCTTGACGCCGGTCATAAGGCAACCTTACTATCTCCTGATTAGGAAGGTTACCTGACCATCGGGCAGGAGGGCATGATGACGGTCGAGGAGAGGGAGACGACCATGGCCGGAGGGCGCACCCGCGACCAGCTGGGCTCCGGACCCGAGCTGACGCCCGAGGAGCTGCTGGGCGACCTGGAGCACCCCGGCGGCCCGGTGACGCTGGAGTCCTTCGACTACGCCTTCGGGTCACCGGCGACCGCCGGCCTCTACCGGCTGCGGGGCGAGGGCTGGTCCTGGTTCTGCAAGGTGCTCCAGCACGTGCGCCACTGGCCGGGTCTCGCGATGATGCCGCCCGAGGACGCCGCCCTCCTCGCCGAGCAGCTCCCCTGGCGCTCCGAGCTCGAGCTGTGGGACGAGCGCCCTCGTCTCGCGGATGCCGGCCGGGATGCGGCCACCGGTCCTGCACGGCATCGTCGACCTGGGCGACGACCGGGTCGCGGTCTGGATGGAGGACGTCGACCTCGCGCCGCCGTCGACCGACCTCGCCCAGTACACGCGCGCGGCGTACCTGCTGGGCCGCTGGAACGCCCGCTGCGCCGATCCCGACCTCGTCGCCGCCAACGGCTACGCGCCGGGCTTCGCGCTGCGGATGTACGCCGGCCGCGCGGTCGAGTACCGCGGCCTGCTGCCCGCTCGCCGACGACGGCCTGTGGTCACACCCGTGGCTCGCCGACCACGCCGACGTCCGCGCCGACCTGCGCCGGCTCGCACCCGACATCCCGGAGATGCTCGACCGGCTGGACACCTACGTCCAGACCATCCCCCACGGCGACGCCAGCCCGCAGAACCTGCTGGTCCCGCGGGAGGACCCGGAGACCTTCGTGGTGATCGACCTGTCCTTCCGGACCCCGCACGCCCTGGGGTTCGACCTGGGCCAGCTGCTGGTCGGGCTCGTCCACGCCGGCGAGGTGCCGGCCGCGATGCTCGGTCAGATCGCCACGCTCATCGTGCCGGCCTACCTCGACGGCCTGGCCGCCGAGGGGATCACGGGGATCGACGATGCGGTGCGCGACGCGTACGCCACCTCGGCGCTGCTGCGCAGCGGGTTCGACTCCTTCCTCTACGACCTGATCGGCTCGGAGGACCCCGGGGACCGGCACACCTTCGACGAGCGGGTGGCGCTCTGCGCCTTCCTCGCCCGGCAGTACGACGACACCGTCGCCGCCACGGCGCGGCAGCACGGCTGAGGTCGGGGGGCTCAGCCGGGCTCTCAGCCGCGCAGCACCCGCGAGGCGAGGAAGGCCAGGTCGGCGGCGGTCTCCTCGGGAGCGGCCGAGGGCTGCATGACATGGCTCAGCACCACGCGGACCACCATGTCGATGGCGGGGTCGAGGTGGTCGTCGAGCGGGACGTCGTAGGTCCGGACCCGCTCGGCGACCACCGTCTTGGCCGTCTCGAGCAGCGACTCGGCGTGGGTGGTGAGCAGCGGCAGCAGCTCGGTGTCGGCGCCGTGGGTGGCGCTGACGACGGCCTTGAGCAGGTCGTTGCCGCGGGCCAGCCGCAGCACCCCGGCGGTGGCGGCCTCGATCGCGGCGACCAGGTCGTCGGGGTGGGCGTCGAAGGCGTCGGTCACCACGGAGAGGAACCGCTCGAGCTCGGCGAGGATCATCGCCTCGGCCAGGGCCGGCTTGCCGCCGATCTCGTTGTAGACGGTCTGCCGGCTCACCCCGACCGCCTCGGCGAGACGGCCCATCGTCACCTGCGACCAGCCGTGGGCCAGGGTCAGCTCGACGGCCGAGGCGACGATCCGCTGCCTCGTCGTGGTCCCCGCCGTCGCCGTCATGCCGCCAGCCTACGGGCGCGTCGCGTCGCTATCGTGAGGTGTTCCCGCCGCCCCCGAGGAGGAGTCATGAGTCAGCAGGTCGGGGCCACGCCCCCGGAGGCCGAGGCGCGCGGCGCCTTCTCCTCGCGCAAGGTCTTCATCCTCGCCGCGATCGGGTCGGCCGTGGGGCTGGGCAACATCTGGCGCTTCCCGTACGTCGCCTACGAGAACGGCGGCGGCGCGTTCGTCATCCCCTACCTCGTCGCGCTGCTGACCGCCGGGCCTGCCCTTCCTGTTCCTCGACTACGCGCTCGGCCACCGCGACCGCGGCTCGGCGCCGCTGTCGTTCGCGCGGCATCGAGCCGGCGCACCGAGGGCGCTCGGCTGGTGGCAGGTCGGCATCTGCTTCGTGATCGCCGTCTACTACGCCGCCGTCATCGCCTGGGCGGTGCGCTACACGTTCTTCTCCGATCGACAAGGCCTGGGGCGACGACCCGGACGGGCTTCCTGTTCGGCGACCTTCCTGCAGGCCGGCGACCCCGGCGTCGAGCTCGACGTCGTCGCCGGCGTGCTGTGTGCCGCTCGCGCTGGTGTGGCTCGCCGTGCTCGTGATCATGGTGGCCGGCGTCGCAGAAGGGCATCGGCGCGACGTCGGTGGTGTTCATCCCGATGCTGGTCGTCGCCTTCGGCGCCCTCGTGGTCCGGGCGCTGTTCCTGCCGGGCGCCGCCGACGGGCCTCGACGCCCTGTTCACGCCCGAACTGGTCGGCGCTCGGCGACGCCGGCGTGTGGGCCGCGGCCTTCGGCCAGATCTTCTTCTCGTTGTCGGTCGGCTTCGGGATCATGATCACGTACTCGTCGTACGTGCGCCCGCAAGACCGACATGACCGGCTCCGGGCTGGTCGTCGGGTTCGCCAACTCCGGCTTCGAGCTGCTCGCCGGCATCGGCGTGTTCGCGGCGCTGGGCTTCATGGCCCAGGCCAACGGGGTGGCCGTCGACGAGGTGGCGACCTCCGGGCTCGGGCTGGCCTTCGTCGCCTTCCCGGCGATCATCACCGAGGCACCGGCCGGAGCGCTGATCGGCGTGCTGTTCTTCGGCTCGCTGGTGATCGCCGGCATCACCTCCCTGGTCAGCGTGATCGAGGTCGTGATCTCGGCGGTCCGCGACAAGTTCGAGCTCGACCCGGATCGCGCGCGACCCTGGCGGTCGGCGTCCCGTCCGCCGTGATCAGCCTGGTGTTCTTCGCCACCACCAGCGGCGTCTACGTCCTCGACATCGTCGACCACTTCATCAACCGGTTCGGCATCCTGCTCGTCGCGGTGGTCTAGCATGCTGGTCGTCGCCTGGGGCGTGCCGGGCGCTGCCGACGCTGGCGCGACCACCTCAACGCCGACGGCTCGGTGCCGATCGGCGACCTGGTGGAAGGTGCTGGTCGTCGTTCGTCGCGCCGATCGCGCTGGGCTACGTCCTGGTCGACGCCTTCCTCGACCGACCTCGAGACGCCGTACGAGGGCTACCCGGCAGTGGATGCTGCTCACCTTCGGGTGGGGCGCCGCCGCGGCCGTGATCGTCTTCGGCTTCCTCGCCGCGCGCGTCCGGTGGCGACCGGAGACCTCGCTCGACCCCGTCCCCGACACCACCGAGACCGGAGGCAACTGACATGAACACCAGCGCGTCGTCCTCATGCTCGTCGCGATGCTCGTGATCTGGGGCGGGCTGGTCGTGGCCGTGGTCAACCTCAACCGCAGCAAGGACACCCCGAGGGCCGACGAGGTCCACCGCGACCTCTGAGCGACCCGAGGCTCAGGCCTGGACCCGCTCGACCGGGACGAAGTCGACCTTCTCGCGGACGCCGCAGTCGGGGCAGCACCAGTCGTCCGGGACGTCCGCCCAGGCCGTGCCGGCGGCGAAGCCCTCGTGCTCGTCGCCGGCCTCGACCTCGTAGACGTAGGAGCACCCGGGGCAGCGGGCCGCCAGCACCTCGTGGGCGCCGGTCCCGGCGGGGTCGACCACCGGGATCGCGGCGTCGACCTCCGCCGGGGCGGCGTACCGCGCGAGGATCCGCTCCCGCCGGCGCGGGCTGATGTTGGCCCGGGTGACGTCGCCGTCGAAGTGGGCGAGCACCCGCGGGTCCATCACCCGGCGCCAGACGGCGGGCACGATCGCGAGCACGATCATCCCGGCGTACCCGGTCGGCAGCACCGGGCTCTCCTCGAAGTCGCGCAGCGCCTGGTAGCGCCGGGTGGGGTTGGCGTGGTGGTCGCTGTGGCGCTGCAGGTGGTAGAGCAGCACGTTGGTCGCGATGTTGTTGGAGTTCCAGCTGTGGCTGGGGTCGACCCGCTCGTAGCGCTCGCGCTCCCCGACGCCGACCTTCTGCCGGAGCATCCCGTAGTGCTCCATGTAGTTGACGACCTCGAGCAGCGAGAAGCCGACGACCGCCTGGATCACGAGGTACGGCAGCACGCCGATGCCGAGCCAGGCGACCATCGCCGGCCCACAGCACCACCGACATCAGCCAGGCGTTGAGCACGTCGTTGCCGATCCGGAACGGGTGCTGCTTGCTTGCGGGCGTACCGCCGCTTCTCCAGCCGCCACGCGCTCCTCAGCGAGCCCACGACCGTGCGCGGCCAGAACTGCGTAGAAGGTCTCGCCGAGCCGGGCGCTGGCCGGGTCCTCCGGGGTGGCGACGCGGACGTGGTGGCCGCGGTTGTGCTCGATGTAGAAGTGGCCGTAGAAGATCTGCGCCAGGGCGATCTTGGACAGCCAGCGCTCGTGGGCCTCCTTCTTGTGGCCGAGCTCGTGGGCGGTGTTGATGCCGATGCCGCCGATGCAGCCGATCGAGACCGCCAGGCCGACCTTCTCCCACAGCGCCAGGGTCGGCGCCGGCGGCCGGGTCGCCCTCCGCGAGAGGTACAAGGCCCGCACGAAGCCGACGTACTGGATCGGGCAGGAAGAGGTAGGTGATCCAGCGGTAGTAGCGGTCGCTTCTCCAGCGCCTCGATCACGTCGTCGGGCGGGTTCGAGCGGTCGAGCCCGGCGACCAGGTCGATCGCGGGCACGATCGCCGAGGATCACGACCGGGCCGACCCAGAACCAGCGCGCCCAGGCCGGTCAGCCAGCCAGCCGCCGTACGCCGACGAAGGCCAGGCTCGGGCACGACCAGCCCGATCAGCCAGAGGTAGCGCTTCTTGTCGTGCCACTGCTCGGTCGATCCGGCGGGGACGGTGCTGCCGGACATCCTGACCTCCCTGTCGACGCGGGTTTACAGGACCATACGATCTGTAAACCGACTTGACAAGGGGTGGCGATCTGTCAAGTGGCGGCCGACGCGCTGTAACGCCGGGTTAGCAACTGTTCCCACCGTGTTGCAGCCTGGTGGGAACAGCGGGTAACCCGGCGTGCGACGAGCGCGGCGACACCCACCCCCACACGTCGCGCCCCACCCTTGTCGCGGGCGCTCGCCCGGGAGCACAGTGGGGGCATGGCCCTGCGGCTCGACCACGCCTGGATGCGCAGCCTCCCCGAGCTGCGCTGGCAGCCGGTGGTCAAGCGGGTCACGGTCCGGCTGGGCGACGAGCTGGTCGCCGTCACGGACCACCCGGTGCTGGTCTTCGAGCCGCAAGCGCGTCGTGGCGTCGTACGCCGTCCCGCTGGCCGACCTGCGGGTCGCGCTCGAGCCGGGACCCACCGGCCCGCCGCCGGACCACCGCCCGGTCGGCTTCGGCGAGGGCGGCCCGCCGCTGCTCGACCCGAGCGTGCCGTTCGCGGTGCCACGCGCCGGACGGGGAGCCGGTCCTGGTCGCGCGCCGCGGGCCGGAGCCGGCGACGGCGTTCCGGCTCACCGACCCCGACCTGCACGGACTACGTCGTCCTCGACTTCGACGACTTCGACTGGTGGGAGGAGGACGAACCGCATGCGTCGGCCACGCCGCGCGATCCGTTCCACCGGATCGACGTGCGCCGGTCCTCGCGGCCGGTCCGGATCTCCGCACGAGGGAGTCGTGCTGGCCGAGACCGACCGAGCCCCGCGATGCTGTTCGAGGGCGACCTTCCCGCTGCCGCGCTACTACCTGCCGCGCGAGGACGTCGGGGCCGACCTGCTCACGCCCGGACGCTCGACACGACCTGCGCCTACAAGGGCCGCGCCACCCACTACGACGTGCGCGCCGGCGACGCGGTGCTGCCGACTGCCGCCTGGACCTACGAGGACCCGCTCGACGACGCCCGCGACGTCGATCGGCCTGGTCAGCTTCTACCAGGAGCGGCTCGACCTCGAGGTGGACGGCGAGCCGCAGGAGCGGGTCCGGACGCCCTGGTCGGAGTGACCCGTCAGTCGGTGCCGGCGATGGCCGCGGCGACCGCCTTCGGGCACCTCGGGGTTGAAGACCGTCGGGATGATGAAGTTCGGGTTGAGCTCCTCGTCGCTTGACCACGTGCGCGATCGCGTCGGCGGCGCGCAGCAGCATGTCGATGGTGACGTCGCGTGGCGCGGGCGTCGAGCAGCCCGCGGAAGACGCCGGGGAAGGCCAGCACGTTGTTGATCTGGTTGGGGTAGTCGGAGCGGCCGCTGGCGACCACGGCGGCGTACTTCTCGGCCTCGGCGGGGTCGACCTCGGGGTCGGGGTTGGCCAGCGCGAAGACGACCGGCGTCGTCGGCCATGTCCTTGATCCACTCCGGCGTCGAGCACGCCGGGCGCGCTGACGCCGATGAAGACGTCGGCGCCGGCGAGCGCCGTCGTGCAGGTCGCCGCGGACCTTGCGCGGGTTGGTGACGCGCGGCCAGCTCGGCCTTGGCGGGCGGCAGCGACTCGTCGTCGGCGGAGAGGCAGCCCTCGCGGTCCCAGACCACGACGTCGGTCGACGCCGGCGGCGAGCAGCAGCGTGACGATCGCGGTGCCGGCGGCGCCGGCACCGGAGACGACGATCGCGCACGTCGGCGAGCTTCTTGTCGACCACGCGCAGCGCGTTGGTCAGCGCGGCGAGCACGACGATCGCGGTGCCGTGCTGGTCGTCGTGGAAGACCGGGATGTCGAGGCTCTCGCGCAGCCGCGCGCTCGATCTCGAAGCAGCGCGGGGCGGCGATGTCCTCGAGGTTGATGCCGCCGAAGCCCGGGCGCGATCATCTCGACCGCCTGCACGATCTCGTCGGTGTCCTGGCTGGCCAGGCAGATCGGCCAGGCGTCGATGTCGGCGAACCGCTTGAACAGCGCGGCCTTGCCCTCCATCACCGGCAGCGCGGCGCCGGGCCCGATGTTGCCGAGGCCGAGCACCGCCGAGCCGTCGGTGACCACGGCGACGCGTGTTGCCCTTGATCGGTCAGCCGCGAGACGTCCTCGGGGTTCTCGGCCAGCGCCATGCTGACCCGCCCGACGCCCGGGGTGTAGGCCATCGACAGGTCGTCGCGGTTGCGCAGCGGCACCTTGGAGGTGACCTCGATCTTGCCGCCGATGTGGAGCAGGAAGGTCCGGTCGCTGACCTTGTGGACCTCGACGCCGTCGACGCTCGTCGACGCGCTCGACGAGCTCGCTCGGAGTGGTCGGCGTCGCTGGCCGAGCAGGTGACGTCGACGACGAGCCGGTCGTGGCGCGACTCGACGACGTCGATCGCGGTGACGATGCCGCCCGCCGCGGCGATCGCCGTGGCCACCGAGCCCGACGACGCCGTGGTCGGGCGCGGTGTGCAGCCGCATGGTGATGGAGTACGACGACGTGGTGGCCGCCATGGCAGCCACCCTCCACCGTCGGGTCGGTTACCGGCAAGTCAGCTAGCGTCGCGGCATGACCACGACCGTGCGTGACCAGACCGAGCAGCACCGCTTCGAGATCCTGGTCGACGGCGAGCTGGCCGGCTTCGCCGACTACCGGATGCGCCCGGGCGGATCATCTTCACCCACGCCGAGGTCGACGACGCCTACGAGGGCCAGGGGCTCGCCTCCGAGCTCGCGCAGCAGTCGCTCGACACGGCCCGCGAGCGGGGACTCGCCGTGATCCCGGCCTGTCCGTTCTACGCCGGCTACATCCAGCGGCACCCGGCGTACGTCGACCTGGTGCCGGAGGACGAGCGGGCGGCGTACGACCTCTGACGTCGGCGATGAGTTCCCGCGTCGAGGACGGTCCTACATGGCATGAGCCAATTCCTGCTGACCGTTCCGCACGACTCCGACGAGGAGCCGACCATGGAGACCATGGACCCGGCCGAGCTGGAGGCGGCCATGGCTGCCACCGGCGCGATCATCGAGGAGCTGACCTCGACCGGCGCCTTCGTCTTCGCGGGCGGCCTGATGCCGCCCTCGAGCGCGATCACCGTCGACAACACCGGCGAGTCGCTCAGCACCGTCAACGGCCCGTTCGTCGAGGCTCCCGAGTACGTCGGAGGGTTCTGGGTGATCGACGTCGCTGACGAGGCGACCGCCCTCGACTGGGCCGCCCGGGCGTCGAAGGCCCTCGGCGGCCGGATCGAGGTCCGGGCCTTCCAGGTGCCGCCGGGCGAGTGACCCCGGCTGCCCGGGGCGGATGACCCCGTTGCTCCCACTCCTGACTCGAGTCGTGGTCGGTGTCGGGTCCATTCCTGGGCATGCCGATGCGCATGCGGTCGTGACCTCTTCGACCCGCAGGCTTCTGCCCCTGGCTGAATCTGCCCCTGCCTAGGGTGGGGTCATGGACGTGCTTCGAGCAGTGCCGATCCTGACGGTCAGCGATGTCGAGACCGCGGTGCGGGAGTACTCCGAGCTGTTCGGTCTCGACGTGCTCATGAATCTGGGCTGGGTCGCAACCCTCGGAACGCACAGTGGTGCCCAGTTCAGCCTCATGAACATCGACCAGTCCGCGCCCTGCAATCCGGAGATGTCGGTTGAGGTGCCGGATGTCGACGAGGCCTATCGGCGGGCTCAGGACAGCGGCGCCGAGATCGTTCATCCTCTTCAGGACGAGGCTTGGGGGGTCCGTCGCTTCTTCGTGCGCACGAGCGCCGGCCACGTGGTGAACGTGCTCAGCCATCGCGGCTAGACCGCCCTCGTCTGCCGCTGTCAGGACGACATGGCGAGGCGCCCAGGCGGTGGATCGGTCGCTCATGGCGCTCGTCCAGCTCGGCTGGCCGGCGGGGAACCCACTGAAGGACCGGGCCGACCACGACCCGGAGCGGCGTTCGCTTCGCCTCGCACGGGCGCGCGGCGTCCGGTCCGCCATAGGATCCGAGCCACACCTACCCGGGAGGGTCACATGCCGCGCCAGATCATCTCGACGCCCAACGCGCCGCAGTCCCCACACTTCAGCCAGGGTGTCAGGGCCGGGTCACACCTCTACATCTCGGGGACGACCGGCATCGACACCCGGACCGGGACCCTGGCAGGCGCGAGCATCCAGGAGCAGACGCGTCAGGCCCTGGCCAACTGCGAGGCCATCCTCATCGCGGGCGGCGCAAGCCTCGACGACGTGGTGGAGGTCGGCGTGCTGCTCACGGATCCGGGTGACTTCGACGGCATGAACGAGGAGTACGCCCGCTGGTTCGCTGCGGATCCGCCCACTCGCTACGCCGCCAAGCTCGGTGCGGAGATCCCCGGCCTCCTCGTCTCGATCCGCATGACAGCAGTCGTCGACGAGCGTTAACGGGTGGCGCGCGCGTCCGCCTCGATCGCGTCGAGGTCGCGGACGGCGTAGCGGTGGTGCTCCCACTCCTCCTCGAGGATCACGTGCAGGCAGGAGAGGGTGGTCTCCGGGTACGCCGGGGCCCACGGGTTCGCGCGGGCCGTCGTCCAGCTCCTCCGGGCGTGACGCGCGGCGAGGAAGTCGCGCACCATCGCGACCCGGTCGGCGCGGACCTCGAGCACCTCGGCGTACGACGGGGTGCTCGGTCGTGAAGACCGACATGTCCAGGCCGTCGTCCTCGGCGCCCGGGCCGGCCAGCCCGAGGGGGTGGAACGGCTGCTCGAGCTCGCAGGATCGGCCCGGCCCAGCCACACGTCGGTGGCCAGGACCAGGTGCCGCAGCGTCTGCGCGAAGGACCACTCGCCGGCCACCGACACGTCGACGGTGCCCGCCGGCATCGCGGCGACCCGCTCGCAGGGTGGCCGACCAGGTCCGCTCGAGCGCGGCCCAGGCCGACGCGCAGACCGTCCGGGTCGGCGGCCCGCCGCTCGGCCCGGCCGGGGAAGCGGCGGTCGAGCTCGGCGTCGACGAGCGGGACGACGTCGACGCCGTTGACCAGCAGGAAGCCGTCGCCGTCGAAGAGCCACGGCGACGTCGATGTCGGCGCCCAGCAGGTCGACGCCGCGCATCACGACGCCGGAGAGGTCGGCCCCGACGAACCGCGCGCCGCGCAGGTCGGCGTCGACGAACTCGGCGCCTCGCAGGTCGTCGGAGCGGGTGAACGTCGTCATGGCGCCCAGTCTGGTGCGTCAGGGCGCCGGGAGGGAGCCGGTCAGAGCGCCTTCTCGACCGACCCGGCGATCTTGGCCGGCTCGGTGGTCGGCGAGAAGCGGTCGATCACCTCGCCGTCACGGCCGATCAGGAACTTGGTGAAGTTCCACTTCACCTTGCCGCCGAGCAGGCCGGACTTCTCCTTCTTCAGCCACTGGAACAGCGGGTGCGCCCCGTCGCCGTTGACGTCGACCTTGGAGAACAGCGGGAAGGTCACGCCGAAGTTGCGCTCGCAGAACGACGCGATCTCGGCGTCCTCGCCCGGCTCCTGGTTGCCGAACTGGTCGCACGGGAAGCCGAGCACCGCGAAGCCCCGCTCCGCGTAGGTGTCGTGCAGCTCCTGCAGGCCCTGGTACTGCGGGGTGAAGCCGCACTGGGAGGCCGTGTTGACGACGAGCACCACGCTGGCCCTCGTAGGAGGACAGGTCGGTGTCGGTGCCGTCGATGCCGGTGGCGGAGAAGTCCCCGAGAGTGGTCATGCCCCGAGTCTGGCAAACCGGTGGTGGGGCAGGCTGGCCCCGTCCCGGAAACCGGGATGCGTCCGACGGCACCCACCCCTCACCATCGACGGTCGGACACCCGACGGGAAGGGAGGAGCGGACGATGACGGACCCGGTCGTGGACAACCTGGTCGACACCGTGCACGACCAGGCCACCGGTCGTACGCTCCCGCGCGCGCTGCGGCCCTTCCGCTCGCCGTCCTACCGCCGGCTGGCCGTCGCGCTCGTCTTCAGCAGCTTCGGGCAGGGCGTGTGGATCATCGGCCTGGTCTGGGAGGTCATCCGGATCGGCGGCGGGCCGGCCCAGCTCTCGATCGCCTCCACCGCCGGCGCCGTCGGCGTGATGCTGCCCGCGCTCTTCGCCGGCGTCGTCGCGGACCGGGTGCCGCAGCGGACGATCCTGATGGCGGTCTGCGCGCTGGAGCTCGCCGGCGTGGGCGCGATCGCGGTGCTCTCGCTCACCGACCAGACGGCCCTGTGGCACCTCGCGCTCGTCTCGTTCAGCGCCGGCGCCGCGATGTCGTTCTACTACCCGGCCTACTCCGCATGGCTGCCCGCGCTGGTCGCCGAGGAGGACCTGCAGGCCGTCAACGGCTTCGAGGGCATGGTGCGTCCGACGATCGGCCAGGCGCTCGGCCCCGCGGTGGCCGGGGCCGTCGTCGCCGCCGCCTCGCCGGGCGCGGCCGTCGCGGTCGCCGCCGCGTCGTACGCCGTGAGCCTGGTCGCCCTCGGCTTCGTCCCCCTCACGCCGGTGCGCCGCCAGCTCGACGACGAGCACCGCGGCCACCCGGTCAGGTCGGCGCTGCGCGACATGGCGGAGGGGTTCCGCTACATGGTGCAGACCCCGTGGCTGCTGGCGACGCTGGCCTTCGCGTGCCTGATGACCCTGGCGGTGATGGGATCGCAGCCGTTCTTCGTGGGTGAGGTCTTCACCGGTCTGAAGGGAAGTTTTCGTTCCCGTCGAAGAGACCGTCGAGTCGTTCGAAGCGCTGGTCAACGGTGAGCTCGACGAAGTGCCGGAGCAGGCATTCTTCAACGTCGGCGGTGTCGAGTCGGTGCTCGAAAAGGCGAAGAGCCTCGAAGCATGAGCCTGCAGGTTCAGCTCGTCTCGCCCGAACGCATCCTCTACGAGGGTGACGCCGATATGGTCATCGTGCGTACGCGCGAGTGATGGTGACCTGGCCTTTCTTCCGGGGCACCAGCCGTTCCTCGGAGCGCTGCGAGCGTGGCCGGTGCGGCTCATCTCCAGTGACGGCGAGCAGGTCTTCGCGGTGCACGGCGGATTCGCGCAGGTCGACGACGACAGGGTCATCATCCTTAGCGACGTCGCCGAGCTACCGTCCGACATCGACGCGGCCCGTGCGCTGGTGGCGCGGGAGCACGCCGAGAGCATCTTGGCTTTGAACTCCGATGACGAGGAAGCACGCGAGGCGCTGGACCGGGCGAACATCCGCTTGCAGGTTGCGGCAACGCTGAGCCACCCCGAGCGCTGAGCAACACCGACCGCTGAGCAAACACCGAACGGCAACGCTCAACGTTGCCCGATAACGTGTCGTGCATGCGCCGCACGTTCCGCACGACGCGTTTCGCGTGGACGCTCGCGGGAGTCACCCTGCTTGTCTTCCTGGTTACCGCCGCGACCCCAGCCGCGCCAGCGTCATCGGAAGCTTCGTCATCGAAACCGTCGGTCGTGCGGCGCGATGTCGTTGCGTTTCGCGGACTTGGAGCCTGGGTCGATGCGTACGACTACGCGCCGGCGTTTCAGGAGGCGGGTGGGCTTCCCTCGGTGACTGCCTCCTCGGTCAAGGACATGGCGGCGTTGGGTGTCAAGACCTTGTATCTCCAGGCGGCGAAGGACGATGTGCGTTCACCCGGCCCGATTGTCGATCGAACGATCGTCGGCGAGTTGTTGCGTGCTGCTCATGCGAACGGCGTGCGTGTGGTCGCCTGGTACCTCCCGAAGTTCGCAGATCTCGCTGCCGATCGATCGAAGATCCGCGCGTTGCATCGGTTTCGGTCAAAGGGTGAGCGCTTCGATGCATTGGCGATCGACGTCGAATGGACCAGTGGCGTCCCCGACGTGGCGCTGCGCAACGCCCGCCTGATCGAACTTTCGGGCTGGGCTCGCGGACTGGTGGGTACACGGGCCCTCGGTGCGATTGTCTATCCGCCAGTGCAGTTGGAGGTCGTGAACCCAATGTTATGGCCGACGTTCCCATGGGAGGACCTTGCCTCGGTCTATGACGTGTGGATGCCGATGTCCTACTGGACGTTTCGCAGCGCGCCCTATCGTGATGCCTATACCTATGTGGAGGAGTCGACACGTCGGTTGCGCAACAACCTTGGCAAACCACGCGCGATCGTGCACGACGTCGGTGGTCTCGCCGAGGATTCCTCGCGGGTTGATCTCGAGGGCTTCGGTCGAGCAGTCAGGAAGAACCGTTCGATCGGTTGGTCGATCTACGACTTCGACACCACACGTTCCAGCCACTGGGAATGGTTGCGTCCGTTGAAAGGGTCATGACGTGCGTCGCAGGCGCTATGCCGTCGCGCTCCTGATCCCCGAGCCTGCGCGTCACGGCATCGATGCGCTGCGCCATGCGCTCGGCGACACACAGCGGTTCCGAATCCCGACGCACATCACGCTCGTTGCGCCGTTGAACATCCGTGACGACGAACTCGATGGAGCGCTCGCGGTCGTCAGAGATGCGGGAGCGCGAAGTCGCCCGTTGCGCCTGGAACTTGGCCCAGCCGAGACCTTTCTGCCTGATGCGCCGGTGTTGTACCTCGCCGTCGGTGACCAGGGCGCCGTTCGTGCGCTTCGTACGCTTCGTGCGTTGCTGATGGTCGTGCCGTTCGAACGCCCGGATGAGCGGCCGTACGTGCCGCATGTGACGTTGCTGACCCACGGCTCGCCCGAGAAGATCCATGCAGCGGTGCAGGCGTTGTGCGACGCACGGTTTGGCGCCGTGGTGGAATATCTGACCGTGTTGGAATGCCATGAAGATTCGGTGTGGCGTCCGGCGGCGGAAGTGCCGCTCGGCGCACCGGTCGTTGTGGGCCGCGGGTCTGTCGATGTCGAGCTGGCCATCTCGACGGTTGTCGATCCAGAAGCAAAGCGACTCATGATCCAGGTTCGTGACGAGGTGGCCGGCGAGCAGGGGGAATGGCCACACGACGACCGTGAAGCGGTTGTGATCACGGCTCGTCACGATGGCGTCGTTGTGGGCGCGCTCGCTGGTTGGATCGGCATGGGGCGTGGGCGGGTCGATGAGGTCGCGGTCGCCAAGGACGTGCGTCGCCACGGAATCGGTTCGCGCCTGTTGGCGGCTTTCGAGTCGGCGGCCAATGATCGTCGTTGCCCGAAGCTCACCATGCGTGTGCCCGCGGCCTCGACAGCGCAGGTGTGGTGCGAGAACCGAGGGTGGCACGTGGCCCCAGGCAAGAGCGACATGGCCGCTCAGGCGACGCTGACGGACAGCCTTGTGGAGATGCTGCGAGGCTGAGGCCCTAGGCGGGCGGTGCGGTGGTGACGATTGCAGGACCTGGCGCGACGGGAGCGCCAGGTGTCGTCGCAGCTGGGGTTGTCGTGCAGTTCGGGACCTTGATCTTGTAGTCGGCGATTGCACACGAACAGGTCTTGGCGCATTCCTGAATGTCGGATCGGTAGATCCACGAGCCGAGCGCCAATGCAGCGAGCACCACGACGAACACGATCTTTGTGAGGGCCTTTTTGACGAGGACCATCGCGGTGAGTGCCAATGCACCGAAACTGCCCGTGGCGACGACGGTGATTGTGCGAAGCGTCTCGGTGTCGAGCCAGCTAGGAAGCATGGCCCACGTTTCTAGTCGAATTTGAGGCTTGAGTAGCGCATCAACTTCTGCCACTTGTGGCGTGCGTCGACGCGACGAATCGTTCCGGACTTCGAACGCATGACGAGCGACTGTGTGGAAGCGCCATCACCGAAGTAGCGGACGCCTTTGAGCAGCTCGCCGTCGGTGATGCCGGTCGCTGCGAAGAAGACGTCGTCGCCCGAGACGAGGTCTTCGATATGCAACACCTTGTCGAGGTCATAACCCGCGTCGAGCGCGGCGGTGCGTTCTTCGTCATTGCGGGGCCAGAGCTTGCCTTGGAGGGCACCGCCGAGCGCCTTGAGGGCGCACGCGGCGATGACGCCTTCGGGTGTGCCGCCGATGCCGAAAAGGATGTTGGCGCCACTTTCGGACCATGCGGTCGAGATGGCGCCGGCGACATCGCCGTCGGGAATGAGGCGAATGCGAACACCCGCTTCACGGCATTCCTGGATGATCCCAGCGTGGCGGTCGCGATCCAGAATCACGGCGGTGACATCGTCGAGGTCTTCGCCGAGGACCTTCGCGACGGCTTCGAGGTTGGCTCTGACCGGTGCGTTGATGTCGATGACGCCCGCAGCTTCGGGGCCGACTGCGATCTTGTCCATGTAGACACACGGTCCAGGGTCGAACATCGTGCCGCGTTCGGACACCGCGATCACAGCGATCGCATTCGGGCGACCGAGGGAGGTGAGCGTCGTTCCGTCGATCGGGTCGACGGCGATGTCGCAACGTGGCGTGGAGCCGTCGCCGATCTCCTCGCCGTTGAAGAGCATGGGCGCTTCGTCCTTTTCGCCTTCACCGATGACGACGATGCCGTCCATCGAGACGGTGTTGAGAACGACTCGCATCGCGTCGACCGCAGCGCCATCGGCGCCGTTCTTGTCGCCGCGACCCATCCAGCGTCCTGCGGCAAGCGCTGCGGCTTCGGTGACGCGGACCAGTTCCATGGCCAGGTTGCGATCTGGGGCTTGTACTACTTCGTCCATCGGATGCTCCTCGAGCTCGCGTGGGGATGCCTGACTTTACGCTCACGGCTTCGCGATCTTCGTTCCGATGGTGTACTCGGTCACGTTGCGTGGTGGTTGGCGGGCGGTCCTGTGGTGAGCTAGACCTCTACGGGGCTCCGAATCGTGGGGAGCGCATCAGAACGGAGAACCGATGAGCGGACGTTTGGCGGGCAAGGTTGTGTTGGTGACCGGCGCCGCATCTGGTCTCGGCGAGGCATGCGTCTCGCGGTTCCGGGCCGATGGTGCGATACCGGTGAGCGCCGATATCACCGCCGGTGTCGACTATGTGCTCGATGTGCGTGACGAGCCGGCGATCGAGGCGATGCTCGCGGCGATCGTCGCCGAACACGGCCGTGTCGACGGTGTGGTCAACGCTGCGGGCGTGGGTGGCGGCGGACCGGTCCACAATCTCGGCCAGGACGAGTGGGACCGTGTGATGGACATCAATCTCAAGGGCACGTACTTGGTCACCAAGCACGTGCTCAAGGCGATGCTCGCGCAGGACCCGATCGATTCGGAACGCGGCTCGATCGTCAACATCGCCAGCATCGAAGGGCTCGAAGGCACCGCGGGCGGCAGCGCCTACAACGCATCGAAGGGCGGTGTCGTGCTGCTGACCAAGAATCTCGCGATCGACTACGGCCGCCAGGGCATCCGGACCAATGCGATCTGTCCGGGTTTCATCCTCACGCCATTGTTGACGGGCGCGTTCGAGCTCATGAAGGGAACGGGCATTCGCGAGACGATCCAGGACGAGCACAAGCTCCGCCGTTTCGGCCGTCCCGATGAGATCGCGTCGGTCGCTTCATTCCTGTTGTCATCGGACGCCTCGTTCGTGACGGGCAACGCCATCGCAGTCGACGGTGGTTTCACCGCCGGACGTGACCCAGGTGTGACCGAGCTGTTCGGCCTGTGACCGCGCACCCCATGGGGCACGCGATGGACGAACGGGCGATCGAGGTTGCCCGCGCAGCGAAGGGTTTCATGCCCGACGACGAGGGTCTCGCGCTTTTCGAAGCGGGATGTGCGGGGGGCGCGCTCGGTCCGCTGTTGGAGGTCGGCACCTACTGCGGTAAGTCCGCGGTCTATCTGGGCAGTGCGGCGCGTGCGCTCGGGACGGTGTTGTTCACCGTTGATCATCACCGCGGCTCGGAGGAGAACCAGGCGGGCTGGGAGCACCACGACCGTGAGCTTGTCGATCCGGAGACGGGACGGATGGACACGTTGCCGTTCTTCCGCCGTACCATGGAACGTTCCGGCCTCGAAGGCTCGGTCGTTGCGGTGCTCGGTGAGTCGACGACCGTCGCGGGCTATTGGGCGACCCCACTGGGGTTCCTCTTTATCGACGGTGGACACGCCGAGGACGTGGCGATGGCCGACTTCGAGCGTTGGGCCGGGTTCGTGCTCGAAGGCGGTGTGCTGGCGATCCACGACGTGTTCGAGGATCCAGCCGATGGGGGACAGGCGCCATTTCATGTGTGGGAGCGCGCGGTTGCGCAGGGCTTCGAGCCGCTCACGACAACCGGCAGCCTCCGCACACTCCGTGCGCCCGGTCGATAGCCGCCGCGTCGACCTTCGCACGCATACCCCTCCACGACGAGTCGTTGCAGGCGGTCCCGAGGTCGGCGTGCAGCGCGAGGCAAAGTTAGTTGCCAACCATCGGGATGAGGGATATTATCCATCATCATAAAGGTAGCGAATGGAGTTTCACCGATGTTATTCGCGACCCCCGATCTGGGTCCCCACGAGCACGAGGTTCTCGATCAGGTGCAGGACCTCAAAGAAAAGCTGCGCTGGCAATTGCACGAGCCTCGACGTTGGTTCGGGTCGCTTCGTCGCGTCTCATACGCACGAGCGGTGCAGGGATCGAACAGCATCGAGGGCTTCGACGCGGCACTTGACGATGCTGCTGCCGTCGATCTCGGTGAAGAAACACTGAGTGCCGGCGAAGAGACCGAACGAGCACTCAAGGGCTACCGCGACGCGATGACGTTCGTGCTCCAACTCGCCAACGAACCAAGGTTTCATTACGGCGAGCAGCTACTGAAGAGTCTCCACTTCATCATGACCAGCTACGACCTCAAGAACCGCCCGGGCCTTTACCGCGCCGGAGACATCTACGTGCGCAATGACGACACCGGCAGGATCATCTACACGGGCGCTGGCATCGATGAAGTGGACGGCCTCATGAACGAGCTTGTCCTGCAACTCAACGAGGAGGTCAGCTCCGATTGCCCGGTACTTGTGCGTGCCGCGATGGCGCACCTCAATCTCGTCCTCATTCACCCGTTCCGTGACGGCAACGGCCGTATGGCGCGCTGCCTCCAGACGCTGGTACTGGCGCGCGAGCAGATCCTCGAACCTGGTTTTTGCACCATCGAGGAATACCTGGGTCGAAATACTCAGGCGTACTACGACGTTCTTGCGGAAGTCGGTGGTGGGAAATGGCAGCCGACGCGCGGCGCATTGCCGTGGGTGCGTTTCACGATCACGGCGCACCATCGTCAGGCCCGCACGATGTTGCGACGGATCAAGGAATCGGAGCGTCTCTGGGAGGAACTCGAAATCATCGCCGCGAAGCACGGGTTTCCGGAGCGTTCGATCGTCGCGCTCTATGACGCGGCCATCGGCTACCGCATTCGCAACGCTACATACCGCGCGATCCACGAGGACGAGGTCACCGATGGAATGGCGAGCCGCGACCTGCGGATGATGGCCGATGCGGGATTGCTGATCCCGCACGGTGAAAAGCGTGGCCGCTACTACACCCGCGGCCGTGAGCTCGCCGAGCGACGCGAGCAGATTGTTGACGCTCGCGATCCGCGAGACGACTCCGATCCCTTCGGGGGTTGAGGGGATGCGCACGTGATGGGTGTCGAACTGCTCGATCAATTGTGGTTTCGGAACGACCGGTCGAACGACGCGACCGTTCCGACGCCTGTTCGTTCTGCGCTGGCGACAAGGTAGGCCTCGGCGAAGTCGAGACGCTCGAGTTCGTAGACCTCGACGGCGCGGAGCAGGAGGTCCTCGTCGACCACGTGTATCGGGTCGAACGCGATCATCGCTCGAACCATGTCGGCGATTCGGAGACGTTCGACTTCGTAATAGGACTCAAGGACATAGACGACCTCGGCGACGACGAGGTCTGCCAGGAGCAGCTCGTCCGCTGTTGCGAGGAAGCGCGTTGCCCGAGCGGCTTGGTCCGGCGGATCGCCGGTGAAGTGGCGGACCAGGATGTTGGTGTCGACGAAGGCGCTCAATGCCGCGAGGCTGTTCGGGCCACGCGTGTGCGGCGTCGGACCTCATCCCATGCAACGCGGCGCTTGGCGGCGGGGACGGAAACGGTTCCCGCAAGGTCCAGGAGATCCGGTGTTCGAGCGAGGAGCGCGCGGTCCCCGTCGATGCGAAATACAACGGCGTCGCCGTCGGTGAGGCCCAGGGCGTCTCGAACCGCCTTCGGGATTGTGACTTGGCCCTTCGAGGTCAACCGTGCGGCCACTTCCATTGGATCCTCCTTACATCGTTATAGAAGTAAGGATACACGTTTTGCCGGTTCGAGGGAGCGTTTTCCCTGGCGCTCGAAGCCTCTGCATACAAGCATGCAGAGTGCATGCTTGTATGCTGGTTGCATGAAGACGCTACAGATTCGGAATGTGCCCGACGACGTGCACGCGCGGCTCAAGGCGCGGGCCGCCCTTGAGGGGATGTCGCTGTCGGAGCTGGCGCTTGGCGAGCTGCGGAGAGCTGCTGAGCGGCCATCACGACGGGAACTGCTGGAGCGAGTGCGTGGCCGTAGCAGCGCGCGACTTCGTCCGACGCCGGAACGGGCCGTGCGGGCCGAGCGAGAAAGCGGTTGATCGTCCTCGATGCATCCGCTGTCCTCGAACTGCTTCTCAATACCGAGGCCGGGGAACTCGTGTCTGACCGGATCGGAGACGAACTGGAGTCCTTGCATGTCCCGCACCTGCTGACGGCCGAGGTGGCGCAGGTGTTGCGTCGTTACGTCGCGACAGCAATGCTCAGTCCGGCGCGCGCTCGGTCAGCGCTCGAGGACCTGCTCGACCTCGACGCAGCCCGCTATGGGCACGAGGAGCTTCTCCCTCGCGCGTGGGAACTCCGTGCCAATCTGACGATCTACGACGCCCTGTACGTGGCGCTGGCGGAGGCGCTGTCGGCAACCTTGCTGACGTTTGACCGCAAACTCGCCGCGGCGCTCGGTCACGCTGCAAGGGTCGAAGTCCCGGCCTGACTTCCCGGTCTGGCACATATAACAGTTGTCCTGTAAGAATCCGGTGTTCTAACAGGGATGCTATTAGGTGTGTGATGCCGAGCCCGGCACGGGGAGGGCTTCGCAGCGAACGGCGGGTGAGCGCTCGGATCGTGCCGGCCCCAGGTATATCTAGATATACGGTTATCAGATATACTTTCTGGGTGACAAAGCGACTTGTGGACATCGAGGACGATCTGCTCACCCGGGCTCGTGAGCTGGGCGGCGCGACGACGATGAAGGACGCGGTCAACACGGCGCTGCGCTCGTTCATCGACACCGAGTTGCGCCGCCGGCACCTTCGCCGACTCGAAACCGGCGAGGGAACCGACCTCGGCGATGACGAGGTGATGCAAGGCGCATGGCGGTAGGGCCGCTCTACCTGGCCGACAAGAGCGCCCTTGCCCGGCTCGGTCACCAAACGGTCGCCGATCGTCTGGGGCCGCTCCTCGTCGAGGGTCTGGTTGCCACCTGCCCGATCATCGATCTCGAGGTGCTCTACAGCGCACGCTCACTCGCAGACTATGAGGCGATCCTGGCCGAACGCCGAGCACTGCCGTGTCTCCCCCTTACCAAGGAGATCACCGATCGCGCCATGGACGTCCAACACCGTCTCGCACGCAAGGGCCGGCACCGCTTGGCGCTGCCCGACCTCTTGATCGCAGCGGTTGGCGAGATCAACGATCTGACCGTTGTGCATTACGACGCCGACTACGACCGCATCGCCGAGATCAGCGGTCAACGTGTCGAATGGGTCGTACCTCGCGGATCGCTCTGACCACCGAGGGGGAAGGTGAGGGGCTGTCGCGACAAACCGTCTCCATGGCGCTGCTTCGACACAGGCGACCAGAGATCGTTGCTGCGGCTGCTCGTTGCGGCGTCCGCAATGTCCGGATCTTTGGATCGGTTGCCGCCGGCAACGCAGACCCGGAGTCGGACATCGATTTTCTTGTCACGCTCGAGCCAGGACGTCGCTGTGCCGACATCGAAGATCTTTGTCGCTCCTTGGAGGAGTTGCCGGCGCACCCGGGGTTGACATCTTCGCCGAGATCGACCAAACCCTCTCAAGCGAGGTCTTCTCTGCCTTTGAGCTCATCACGTAGCGACTCGAGGTAGGGAAGCGCATGCAGGTCCTTGTCTCGTCCGGCCGCACGTTTTGAAGAGATCACATCATCAAGTGACGCGACCCTGACGGTCAGGCCGTCGGCGATCTCGACTTCCCCCGCCCGTTCATGCCAGTCGGCGTAGTCAAGTCGGGGTCCCGCCGGCGTGAAGGTGACGTCTGTCGACATCGCTGGTGGGAAGTGGCGACCCGTGAATTGCAGCAGCGAAACCGCCGAGGACGACATAATCCACGCCTTCATCATTGAGGACCTGGCAGATCAGTCTGGGGTCGAAGGTCATCAGCTGGTCGTGCGACGGCGGCTGTGGTCGAGGATCTCCGACCATGTGGCAACGACTTCGACCAGCCGTTCGACGCGCTCGCTGGGCGTCAATGCCAAGAGCTCACGGATGCCCTGACGATCGACCCCACGGTCATCCTCGAGTGGGCTGTGCGTGGTCACACCCAAGTCTACGTCCGCCCTTCGCCGGAGCGACAGTGGTTGACCGAGCTCGCCAGTACGGAGGAGGAGGTATTCGGGGAGGTGATGGCTTTGCCCACGGCGATCGAGGAGCACGGCCGAGACCTCGAGGTTGCCCGCGCCACGAAGGGTTTCATGCCCGACGACGAGGGTCTCGCGCTCTTTCGATGCGGGATGTGCGGGCGGCGCGCTCGGTCCGCTGTTGGAGGTCGGCACCTACTGCGGCAAGTCCGCGGTCTATCTCGGCAGTGCGGCGCGTGCGCTCGGGACGGTGTTGTTCACCGTTGATCATCACCGCGGCTCGGAGGAGAACCAGGCGGGATGGGAGCACCACGACCGTGAGCTTGTCGATCCGGAGACGGGACGGATGGACACGTTGCCGTTCTTCCGCCGCACCATGGAACGTTCCGGCCTCGAAGGCTCGGTCGTTGCGGTGCTCGGCGAGTCGACGACCGTCGCGCGGTATTGGGCGACCCCACTGGGGTTCCTCTTTATCGACGGGGGACAGGCGCCATTTCATGTGTGGCAGCGCGCGGTTGCGCAGGGCTTCGAGCCGCTCACGACAACCGGCAGCCTCCGCACACTCCGTGCGCCCGGTCACCTCTGTCGGTGACGGTCTCGCCGCTCATGTTCAAAGAAACTGTCGTCGGCATCCGTGGAGGGCGTCGGAGTAGGCCTCCGCGAGGAGTGCCTCACCGGCCGGTGTCGGGTGCACGCTGTCGAAGGTGATGCCGGTTCCCTTCTTGGCCACGATTGCATTCCAGTCGATGATGGAGACGCGCTTGGTGTCCTTGGCGATGGTCTTGATCTGATCGTTGAGGGCTATGACCTGAGCGTGCAGTGCAGCGGTCTCCTCGGGCTTTGCTCCGAAGAAGGTCATCTGTGCGTTGATGTTCACGAGGTGGATGCACCGTGCTCCGGTGAAGATCGCGACCAGGCGACGGAGATTCGCGGCGGCCTGATCGACGGGGACCTTCTTGGCGACATCGTTGGAGCCAAGATTGATGATGACCTGGTCGAAGTTCACGCCGGCGATGCTCTGTGCTGGTCCGATCATCTCTTCGGTGCGTAGACCATTGCGCGCGACCACCATGAGCTTGAAGCGTGGTCCGATCACCTTTTCGAGGTGTTGGACGTTGCCCGCGGTGATCGAGTCGCCCACGATGCCGACGCGGCGGCCTTCGGAACTGGTGAGACGCTCCACGACGACGAAGCCAACGACCGTCACGCAGAGCAGAACAAGGATGAGGAGCCATCGACGACGGTGCATCAGACCCTCTCTGGCAGCGGTGCGACTATGGGCACCAACAGGTCAGTGGTCGCGCGAGGTGCTGTTGGTGGTGCGTTCGGCGTCGAGATCGAGACCGGCCTGGAGAAGCTCTTCGGCTGTGAGCGATGACGGGAAGCCTTCACCGCGGAAGAATCCGGCGGTTGGTCCGGTGCCCGTGAGCGCGTGCGCGGCGAGGACGACGGCGCCGGAGTTCCAGGTTGGTTGCTCGACGGGGTAGACCTCGCCCGGAAGGTGAAAGGCACGGTCGTCGAAGTTCATGCCGGTCCAGTAGCCGCCGCCATCGGCGCGTAGGAACTGCACCCAGCCGAACAACTCGAGGGCGCGTTCGTGTGCGCCGACAGCGTCGAGTGCCATGACCAGTTCGCAGGTTTCGGCTGCGGTGACCCACGGTTGGTCCGAGACGCACAGCACGCCGCGGCCGTCGACGACGAAGGTGTCCCACGATCCTGCGATGCGTGCATGTGCCGAGGGGCCACGCAGCGCGCCGCCGAGGATGGGGTAATACCAGTCCATGGCCCAGCGGTTCTTGTCGAGGAAGCGGTCGGGTCGGTGTGCGATCGCCACTGCGAGGCGCGGCAGTGCGAGTTCCCAATCGGGGCGTTCCTCGTGGAGCTGTTCAGCGATTGCGATCGCGCAGCGCAACGATGAGTGGATGCTCGACGATCCGGTGAGCAACGCGCCGTCGGCGGGGTCATCGGCACGCCAGGCGATCTCGCCGGTTTCGGCCTGGTGGTTGAGCGCGAAGTCGATGGCGGCCTGCACGACGGGCCAGAAATCGCGCAGGAAACGTGTGTCGCCGGTGACCAGATAGTGATGCCAGACCCCGTTGGCGATGTAGCAGGTGACGTTCGTGTCACGTGTGGGATCCTTGATGGCGTTGCCCTGGTAGTAGGCATGCCAGCCGCCGTCGATGTGCTGCTGGGAGCGCAGCCATTCATAGGCGCGTTCGGCTTCGGCGTTGCGCCCGCCCAGGTCGAGGGCCATCGCGGCTTCGACAAGGTTCCAGGGGTCGGTGTGTTCGCCCGGTGTCCAGGGGATGTTGCCGTCGTCGAGTTGGATCGCAGCGATCGCATCGACGGTTTCCGCGAGATCTTCAGCGGTGACGATCCCATCTACGGGCCCCAACAGGCTCATCGCTTTTCCCCCGATCGCGGTTGCTTCAGACGTTGCTGCATCAGACCTTCTCGGCGTAGATCACGAGGCTCTTGCCGAGCACCGGATTGAGTGTGCGTTCGAGTGCTCCGAGCCAACGTGGCTGCTTCATGATCTGCCACGTCAGCAGGTCGTGGTATTTCCGGACTGTGAACGCTTCGGTGTTATCGATGCCGGCCATGCACTTGATCCACCAGTACGGCGAGTGCAGCGCATGCGCATGATGCGAACCACGCAGGTACAGGCCGGCGGCTTCGAGCTTGGTTTCGAGTTCGTGTTGGCGCCAGATGCGGACATGGCCGCCGGGCGTGTCGTGGTAGCGGTAGTTGAGCGCCCACGAGACCCGTTCGGGCCAGCGCGTCGGCACGGTGACCGCGATGCGTGCGCCGGGCTCCAGAACCCGCACGAGCTCGGCGATGGCGCGGTCCGCGTCCCAAATGTGCTCGAGGACTTCACTGCAGACGATGCGATGGAAGGAGTTGTCGGCGAATGGGAGGCACAACGCGTCACCGTTGATCAGTCCGTGTGGCAGATCTGCTGGGACCTCGCCGGCTTCGATCATCGCAGTGGCGATCGCGCGGACGTCCTTGAGGTCGCCTTCGCTGTAGTCGAGTGCGCTGACGTGGGCGCCGCGGCGCATGGCTTCGAACGCGTGGCGTCCGCCGCCGCAGCCCATGTCGAGCAGCCGCTCTCCACGCGAAGGCCGAGGCGGTCGAAGTCGACGGTCAGCACGCCGACGGTGCCCCGACTGGCGTGGAGCGGCCGGCGCCTTCGGCCCGTTCGCCATGTTCGGCGAGCAGCGCGCGGTGGTGCGCGACGATGCCTTCGGCGGTCGCGCGCCAGGTGTAGCGCTCGAGCACGCGTGCCGCGACCTGCTTCGCCGATCCGTTCGCGCATCTCGGGGTCGTTCAACGCCGTTGTAATCGCGACGGCAAGCTCATCGGCGTTGTTGGGTTCGACGGTGATGGCGGTTTCGCCATTCGGGCCGACCACCTCTGGCAGTGCGCCACCCGTCGTCGCGATGAGCGGAACACCACAGGCCATTGCCTCGATGGCTGGAAGTGAGAAGCCCTCGTAGAGCGACGGGACGACGGCGACCTGGGCCTCGGCGTAGAGCTCGACGATGCGGTCTTGGGAAACGCCCGAGACGAACTCGACCGCGCCGTTGAGTCCGAGGCGGTCCATGAGCGCCGGCACGAGGCTCTTTTCCTTGAGGCGGCCGATGATCACGAGGTGCGCGTCGGTGTTCTGTGTGCGGACCTTCGCGAGCGCCTCGAGCAGGGGAGTGAGGCCCTTCATCGGCACGTCTGCACTCGCAGTGGTGATCAACCGTCCCGCCACGCGCGCAACGGACGGGCGAGGCTTGAAGATCTCGGGGTCGACACCGACACCGACGATGTGCAGCGCCTCGGCGGGTACGCCCATCTGGGCGACGATGTCACGTCGTGAGGATTCCGACACTGTGATGACACGCGGGATCTGGCGCGCGACGTTCATCTGCATGCGCAGGAAGCCATACCAGCGGCTCAGCGTGAGGCGCCGGAAGCGACTGTTCGCGTGGGCCATGTCGAGGTCGCGATCGACCGTGATCGGATGGTGCAAGGTGGCGACGACCGGCCAGCCGTCGTCCATCATCTGGAGCAGGCCGGTGCCGAGGCACTGGTTGTCATGGATGATGTCGAAGTCGTTGCGTCGACCGGCGAGCAGTTTCTGGACCCTCAGGCTGAAGGTGTAGGGCTCGGGGAAGCCCGCCGCGCACATGAGGGCGAGTTCGCGCATGTCGATCGTGTCGCGGATCTCCCATGGCCACGGGATGCGAAACGGGTTGTCGCGCTGGTAGAGATCGAGGCTCGGCACTTTGACCAGCATCGATGGGTCGTCGAGCTCGGGATACGGGGGCCCGGAAAAGACTTCGACGTGGTGGCCGAGCGCGGCGAGTTCACGGGCGACGTAGCGGGTGTAGACGCCTTGACCACCACAATGAGGATTGCCTCGGTAGATGAGCCAGGCGATCCTGAGTGGGTTATCTGTGGCAGGCATGACCCCACAGATTGGGCTATGGGTGGCGGCTGGGGCAAATGGGTCCGATATGCGGGACGGTTATCGGGGTGTCTCCCGGCTCGGCGTGGGGTTCGGCGTGGGGCTCGGTGGGCGCCGCCGCCGGGGGAGCAGGAGCAGGAGCGCCACGAAGGCGATGGGGGCCATCAACAGGTCACGCTCGTCGATGCCGTGGGTGCTCGAGAAGCTCACGAGCACCCAACCCTTCGGGATTCCGAAGGTCTCGGTGGGGGCCCAGATGACCCACCAGGCGCAGGCGCCGAGCAACGTGAGCGCGATCAGGCACCGGCAGGTGTGCCAGCGTCGTCGCAGGTGAGAGTCGTTTCGAATCGGGATTTGTCAATCGTACCGGCCGGGCTCTGCGTTGCCGATTGGCTGCCCTGAGACATCCGCGGCGGCGGTTACCGGGCTTCGCGTAGCTCCTCGGCGACGATTTCACGCAGGCGCTGCTCAAAGGCGGGCACCGAGAAGCGCTCGGCGTTGGCGATGATCGCTTCGTCGTCCCAGGACTCGTTCACCAGGCGGCGGACAGCGCCCGCGACAGCGCGGGGCTCGGGTGTGTCGAAAAAGACGGCGGTCTCGTCTTCGATCATGGTGTCGAGGAATCCACCGTAACGGAGCAGAGCAGAGGGCTTGGCGAAGTGCGCAGCCTCGAGGGGCGTCAGACCGAAGTCTTCACGCGACGCGGAGATGAGGCCGCGCCCGTCTACCTTCTCGGACAGGTTGCGCTGCGACTTGGTCGTCCACCGCCACGGCGACATCGGATCACCCCGCGATCCGGGCTCGACAAGTGAGTCCAAGCTGGGCAACACATCGGGATCGGGTCTCCAGTGTCGAGGGCCGTCCCGCCCCGGGCGCCGCACACGCCTTTGCGGAATGCCACCGTCCGCGACCTCGCGCGATCCGGTGTTGACCGTGAATCGGGACATGCCCGTTGCCCGGTCAACACGGTTGCCCCATCACGGCCACATGCCCGGGACAGCCCACGGCCACCACACGACGTTGCCGCTCGCCCAAAGCCGGGGAGATCACCTCCCACACCACGGCCAACGCTCCCTCATCCAGCTCTACACATCAGGAACACGCCGCGCGAGCCACTAGATCAGGGACCGTTATAGCCGGAGTGGTCGATTCTCGTCCAGTGAGGACGAGCAGGGAGAACCCGCCCAGTGTCCGGGCGGTTACGTCAGGTGCCAAGCGATGGCCGATCCTCCGGGGCACCGCTGCAACCCGCATGCGCCAAGAACGGTTGGGTAGCTCCAGGGTGCTCCGGGTGTAGCGGGTGCTGACAACTTGATAGCCCACGTCGATGAGGGCTGCGACGGCCGTGCCCTTGGAGAAGTAGTGAAGATGGCCGACCTCGGAGCGGGTCCGCAGGATCGGACGCTCCCTCGCCACCATCGCCGCGGCCATGTCCAGTGGAATATGGAAAAGATGCCGGTCCGCCATCGGCCGCAACGTCCGCAAGAATTCCATGAAATCCTCGATGTGCTCGATAACATCGATGGCGAGAGCGAGGTCGAACCGTTCTGTGGCCTCGACGCCGTTAGCGAGTCGAATATCGATCTCCGGATGGAGCGAATGGCCCAGCTCCCTAGCCTGAGGCGAGACCTCGTAACCCACCAGCTTCGAATCGGGGAACCATGGGGCGAGAGCGGCAAGGACACCGCCCGCCCCGCACCCAACGTCACATATTGACCTCGGATGAAGCCCCTCGTCTTGGAGGAGGCGCCGGATCTGTTGCCCCTTCCATGGAGCATCTTCGTCATGCCATTGTGGATTCGTTCCCGCGTACTTGCCGTCGGTGTACCGAGCGACCGCGTCGCCCCGTTGCCCGTTGATTGACGCATCATGCTCCATTAGCGACCGTTCTTCACCAGCACGACTCCGAGCCCGAGGTTCGGGAACCTGGTTGCCCGGCCCGTGGGCTGCAAGCCTCGTTGAAGGTCTACCGGCACAATCGTGCGGGCCCGGCCAAATAGCTGCGTCGATGCTAGTCGCGACGGCATGTGACGTTGGTCGTCAACTCGGAGACTCTCAATGGGAATGGTGCACGTCCGGACCCGGCGGCCGGGAACGTAGCACCGCTCGTTCAGGACCAAAGCGACCTCGGATGCCTCATGGTCGTGCCTGCGCGCGAACTCAAGAAAAAAATCGGGCATTGGCCGCCAGTAGTCGGCCGGATACCCGTGGAGTTCCCACACGGCCGGGCCAGATACAACGCACGATCCTCCTGGTTCCGCCAGCTGCATCGCATTGGTCAGGGTCGCGATTGGGGCGTACACCTGCCCGAGGGTGTGTTGTCTCACGACATAGAGGACACATGTCGCACGTCATAGAGGACACATCGTTTCTGGGTGTCCAAAACCCGTTTGATCATCACTGCAGTCACCGTCGAGGGTCGCTCACCAAGCGAAGTCGCCCGCGACTACGGCGTCGCCCGCTCGTGGGTGTACACACTCGTGGCCCGCTACCGGACCGAGGGCGACACCGCGTTCGAACCACGTTCACGGCGACGACATACCCGGCCCGACGCCACACCAGCGAACATGGTCGAACTCGTCCTCACGCTCCGCCACCAACTCACCACAACAGGGCCTCGATGCCGGCGCCGACACCATCGTCTGGCACCTCGAACACCACCACCAGGCTCAGAGTCTCGCGAGCGACGATCTACCGGATCATCCGCCGCGCCGAGCTCGTCATCGCCGAACCGAAGAAGAAACCGAAGTCGTCCTACATCCGCTTCCAAGCCGAACAACCCAACGAAACCTGGCAAGCCGACTTCACCCACTGGCGCCTCGCCGACGGCACCGACATCGAGATCCTCTCCTGGCTCGACGACCACTCCCGCTACGCCCTATCCGTCACCGCCCACCAACCCGTCACCGGACCCGCCGTCGTCACCACCTTCCGCAGCCGCCATCGACCGACCACGGCATCCCGTTCTCGACCTTGACCGACAACGGTATGGTCTTCACCACCCGCTTCGCCCCGGCGGCCGCACCAGCCGCAACGCGCCTCGAGACCGAACTCGCCCGACTCGGCGTCCGCCAGAAGAACTCCCGACCCAACCACCCCACCACCTGCGGCAAAGTCGAACGCTTCCAACAGACCATGAAGACGCTGGCTCCGCACCCAACCACCAGCCGACCACGATCACCGAACTCCAAGCCCAGCTCGACACCTTCGTCGACATCTACAACCACCACCGACCCCACCGCTCGCTCCCACACCGAGCCACCCCCGCCGCCACCTACACCACCCGACCCAAAGCCACCCCGGCCACCCACGACCCGACACCGAGTTCCGCGTCCGCCACGACCGCGTCAACTCCGGCAACGTCACCCTCCGCGTCGACGGCCAACTCCACCACATCGGCCTCGGACGACCCCTCGACCGAACCCCCGTCATCCTGCTCATCCACGACCTCGACGTCCGCGTCATCCACGCCGCCACCGGCGAAATCATCCGCGACACTCACCATCGACCCCAACCGCCGCTACCACGGCACCGGCAACCACCATCGGCGGACCCTGACGCCCCTACGGACCCGGAAAAAACAAACGATCCGGACCATGACGCGGGTCCGGTCTTTCCCGATGATCTCGCGACATCACATACACCTGCCCGAGGAGATTGAAGAGCAATACCGCCGGCCAGCACCGCCCGAGCCGCAGGACGCCACTCGCGGGCGAGGATGTCAAGTAGGAAGTCGACGTCGGGTCCGGACTGGATATCGCAGCCTTCCCATCGCCAGCCGGACCACTCAATCATCCCGCGCACGCTGCCGTCAAGGCCCTGCCAGTTTCTGCTGCCCACATCGAGCACCTCGCTCCCGATCAGGTCGAGGACTGAACTGAAGTGTGAAGGTCTGCCGACACAGCCACGCGAGAAGTGCCGCGCCACGCGGCCGGGGTAGCGTCCATCCGGTGGTGCAAGTGTCGACGCGGCGTAGGTTCCTTCCGGAGAACTACCAACTCAACGAAAGGAGCTACGCCCGTAACCACACAAGGATCGCCCGCTGAGACCATCCGTGCCGAGATCAACGAGATGATCGCGGGCGCCGAACGAGGAAGCCTGCAGGAACACCTCGAAGAGGCAGCGCGGGCCGCGGTGCGCCTCGTGTTTCAGGCCGTGTGGAGGCCGAGGTCACCGGGTTCCAACGCCGGGGCCGCTACCGCCCGCGGAGAACGGGAGGGGTTGCGTAACGGCTACAGCCCGGTGAGTGTAACGACGACCGCGGGCGAGGTGACTCTGCAGCGCCCGAAGACCAAGGGCAACGACAAGAAGTTCGCGTCCCGGCTGTTGGGCACGGGCGGACCCACACCGACGCGCTCGCTCCGGAGTCAACGGTGTCGAAGTCGACCTCGTTCCGGATCTGCGAGGCGATCCGCGACGAGTTCGACACCTGGAATACCCGGGACCGGTCCGCCGCGGAGTTCGACTACTTCTTCGCCGATGCAGCAATTTCAAGATGCACCCCGCGCGCCGGCCGACATGAGCCTTAGCTGCGAGCGTGGCGGGCGCTGCAAGCGCTACCAGCCGCGGCTAGTCCCTGAGTCACGGTGCACGACCCGGCCGCCGCCACCCACGCCCTGGCCGAAAACCTTCGGATCACAACGATCCCTGGTCGAACGGCGCCCTTCGTTGCCGCACCGAGAGAACTCCTCGCATCCGCACCCCCCTCAGAGCTCCCTGCGACCCCGCCCCGCCCGACGGGCAACTACCGGATCTTGGTCTGAGGCCTGGGGTGATCGGTATAGTGCGTTCATGAGCGAGCCGACGCCATCCTTCGGCTGGGTCTTGGCCACCGTCGTCGTCCTCGCTTTAGCCGGGGCAATGGTCGCCTTGTGGCCTGTCGTGCTCGTCGTTGTCTGTCTCCTCGGGGTAACCGCTGGCGCGGTCTGTTCTATCGAGGTGCACCGGTGTCCGTTGGGCTTTCGCCGACAGCGGTATTCCTCCCGGTCTTTGTCCTGTACAACGGTGTCGCCGTACTGATCGAACGCCCGTCGTCGGCGATCCTGCAATGGTCGATGATCGCTATCGGGGTGGTCGCGTTCACGATTGGTGTCATCGTATCGAAGGACAGCAACCGTGGCCGACGACGGGCTCGTTCCAACACCAAGCCCGCAGCTGTGCGGGTGCCCCACGAGATTCTGTATGCCCTTCTCGCAGTCACCGTTACGGTGTTCGGATATCTCATCGCCCGATCCGGCGTGCCGATCCTCGCTGCCGATGTCAATCTCGCCCGCGTGTCGTTCTTCCCAAACGGCTACTACTCGACCATTGCCGTTGTCTCGGCCAGTTCCCTTCTGACGCTGTCGCTGCTCGTGGTGAGCACATCTACCCAGTGGGCCGCCCGCCGGCTTGAGATCACGGCCGCGGTTCTCGTTGTGGGCCTCCTGGCGGGTACCGCCAATCGAGGCTTGCTGTTGCTCCCCCTGCTCGTCGTCGCTCTCTATCGGGCATGGAATCGTCGGTACAAGGTTGGCCGGCTTGTAATCGCGGCGCTCGTAGGATTCGCGGCATTCAGTTACAGCGGCTACATCCGCAACTCCAGCGCATACGGGCCGACCTACGACAGGGACCTCGCCAATCTCGGGTTCCGCGGCCCCGCTCGTTTCGCAGCGCCATCCCTCCTCTACGTTGCGGGGACGAGCAAGATCCTTGACAAGACCATCCACGAGTTCCCAGCGCACACCCCTCACCCGCTGGGGGGTGAATTCTTCTCGCCACTCCTGTTCAAGCCGAGCGTCGACCTCTACCTCAAGGACCACTTCGGGTACACCTTCGTAGGGTTCGGTGTGGCACCTGGAGTGCTCACTGCCTTCTATCTCGACTGGGGAATTGCGGGCGTCGTCGGCGGGTTCTTCGTTGGTGGGGCTCTGGCCGGCGCTCTGCACCGTAGAGCTCGGATCGGGGGAGTTCGGATGCAGCTCTCCTATGTTTCACTCCTCGCTTCCATGATCTTGAGCAACTACGGCCACCCGTTTGCCTACCTGTCGTATCTGCTCATACCCGCGGTCACGATCTACGCGGTCAGGGAACGACGGCCGAGACCCAGCTCCGCTCTTGCGCGACGCCAAGTCGCGTCGAGCGTCTGAGCCGAACGGCGCGACGACCGTCGCCGCGGCCTCCACCACAGATGGCGATCCGAACCGGATCCCTACCCCGAAGCCCACCATGATAGAAACAGGGAGTGGAGCACTCAGGGGACGCTCGGGCGGCCGCACGTGGGTTCTCCGCCTCCGTTGGGTTGGTAGCGGCGGCGCGGGGCCTAGCACTCATCTTCGTGCTGGTTGCTACCCGCAAGCTGAACCCGATCGAATTCAGCAGATACGCAGTGGTCGCGGCGGCAGGCACCCTCTGCAGCGTCGTTGCGGATCTCGGTACCTCAGGTGCCATCACGCGTGCGGTCAGTCGTGACCCGACAAGATCTGGCCTGCTTCTAGAGGGGACGTTCTTGATGAGCGTCGGCCTAGGGGTCCTTGTGTACGGCGGCGGCTTCGGATACTTCCTCTTCACGCACCCTGCCGGACCGAGCGACTGGGCGGTCGGCGGGGTCTACGTGATCGGGTCCTCCGCCCTGTCATCGATTGTCGGTGCCCTGGCTGGACGTGGGCGACTCGTGCATCGGGCGGTCGTCCAGTTCAGCGCCCACCTCGTCTCGCTCGGTGGTGGTGCGTTGGTCGTCGGCATGGGAGCCAGCCTGTCGCTCGCCTTGGTCCTGCTGTCGGCCGGTCCCATCGCCGCGTCTGTGGTCGCCGGGTGGATGCTTCGACGTGATGGAGGGTGGTCCGGGCGACTTACGGTTGACTTCGCGGCGTGCCGCGGCCTGCTCGCGACGGCGCTGCCGTTCGCTGCGTTGGCTTCGATGGCGATGGTGGTGGCTCGAGCCGATCTTCTCGCGGCTGGCCATCCTCGGTGACTCGCGGGAGACCGCCCGATACGAACTCGCTGTTCGAGCGGTCGAGGGGGTCGGCTTCCTCCCGCTAGCCCTCGCAACCCCCACGCTGTTCATCCTCAACAGGCGCCTGTCGACCCGAGATGTCGATGGGGCTCAGCGAGCGTTCGACGTCCTCTTTAAGGCCGTGCTGGTTCTCGGTGTCGGGCTCTCTGCGGTGCTCACTCCACTTGCGTCGGAGATCACGCAGTTCGCCTACGGCTCGACCTACAGGAACGCCGACGGCCCACTGGCCGTCATGAGTGCTGTTCTGTGGGTCAGCTTCCTCGTGGCCATTCAGGGTGGCCTGCTGTCGAGCTCGCAGGAACCGTGGAAGGTCGTCCCGTTTGGCGCCGCTATGGTGGTGATCAACCTCGCTGCGGTCTGCTCTCTGCTCCCGGGCTTCGGGGCAATGGGGGCGGCCTGGGCGACCGTTCTCACGCAGTGTGTGGCCGCCGTCCTCTACGCGTGGGTTGGGCTACGGCTGACGCAGGTTCGGACTAGGCGGCCACCGTGGCGAATCGTTCTGGCAGGGTCGCTCTGCGCTGCAACGGCTTGGCGATCCGCGGACCTCGGGTTGACGCTGGCCGCGGCACTCTCAATGACTGTGTACGTCGCTGGACTTGTTGCTACGCGAGCCATCGGGCGTGACGACCTGCGGCTCATCCGCGGAAGCCTTGGGCGATAGGGTGCAGGCACGGCCGTCAGACCCCAGGAAGGCTGAACAGGTGTTCTCCCGGCAGCGATTCGAAGGGCTCACGAGCCGACAATCTGTGATGGCTACTGCACAGCTGGCCGCGTGCGTCGGCCCGATGCGGATACGGGGCTTGCTCGTCAAGCCCTGGCTTCAACACTCAGGTGGGCCTCTGTTTGTGGGCCGGGGAGCCCGCATGAAGAACCCTGGGATGATTCGCCATGCTGGGCGGTTGGTCGTCGAGGACTTCGCTGAGATCCAAGGGCTGTCATCCGGGGGAATCGTGCTCGGGAGCCAAGTGTCGATCGGGCGCAACACGATGATCCGACCGTCGAGCTACTACGGAGGACCGGTCGGCGAGGGTCTGATCATGGGAGACCGGTCAAGCCTTGCCTCCGACTGCTACATCGGTTGCTCCGGGATGGTCACCATAGGCAATGACGTGATGCTGGGACCGGGCGTGCGTGTGTTCGCCGAGAATCACGAGTTCAGTGGAGCGCTAGAGCCAATTAAGTCGCAGGGGGTTCGCCGAGCGGCCTGTGTTATCGAGGATGACTGCTGGATCGGTGCCGGATCAACGATCACGGCAGGCGTTCGAATCGGGCACGGAACCGTCATCGGCGCTGGAAGCGTGGTCACGAAGGACATCCCACCGAAGGTCGTCGCCGCTGGCTCGCCCGCGGAGGTGATCCGGTTCCGCTAGGTGTACGCCGTAAGTCAGGTTGGTGTTGGCAATCGCGTGATCGGCGTGTGTATTGCAGCGGTCGAACGACCGGTTACCTGGAGGTGTGGGCGATCGCCCACAGCAGGGGTCCGACCTCGCGTGGTGGACCTTCATCGCCCACCCTCACCGCTCAGGGGTGGTGGATTTCAGTGATCAACTCTGGGGAGATTCCGGTGATCGTCCGCACAGATCAGGTCGTACGGTTCGCCGAGGTCAACAGATGAGAGCGGGTTTGCGGACTGAAGCGGCGTGGCCCCGAGCGTCTTCGAGCAGAAGTTCACAGCGTCCGGGTCGATATCCGCCCCGACGATCGTCGCGTCGGGGTAAGCGCCGCACAGGAAACGCAGCACTCGGCCATGTCCGCTCGGTAGGTCAAGAACTCGGCGAGGGGTTCCAACCCCCGCCATCCTGAGCGCGCGTTCGCAGAGCAGCAGGCCGCTGCCATCCAATGAAGAAGTAGCCGAAGGGGAGCGCGGATCGAGCATGAGGTCTCGACTCGAGACTTGGGCATTGACCCGATACCTATGACCCATGGGACGGCGCGCCAAGCTGGCCGAGACCTTGGACCGCTGGCCGTCTGAGTACCGCCTTCAGTACCGCCTTCAGTACCGCAACAGTGTCACACGAAACGTGCCGTGATCTTGACCGGCTTCCTTCACGGCGGGCGGACGGGCTCTGAACGTGGGGACCACCTGGGCTCGCCCGCGGGGATGATCCGAACCCAAGTTCCGCGAATCGAACCAGCTCCAACTCACGGGTTCTCGGGTTCCGAAGTCGGTTCGAGCCGTCGCAGAGCAGCGCGTGCGTACGCGTTGAACTCGTCAGCGCGTCGCCGGTATATCTCTCGATTCGCGCGGGCTCAAGACGAAACGCGGACGAGAATCCAGCCAGCGCGTGGAAAGCCCCAGTGCGAGGATGAGGTCGAACACCAGGCCCCGAATGAGGCCGGCTGAGGACCGCTGTCGATACCAGCTTCGGAGTCCTGTCACCCACATGGTTGAGGCAACCGAATTCGTACGAGATGCCGCACCCAGGTGATGGGTGACCGATGCGACTGGGTAGTGCTCGATGACCCAGCGGGCATCTACGATTCGCTGACACCACTCCATGTCCTCGGCGTACATGAACCACTTCTCCGAGAATCCGCCCACCGACCGCAGGATCGACCGCCGCGTGACCCCACGCAGGCACCGGACAACCAGCCCACGCTGTATGGCCGATCGTCGTGCTCACCAATGAAAAGGTTGAGCCCTCGTAGCGCGCGAACCCCGGGGAACGCCCGCGACAAGCCAGCGAATGGGATGCAACCGTCGCGATCGAGGGCTGCTCTCCGGCATGGAGGACCCCCAGCCGTCCGTCCGGGTGGGCGATCTTGGGGCCGATCAGGCCGATCGAAGGCTGTGCTTCCATCCGCTCGATCATGGCTCTCACCGCCCCCGGGGCGACCACGGTGTCCGGGTTGAGCAGCATCACATACCGTCCAGCACAAGACGGGAAGACTTGGTTGTTCGCTCGAGCGAACCCGACATTCGTCGGGTTGACGACGAGAACCACGCTGGGGAACTCGTCGCGGACCATCGTTGGGCTGTTATCCGTGGACGCGTTGTCGATGACGAACACCTCAGCGTCAAGATTGGCAAGCTCGCGGAACAGGCTCCGTAGGCACTCCCGTAGGAGTTCGCGGGTGTTCCAGTTCACAACCACGACAGAGAGCAGCATCGACTCGACGGGAAACTCTACCGGGATCGTCACCGGCGCCCTCGTCCTCCGACACGAGCGAGGAGCGAGTCGAGTCCGACCAGAAATCGACGGCTGGAGAACTCCTTCTCGAATCGAGCCCGACCCGCTGCTCCCATTTGGGTAGCGCGATCAGGTCGCTCAGCAACTCGCTCAGGCGGCTAGCCAGCTCAGCTGTCGAGCCCGACTCGAACAACAACCCCGTCTCCCCCTCAACGATCATTTCTGGAATGCCACCAGTGCGACTTCCTACGACCGGGCGGCCGGCGTGCATCGCTTCCAAGACCACCGTTGGGAGCGGGTCCGGCCGAATCGACGGGACGACGGTGATTGCTGCCCGACTAAGCAGACTCGACGTGTCATCCCGATGTCCAAGGACATCAACCCTCTCAGTGAGCCCGAGCCGATCGACCAGGTCGATTGTGTCGGCCATCCGATAGTCCTCACCTGGTGGCGGATCGCCAGCCACAACGAACCGGACATCTGGGAAGTGGCCCGCCACCTCGGCAGCTGCGGCGAGGAACAGCTCATACCCCTTCCACGCATTCAGTCGCCCGACGAAGAGGACGAGCCGCTGTGGAGGGCGGCTGTCGGATGGCTCATCCTCGATGCCGTTGTACAAGACGCTGAGCGGAGGCATGTGGCCGGGGAACGCGCGAGCCACGTGCTGCGCGACCGCGTCCGATACCGCTACGACCTCATCTGACAGCCGTGGTGCCAGCATCAGGATGCGAGCCAGGAGCCGCGGCTGAGCGACGATCTCGTGCACGTGGGTGATCCGGCGCGCACATCCAGGCCGGCCGACGATTGCACCGACGATGAGCGCCGTTGAGTTGATGTAGACGATGTCGGCGTCGATGGTCGATGCGGCGTTCCGAATCGCGGCGCCGCGCCCTATACAGAGCGGGGAGCAACCGCGGTGCTTCGCGAAGTGTGAACAGCCGACGGCGGGCGACCGTCGAGTTCGGTTCGCTCGAACTCGATGCCAGCGTCGGCGAGCGCCGCTGACAGCCAGCCCGACCCAGAATCGCTGGGCAGGAGGACAAGGACACGATCGCCTGCCTGCTGGCGCGTTATCGCCATTCGAAGGAGTACCCGGTCTGATCCATAGGCCTCATCAGACGAATGTATGAAGAGTAGGTTCACGAGGGCTGAGCCGTCGGCCGTGGGCTGGTCCTCAGGCCGTGCAAGCGCTGAGAACAACCACCCAAGCGGTGTAGCCTGGCTGACGAGGTAAGGGGCCCTGGGCTGAGTGGGGAAGGGGCCATGGCCCGGACTCTACCCCAGGGAGAGTATGGAGATCACGTGAGCACTTCGGTCGATGAGGCGCCGCAACCCTTTCCGAACCTGTTCATTGTCGGTGCGGCGCGATCCGGCACCACCTCGCTCCACAACTACCTCGCCCAACATCCGCAGATCTTCATGTCATCGACTAAGGAGCCTCACTTCTTCGCTGATGTCGATCCCGATGCCGCGATGGCCCACCTGATCCGGCCGGTCAAGGACGAGCGCTCCTATCGACTGCTCTTTAAGGACGCTGTTGGCTTCCCCGTCGTCGGTCGAGTCGAGCCCCTCATACCTGTGGGACCCCACTTCTGCGCGAAGGATCCACAACGCGGTCCCCGGCGCACGGATCGTAGTCCTCCTTCGAGATCCCGTCGAGCGAGCGCGCTCCACTTCCTCGGCGATGTGCGGGAGGGCTTGCAGGATCTCGCGTTTCGTGAGGCCCTCGCGCAGGATGCCGCCGTGGCCGACAAGGAATGGGGCCGCTCAGGTCATCTCTATGTGGAGCTCGGCATGTACGCGGACCAGGTGGGCCGATATCTCGACGAGTTTCCTCGGGAGCAGATACACGTCACCTTGTTCGACGACCTCGTTCGCACGCCCGCAGCAGTCCTCGAAGAGCTCGCGGTATTCCTCCATATCGATCTAGGGCCCATGTTGGAGGTCGACACCAGCGGTGTCCTCAACTCCTTCGCCACACCGCGGAACGATCTCGCTCGTCGAGTCATGGCGGCGGGTGGATTTCGACGACTTGCCCGACACATTGTTCCGCGCGGGCTGCGTGCCGCTGTCAGTAATCGCCTCCTTCTCCGGCGCATGGGAGACAAGCCAGCTATCGATTCCGAGACGAGGGCTCGCCTACCCGCGCTCTACGAGCCTGACCTACGGCGCCTTGAAGGCCGCCTCGGCCAGTCACTTCCGTCGCTTCGCGGACAGCCATAGCGGGCCCGAGACGGTTCGCACAGCGTCGATGGTTCGATGGGCGGAAACTCAGGACCGTCGTCGGGCTGCGACCACGTGCGTCACCACGGCCTCGCACTCCTCGAGAATCGCCGCTTACCGGCAGCGATCTCCCACAACTGCCCGACCGGCACCAGCCAATCGAACGCGCGACCGCTTGTCATTGACCAGCCACGGTCCACGTTGAAGAGTCTTCAATGCCCAAGTATGCGGAGAGTCACTGCGCCACCCATGGTTTGCTGAGCTTCGAATGGCCATTTCCATTCGTTTGCACGTCGGTCGATTTCAAACCGCCGACTTTCGGCATGCCCTCGGCGAGGTCGCGTCGCCGAGGCTGATCTCATGGAGATCGATGGCGTTGTTCTCCCCAGACAGGTAGTCCCGGTACGACGAGTCGTAGTAGTAGGACGACGACCGCTCCGAGACCTTGTTCAGCACGACACCGAGTGCGGTGCGCCCAGTTGTCTCGATCAAGTCCGCGGCGCGCCCGAGGGCGCCGCTCTTCGTGTCGCCGGCGGCCGCGACCAACACGACGCCATCAACGCGGCTGGCGAGCACGAGCGGGTCGCTCACCGCTAACACCGGGGGGCAATCGAAGATGGCGATGTCGAAGAGATGCGGGAGTTGGTCGATGAGGACCGCCATCCTCTTGGAGCCGAGCAACTCCGCCGGGTTCGGCGGGATGGTCCCCGCCAAGAACAGGTAGAGGCCGCTCACATCGGTGGGGCGTAGGTAGTTGGCTGTGAGGCGTAGGTAGTCCATCGACGATTCGTCGCCCACGACCCCGTGGTCGGTTGCAAGGAAGTTCGTGAGACCACCGTTCTCGTTCGGCATCCCGAAGAGCTTCGCGACGGTCGGCTTGCGAAGGTCTGCGGAAATCAACACAGTCCTCAAGCCGGACCGCGCAAAGGCGACTGCCAGGTTCGCCGCTACCGAGGACTTGCCGTCGCCACCGACCGGACTCGTGATAGCGAGGCGCTTGATCGGCTTGTCGACGCCAAGAAACTGGATCGTGCTTCGCAGGCCACGCATCGATTCGGCAAAGTGCTCATGTGGGCGATCGAGCATGGTGATGCTCGGTGCCAACGTGTTCGCCATGGCGGCTTTGCCCTTGGCGGCTTTGGTCGTCGCCGCTTTGGCCATTGCGTCGTCGAACGGCAATTCGGCCAGCACCCGAAGGCCACACGCCCGGGCAACGTCGTCACGGTCGCGGACCCGGTCGTCGAGGAGGTCTCGCAACATGGCGATGCCGAGACCCAAGAGGAGCCCCAACACCCCGCCAAGCGCAGCGTCGCGTTTGGGTTTGGGGCTCACGGGCGCGCCGGGAGTCTCTGCCAGGTTCAGGAGCTCCGCCTCACCCCGTTTCAGGCTGCTTTCCACCAGAAGGTCCTGCTGGCGCCCGTAGAGACTCTCATACTGCTGGGCGGCGGCGTACCGCGCGGCCTTGAGACCCTCGTCGGTCGTGGGCAAGGACTCATCGGTCGGTGGGGTAGGAGCCGCGCTGGATTCGGGCGGTGTGGGAGCTGCTGCTGCGGGTGGAGGTGTCGGGGCTACCGTCGCGGGTGGCGTCAGTGTCGCGGTCGCCCCGGGAGTGAACGGAAGCGCAGCGATCTTGGCATCGAGCTGGGCGATCTGGGTTTGCAGACCTTGGAGCTTGACCTCTATCTGCGCGGCAGACTCGTCGAGGTTCGCGACGGCGAACTTGCGGCGGTTCTCGATGTAGGCCTTGGCAACCGCGTTCGCGGCGTCGCGAGCCCAGACGCGATCGCCATCGCGTGCGGAGATCCGCACCGTCTCGCTCTCGCCCGGCGCACCGACCGAGATCGCGCTCTGCACACGGGTGGCAGTCGCACCATCACCGAGTGCCTTCGCGGCCTCCGCAGCGACAGCTTCGCTCTTGATCACCTCGATCTGCCCTGCAGAATAGCGGGGGAAATCGATCACGCTGCTGGCGTTCGGGCTGATGGTCTCGCGGGGATCGTTCGGGCGGAGCTGTACGTCGGCAGTCGCTTGATAGACGGGCGTCTTCAGACGCCGAGGAGATCCCCGCGACCGCCGCCACGAGGACGATCGCCTCGATGACGATCCACTTCTGGCGCTTGAAGAGACTGATATAGCGCCGCAGCTCAAGAGGTTCGGCGTCGAGTGCAGGGGATTCCACGGGAACGAGACTCCTCGAGTCGACCAACCGGCACCGGGATTCTAGATCTGCGTCGTCCGCTGCGTCCTACGGACGCAGCGGCCCGCTACGGAACGCAGCCAGTGGTGAGGCGAAGCGCGGCGGATCAGGGTGACGCGGGAGGGCACTTGATGATGTGGATCTCCCACCAGCCGTGGCGCCAACGCCATTTCTTTCCGATCCGTTGCCAATGTCCGGGGTGCCACTCGCGCGTCGTGCAAATACGCTTGTGCCGGTGGTGCCGTCGGTGGGACACATGATGACGGTCGTCACCGCGAGACGACCTGTTGCTCGACGCGCCACCCGCAGTGGGGACCAGCAGGAGCCCCAATGCCAACACGAGCACGAAGCTCACTGCGACGACACGATGGCGGATCGAACGGGTGAGCCGCGTCAGTGCGTTCATGTCGCCTCCCAGGCATCAATACGGTTGGCAGCCGCTCGTAGGTCGTTGCCGAGGAACGCTACACGCTCTGCGCGCGAAATACCATGACAACTACCACCCGAGCTTACGTACGACCCAACGTCGCCGTAACCAACCGGTAAGGCCACCTTCGGCAAAGCCCGCATCAATCTGAAGTGCACGGACCTGCGGCGTCGCAACGAATGCCTCGTTGTCGATCGAGGCCGAGAGCTTGTCGCGAGGCGTTCCGACCTGGCGCAACCACGTCAAATGGTAAGGATCCGATAAGACGATTGACGGCAACTCGTAACGAAACGACAGCTCCTCGGTCGTGCCAGGGTCGACGACGACGGAACTCGAGAACACTTGATAATTGCCATCTGGCGCCACGCCGTCATCGTGCTGACCGCCGCGCGTGTCGAGCAGTTTCGCACCCTTCGGTGCATAGACGCGTACGAATCCGTTGTACAGGGGGTTGACCGCCTTCGACGTTCCGTCGTTGTGCATGACGATGCGTAGATCCGACCATAACGTCCCGTCGGAGTCCTTCTTCACCTGATAGGTGATGTCACGCGTGAGCGCCGAGTTCGATTTGCTCGCCGAGAGGTTCGCGTCGACCACCATGAGAAAGTCGCCGCTTGTCTTCGGGAGCCGTCCGGACCACGCGGTCTCGGCGATCAGACGTTGGTGTGCCGGATCCGCGAACCAGAGTTGCACGTCTCCGGCGCCGACGGCGGCGTCGAACACGTCGGCGACAGCGGGAAGTTTCGCCGGCTCCAACCGGAACAGACGGTCGAAGACCTCTTCGGAAAGATCGATGAGGAACTTCTTCCTCGGCTCATCGTACGGTTGTTTGAGTTCGACCTCGTAGAGCACCCGCTGGTCGAAGCCCTTCTCCACGACTGGCTCGGCGTAATCGGCCAGCTTGATCGGCCCAAGCACACCCACGAGTTTCGCCATGAGGTGTTCGGTGATGGCGAGGACCGCGTCGACCTGACCGCCACCCTGGCGGCGGAACATCTCACGTGCGGTCTTCGCTGTGGTCGGGAAGTCCGGCCACCAGTTGACGTTCGAAAGGCCCCACCACCGCGGCAGCGCCTCGGCCAGACCCGGGGGAGGCGTCATCGGCGGACTCGGCGCAGGGAGCGCCTCGAAGGAGTCGAAACGCTCGAGTTCCACCGTCCCGTTGGCGAACGTGATGACGCCCCACGATCCGATGAAGCCGCCCGTTGGGCGCAGCTCGAGGGAGTCCTGTGAGAGAACCAAGACGCGAGAGGTCGTGTCGGCGTCGGTGAGGTGACCCAAGAGCTGGAGGCCACGGTCTGCTCCGTCGAGTTGGCGCTCGGTGTCGAGAATCACCTTGCGCATCTCGCGTGCGGGTCCCGAGAGCACGGGAAGCGCTGAACCGGAAGGTCCATCGAGCGCGGCGCCTGCTGCTGTGACATGTTCTCGGGCTTGTTCGAGGGCTTGGCGCGAAGCTGAGGATGCGTCGTGCAGAGCGGAGAGGTCATGGCCGTCGACCCCGACCGTGCCGGACCTCGTGGGGAACTTTGCCAACGCGTCGGCCAGAAGGCGTCCGGCCGCGACACCTTCTTTGCCGGCTTCGGTCGCGTCGTCGACCGCGCGCACGGGACTGCCGAGCAAGGGGATGTCCTTGACGATCCCGAGAGGAAATCGATGCACCGCGGCGCGCGCCTCGACCATGCGTGTGTCGATGCGGTCGAGCATCGCCTGGCTGGCATCGTCGTCCTTGGCCAGCATCGTCGTGCGAGCCCCGGCCAATTCGTCGCGGGCCGACAACAGCGCCAGGCGCGCGTCGCGCACCGAGCTCGCGACCAGGGCGCCGAGGATCGCGACGACCACAGTGATCGCGACAAGGATCGGGCCGGCGCGACGCAGGGCGTGCACGCGTCGCCGTCGTTTCGAGCTGCTGGACGTACGGCGCGAGCCGCTGGACCCGTTCCGTCGGGACCGGGGCTTCGTAAATGGAGGACGCACAACGCCGACGATACCGGCGCTTGCGCGCGACGTGCTCGCGTCGGCAACACTCTCGTCGCAATGGACCCGGTCAAGATCCTCGTCGTGTGCACGGGAAACATCTGTCGCTCACCGGCTGCCGCGGCGATTCTGCGGACGCGCCTTGCCGCTCGGGGTGTGGCTGCAAGCGTGGACTCGGCTGGGACGCAGGCCGATCGTGGCCGGCCCATCGACAAGGACGTCGTTTCGGCATTGCACGCAGCGGGATATGACGCCTCGGCGCATCACAGTCGCCCCTTGACCCGAGGTGACATCACCGGCGTCGATCTCGTGCTCGGCATGGAACGCGTCCATGTTCGTGAAGTCGTTGCGCTGGAGCCGTTGGCGTGGCCTGCGAGCTTCACCCTCAAAGAGCTCGTGCGGACCGGTACCGCTGTGGGTACTCGGTATCACAAGGTTGAGACGCTGCAGGACTGGTTCAACCTCGCCGGGCTCCATCGGCGGATGGACGACCTGCTGAGTCGATCAGACGACGACGACTTCCCAGATCCCTATGGCAAGCGCGCGAAGGTCATCAAGAAATCGGTCAACGAGATCGACGCGCTCGTCGCGCAACTTGTCGATCTCATCTGGCCGCCCGATCTCACCTCGACGCCCGATGCCTGAAGCGCGCCGCGCACACGACGGATCAGGGACAGCCTGCCTCGAACCAGTCGTAGGTCGAACGCAGCGACTTCTCGAGTGACGTCGGCACGACGTCTGGGAACAGCGTCGAGAACCGTGTGCAGTCGGCGAGCGAGTGGCGTACGTCGCCGGCCCTCGGCTCGGTGTGTTGCACCTGCAATGGCCTGCCGACGATGTGCTCGAGTTCGGCGATGAGATCGAGCAGGTCGGTCTTGATCCCGAATGCGAGGTTGACCGGATCCGGGGAGACGACCTTTCGGTCGATCGCGTCGCAGATCGCCCCCGTCACCGACTCGACCGATGTGAAGTCGCGGGTCTGCTTGCCGTCGCCGTGCACGGTGAGCGTGCGGCCTTGGACCGCGGCCGAGACGAACGCCGGAACGACCGCCGCATAGACATGGTCGGCCGCCTGGAGCGGGCCGAACACGTTGAAGAAACGAAACACCAGCACGGGAAGGTCGTAGCTGTGGTGGTATGCGCCGGCGTAGGACTCCAGCGCCGCCTTGCTCGCACCATACGGGCTCAAGGGCTGGGTCGGTATGCGTTCGTGCTTCGCGTCGGTCGGGTCGTTGCCGTAGATCGACGACGACGATGCCAGGACGACATGGGGCTTTCCGGCCCGTCGTGCAGCCTCGAGAACTTGGATCGTCCCCGTGACGTTCACGAGGTGGGAACTGATGGGATCGTCGATCGACTCGGGGACCGATGCCTTTGCGGCAAGGTGCACGATCGCGTCGACACCGTTGGCTGCTTCGTCGAGTGCGCTGGCGTCGAGAATGCTGCCCTTGATGAACCTGAGGTTCTCGTGCGAGGCGAGATTGCTGGTGCGACCCGTCGAGAGGTCGTCGAGCGCCACGACGGTGTCGCCTCGTTCGACGAGGGTACGGCCGAGGTTGGCGCCGATGAACCCGGCGCCACCCGTGATGAGGATCTTCATGGCGATGTCCTGTCGTCAGCGGGCTGGTGATTGGCTCTCGGGCGCGTCTGGAGGACGGCGCAGAGCGGGTAGCAGTGAACGCAGATCATAGCAAGTTCGGACAAACCGTGCAACCAGGACATCAAGATGCGCAGGTCGGGGGCCGATTTGTCGAAGATCGGTCACGCAACCCTCGGAGCACGATGGCGATCCGCAAAACGAACTTGGCCATTGTGCTCCTCGCCGCCGCACTCGCCGGCATTGCACTGGTCGGCATGCTCGCCGGATGCTCGACAGATGGATCGAAAAGCTCCAAGCGCAAGGAGCTGCCGCGCTCGACGGCAGCTCCGTCGACGGTTCCGTCGACCAGCCCACCCGCTTGGTCCGGCGTGTGGGTGCCGAGCGTCGGCGTCACGTGGCAGTACCAGCTCTCGGGCAAGGTCGACACGAGCGTCGACGCCGCGGTCTTCGACATCGACGGGTTCGATAATTCCGCAGCAGTCGTTGCCGCGCTGCACGCCAAAGGCCGTCGAGTCGTCTGTTACGTCGACGCGGGCTCCTGGGAGAACTGGCGACCGGATGCCGGGCGGTTTCCCGAGAGCGTTCGCGGCAAAGCGCTCGACGGCTGGCCCGGTGAACGGTGGCTCGACATCCGACGGATTGACACGCTGAAACCGCTGATGGCCTCCCGATTCGACATGTGCAAACAGAAGGGTTTCGACGCAGTGGAGCCCGACAACGTCGACGGCTACGCCAACGAATCCGGGTTCGCTCTCACGGGCGCCGACCAGATCAGGTACAACACGATGCTCGCGGATCTCGCGCACGAGCGGGGACTGGCCGTCGGTCTGAAGAACGACCTCGACCAGGTCGACAGGCTCGTCGGATCGTTCGACTTCGCCGTCAACGAGCAGTGCTTCGAGTACGAGGAATGCGATGTGCTCGCACGCTTCATCAAGGCCGGCAAGCCGGTCTTTCACGTCGAGTACGAGGTGCCCACCGCCAAGTTCTGTGCGGCCACCACGGAGATGCGCCTCTCGTCGATCCGCAAGGATCTGTCGCTGAAGGTCAAACGCGAATCCTGCTGACCAAGCGTGACCATGTGACGGTGTAACCGCGACACGCTTGGTGGTGTGTCAGGGGATCGAGACTCCGGTTGCGATCGCCTCTGCGGGACGTTGCGCAATGACGCGTTGCGCAATGACGGCGATGACCAGACCGACGCTGGAGCCGACCACCAGCGAGGCCGGCGCGTTGGTGTCCGTGAAGCGCATCGCCAGATTCACGATGCAGGCGGGCACGGCAATCATCAAAGCCAGGCCGATCCGGTTCCAGGACTGTTGGAGGTTGGCGACCATCGTGAGCCGACACAACAGAGCGAACCCCGTCAAGAGCTGGATCGTCGCTGTGAAGCTCTGACCCTTCTCCATGAGGAACGGCGCGACGAACAAGGAAAGGATGAAACACGTCACGAAATAGCCGGTCGCAGCGAGATTCAGGCGGCGCGTCATGTTTTCGGCGCCGGCGTATTGCACCCAACGACCCTGGACGGTGGAGAGCTCGGTGTCGAGGTTGAACCACAGCGTGCGCAGGATCGCAGCGGCTACCAGGCCACCGGCTCCAGCGGGTACGAGCGCAGCGGCCAGTGTCCAACCATTCGGGCGCAGACTCGTGATCGAGGAGATCATCATGATGCCGAGCGACATCCCGATGATGACCGATGGGATGACCTCAATCCACGCGACGGGCGTGCTGCGTGCGACCTTCCGGCTGCGAATCTGGTTGTGTCGAGCGACGCGCAGTATCGCGAATGAGGCGAGACCGAGAGCGACGAGTGGCAGGACGCGCGCGGGCTCGACGTTGCGATAGAGATCCCACGTCGTCGCTCCCAACGCGAGGACGTAGATGACGCCAACGCCATCCTTGGCCAGGACGTAACCCGAGAACCAGATGACCTCGAGGGTCGCGAGGAGAACGCCGGTCGGACCCGTTGCCGCAAGAGCGGCGACCGTGACCAGCATCACTGCGAGCAGTCGCGTGCCGTCGGAGCCGAACGACCCGAGCTTGGCGTCTCCCGAGAAGTAGCGCCGTTGCAACATCCACTGGAGGGCGAGTGCAAGTGGCACGCCGATTCTGAAGGCCAGATCGACGTTGACGTTGGGGTGAGCATTGGCGAGGGGGACGCCCCATGTGGCCATGCTCACGAAGCCGACGAGCCCCAGAATTTCGGCTATCCAACGCATCGGCTCGGGCGGCTTGACGCGTGCGGGCGCCGGCGGCTCGGTGTTGTGGCTGGGGAGCAGGCGCATGAGTGCGGTGCCGAGTTCGAGTGCCTCGTTCGGCGGGAGTCCGCCCCAGGCCTCGAGCACCACAGCGGCCTCGAGGCCATCGCGAGGGTCGCGGCTGAGTTGCGCTCTGGTGAGAGCGAGCGCCTGCTCGGGTTTCATCCGCTCGTCGTCGGGTCGACCTTGCGCCTGCGCGCCGTTGGGCACGTGCTGGTCCACGAGCGCGAGAGCGAGGCCGTTCGCCGCGAGTTCTGCGCCGTTGCCTGCTTGGTGGTAGGTGCCTGGTTCAGGTGAGGTCATGAGGCAACCAGTCTCAAGTGTGATCGGTCGGCGACGTCACTTTCGTCTTCATCGAGCTTGTCACGTTCGAGGAGTTCGCCGAGGAGCTCCCGATACGCGTCGACGCAGGCTGAGAGCGGAAAGCGTTCGACGACCCTCTCGTAGGAGCGCGTCCCGAGCCCTTGGGCGAAGGTTGGGTTTCGGAGAAGTGTCACGACGGCGGCAGCGAGCCCGTTCGGGTCGCGAGGCGCCGTGATGAGCCCGCATCCGTTGACCGCATCTCGGACGCCGCCGACTGCGGTCGTGGCAACGGGCCTCCCCTGAGCCATCGCTTCGAGTACCGCGATCGGGAGGCCTTCGGAGATCGAGGTCGAGATCACGACGTCGGCAGCGTGCAGCGCCGAGGTGACGTCGTTGGTCGATCCCATGAATTTGAATGAATCTCCGAGACCGAGGTCGGCATGGAGCGTATGGCACGACTCGGCGTAGGCCCGCTGTTGCACGTCGACCGGGCCATAGTGCAAGAAACGCGCGTCGGGAATCTGGCGAATCACCTGGGCGGCGGTTCGGAGCGCCGTGTGAATGTCCTTGAGAGGATCGAACCTGCCGATCATGACGACCGTCTTGGTGTTGGGCAGCGCCGGCGGCCTCTGGTCGGGAAGGCGTACCCCGTTCGGGATGGGTCGGATGCGCGTGGGATCCGCCCCGAGGAACTCCTCCCACGGAACGTGCGTGGAAGTGACCGGCGAGATGACCGTCGAGGCCTGGCACGCCGCGAGCGACAGTGCACGCGAGATTCGGGTGTTGATCCACTGGAAGCCCGGCGAGTCGGCGCGCAGGATGCTGCCGAGGTAGGACTCACGCAGGTACATCCCGTGCTCGGTGAGCAGGAGCGGCGTGCCGTTGAGTGCACCGTCGACGAGCGCGGGGATCGCAGCCCAGCCTGCTGCGGTGACGTGGATGAGATCGGCTTTTGGTGTCGGCGCGGCAGCTGTCTGTGCGAGCCAATAGAGCGTTTGGTAGAGCTGGATCGTCTCGGACGCGGACGGTTCGACGATGAGTGACGATTCGGTTCGCGCGTCGATCCACATTTCCTCGAGCGTGGAGCAGAAGAGGTTCCACGCTCGTCGCGATCGAAAGGCATTGCGCAGTCCGCGTGCATGGACGCGACATTGCACCAGCAACGCGGTGACCGTCGCCGGCGAGCTATCCCACGTCAACAGCGCGCGCGCAAGTGTTGCCGGGAGTTCGGTGAGATCGACTCGTGTGCGCGGCGCCCAGCGATTGCGCGCGGGGGTCAACGACCAGAGTCGGATGGGTGTCGCGATCGACGCGTGCTTCGGGAGCTCGAAGATGGGCTTGGTCGAAACCGTTGCGGGAACGATCGGGACGAGGAACCAGTCGACGTTGTCGATCTCGCCAATGACGAGTTTGCACCACGAACTCACGCCACCGAGGAAATAGGGATAGGTGCCCTCGGTGGTCATCACGACCCGGGGTCGCCGTTGCGCGATGCCGTCGCGCTCGTCTGGCAACACGGTGTTCATGCGCTCGACTACGCCTTTGCTACCGAAGCGTCATGCTTGTCCTGTAGCGCCAGTTCGTCCTGTAATTCGAGTTCGCTTGGAAGCTCTTCCTCGGCTGGTAGGTCGACGGAGACCGTCGGCTCAGGTGTCTGACTTCTGCGGTCGGTCTGGCGCCGGTCCAGTTCGGCACTCGGTGTCGCAGTCTGGAGCTGGCGGCGCACGACGCGCACTGCGCGCTCGAGTTCGTTGCAGATGCTCGCGAGAGACTCGCGCAACATGAGTGCCTCACCGAGGGTGGCCCACTCGAATTCACCTGACTCTGCAGTGCGCGATGTCGTGTCGACGAGCATCGCGACCTTCGCCGCGCTCGAGGCAGGTGTCGTGTTCTGCTGCCGCTCCAAGCGCAACTGAGCATTTTCGTCGCGGAGAAGCGCCAGCTCCGATTGGAGCGCGATTACGGCCGCGTCGTTACCACTCTTGCTTCGTGCCCAAAAATTTTGCAGCGCCATGCATCGCCCCGCTCGGTCAGCCACGCTTCGTGGCATCATCCCTGCCCTCGGCAACCACGCTTCGTGGAGCCCTGTCCAGCCAAAAAGATACTAACAGCACTCAATCGTCTCGATTTACACCAAATAGGCAAAACGCTCCGTGGTGGCTTTCGATGAAGGCGTGCCCGGTCGGCTCACGGAGCGTGGGAACCAGAGTGACGGTGGCGCCAGGCCAGGAGACCTTCGCCCGAACTTCCGGTGATATTCAGAATCAACCCCCCTGTCTGATTGGCTTGCATGCGGTAGTGAAACGTCCTGGGGGGTCTATAGGGACCACCGAGGATGTGATTATGCCGAAGTCGCGGGTTGTGTGTGTGTGTTCTGACGGCATTTTTCAGTCGAAAATTTGGTCGGAGCCCCTTGCGATTGCTGGGGACGGGGCTTCGCTCGGGCCGCGCTGCGGCGGTGTTGGCCACCACTACAGTCCACTCGGACCGGTTCCCCAGGCCCCGCCAGGGCATCCCGAAAGCCGGGCGGGCTGGATGATGCAGAGGCTCTGAAGTGGTGATATCCGCGGCACTGATGGCGCGAACGGGCTCGGTGGCGGACCCCCGATTCTCGCCATACGGGCGATGTGATGTGGATCCGATCCGGGACCGACGGTGTTGCGCTACTGGTCGGATCGTCCGACAGAACGGCACCGCAGAAAAATGTCAGTGAAGCTGTTGGCATCGCGTCGGTGCGCAGTTCGGGTGGGGGCATTTATGTCCCCTTGAGCGTTCGGGACGGGTCTGGAGATGCATACGTTGTCTATGTCGCCGGCGACGGGCGGGTCATGGCATCGGCGCCGATTTCGGGAGCTGTGGGTGATGGAGCGCTAGGCCAACCGCGGGCGCTGACCTCGATCGAGGATGGCAACGCAGCCGCCCTCGTCGCGTCGTCAGGCCTTCTGGCGTGCGTGCTCGAAACGGACGATCGTTGTGGCGTGGTGGAGATCGACCTCACGGGCGGTGTGATCGCCTGTCGCCGTCTCCGATGCCGACTACGCCTGGGATCCGGCTCTTTCGCCCGATGGCGAGCTGTTGGCCTGGCACGAGTGGAGTTTCCCGAACATGGCCTGGGACGGGTCTCGCATCATGCTTCGGAAACGCTCCACGGGTGTCAATCGCTGCATTGCCGGCGGTGAACACGAAGCCGTCGGCCAGCCGCGGTTCTCGCCCGACGGCACCAGGCTCGCGTACCTGAGCGACCGAACCGGCTTCATGAATGTGTGGGTCGCACGGCCTGACGGATCAGAGGCCCGCCCGTTGATGGACGAGCCCTTCGAACATTGCGGAGCCTTCATGGGGCCCCGGACAGAGGTCCTACGCGTGGTCGCCGGACAGCACGGCCATTGCCTGGTGTCGCAATGTCGGGGGCTTTGCTCAGTTGGTCGTGCGGTCCATCGGATCGCAGGAGCCGCCGCGGGAAATCGCCCGTGGCTGGCATCACGGGCTGGACTGGGCCAGCGCGGGAATCGTCGCTGTTCGCTCGGGAGCGCGCACGCCGCCCCAGATCACGCTCACCGATCCCAGTACGGGCGATCGGGTCATTCTCGATCGCAGCGTCGCCGACGCCTTCGAGGCCGCGGGTGTCGACCCATCCGGTTGTGTCGAGCCCGAGATCATCACCTGGCCGGTCGAGGCAGGTGCAGCGCACGGCCTGTTGTTTCGCCCGACCGTCGTGCGACGCGATGCTCCGGAGGGCGCAGTGCCTCCGATGTTGGTCCTCGTGCACGGTGGTCCGACGGGCCAGGCGGTGGTCGGTTGGTCGCCAAGAGTGCAGTCGTTCGTGGAGCAAGGCTGGGTTGTGTTCCAGCCGAACTTTCGCGGCTCGACCGGATATGGACGCGCGTATACCCAAGCACTGGCGCGGCGCTGGGGTGACCTTGACGTTGCCGACACTGCTGGCGGGATCCGCTACCTCGTCGAGAACGGAGTCTGCGACCCGCACCGAATCGGAGCGATGGGCGCCAGCTCAGGTGGACTCACAGCCTTGATGTTGTGTGCGCTCCATGGCGACCTGGTGCGCGCCGGCGTCAGCGTCTACGGCGTCACCGACCTCGAAGGTCTGGTCGCAGCGACGCATCGCTTCGAATCGCGATACCTCGATCGAATTGTCGGAATCCTGCCCGACGATGTCGCGCGATTTCACGCACAGTCGCCGATCACCCACGCATCGCAGATCAGGGTGCCCGTGCTGCTCTTGCACGGTGATGCCGATCGAACGGTCCCGCTTCCACAAGCCGAGGCGATGGTGGCGGCACTCGAGCGTGTGGGCGCGCCCGTCGAATATCACGTCTACGAGGGCGAAGGGCACGGCTGGTCCCGTGCCGAAACGACCGAGGACGAGCTGTGCCGCGTCGAAGCCTTTCTCACTCGAACCGTTCTCGAGACATGAGGGCGACCACGTGCCCGAGAGGGACGAGGATGGCAAGGTGGCCGTGACCCAACGGGGGAATTGGGCAAAATATGGCACGCGTGCGTTTGTTCAGGGACCTTTCAGGCGCACGATGGCGCGAGCAGCCCTGATCGTCGGTCAAACTGGGGCATGCGTGTCGACCGTACCTTTGCCTTCGTCGACCTGTGCGGTTTCACCCGTTTCACCGAGTCCCAGGGTGACGAGGAAGCCGTCTACGTGCTCACCGGATTTCGCGCAGTGTTACGCGAAGTGGCTTCCGACCACGGTGTGCGCATCGGTAAGTGGCTCGGTGACGGTGCGATGCTCGTTGCTCCCGAAGCCGATTTCGTTGTCGAAGGGATCCTCGAACTTCAGCGCCGTGTCGACATCGCCGGCGTGGGTCTTCCTGTTCGATGTGGCGCCGCCCGAGGTCGCGTCATTCTGTTCGAGGGTGACGACTACATCGGCAGTCCGGTCAACCTGGCCGCACGTCTGTGTGACTCCGCCGCGCCCTACGAAGTGCTTGCCTCGGCCGACCTCCTTGAGGTGGTCCCTCCGACCGCGCTCTACGCAGAGGCGAGTCTGGTGATTCCCGGGTTTATCCATCCGGTACCGGTCTTGCGTGTGACATCGAAGACGAGTGGCGAGCCTGAGCCACTCCCGCCATCGCTGCGCTGACGCGGACGCGCCCCTGGCCGGTCCGACGCCGTACGCTTGCTCGAATGCAACGTTTCGTGGTTCGTCCGTCCGGGCCTCTGTCGGGGGCGGTTCGCGTTTCGGGCGCAACCAAGAACGCCGGCCTCAAACAGATGGCAGCGTCGCTGCTGGCGCCTGGTACGACAACGCTGCGAAACCTTCCGCCCGTCGTCGACCTCGAGATCATGATCGATGTATTACGCGCGATCGGGGCGACGGTCGAATGGATCGGACCCGATGCCCTGCGCATCGACACGAGCGCTGAGCTGACGCCTGAAGCGCCTTATGAGCTGGTTACGCGGATGCGTGCGTCGATCAACGTATTGGGACCACTGTTGGGGCGCTGCGGTCAGGCGCGTGTCGCGATGCCCGGCGGCGACGCGATCGGTAGCCGCAAGCTCAACATGCACTTCCGTGGGTTGGAGGCGATGGGCGTCGAACTCCAGGTCGTCCACGGATTCATCGAGGCGCGGTGCAACCGGCTCGCCGGTGCGCGGATCGTCTTGGAGTTTCCCAGCGTCGGCGCGACCGAGAACCTGCTCGCTGCTGCGGTGCTCGCGAAGGGCCAGACGATTTTGGAGAACGCCGCCCGCGAGCCGGAGATCGGTGGGCTCGTCGCCTTTCTCAACCGAATGGGCGCTCGCATCGACGGGATCGGAACCTCCACGCTCGAGATCGAAGGTGTCGACGCGCTCAGACCCGTTGAGAGCGAGATCATGACGGACCGGATCGAGACCGGCACGTTGCTGATGGCTTGTGGCATCGCCGGCGGCGACGTCCATCTGCTCGGAGCGCGTGCGGATCACCTCGAAACCGTCATCGCCAAGTTGGTCGAGATGGGGATGGAGATCGCGCCGACTCCCGATGGAATTCAGGCGCGGGCCGAGGGACGGCTCCACGCGACTGATATTGCGACCTTGCCGTACCCGGGTTTTGCGACCGACTTCATGCCTTTGGCCGTGTCATTGCTCGCAGTCGCTGAAGGCACCGCAATCGTCACGGAAAACATCTTCGATGGTCGCTTCGGATTCGTCGACGAGATGGCACGCCTCGGCGCCGACGTTCGGAACGAGGGCCGTCACGCCGTGATCCGCGGGATGCCTCGCCTCTCCAGCGCTCCCGTGCGGGCCCATGACGTGCGCGCCGGGGCAGCGTTGGTGCTCGCAGGGCTCGTCGGTGACGGTGTCACCACGGTGTTCGGCCGCGAGCACGTGGACCGCGGCTATCCCGATTTGGCCAAGACGTTGCGGGCATTGGGCGCAGATGTGGAAGCAGCGGACGAAAACGGGCCACGATGAAGGGCAGCGCCGGTGTGAGACGGGTTTCCGGGGCGGCGCGGAATCAGTGGGATACTTGTGGTGTTGCTCTCAGTACCAACTGCGCCGCCGGTCCGGGAGTGCGAACGCTGGGGACATCGAGTGACCGGAAATGTCGTGGGTGACGAGGAGGAGTTCTGTTATGGCTGTTGAAACCGAGCAGGCCGAAAACATGGAAGACAAGATCCTCGCCGCGCTCGACGTGATCCGACCTGCGTTGCAGTCCGACGGAGGCGACATCGTGTTCAACTACGTCGCCGACGGCATCGTGCACGTGAGCCTCGTCGGCGCATGTGGCACGTGCGCAGTCTCGACGATGACGTTGAAGGCCGGGGTCGAGCGAATCCTCATGGATCGTGTACCGGGCATCACCGAGGTCGTCGCGGACAACATCGACGCGTAGCCGACCCAGCAATGCCGCCGCGCTCTGACCCCCTCGCGTTGGTGACGCGCGCCATCGCAGGTGACCGCAGCGCCATAGCGAAACTCATCTCGATGATGGAGCTCGGCGGAGACGACGCGGCCGTCGCGATCGGCGCGCTGTACCGCCACACGGGCAACGCGTACACGATTGGGATCACCGGAGCGCCCGGCGCCGGGAAGTCGACCCTGACCGACAAGTTGCTCCGCAGGATTCGTCGTGACGGTGACGAGGTCGGCGTGCTGGCGATCGATCCGACGAGCCCCTTCAGCGGTGGCGCCATTCTCGGTGACCGTATCCGCATGCAGGATCACGCCGTCGACCCGGGGGTGTTCATCCGGTCGATGGCGACGCGCGGTCATCTCGGTGGGCTCTCCCTTGCGACGCGCCAAGGCGTCCGTGTGCTCGATGCGGTCGGCAAGCCCTGGATCGTGATCGAGACCGTCGGTGTCGGCCAGGTCGAAGTCGAGATCGCCGAAGCCGCCGATACGACCGTTGTCGTGCTCAATCCCGGTTGGGGCGACGGAGTGCAGGCCAACAAGGCCGGGCTTCTCGAAATTGCCGACGTGTTTGTCGTCAACAAAGCTGATCGTGACGGGACCGCCGAAACCGTGCGCGACCTGGACGCGATGCTCGACCTGGGTGGTCATCCTCCATGGCGACCACCGATCGTCGAGACGGTCGGCACGACCGGTAAGGGCGTCGATGAACTCTTCGACGCGATCGTGGCACATCGCCGCCATGTCGAATCCTCCGGCGAGCTGGCGCGTCGACGTGGACTGCGTTTGCGCGACGAGATCCGCACGATTGTTGCGCATCGGCTCGAACTGCAGAGCCGTCAACGTTGTTCGGGCGCAGACTTCGAGGACATCGTCGCCCGGGTCGAGCGACGAGAACTCGACCCCTATGGCGCCGCCGACGCCGTCATGGGCCTGACCTCTGCCTGAAAGATCTCGGTGTCCCGTGGCTAATCTCCGTGGCCATGGAAGCGATGGTCAACACTCGACGACTCGATCACGGCGTGGCAGTGGTAACGATCGATCGTCCGCCGCTCAATGCCTTGTCGCGAGCATTGCTCACCGAACTGGCCGAGGTCGTCGAGGCGCTCACGGCCGATCCGGCGGTGAAAGCGGTTGTTGTGACCGGCGCGGGCAAGGCGTTTGCCGCGGGCGCGGATATCACGGAGTTTTCCGACGCAGTCGCAGCCAAGGAGATCGGCGCGACCTTCCGCCGCGCATTTGACACATTGGCGGCGTTTCCTGGGCCGGTTATCGCTGCGATCAACGGGTTTGCCCTCGGTGGGGGACTCGAGCTGGCGTTGGCGTGCGACCTTCGTGTCTCGGCAGACCATGGTCGCCTTGGCGCCCCCGAAGTACTGCTGGGAATCATTCCGGGTGCTGGGGGCACACAGCGTCTCGCTCGCCTGGTCGGACCTGCTCGGGCCAAGGACCTGGTGTGGTCCGGTCGCCAGGTTCGCGCCGAGGAGGCTCACTCGATCGGCCTCGTCGACCGGGTAGTGCCAGCCGCTGAGGTCGTCGACAACGCGATCGAGTGGGCGACATCCTTCGCGACCGGCGCGGCCGCTGCTATCGCGCTTGCCAAACGCGCCATCGACGACGGACTCGATGGGCCGCTTGCCGCCGGTCTCGACATCGAGGCTGCCGCGTTCGTGGAGGTGTTCGGGACCGCCGACGCGTCGATCGGCATCGCCGGCTTTCTCGAGCACGGGCCGGGCAAGGCCAACTTCACCGGCGCCTAGATGCGGTAGACCGCGCCGAAGCCGCCATCTACCGCGGCGCTGTCACAACCTGTTGGCGCAACCGTTCCAGATTCGCACGCCAGATCCCGCGCAGAATCGGTCGCGCGACCACTTCACCGATGCGGCCACCCATCCACCACGGGAACGTGAGGACCTCGGTCCACGTCATACGTGTCTGCGCGTCCGAGCCGTCTGGTTCGAGTGTGAAACGCCCGGCTCCGCTCACCGCGCCGCGGTGTTCGATACCGAGGCACCGATCAGGTTCCCAGGCGGTGACGATCATCCGGTCCGTTGTTCGAAACGGTCCGACGCGGGTGACGCAGTCGAACTCTGCTGCGAGGCCCTCGTGGTCGGTCGAGACGAACGTGATCTGTTCTGCATCGCGCATCCATGTGACGTGGCGCTCGATCGCTTTGAGCTCCTGCCAGACCGCGGCCGGTGTTGCATCGATCAGAATGGCGAGGTCGAGCTGAATGGTCATCTCGCGGTTCGACTCACGGCTCGCTCACGCTCGACGCGTTCGACGCGCTCGACGCGTGCAACGCGGCGGCCGCATCTTCGGGCGCGGTCGAGTTGATGTAGATGCCGGTTCCCTGCTCGAAACCTGCGGTCGTCGAGAGTCGTGGGCGAATGTCGATCCACCAATGAAAAAACGCTGCTGGACCCGTGGGCGCCGTGTTGACCACGACGTTGTACGCGACGTCGCCGACCGTGGCTGCGAGACGAGCCAGCGCGTCGCGAGTGGCCAATGCCACGACGGCGATCTCGGTGTCGGCAGCATCATCGAATCGTGCGCGTGTCGAACGGTGCGCGACCCGCATCTGGTACGCGAACGACGAACCAGGCGGGCACCACGCAATCGCGGGTCCGGTCACAACGGCGAGTCGGTTGTTCATCGCGTGCGCGAGTTCGGCGGTCACGAGGTCGGTCTTGGCGTGCGCAAATCGTTCGAGGCGATCGACAACGAGTGGTGGCAGCACGTCCAGGGCGAAGATCTGCGCGTGCGGATGTTCGATCGAAGCGCCCGCAGCGCGGCCATGGTTGACGATCGCCTGCACGTAGGTATGACCGTTCGCCACGTGCGAATGGCTCCGATCACGCAATGCTGCGAAGAGGTCGACGGCGGCGACATCGTCGAGTTGACCGAGTGAACGGTCGTGCGCCGGCGATGCGATGACCACCTCGTGGTGGCCCGTCGCACCGTGGCCGGCATCGTTCCCGCCGACTGCGGGATACAGGTTCGGCACCACGCGGACACGCCAACCTTCGGTGTCCGGAGCGCCCTCACCCAGGCGGAACACCTCAGGTGGCGTCATGTGCTCATGACCTGGACAGAACGGGCAACTGTCCGGCGCCCCGGACGGGGGTGGGGGAATGGCGGCAGTCGTGTGTGGCCGCGCTCCACGTGCGGGTGCGACGAGTGACATGCGACCGGTTAGGGGATCACTGCGAAGTTCGGGCACCTTCGTCAGCGTAATGGCAACGCGGTCGGGTTCGGTTTGCGTGAAGTGCGCGAAACGCAATGGTTGCCTGAAGCGTCAAGGAAAGGACAGGGTCGGTCGATAGCCTGAGGCGGATGAAGGAACGGATGATGCAATGCGCTTGGTGATTATCGGCGGCGGCCCGGCAGGCAATACGGCGGCGACGGTCGCGGCGTCGCTCGATGCTGAGGTCACGCTTGTCGAGCGTGAGATTCTCGGTGGTGAAGCGCACCTTTTGGACTGCATTCCGTCGAAAGCGATGATCGCCACCGGAGGAGAGTTGTCCGCGCTGAGTCGGGCGACATCGATGGGTCTCGACGCGCATGGTGGCCTCGACGTCGTGGCGTTGCGCCAGCGCGTCGCACAGATCGAGACGCGCCTCCACGACTCGGTGTCGCAGCTCTTGGAGAGCCAAGGCGTGCGAATCGTCGCGGGGAGTGGCCGCCTGCGGGGCCCGAATGAGGTCGTGCTCGAAACCGCTGACGGGATCGAGGAGATTCAGGCCGACGCGCTGGTGCTTGCGACCGGCTCGCGTCCGCGTATCCCGGACTGGGTCAAGATCGACGGCGAACGGATCCTGACCACGCGCCAGGCCTATCCGCCCGCCGAGATCCCGACCCACCTGGCTGTCATCGGTTCGGGTGTGACCGGTGTGGAGTTCACGCATATGTTCAGCGCCCTGGGCTCGCAGGTCACGCTTGTCGTGTCGCGTCAGCAGGTACTGCCGAGCAAAGACCCCGAGGTTGCCGCGGTGCTCGAAGCGGAGTTCCAACGTCGTGGCGTCAAACTTCTCAAGGGCGCGCGTGCGATCAGTTGCGAGCGAACCGGTGATGTGGTGCGGATCTGCTGCGACGACGGCCGTGTGGTCGAAGCATCGCATGTCGTGTTCGCGATCGGATCGATTCCGAACAGCGATGATCTCGGTCTCGACACAGCAGGGATTCAGCTCGACGATGCCGGTTATGTGGTCGTCAACCGCCACTGTCAGTCGAACGTGGCGCATATCTATGCGGCGGGAGATCTCTCGGGGAAGCTGCCGTTGTCGTCGGTAGGCGCAATGCAGGGCCGCAAGATCGCCGAGCATGTGATGGGGCTGACCAAGCTGGCGCATCGTCACCTCGACTACGACAAGGCGGCGTCAGCGATCTTTACGGAGCCCGAGATTGCCGACGTCGGGCTGGCAGAGGCGACGGCGTTCTCCGATGGCCGGAAGATCCGTGTGACCAAGGTGCCGTTTTCTGCAAACGCGAAGGCGTTGATTTCCGGTGACGCCCGCGGCTTCGTGAAGATCATCTCCGATCCTGCGACCGGTGTCGTGCTGGGCGGCTCGATCGTCGGACGCAATGCAGCGGAGCTCATCAGCGTGCTTGCGCTCGCGGTGACATGCCATCTGAAGGTCGGCGACATCGTCGACTCGCTGCTGGTGCATCCGTCGTTGGCCGAAGCGCTCGCCGACGCGGCTTCCTGAAGCATTTCGAACGGCCACGCGGCCAGACCCGTTCGTCGTCGGCTAGTCGGGAGGCGCCAGAAGTTCCCCGCGCATGACGGTGACAGCTTGGCCGCGTAGCAGGGCACGGTCATCACGGAGTTGTACCTCGACCGTGCCACCGCGCTTCGATGCCTGGTAGCCGACGAGCGTGGCGCCGGTGGTGCTTCCGTCCCGGTCGTGCTTGCGCTCCTCCGGCGCGAGTTTGCCGGCCCAATATGGGGCGAGCACGCAATGTGCGCTGCCGGTGACGGGATCTTCGGGAATGCCATGCGCCGGCGCGAAGACCCGCGAGACGAAGTCGTGTTCGGGCCCGGAGGCGCGTGCGGTCACAATCCAGAGGAAAGCTCCGATGGTCGCCAGTCGCGCAAGGTCCGGCTCGATGGTGTGCACCTGTGCCTCATCGGCGAGTTCGGCGACGACGTATCCGTCATCGGTTCGGACAACCTCGATCGGTTCGACGCCGAGGGCTTCCGACAAGGCCCGTCGGCATCTCCGTCGGCTCTGCAACCTTCGCCGGGAAGTCGAGCTCGATCGTCGTGCCGAGATGTCGTCCCTACGAGATCGCCGGCGCGTACGCGTCACGAAACGTGCGGGAACTCCTGTTGCGAGCAATCCGATCTCGACGAGGGCGTGCACGCTCGCAAGGGTGGCATGTCCGCAGAGTTCAATCTCGACGGTGGGCGTGAACCAACGCAATGTCCACGCCTGGTCGCTCGCGTCGAGTCGCGTCAAGAACGCGGTTTCCGACAGGTTCGCCTCGGTCGCGACCGACTGCATCCATTCGTCGGTGGCGGCGAGGTCTGGATCGAGCACAACCACGGCAGCCGGATTACCGCGGAACGGTACGGCCGTAAATGCATCGATGATCGACATGGGGATCTGGACTGGGATTGGCGATGTCACCGTGGGCCGCGCATCGAAGGTGCCTATTCGATGGTCATGAGCACGTCGCCACCGCCGACCGAGTCGCCGGTCTCGATGCGAATCTCGGCAATCGTGCCTGCCATCGGCGCGTTGATGTGATTTTCCATCTTCATCGCTTCGAGTACGCAGACCGACTGGCCTGCTTCGACAGCGTCGCCGACACTCACCGAGACTTTGACGATTGTGCCCTGCATGGGCGCGGTGACCGTTCCGTCGCTCATACCACTCGCGGCGCTGCTGACCGGTGCCTTCACCGCGTGCGCGTGCCTTGTTGGCGCCGGACGAACCACCCCCGGCCATACCTTCGGGCAACCAGACCTTGACGGAGAATCGACGGCCATTGACTTCGACGGGCACGGTTTGAGCAACGGTCGGTGCTTCAGCGGCGGCAGCGTTCTCGGCGGGCGGGGCCGCACCGGCCGCTGTCACGCGCCGTGATCGATGCCGGGTCGAACGTCGCTTCCACCCACTTGGTGGTGTGCGCAACTGCGGCGAAGTCGGGGTGGGCGAGCAGGACTTCGTGCGCGGGTGCCGTGGTGTGAACGCCGTCGACCTCGAGTTCGCGCAGCGCCCGCAGCATGCGCGCAATTGCCGCCTCGCGCGTCGGGGCCCAAACGATGAGCTTGCCGATCAGGTTGTCGTAGTACTGGGAAATGGTGTCGCCCGACTCGTACCCGCCGTCCCAACGGACGCCGGGACCGCTCGGTACGGAGAGCCGCGTGAGGGTGCCGGGGGAAGGCATGAAGCCGGTCGCGGCATTCTCGGCGTTGATGCGAGCCTCGATTGCGTGGCCGTTGGTCTTCGCCGACGCTTGGGTGACGGACAGCGTCTCGCCGGCGGCCACGCGGATCTGCTCGGCCACGAGGTCCAACGATGTCACCATCTCCGTGACGCAGTGCTCCACCTGCAATCGAGTGTTCATCTCGAGGAACCAGAACTCGCCGTCCTGGTAGAGGCACTCGACGGTTCCTGCACCGACGTAGCCACACGCCTTTGCGACCTTGACTGCGGCGGCCCCCATCGCCTTGCGAACCTTGTCGGTCAGTCCGGGTGCTGGGCTCTCCTCGACCAGTTTCTGGTGGCGGCGTTGCATCGAGCAGTCACGGTCACCCAACGCGACGACGTTGCCGTGCTGATCGGCGAACACCTGTACCTCTATATGGCGAGGATGGGTGAGGTACCGCTCCATATACGCCTCGGGACGACCGAAGTACGCGAGCGCCTCACGGCTCGCTGCTTCGAACGCCTCGGCGGCGTGCTCGGCGGACTCGACGATCTTCATGCCGCGGCCACCGCCGCCATGCGCTGCCTTGATAGCGATGGGAAAGCCGAATTTCGCCCCGAAGTCGAGGATTTCCTGCACGTCGGTGATGGGAACTGTGGTGCCGGGAACGGCCTCCACGCCGGCTTTCGCGGCGGCGACGCGCGAGGAAATCTTGTCGCCCATGACGCGGATGGCGTTGGGTGGTGGACCGATCCATGTCACGCCGATTTTGGTGACGGCTTCGGCGAAATCGGCGTTCTCGGACATGAACCCGTATCCCGGGTGCACGCCGTCGGCCCCGGAACGTTGCAGCACATCGAGGATGGCGGTGGTGTTCAGGTAGCTCTCGGCTGCAGTCTGTCCACCGAGTGCATATGCCTCGTCGGCATACCGGACATGGAGAGCGTCGCGGTCGAGTTCGGAGTACACGGCAACCGTGGCGATGCCAAGCTCCCGACAGGTGCGCATCACGCGGACAGCGATTTCCCCACGGTTGGCGATCAGGATCTTCGACAGCACCAGCTACTCCCCGGAATGTGACCTGGACGCCATATCCTACGGGTGATGCCTCCGGACCCCGCCATCTGGACTGATTCCGTCGCCGGCGCGGGTGTGATCTGGCGACATCCGAGGCTCGAACATGGCCGATTCAGCGCCGTGCATCGGTTCGGGGAGCTCGATTCGACGAACCGTGCCATCAGTGCGGCGGCGCGCGCCGGTGTGCCCGAGGGCCTGGTTGTGACGGCAGATTTTCAGACGGCCGGCCGAGGTCGACTGGGCCGGGAATGGCACGCACCGGCGGGCACCTCGTTGCTGGTCTCGGTTCTGTTACGCCCGGTTGCGGCGTCAGTGTCGGCAATGGAGCACCACCTCGCCGACACTGTTCACCATGGCGGCATCACTCGCGATGGCCGGCGCGATCGACGAGGTCTGCGGCATCGACACCCGCATCAAATGGCCCAACGATCTGTTGGTCAACGGGCGCAAGATCGCCGGAGTCCTGGCCGAGGCGGTGGGTGATCGCGATGGCGTTCACGCCGTGAGCGTCGGGATCGGAGTCAACGTCGCGCCGGGCGCGGTACCTGCGGAATTAGCCCAGGATGCGACCTCGTGTGAGATCGAGGCCTCGCGATCGATCGTGCGCGACGACCTGCTGGTCGCGTATCTCGTCGGTCTCGACGGTCGTCTCAGCGACCTCGGGTCATTGCTGGACGAGTATCGCGGTCGTCTCGCGACGTTGGGTCGAACGGTGCGCGTCACGCTTCCGAGCGGCGACGTCGTCGGCATTGCCTCGGGTCTCGACGCGTCGGGTCACCTGTTGCTGGAGACATCGGCGGGCGACGTGATGACGATCACCGCGGGCGATGTCATTCATCTTCGTGCGGCCATCGACTGAGCTGGTTCGTGCGGCCATCGATTCGGCGCGAACGCCGGTGCAGATCAGGGGTCCGTGTTCGTCTTGACGAGCGCGCTGAACGCATCGGCGAGTTGGGTGGTGATCGGACCCGGCGCCGGCAGGACATGACCGTCGACGCAGCTGATCGGATGTACCTCACGCGTGGTCGAGGTGAGAAAGGCCTCGTCCGCGGTCGCGAGAGCGTCGCCTGCCAGTTCGACCTCGTGGGTCGCCAGGCCCGCGTCCCTCGCGAGTTCGAGCACCAATGCTCGCGTGACCCCGAGCAGGCATCCCGCGGCCGCAGGAGGCGTGAAGACCTGGTGTCCGGAGACGGTGAAGACATTTGATCCGGTCGCCTCACAAAGTTGGTCGCGTGTGTTGAGGAACATCGCCTCACCGGCGCCGTGGTCCTTTGCATACGCGAGCGCGCGGACGTTCTCGGCGTACGAAATGGTCTTGAGTCCGGCCGTTGCTCCGCGATCGTTGCGGCGCCACGGCACCGTCACAACCGTGACCGTCGGATCCCACACGGTGAGCGCTCCCGAGGTGATGAGCACGGTCGGTTCGGACTGGACGCGTTCAGAGCCGAGCGATCCGATGCCGCCGGTGATCGTGATTCGCAGCCGCGCCTCGACGTGGCCGTTGGCCGCGAGAACTGCTTCGGATGCCGTGCGCAGGGTGTCCGAATCCGGAACTGCCAGTCCGAGCGTGATTGCCGAGTAGCACAGGCGCTCGTAGTGGCGTGTCCACGCAAAGGGGACGCCTTCATAGACACGGAGGGTCTCGAAGACGCCGTCGCCGACGAGGATCCCATGATCGAACGGGGAAAGCCGTGCGGATTCGGCGTCGACGAGTCCGCCGCCAAGCCAGACCATGTTCGTGTTGGTCATCGCGCCACTCCTGTCGTCGTCGGTTCCGGCACGGCGTTGCATCCGGCGGCAGCGAGGAGGTGCGCTGCTTTGAGCTCGGTTTCACGCCACTCCGAACCCGGATCGGAGTCCACGACGATCCCCGCGCCGACACCGAGCGCGAGTCGTTCTCCGTGCGTGGTGAAGGTGCGGATGGCCACTGAAAGGTCCATTTCGTGAAGCGCCGTATCGATCCATCCCATCGCTCCGCAGTACGCGCCGCGCCGGACGGGCTCGAGGTCCTCGATGGCCTGCATGACCCGCGGCTTGGGCGCCCCGGTCACTGACGCAGGGGGAAACGTCGCGCGAATGACATCGGAAAGTCCGATTTCGGGACGGAGTCGCCCCCGGATCGTGCTCACGAGATGATGCAGACCTGGATGTGCTTCAAGGGTGCACAGCTCGGGCACGTCGATCGACCCGGGTTCGCATATTCGTCCGAGGTCGTTGCGGGCGAGGTCGACGATCATGACGTTCTCGGCGTGATCCTTTGCGCTGTGCAGGAGCCATTGACCTTCTGCGGCCGTACCCTTGATGGGGCGCGTCTCGATTCGGGTGCCGCTCTGTCGGAGGAAGCGCTCTGGTGAAGCCGAGACGACAGCACGAGATCCGAAACGGGCCATCATGGCGTGCGGCGAAGGGTTGCCGATGATCAGGTCGCGGAGCAGCGCGTCGGGGTTGACGGGCACCTGCCAGGTCAGCTGACGCGTGAGATTGACCTGGTAACAGTCGCCCGCTTTGATGAGGTCGACGATCGTTCCAACGCGTGTTTCGAAATCGTCCCGGTCGAGCGAGGATCGAGATCCACCGAGGTGGAACGGGATCGCTCTCGGGGTCCGGTGCGCGGCGCGTTCGAGGATTCGGTGGAGTTGTCGGCGGCGGCGTCCGCGCCCGTGCACGGAGGTGCGCCCCGTGGAGCCATCGATCACCAGGCGCGCAGGAAAGCGGGCGAAGCGAACATCTGGAAGTGCCTCGGCGCGAGTGGTCGGCCTCCGTGGATGCACTTTCTCGATCGAACGGCCGAGGTCATAGGTCATGAAACCCGCCCACCAACCTGGTTCGCTGCGGGCGATGGCATCGAGCGCCGCAAAGGCGCGATCGCCGGACCCGTCGATCACGAGGTCCGGCTCGACGGCGACGATCCATCGGTTGGCGTCGCGGGTGACGACGACTTCTTCGAAGGGAGTCAGCCGGGCGAGCACGGCCACGAGTTGCGTCAGTGCGGCTGTCTCCGGTTGCACCTCGGTAACTCTACCGTGCCCATGACGGGCATCTCCTGGCTGAGATTCGACTGAAAGCAGTCCCAACCGCGCCGGTAATGTCCTGGCCAGCGACTACTTTCGCCGGCACATGAGAGTTCCTGTGGCGCTGTTTCGTGCGTGGCTCATCCGCTTTGGCATCGCTTTGGTCGTCGCAAGCGTCGTGACGACCGGCGGCGTCTTGGCGGTCAACCTTGGGATTGATGCCCAGTTCCGGCGCCTGACGCAAAAGGACTTGGCCGTCGCCGATGAGCCACCCGAAGCGGATGCCGGGAACTTCCTGCTCATCGGTTCCGACACGCGGAGCTTCGTCAAGGATTCAAAGGATGCGGAGAGCTTCGGCACCGAAGCGGACACCGGTCCTCAGCGCTCGGACACCATCATGCTGGCGCATGTCGATCCCCATTTGAAGCAGATTTACCTTGTCTCGTTTCCCCGGGACTTGTGGGTCAACATTCCAGGTGTCGGCAAGGACAGGATCAACGCCGCGTACAACCACGGTCCCCAGAAGATCATCGACACCATCACCACGAACTTCGGTGTTCCGATTCACCACTACCTCGAAGTGAACTTTTCCAGCTTTCGCGGCATCGTCGACGCCCTTGGGGGCGTCAAGATCTATTTCCCCGCACCGGCGCGGGACAAGGAGACCGGGCTCAAAGCAGCGGGTTTTGGCGCGGGCTGTTACAACCTTGGTGGTGACAACGCCCTCGCGTATGTTCGTTCGCGTTACTACCAGGAGTTCGTGAACAAGCGATGGAGAAGCGATCCAACCGCAGATATCGGCCGGATCGAGCGGCAGAAGGGCTTCATGCGAGCGCTCGCAGCGGAATCGGCCCGCCAGGCGGGCGGGAGTTTCCGTAAGGCGCGTCAGATCTCCGACGAAATTCTCAAGAGCGATCTGGTCGCCGACGACGCCCTCTCCCGCGGTGACGTGTTGGGTTTGATCGGAGCGTTCCTGGATCTGAATCCATCGGATCCGCAGCAGTTGGTCACGGAGACATTTCCCTGGGACAACGGTCCAAGGCAGAGCGGTAAGTCCGTGTTGTATCCGAAGACGTCGGAACTCGCACCTGTGCTTGCCCGCTTGCGGAACTTCGGGCCTCCGACCGTCGACACCGCCAAGCCGACGTTGATGAATTCGGCTGTGCGTGTGCGCGTGCTCAACGGAACGACCAAGGTTGGCTTCGCCGCCAGCACCCTTGCGGCGCTGCAGCAGCAGGGCTTTGCTCCCGCCGGGACCGGCGACGCTCCGCGCCAGGAGGGTGGCGTTACCGAGGTTCGGTATCGACCCGGCGCCGAAGAAGAGGCCAAGCTCGTCAAGAGCTACCTCGGCGGAGCGGGTGTGCTGATGCCCGATACGTCGATCCACGCCGCAGATGTTGCCGTCGTCCTTCGATATGACTTCGTGCGAGTGAGCGCCGCGACAACAGCGCCACCGACCGCGCCGCCACCAACGACCACCACCCGGAAGTCTGCGACCACCACGACGACGGCCAAGCCCGCGCGCGGGAACGCCGGCGGTGCAGTCGGCAACCTGCTGAGCGCTCGGGCGGGCGCCTGGGAGGGGAGGGCAGCGGTTCGCGTCTCGTAGGATCGATGCCTATGCGCATTCTTGTCACCGGCGGCGCCGGTTTCATCGGGTCGAACTACGTGCGGAATCGGATCGAGCGACACCCCGACGATCACGTCGTTGCGTTCGATCTCCTGACCTACGCGGGGAACCGGCCCAACCTGAATGATGTGGCTGATCGCATCGCCTTCGTCCAGGGCGACATCGGCGATACGGCCCTCGTCGAAGCGACCCTGCGCGAACACAAGATCGATGTCATCGTGAACTTTGCCGCCGAGTCGCACAACAGTCTCGCGGTGTTGGACCCTGCGTTGTTCTTTCGCACCAATGTGCTCGGGACACAGGGATTGTGCGAAGCGGCGAGACGTGTCGGTGTCGCTCGTTTCCATCACGTCTCGACATGCGAGGTGTACGGCGATCTCCCGCTCGATGACGATGCGGCGATTTTCGACGAGAACTCGCCTTATCGTCCGCGTACGCCGTACAACGCGTCGAAGGCGGGTGGGGACCACGTCGTTCGCTGCTATCACGAGACGTGGAACCTTCCGATCACACTCACAAACTGTGCGAACAACTTCGGGGCATACCAATTTCCGGAGAAGGTCCTGCCACTTTTCACGACCTTGGCGCTCGACGATCAGCCGTTACCGATGTACGAGTCGAGCGACAATCGCCGCGAGTGGATCCATGCCGTCGATCACTGCGATGCCATTGATCTGATCCTCGAACGCGGACGAATTGGCGAGACCTACCACGTGGGTACGGGCGTCGAGCTCTCGGTCCGCCAGATCGCCGACCTCGTGCTCAGCGAACTCGGCAAGCCCGAGACGTTGGTCAAGATCGTTCCCGATCGGCCTGGTCACGACCGGCGGTACCTTCTCGATTGGTCCAAGATCAAGGCCGAACTCGGATGGGAACCCAGGATCTCGGTCGACGCCGGTATCCGTGAGACGATCCGGTGGTACGCGGCCAACCGGCAATGGTGGGAACCGCTGCGTGATCGCGCTCCCGTGGTTGAGTCGAGTTGGGTTGACCCGTCTGCGGGTTCGGGTCACTGAGGCGGTTGGAGAGCGATGCGAATCCTCGTCACCGGCGCGTCCGGCCAGGTCGGTCGAGCATTGCTCACGCGGCTCGAAACGCTCACGCACCATGACAGTCGCGGCGCGGATCACAAATCCCTCGATCTCGCGGACCGAGACCTGGTCGAGCAGTATGTCGGCTCATTTGCGCCGGAGGCCATCATCAACTGCGCGGCATTGACAAATGTCGACGCATGCGAAACCGACCCCGACGCCGCTTACGGCGCCAACGCGATGGGTGTGCGCAATCTTGCAGTTGCGGCGCAACGCGTCGGCGCGCACGTCGTGCACGTGTCGACCGACTATGTCTTCGACGGGACCGCGAGTGTTCCCTATCACGAGTGGGATGCGGTCAACCCGATCTCGCATTACGGCAGGTCGAAACTCGGTGGTGAGGTCGAGTTGGCTGCACACTCGGCGTCATTCGCGATCGCACGCACATCCTGGGTGTTCGGCAACCGAGGTGCGGATTTCGTGTCGTGGGTCCTCGACGCAAATGGGCGCGGTCAGCTCAACGGACTCATCGACGACCAAACGGGCGGTCCCACCTATGCGCCGGATCTCGCTGCGTCACTGCTGACACTCGCAGTGGAACGCCGCCAGGGCCTCTTTCACGTTGCCAACAGCGGCTGGTGCAGTCGACACGGTTTCGGGGTTGCAGCGTTGGAATCGGTAGGCAGGGACAGTTCGGGAATTGCTCGGCTCGCCACGAGCGACCTGCCGCGTCCCGCTGCGCGCCCGTCGTACAGCGTCCTCGACAACGTTGGACTTCGCCTTGGCGGACTTCCGACGCTTCGGCATTGGACCGAGGCGCTTGACGAATACCTTCGAGCGGAGAAGTAGGCCTTCGATGCCAACCTGGGCTGCCGTGGTCATCAGCTACAACGCTGGTGACCATTTGCTGGCCTGCGTGGAGTCGCTCCGTGCGGATGTCTCCGATGGTCCTGCCGAGATCGTCGTGGTTGACAACGGGTCCACCGACGGGTCGCCCGAAGCGGTGGAGAGCGCAGTGTCGGCGGCTGTCGTGCTTCGTCCAGGATCCAATCTCGGCTATGCCCGCGCAGCCAACCTCGGAATCGCGGCAACCCGAGCGCCCATCGTTCTCGTGTGCAACCCCGACCTTGTGGTGGAAGGCGCCATGGCCGCTCACGTGCTGGGGCGCTTCGCTGCTGAGCCGATGCTCGGAGCAATCGGACCGCGCATCCACAATCCCGACGGGTCGATCTACCCCTCAGCCCGTCAAGTTCCGTCCACCGCCGACGCGGTCGGGCACGGCATCTTCGGGCGGATCTGGCGTTCGAATCCTTGGACACGTCGATATCGCCAGCTCGACATCGACTGGGACAGCCCTCGGTCCGTGGACTGGGTGTCGGGCGCTGCGATGTGGCTGCGTCGATCAGCGCTCGACGTGGTCGGTGGTTGGGACGAGGGCTACTTCATGTACGTCGAGGATGTCGATCTGTGCCGGCGCATGCGGGCTGCCGGTTGGCAGGTGGCCTACGAGCCCGCCGTTTCGGTCATGCACGTGCAAGGCGTCTGTACTGATCGCCGGCCATACCGCATGATCGTGGAGCACCACCGCTCCCTCTTCCGGTTCGCGACCAAGCGATGGCATGGTTTCGGGAGGATCCTGTTGGTGCCGGCGGCCGGCTTTCTGGCGGTACGTGCCACTGCGGCAGTCGGATCGCGAATGCTCCGCGGGTTCTTTACCCGCCGACACGAGCGGGGTACCGCGACGGGCTAGCCTCTCCACCCGTCATGGCCAAGTCGAAAAGCAAGTACCGGCGGCAAAATGTCCGGGCGAAAGCGCGTAAGCGCAGCAGGCGTCGTTCCGGTTCCTCCCTGTGGTACGCGGTGATCGCCGTGATCGTCGTTGTCGGCGTCGCGCTCATTGCGACGAGTCGTGGCGGTCGCGGATTCGATAGGTCCCATCGTCACGCTGCCCTCGGCATCAACCTGTGTGGAACCTGGCAGCCCGATGCGGCGCAGACCTCCGCGGGACCCGACGGGGCAATCCTTCGCTATGGCACCGATGTCTATGCCGGGCTTCACACCCACGGCGACGGCATCATCCACTTCGAGCCCTCCACCGCCGATGACGCTGGCTCCAGCGCGACAGTCGGGAGGTTCTTCAAGTATCACAACTGGAGGGTCAGTCCGACGTTGATCGACTTCAACGGCACGGCGGTGCAAAAGGCCGGCCAGAAGTGCCCGAAGGGAACCGAGTTCGAGGGGCAAACCGCTGTGGTGCGTTGGGCTCTCGCTCGCAACGAGGGAACCAAGTTGAAGGAGCGCACCGATGACGTTTCCAAATTCGCTCCTGCTGACGATGACGTAATCGGGATCTTCTTCGTACCCAAGGACGCGGACCTCTCGAAGATGGGCGCGCCTCCCTCATTGAAAAACCTGCCTAATGCTGCCGAGACCGAAGGTCCGATGCCGACGGGTCCTCCGAGCACGACAACGGCGCCTGCGGGTTCTACGACAACGGCGCCTTTGGGCTCGACGACAACGGCGCCTCCGGGTTCTACGACAACCGAGCCCCCGGGCTCGACGACAACCTCCAGGCCGTGAAAGCGATCGTTCTCGTCGGCGGGGAGGGGACGCGTTTGCGCCCTCTTACGTACACCACGCCCAAGCCGCTCCTGCCGATCGCGAACGTTGCGTTCCTCGAACGGCAGCTCGAGTGGCTGGCGCGCCACGGCGTTGACGAGGCCATCTTGTCGCTCGGCTACATGCCCGACGCATTCATGGAGCGTTTCCCGGATGGGCGATCCGGATCGATCGCGCTGCGTTATGTCGTCGAGAGTGAGCCTCTCGGAACAGCGGGCGCCATCCGGTTCGCCGCCGAGGGCATCGACGAGCGTGTGGTGGTTTGCAACGGCGACGTGCTGACGACGTTGGACATCACGGCGATGATCGAATTCCATGAGGCGGCAGACGCTGAGGCCACCATCGCGCTGACGCGGGTTGACGATCCGTCACGGTTTGGCGTTGTGCCAACACGCGATGGAGGGGCGGTGGTCGCGTTCGTCGAGAAGCCACCGCCAGGCAAGGCCCCCACGGACTGGATCAACGCGGGTACGTACATCCTGGAACAGTCTGTCGTCGAGCGCATCCCTCGTCGTCTCAACGTCTCGATCGAGCGCGAGACGTTCCCGCACATGCTCGAGGACGGCGGTCGCCTTTTCGCGGTTCGGTCGGACGCGTATTGGCTTGACATCGGCACACCTGCGGCGTTCCTTCGAGGCAATGCCGACGTGTTGTCCGGGAGAATTGGTGGCGCGATTGCACCCGGCGCCATCGAACGCTCGCCCGGCATCTGGACGCAGGGCGAGGTCGTCATCGATGCCGACGCGCAGCTGATAGCGCCAGTACTTCTTGGCGCGGGAAGTGTCATCGGCTCACGCGCACACATCGAAAACAGTGTGGTGGGGGCGGGCTGCAGGATCGGCGGGGGAGCGCGTGTCGTGCGTTCGGTGGTGTTGGATCGAGCGTGTTTGGGCATGCAGGTTCAGGTCGTGGACTCGGTTGTGGGCGCCGCCGCAGTGCTCGAAGACCGGGCTCTTGTGACCGACGTAACGGTTGTGGGCGAGCACATGGTTGTCAGCGCGGGCGCCAAGGTCGCCGGCGAGCGCCTGCACGCGTCGCCGGCGTGACGCTCGCCGCAGTTGGCGTCGACGGTTGTTGGCGGCGAGACTGTGGCGATGAGAGTGCTGGTCACAGGGGGAGCAGGCTTCATTGGTTCCAATCTGGCCGACCGGCTCTTGGCCGAAGGCCATGAGGTCGACGTTGTCGACGACCTTTCCGTGGGGTCGTTGTCCAACCTTGCGGACGCCAGAGCACAACAGACGCGACGGTTCTCGTTTCATCGAATGGACATCCGCTCGCCGGCGATCACCGAGCTGATTGCGCACCGCAAACCCGAGGTCGTGTTCCACCTTGCAGCCCAAGCGGACGTACGAGTGTCGGTCGCTCGCCCGGCATTCGATGCCGAAGTGAACATCATCGGATCGCTCAATGTGTTCCAAGGTGCGCTTGCCGCCGGAACCCGGAAGGTTGTCTTCGCCAGCTCCGGCGGAACGATCTATGGCATACCTGAGGATCTGCCCGTCCGCGAGGGTCACCCGCAGCGGCCGCTTTCTCCCTACGGTGTTGCGAAGAAGGCCGTAGGCGACTACTTGCACTACTACCGGGAACTCCACGGGTTGGAGTACACGGCGTTGGCGTTCTCGAACGTCTATGGGCCGCGCCAGGATCCGCACGGCGAGGCGGGTGTCGTGTCGATCTTTGTTGGGAAGCTGCTCGAGCGCGAACGGCCGACCATCTTCGGCGATGGCGAACAGACCAGAGACTTCGTCTACGTCGACGACGTCGTCGACGCGTTGGTGCGCAGCATCGACAAGGGTGGCGGCCTCGTGATCAATATCGGTACCGGTGCCGAGACGAGCGTGCAGCAGCTCTTCGATACGATTGCGCGCGCATTCGGATTCAAGGAACCAGCGCGCTACGCGCCCGCACGCATTGGCGAGCTGGCGCGATCGGCGTTGGACCCGGGCCGCGCCGCGATCCATCTTGGATGGACGCCGTACACCTCTCTTGCCGAGGGTATTGATCGCACTATCGAGTACTTCGAGGAGTTCCCGCCACCGGCGAAGCGCGTCCAATGAGCGCCGCGCCATGCCAGCCGGCTTGGCGCTGTCGTTCTCAGCGGTAGGTCATCAGGGTGTCGAGATCAACCGATGGGCGAACACGGCCTGTGTAATCGGGATCGGGATGGCCGACCAGGACCAGGGCCTGTGGCGTCCAGTGCAGTGGAAGAGCAAGCGCGCTGCGTGCCGCGTCGGGGCAGAAGGCCGGCGCCGCGACCCAACATGATGCCAAGCCTCGGTCGGTTGCCGCGAGCATGAGGTTCTCAACCGCTGCGCCCAGCGAAAGCATTGCCAAAGCCGTCTCCGCGTTGCGTCGAACGTCGTCTGGGTAGCTGTCCAGGCCTTCGGACGTCAGGCATCCGAGTATCAGTGCCGGAGCACTGGTGATCCGTGTGTTCGAAGCTTCGATGAGTTCCGTGCAGCGCTTCGCGTCGACACCATCGCGTGTGAGGTCGATGCGCCAGGCCTCGCCCATTGCAGTGACGAGCGCTCGCTTGGCTGTTTCCTCCACGATGACTGCGAAACGCCATGGCCTTGTGTGGTGTGGCGCGGGTGCAAGACATGCAGCAGTCACCAGGGATTCCAACTCGCGCCGTTCCAGCGGCGTGTCGCGAAAAGCTCGAATCGAACGCCGCGCCGAGATGAAGCTGGGAACAGTGATCGGCTCGGTCATCGGAAAAGATCCTGTGCAGGGGAGCGGATCAGCTCGCGCACCGACGACGCTCGCAGGTACGCGCTGTCCAGTCCTCGGACAATCGCGGCGGGAACACCGGCGGCCTTTCCCATCACAAGCTCCGCAGCGGCGGCGACTTCGTCGGCGACTGCGATTGCCGTGACCCTCAAGGTCTTGCCCAAGGCGTCGGGTTGGCCGGCGAGGTCGACGACCCCTGCGATTCCCGCGAGACCGATTGCGACATCTGTCAGGCCCTCACGCCATGCACGACCGAACGTGTCGGAGACGATCACAGCGACTTCGACACCGTGCTGTGCGCGTAGCGCGTCACGGATCCGGCGTGCCGAGCGATCTGCATCGACGGGCAAGAGAGCGGCCCAACCATCTGCAACGTTGGAGACGTCGATTCCGGCATTGGCACAGACGAACCCGTGGGGGGTTTCGGTGATCAGTAGCTCACCGCGTCGGCGCAGGACACGAACCGACTCGCGCTCGATCAACGCGCGCCGTGCGTCGGCGTCATCTGCGGCAAGCTCGACCATGCGGTCCTCTGCCTTGGAGACGATCTTCTGCGTGACAACCAGACAATCACCGTCGGCGAGTGCGGTGCCCTGTGCAGACGCAGCGTCGGCGATGAGGTTCGCGAGCAGATCGCCTGGGCGTACCTCGCCGATCCCGTCGATTCCGATAATGGTCAGTGTCGCCATTGCAGTCGCTAGCCCACGGCGTCGAGCGCATGGCGGGCCAAGGCTCGCTGCAACGCGCGCGTCGGTCATCAACGTGTCGGCGATCACCGGACGTACGCCGAGCGCCGATATCTCGCGCAGCGCGCGCTGCGTCACGCTGGTCGATCACAAGCGTGGAGCAGAAGTCGGCGTAGGTCTTTGCGATGCCCACACACGAGACGTCGATTCCGAGCGGTCCCATCAGACGGTCGGCGGGGCCTTTCACCGGCGCTCCGTCGATGATGGGGCTCACGCCGACGACGCGCTCGCGCCGTTGGGTCAGGATCTCGCGAATTCCGGGAACGGCAACGACCGGACCGATCGAGATCACGGGATTGGACGGGCACACGACGATGATGTCTGCGGATTCGAGTGCATGGACGACACCGGGCGCCGGCCGAGCGTGCTCGATGCCGTCGAACCGGACGCCGAGGACCGGTGGTTGGCAACGTTCGCGTACGAACCATTCCTGCATGTGGAGTTCGTGGACCGTTCCGTCGTCACGTCCCACAGAAATTCGGGTCCCCACCGGGTCGTCGGTCATCGGCAACAGCGCGACGCCAAGGTTCCATGCGGCCGCGATTTCTGCAGTCACCTCGGTGAGGGTCGCTCCCTCGCCGAGGCGTTGTGTGCGGAACAGGTGGGTTGCAAGGTCTCGGTCGCCGAGGCGAAACCACGTCGGCACGCCATAACGTTGCAGAGCGTCGATGGTGGTGAACGACTCATCCGCGAGACCCCAGCCGGTGTCGGGGTTCTCCGAACCCGAAAGCGTGTAGGTCACGCTGTCAAGATCGGGCGACACGTGCAGCCCATGGAAGGTGTCGTCGTCGCCGGTATTGACGATGACGGTCACCGACTCTGGTGGAACCACGCGAATGAGGCCGCGGAGGAACTTCGCGGCACCGACGCCGCCGGCGAGAGCAGCCAACATGTCCGGGAGGCTATGACCTCGGGCGATGAACTTTCGAGCGCGGGCGGGTGCGCTGGGCGTGCCGGTGCGCGAGGAACCGTGACTGGGCTAGGTGTCCTCGGGATCCTTCGACCGACCGGTGTCGACACCGTCACGCGACAGACCCGAGCGCACGCCTGAGTTGTGGTGGGGCGTCTTTCGTGAGCGAGTCCGCCCATTTCTCGATCCGGTTCTGGGCGTCGGTGACGCGGGGCTTGCCTCGTTCGCGGAGGTCCTTGGCGGTGTCGGTGAGGCGTGCGCGGGTTGCGCTGCTTCGCCTGGCGGCCGCCTTCGTGCTCGACCACGCCAACGCCGACCGCGAGGTAGGTGGACTCCTGCAGCATCTTGCGGGCATCGAATTCCATGGGGTTTCCTTCCAGCCGCGTACGTAATGCGTGCAGCATAACGCATTTCATATAACAGTTGCAAGCGCGATGGTTGGTCGTGTGTCGTGGGACAACCTTGGCGTTGGTGAGTGGGCCTCGCGGGCCGCGTTGGTAAGGTGGCCTGGCCTCATGGAGACCGACGCCAGTGCCACACGCGACCCGAACGGACCCGAGGAATCGGTGCCGGGAGCGTTGCTGAGCAGCTCCGGGAGGGGCCTGCGGTGCCGTCTGTGGTGGCTGTTGTCGTCACCCAGGATCCCGGTCCTTGGTTTGAGGCGACACTGGCCGCACTGGACCGTCAGGACTATCCGACGTTGACGGTTCTGGTCATCGACGCCGGATCCGAAGAGGATCCGACCCCGAGGGTTGCGTCGGTGCTTCCCCATGCATATGTCCGCCGGACCGAGCGGGTCGGAATTGCCGCTGCGGCCAATGAGGCGCTTGACGTTGTGGAAGGTGCCGCCTTCCTCCTCTTCTGTCATGACGATGTCGTCGCCGATGACAACGCCGCGCGGCTGTTGGTCGAGGAGGCGTTCCGCTCCAATGCGGCGGTCCTGGGCCCGAAGTTGGTCGCGGTCGATGATCCGAATGTGCTGCAGGAGGTCGGTCTGGCGATCGACCGTTTCGGGGCGCCGTTCAGCGGCATCGAGCCGGGTGAGTTGGACCAGGAACAGCACGACGGGGTTCGCGACGTCTTTTTTGTCCCAAGCGCGATGATGCTGGTGCGCGCCGACCTCTTTCGCGAATTGGGTGGTTTCGATCCGCTGACCTACCCGGGGGCGGAGGACCTCGACCTCTGCTGGCGTGGTCGCCTCCTCGGGGCCCGGGTCCTCGTCGTGCCCGATGCGCGTGTTGGTCATCACCGCGCCGAGGATGAGCGACCTCGTGGCGAACGTGGCGAGCTGCCCGTGGTCATGCGCAATCGCGTGCGTGCGGTACTGAAGTCATCGTCGGTTCCGACGTTGTGCTGGACCGTTCCGATCGGACTCCTGCTTGCGTTCCTCGAATCCCTTGTCTTCGTCGTCAGCGGCCGCCGAAAGCGTGCCGAAGGCTTGGTGGTCGCGTGGTTCGCGCCCCTCGCCGGCCTTGGAGAGTTCCGTCGATCTCGGCGTGCCATTCAGAAGACGCGAACGGTCAACGACAACGAGTTGCGCTACTTGCAGGTCCGGGGAAGCGCGCGGCTGACCGCATCAATCGCGCGGCGTCTTCACGCCGAGGATCGCATTTTGAGCGTGACGAGTTTGAGTCGGGGCTTCCTTGGCAACGCCGCGCGAAGTGCTCGTCGCCCGTTGGGTGTTGCGACCGCGGTCTTCGCTCTCGCATACCTCTTGGGATCGCGGGCGCTGATCGTCGGTCGCATTGCGGCCGTGGGGTCATTTCTGCCATGGACGAGCGTTACATCTCTCGGCGCAACGTTTGGCTCGGCGTGGCGGTACTCCGGTCTTGGTCACGACGTGCCGTCGTCGAGCGCGTTCGCCTTTCTCGGCGCCTTCAGCTCGGTCTTTGTCGGGAGGATGGCCCTCGCTCAGACGGTGCTCGTGGTGGGGGCTTTGCCGCTCGGCGCCTATGGCGTCTACCGCGCGACGCGGTCGATCTCGCCGTCGCCGGTTCCGGCGGCAGGAGCGGCTCTCGCCTACGCGGTGAACCCGGTCGTGCGCAACATGCTCGCGACAGGGCGTCTTGGACCGCTGGTCTTTTTTGCCCTTGCACCGTTCGTGTTCTCGGTGCTCTTGCATGCTGCCGGTACGGAGATCGGCATGACCGGCTCGTCGCCGGAGTGGCGCGTGCCGCGTCGTATGGTCGTCGTGCTCGGTGTGCTCGTCGCGGTTGTCGGCGCGGCGTTTCCAAGCGCCATCCTGCTCGTCCTCCTCATTGGCGCCATGCTGTGGGCGAGTGCGGCGATCGTGGGGGAATCGCTTCTTGCGCGGCGCCTTGGGGCGACGGCGGTCGCTGGTAGTGCCTGTGCCCTCGTACTGTTGCTGCCGTGGCCACTCGCGTTGATCGGTGGCGGAGGTCGAAACGCTCTCGGCTGGGTCTTCCGGCCGAATTTGGATCTTGCGGCAATCCTGCAGTTCCAGACAGGTCCCTCGGGATCGGGTTGGCTGGGTTGGGGTCTGCTGATCGCGGCGGTGTCGCCGTTGCTGCTCGGAACCGGGATCGCGCTTGCGTGGGCGGCGCGCGCTTGGATGATCACGATCGCGGGATTCGCTGTGGTCTGGATACCGAGCCGTTTTTGGTCGTCATCCGGAATGCCCGCGCCGAAGGCCCGCTCGTGCTGGCTGCTCTGGGGATCGCTATCGCCGTGGGGATCGGCTTGGGCGTGTTCGTCGACGACCTTCGCCGGACGCGCTTCGGTTGGCAGCAATTCGTGGCGCTCAGCGCGGTCGTGGTCTTGGCGGGGCCCACCTTGGGTTTCGTCGGCGACATCACGAACGGCCGTTGGCATCAACCCGAAGTTGATTGGCACACCGAGCTGGCGTTCATGCAGACCGCGCAGAAGCAAGGCCAGTTTCGGGTGCTCTGGCTTGGCAACCCGTCGGTGCTTCCGGTCGATCCCGCGTTGCGACCGAACGATCTCGGTTATGCATTGACTCGCAATGGCTCAGGCGACGTCAGTGACCTCTGGCCTGCTCCGACCCGCGGGGCCGACGCGCTTGTCAGTTCATCGATCGACCTGCTTGCTGCGAGTCGGACCAATAGGTTCGGGCGTCTGGTCGCGGCGCTCGGCGTTCGGTACATCGTGGTCGCCGATCGTCGTGGTCCGAGCGCGCCGGTGGTGGCGCCTCAGCCGACGATCACCGCATCGTTGGCAGATCAGCTCGATCTCACGAAGATCGGGCTCACGCGTGGCGTCACGGTCTACGAGAACAACGCGTGGGCGCCGATGAGCGCCGTGGCTACCGGTGACAACGTCGAGACGGTGCGAACTTCGATCAAAGGCGTTGACCCCAAGTCGGTGATGGCTCGATCCGACTTGAGTGGACTGTCGCCGCTGTTGCCGCGTGGCACTATGACGGCGGACGTGCCGGCGGGAGAGCTCTGGTGGGCCGAATCGTCATCGACGAAGTGGCGTGCCGAGGTCGCGGGCACCTCGCTACGCCGACACGAGCTTTTTGGATGGCTGAACGGCTTTGAGGTTGACCGCCCCGGTCGGGTGACCCTGAGCTACACCGGCCAAACACGGCACAATCTGGTGATCGCGGGCGTGCTTGCCCTCTGGATGGCTGTCATGACCGGCTTGTGGACGACGCGCCAAGGAAATCGTGTGAGGCGTGGGTCCGAGCGCGTGTCGCGTCGGAGCCGACTTGGACGCAGTCGGGCGCGTACGGCCGAAGAGACAATCGAATGAGTGATTCCGCGGTGGGGACCTCCGTCCGTCGACTGCCGATCATCGCAGTGATCGTGGCCGTCGTCGTACTCGCCGGACTCCTCGAAACCGGGCGCGAACGAGCGCGCCACCGTTGGGTTGTCGGGCTCGAGCACGCCGGTCATGGCCGACCAGCCGCTGGTTCCCGACGCGGACGCGGTCTCGACAGCGTGGTACTGCGCGGAGGGAACATCGGATCCCAACGGACGAGCCGATGAGACGATCGTGATCGCCAACCTGTCTGGACATCCTGGCGAGGCTGTCATCACCGTCAGTTCGAGTCCCGGCGAAGCACCGAAAAGTCGCACCGTCGAACTGGCCGCCTACGCGCAGACACGTGCACGCGCGTTGGCGATGTACTCGCGACTGCGAACCCCGGCGTTGTCGTCGAAGTGTTCGGCGCACAAGCCGTCGTCGAACATTCGATCGCCGGGAACGGAGACGTCGCATTGGCACCGTGCGTCCGGCGGCCCGCGACGGAATGGTTCTTTCCCTCGGGCACGACCGTCAAGGGCGCGCAGATGTGGATGGCGCTGTTCAACCCGTTCCTCGACGACGCCAAGGTCGACGTGACCGTCTACACCGAGTCGGGGACGCAAAAGCCACAGCAACTCCAGGGCTTGGAAGTACCGCGCCAGACGCGTGTGGCGGTGCCGATCCACGACGCGACCCGCAGAGCTCCCGTTGTCGCGATGCGCGTCAAGGCCCGCACGGGCAGGATCGTCGCCGAGCAGTCGGTTGCATTCGACGGGACCGACGCGGTGCCCAATCCTGCGGATCCGACGAAGATCTTGGCCCCACGTCGTGGGATTGCCATGACGACCGGTGCGTCGCGGCTCGGGACGCAATGGGCTCTTCCGCCGGCCGTCCGCCGCGATGGCGCAACGAGCACAATCGCGATCTTCAACCCGTCCTCCGCTCCGGCGGAAGTCGAGATCGACACGCCGCTCGACGGTGACGCAGTCCTGGCATCGGAGACGGTTGCAATACCGCCGACCTCAGTGGTGATCCTTCGAGGGGGCGACACGTGTCCCGCTCGGTTCGGGTTACGCGGTGCACATCAATTCCACGACAGATGTCCCGGTGGTTGTCGGGGACTTGATGTCGGTCTCGCCGCCGGCGACTGACATCGGTGTGGGTCTTACGGTCGGATCACGTACGCCGAGCATGGGCTGGGTCTTTGCGGTCGGTATGGTCGATGATGCCGCCGGGTCGACGGTGGTCGTCTCGAATGCGAACGCCGACACGGTGACCATTTCGTTGTCGCTCGTCGGCGATGGTGATATCACGATTCCCAGGGCAGCACGCACGGTCGAGGTAGCCGCCGGTAAGCGTGCGTCCTTCGATCTCGCCGCGCTTGGTGCAACCTCGACGCAGTTCGTGGTACTCCGTGCGACCCGACCCGTGTTCGCAACGTGTGACAGTGGTCCTGGGCACACGTCTGAGTCGCGGCGTCGCATTCGCTGGTGCAGTCCCAGCAGCCTTGACACCGGTGCGCCGTGCCGCAAGGCCGCAACGGCCAAGACGGCAAAGTAATCGGCTCGATGCTGCTTCGGATCGTGTTCGCAGTGGTGTTGGTCGTCGTGGCCGCCGTGATTGCCGCGTTGCTCGACCGCCGTCGCTCGCCGGAGGCTCCGGCGCGCGATCGATATCCGGTTCCACGACAGCTCGACCGGAACGACTTCGCGCGCCCAGAGGCGCCGTGGATTGTTGTTCTGTTCTCGTCGACGACGTGTCAATCGTGCGCGAGTTTGGCGCCGAAGGTCGCGGCGCTTGAATCGGCGGAGGTCGCAGTCCACGACGTCGAATTCCACGCCGATCCCGCGCTGCATGAGCGTTACGAAATCAGCGGTATTCCGACGACGGTGATCGCTGACGCCGACGGTGTGGTGCGCGCTGCGTTCATCGGTTCGATGAGCGCGACGGACTTGTGGGCAGCAGCGGCAGAAGTGCGCTCGCCTGGGTCAACGCCTGAACCTGATCTCGGGCGATGCAGCACTCGACATGTGAATGCCTGCGTGACGGTGCGACGCAGGCTGACGTCGCGCGATTCAAATTCGGGATTCAAACTTCGGGTTCAGTCGATGTCGAACTCTGCGTGATGATCACCGGAGGCGGCGGTACCGGTGCAGGAGTGCTGGTGCCGTCGTGGTGCGCGATCATCCGCGGTCCGCCGCAGGGGCGGCCCATCGCCTCGTCGACGAGGCTGAGCGACCTGAGCGCCGTCGAGCGTTTCGTGTTCCAGTAACGCCGTAGCGACAGCGGTCAACCCGTCGCGGTACTCGGTGAGAACCTTGCGGCAACGCGTTTCCTCGTCGCGCAGGATGCGTTCGACCTCTTCGTCGATGACGCGCGCAGTCTCATCCGAATAGTCGCGGGTATGCATCAGGTCTTCACCGAGGAAAACGGCCCCTTGTGAACCCCAAGCCATTGGGCCGATGCGATCCGACATTCCCCACTCCCGAACCATCTTGCGCGCCAACTCGGTACTGCCCACGAGGTCGTTCTGTGCGCCCGTCGAGAGATGCCCGAAGACGATGTCCTCGGCGATTCGTCCTCCGAGGCGAACCACGAGCGAGTCGCGGATGTACTGCTGCTTGTAGATGTGACGCTCCTCGACCGGCAGCTGATGTGTGACGCCGAGGGCCATGCCGGTTGGCAGGATCGTGACCTTGTGGACGGGGTCGGCGTTCTCGAGGACGTAGGCCGCGACGGCATGTCCGCCTTCGTGAAATGCAATGACCTCTTTTTCCTCATCGCTGAGCGCCATCGAGTCGCGCTTGAGGCCCATGAGGACTCGGTCGTGTGCCTCCTCGAAGTCTCGGGCGTGTACTTCTTGCTCGCCGCGTCGAACGGCGAAGAGCGCCGCTTCATTCACCAGGTTCGCGAGGTCTGCTCCGCTCATCCCCGGTGTGCCGCGCGCGACGACGGATACGTCGACATCGGAGGAGATCTTCTTGTCGCGGAAGTGGACGCGCAGGATCTCCAGGCGCTCTTCCTGGGTTGGTAGTGGTACGAGGATCTGACGATCGAATCGACCGGGGCGTAACAGTGCCGCGTCGAGCACATCGGGACGGTTGGTTGCAGCCATCACGACGATGCCTTCGGTCGCTTCGAAACCATCCATCTCGGCGAGCATCTGGTTCAACGTCTGCTCGCGCTCATCGTGGCCGCCGCCCAACCCTGCGCCGCGCTTGCGGCCGATCGAGTCGATCTCGTCGACGAAGATGATCGCAGGGGCCTGCTTGCGCGCGGTCTGGAACAGATCGCGGACCCGTGCTGCGCCAACTCCGACGAACATCTCCATGAAGTCCGAACCGGTCACCGAGACGAACGGCACACCGGCCTCTCCGGCGACAGCGCGCGCGATGAGGGTCTTGCCGGTGCCCGGTGGGCCGACGAGCAAAACGCCTTTGGGAATGCGTGCGCCGATGTCGGTGAACTTGCCCGGCGTCTTGAGAAAGTTGACGACCTCGGTGATCTCTTCTTTGACCGCGTGGTAGCCGGCGACGTCGTCGAACGCCGTTTTGGGTTTCTCGGTCGAATAGAGCTTCGCCTTGCTCCGCCCGATGTTCATCACAGCGCCCATCTGGCCCTGTGCCCGCCGATTCATCCAGAAGAGGAAGCCCAGGATCAACGCGATCGGGAGGATGTAGACCACGATGGTGCCGAGAAGATTCGAAGACTGGGGTTGATATTGGCGGCCGACGTTGTGCTTGTCGAGCGCAGCGATGTCGGCGTCGGGTAACGCGTCGCGTGGACCCTGGACCTCGAACGCCTTGTTGTCCTTGACCGTGAACGTTCCTCGAAATTGGCCGAGGATCTTCCCGTTGGCCTGGTCGTGCTTGACGCTCGCGACGCGATCGTCTTCGACGTAGCTCAGAAACCGGTCGTACTCGACCTTGGTGCGCTTGGTCTTGTTTGGTGTGAGCGTCGTGAGCGCAACGGCGGTGAGGATCAAGCCGACGACGAGCCACGGTGCCCATCGCGTCATAGATGAGTTCGGCGGCCGCTGTGATGGCGGACTCGCCTCATGCGGTGGGCGAACCGGCGGCGGCTCGGGTGAGCGGGGGCTCATGGTGTGTTCTCCATCCTGATCATGGCAGGCAGCGTTGTTCCGAAGCTTCCCATCGTATGGCGGCTTCAACCGCCGGGGGATTCGGAATGTTCCTCAGAGGATCGGCCTGGGGTATCGCACGGTTGAGGGGCTGGGGCCGATTAGCGTCGCACCGGTGATGAACTCGGTCCTCGATTCCCGGCAATGTTCCCGTCCCGACTGCGCCCGCAGAGCGCGAGTCTGCCTGACGTATAACTACGCGATTGGGACGGCGTGGCTGGATCCTTTGTGGCCGGACGCACAGCCGCACAACTACGACCTCTGCCAGGAGCACGCGGCGAGTATCCGCGTGCCGCATGGCTGGAGCCTCTTGGACCGTCGTTCGACGGTCCCTTCATAGAGGCGGCCACCTCACACCAGCGGTACGTGCCGCGCGTCGGCCCCTGTCTCTGCGTGGCTCCCAAGTACCCTGGCCGCTGGCGTTGAACCTCCCAGATCGGCCGCTGACCGGTATGTCCTCTCCCGGATTTCCACAAACCCAGTTCTCTGGCGTGCCGTCTCCTATCCGTTGGGGGATCGGAGACGTGCTCATCGTCGCTGTCGTCCAGACGGTCGTAGCAACGCTTGCAGCGCTTCCATGGTTGGTGACCGAACCTGATGGCTCACTGACCGTCACCGTCGGCTCGATCATCGCGTCCCTTGTCGCGCAGAACGCGAGCATTGTCGGTGCGCTGCTGATTCTGACTCGGTGGAAGGGTCGTCGTTCATTGGGGAGCGACTTCGGCGTCCACTGGAACGCGCAGGAATGGTGGTGGTACCCGGTCGGCTTTGGGCTGAGCATGTTGGCGGGCATCTTGAATTGGCCGCTGACTCTCTTGGCGGGGACAACCGAACGTCAGGCTGTGGCCGATTCGATTGCTGACGCCCAGGGCGTTTCGCTGCTGCTGTTCGCGTTCGCGGTGATCGTTCTTGCGCCGATCGGAGAGGAGCTGTTGTTCCGGGGCTTGCTACTCCGTTCGCTCGGACGTCGGATGCGCCCTGTGTGGGCAGTTCTGCTCGGGGCGTTGCTGTTTGCCTCGTTTCACGCCCTCGGGGATCCATCGATGGGGACGCTGGTGGCGTTTCCTGCCTTGATGGGGCTCGGAACGATCAACGGTTTTCTCGCCCAGCGACGGTCGATTGCGGCGCCGATCCTCATTCACGCCGGTTTCAATACCCTCGCCGTCCTCGGGATTCTGGCGTTCGACTGAGCGAGGCCCTGACCTGCGGAAATAGAAATATCATCCGCGAATCATCCTCCAGAAAATCAGGTGAATGACCGTTATCTCCTGCAGTTCACGAGGAGGGAACGCAGATGCGTTGTGCGAACTGTACGAAGCGAAGCCTGGTCGAGATTCGTATGAGGATCGGCGAGGCTGACGTGGTCTTCCGGCGTTGCGGACGTTGCGAAACGCAGGCGTGGGAAGGCATCGAAGGTGATCTGCCGTTGTCGGCGGTTCTCGAGCTCGCCCGGTCGCCGCTGACCATCGGCGCTGACACACCTTCGGCACTGACCGATCTGGCACGCTGAGAGGCCCGATAGCGCTGCTCGGAGTTCCCGGCTCGGTTTGAGCCCTGGAGGTCGACCTCGGGTCGGTGTCCGCGGGCTGGCATGCTGGCGCAATGACTGCGCCGGACGCACCGATGGTCGCGACCGCGGCGGAGGCGCCGGCGGATGCGCACTCCGAGATCGGTGCTGACGATGCGTTCGTCGATGACGAAGTCTCGATCGACGGCGCCGGTCACGAACATGTACCGAAGATCGAGTCGTGGGTGTCGCTGGCCATCGTCGGCGCATGTGCCGTCTTCGTGTTCTGGAAACTGCACCCGAGCCTGATTTTTCGCGACACCACGGCCAACGGCGGTGACATGGGAGCCCACGTTTGGTTCCCCGCCTACCTGCGAGATCACGTGCTCGGAAAGTGGCAGATCACCGGCTGGTCTCCCGACTGGTACGCCGGGTTCCCGGTCGGTCAGTTCTATTTTCCGATACCGGCGCTGCTGGTGGTTCTGTTCGATCTGCTCCTGCCGTACAACGTTGCCTTCAAGCTCGTCACCGCTCTCGCACCGGCGGCGCTACCCATCGCCGCCTATGTGTTCGGACGGGGTTTGAAGGCCCCACGTCCTACGCCGGTGCTCTTTGCGCTCGCTGCGGTGGTGATGTTGTTTTTCAAGGGCACCCAGGACCCCGCCCTGGCTGGGACGGTCGCGTTCAACCAGCACGTCATGGGTGGCACCCTCGCGGCGAACCTGGCCGGGGAGTACTCGTTCACGATTGCCCTCGTCTTCGCGTTGCTTTTCTTGGGGACCTTCGCATACGCGCTTCGCGAGCGGCGACGATTCGCGCTCACGGCGTTCTTTCTCGCAATGGCCGTGATGAGCCATGTTGTCATCGCGTTCTTCGTAGCGGTGGGCACGCTCGCGATCATGGCGGTGTCGAGGCCACTGCGTTCGCTGAGGTACGCAATTGCGATCGCTGTTGTCGCGGCCCTCTTGAGTGCAGTGTGGACGGTGCCATTTGTGGCGCGTCTGGGATTTACCACCCAAATGCGTTACGAGAAGATCACCGACTACGCCACTTATCTGCACCCGGATTATCTGAACACGGCGCTCGCGTTGGCATTGATCGGCGTTGGCTTCGGCTTCTCGTTCTTGCGACGATCGACAGCGGTGGTGCTGATCCTGGCCGTGGCGTTCTGGGTCTGGTTCGAACGCTGGCCAGTCGGTCACGTCTGGAACCTCAGGTTCCTGCCATTTTGGTACTTGAGTGTGTTCCTGCTCGCGGCGTGTGGTGTGAGCGAGTTGATTCGCTTGCTCGCGGGCATTCTTCGATGGGCGACGACACGGGTTCGAGCACGCCATGTCACGGCGATCGATCGCACTGCAGCGTGGTTCGTCACGGTTGCGATGGTGGTTTCGGCCGTTGTCTGCTTGTCAGTGGTGGACGCCAACAACGATAAAGAAGACGGGTTTCTGGACTACTGGGCTCAATGGAACTACTCCGGATATGAGTCCAAACCGGGCTATCCCGAGTTCGCGAGTGTCAATGAGACGATGGCAAGGCTTCCCCCTGGCCGGGCATTCTGGGAGCGCGCGACCGACCAGGCTGGCGGCGACACGCTCGACGCGTACGGCGGGGACTTCGCCCTCATGCTGTTGCCGTACTTCACGCGCGGACGAATCGGGTCGTTCGAGGGTTTGTACTACGACGGGTCGGCCAGCACGCCCTATTACTTTCTGACAGCTGCGCACCTGTCGCGCAATCCCGCCAGCACCGTGCGTATTCCGCAGGACTGGGGCGTGCGGTACGCAGCGGCCCTGTCCGACTTCGACCTGGGGATTCGACAGCTCCAGGCCTTCGGGGTCCGGTACTACATGGCGCAGTCGCCCGAGGCCAAGAAACTCGCTGCCGCGAATCCGCGCCTTTCACTGGTTTCGGAGATCCCCGATCTCGACCGGGACGAGCCCAAAGGGTGGCAGGTCTACGAGGTTGAGGACGCCAATCTCGTTGCCTCGTTGACGAATGAACCAGTCGTGTACGACGGTTCGACGCGTGGGGATAAATGGACCCGTATGGCCGACGCGTGGTGGGAGCAACCCGCAACGTTGGATCAACTGATTGTCGCTGCGGGACCGAAAAATTGGCGACGGATCGCGCCGCGTACCCGGACGGCCGGCACGACCGAGACGACGCACTCGAGCGGCGAGGCTGCGGCGAGGGCGACGGTTGTCGACGACGCTGCACGGCTGGCGGTCCGTCCACTCAAGCGAGCATCGGTTACCAACGTTGATCAGCGGGACGACTCGATCAGCTTCGATGTCTCGCGCACAGGCGTGCCGATCGTCGTCAAGACGTCGTATTACCCGAATTGGAGCGTCAAAGGCGCCGATGGGCCGTATCGCGCAACGCCCAACGTCATGGTTGTCGTTCCGACGAGTCGTCACGTCGAACTCGTGTACGAGCAGGAGCGGCTTGATTGGCTTGGCCTGCTCTTGAGCGCATTCGGGCTGGTCGGACTGCTTGGTCTGGCGCTGTGGCGACCGCTGCCGGAAGGGTCGGCCGCGCGTTGGAGGCGAGCCGTCCCGGGACGCCCGTCTACGATGGCGCGCCTGCCAGCCCGGCGGGAGAGGAGCGTGCGAGTCGCCACCGTGACTCCCGATGCGAAGCTCGACACCATTTTCAAGGCCTATGACATTCGCGGCCTGTACCCCTCCGAGATCGACGAGGACATTGCCCGAAAGGTGGGCAACGCTTTTGTCGGTTTCACAGGCGCGTCCACGTTGGTGGTCGGGCGAGACATGCGCCCGTCGTCGGTGCCCCTCGCCGCGGCCTTCATCGAAGGCGCCACCCGCGCGGGCGCCGACGTCATCGATGTCGGCCTCGCATCGACGGACCTCGTGTACTTCGCGTCGGGTTCACTCGACGTCCCGGGGGCGATGTTCACGGCGAGTCATAACCCAGGCGGATACAACGGCATCAAGCTGTGCCGGGCCGGGGCCGGTCCGATCGGCGCCGACACGGGCTTGACCCAGATCAAGGCAGCGGTTGCCGATGGTCTGCTCGAACGCTCCGAGGTCGCCGGCCAGGTCGAGGTTCGCGATCTCTCTGGATGCGTTCGCGGCGCATGTGCGGTCGTTCGTGGACGTCGATGTGCTCGAGAAGTTGCGGGTCGTGGCAGACACGGCCAACGGCATGGGTGGTCTCGTCGTACCGAGGGTTTTCGACGGCCTTCCTTTCGACCTCTCGATACTGTTCGGCGAGCTTGACGGAACCTTTCCGAACCATCCTGCGGACCCGATTCAGGTCGAGAATCTCGAAGACCTTCGCCGTGCGGTTCTCGAGTCCGGCGCAGATGTGGGGCTCGCCTTCGATGGCGACGCCGACCGCGTCTTTCTCGTCGACGATCTCGGAGAGCCCGTGTCGGGCTCGACGACCACGGCAATCGTTGCCAAAGGCATCCTGGACCGTCACGCCGGCGAGACGGTCGTACACAATCTCATCTGCTCCAAGGCAGTTCCCGAGGTCGTTCGAGAAGCCGGAGGCATTCCGGTGCGCACCCGAGTGGGGCATTCCTACATCAAGCAGATCATGGCCGAGACCGGCGCGATCTTCGGCGGCGAGCATTCCGCGCACTACTACTTTCGCGACAACTACCGCGCTGATTCGGGTTCAATCGCGGCGCTTGTCGTGCTCGAGCAACTCTCGCGCCTGGGCGTGAAGCTGTCCGAGCTCCGCAAGCCATTCGAACGGTACGCGCAGTCCGGTGAGATCAACACCAAGGTCAGTGATCCACTCGCTGTGATCGAGCATGTGGCCGGGCTGTTCGGCGACGCCAAGCAGGACCGCCTGGACGGACTCACCGTTGATCATGGCGAGTGGTGGTTCAACCTCCGCGCCAGCAATACCGAGCCTCTTCTGCGCCTCAACCTCGAGGCTGCGGACGACGTCGCGTGCAAGGCACACACCGAGCACGTGCTCGAGTTTGATCAACGCGTATTCGCGAGACCATCAGCAATGAAACTTCAACTGCCCGCACAAAGGATTGTTTGACATCATGGCGCTGGACCCGAAGCTCTTGGAGATCCTGGCGTGTCCCGAGGACAAGGGGCCGTTGCTCTACTTCGCCGATGAGGACTGTCTCTACAACCCGCGACTCAAACGTCGTTACGCAGTACGCGATGACATCGCGATCATGCTCATCGACGAGTCCGAAACCGTCGAAAGCGCCGAGGATCAGCGTCTGATGGCGAAGGCAGCGGCCGAAGGTATCGCGCCGACGTTCTCCGAATAGCCGATCGAAGCTTTCGCGATGACGGATTCGCTGCAATTCCTGGCTGCTGTGGCAGGGCTTCCTGAGCAACTTTCGAACGCCTGTGACACAGCGCAGCGTGTTGACGCCGCTGCCTGGGCCGACGGTCACAGCATCGACAACATCGTCGTTCTGGGGATGGGTGGCTCGGGAATCTCCGGGGACGTGTTGAGCGCCGTGGCCGCAGCGGTGGTGGCGGTGCCGATCACGGTCGTCAAGCATTACGACATCCCGGCTTTTGTCGGTCCCGGAACATTGGCTTTTGCCATGTCCTATTCGGGCGGTACCGAGGAGACCGTGTCGATGGCGCGCGCGGCGGCGCTCGCCGGGGCGCAGATCGTGGCGATCTCCACGGGAGGTGCGCTCCAAGCCTTGGCGTCGGAGCACGGGGGACTTCACGTTCGGTGTCCCGAGGGGTACATGCCCCGCGCTGCGGTGGGCGCACTCGTCGCTCCGATGTTGGTGGTTCTCCACCAGTTGGGGTTCTTGCCCGACGCGCGCTTGTGGTTGACCGACGCGCACGCACAGCTCGCAGTGCGGCGCGATCTGTGTGTCCCTGAGATCACCGGTGATGCAAACCCGGCGCGGGCATTGGCGCGCAAAATCGATCGCACGTTTCCGCTGGTGTACGGCGGCGGACCGCTGGGTGCCGTTGCCGCAATGCGATGGAAGTGCGATATCAACGAGAACGCCAAAGCGCCGGCCTTCTGGAACACGTACCCGGAGTTGGATCACAACGAGATTTGTGGATGGGCCCAACACGGCGACGTCACGAGACAACTCATCACGATTGTGGAGCTGCGCCACAGCTTTGAGCACCCGCAGGTCGGACGGCGTTTCTCCGCCACGCGTGAGATCATCCGCGAGACGGTGCACGCGATCGTCGAAGTGCACGCGGGGGGAGCGAGCCCGCTCGCACAGTTGCTGGATCTGATGTATCTCGGGGACTGGGTGAGCTGCTATCTCGCAGTCGACAACGATGTCGATCCGGGCCCGATCGATGCGATCGCTACCCTCAAGGCCGCTCTCGCCAGCGGCGCGTGAGGACTCGCTCACAACGATGCCGTCGGTCCGTTGCGTTCCGATGACAGCTGCCATGTCGCGATACCGCTAGACTTTTGGGTCTGGTCGGGCTACGCGCTGTCACCTGGTGATCCGGGCCGACTCCACTCAGAACGGGCGAGCCCGAGTCGAGGCCCGTCCCACATCCCTGAAGGAGTCCAGATGACCACTACCTCTGCCGCGCCTGCTGTTTCCTCGTTGGGTTCGGATTTCAAGGTCGCCGACCTCTCGCTCGCCGCTTTCGGCCGCAAAGAGATCGAGCTCGCCGAGCACGAGATGCCGGGCCTCATGGTGCTGCGCCAGCGATTCGGCACGACCAAGCCTTTGACAGGGGCGCGCATCACCGGGTCGTTGCACATGACCGTACAGACGGCCGTGCTGATCGAGACTCTTGTTGAGCTGGGCGCGGCCGTCCGCTGGGCGAGCTGCAACATCTTCTCGACCCAGGACCATGCTGCCGCAGCGATCGCAGCGGCCGGCGTTCCGGTCTTCGCGTGGAAGGGCGAGACGCTCGAGGAATATTGGTGGTGCACCGAGCAGGCGTTGCGTTGGCCTGATGGTCTCGGTCCCAACATGCTGCTCGATGATGGCGGTGACGCGACGTTGCTCATTCATAAGGGCGTCGAGTTCGAACGAGCGGGCAAGGTACCTGCACCGACCGATGACGATTCCGAAGAGTTCACCCATGTGTTGGCCCTCCTGGCCAAGATCCTTGAAGAGGACGACCAGCTCTGGCACCGCACCGCGGCAGCAGTGAAGGGCGTCACCGAGGAGACCACCACCGGCGTTCACCGTCTCTATCAGATGACCGAGGCCGGCACGTTGCTGTTCCCGGCGATCAACGTGAACGACTCGGTGACCAAGTCGAAGTTCGACAACCTCTACGGCTGTCGGCACTCACTCATCGACGGGATCTGCCGTGCGACCGATGTGATGCTCGCCGGCAAAGTCACCGTCGTGTGCGGCTACGGCGACGTCGGAAAGGGCTGCGCCCAAGCACTTCGTGGTCAGGGCGCGCGCGTCATCATCACCGAGATCGACCCGATCTGCGCGCTTCAGGCTGCGATGGAGGGTTACCAGGTGACAACGCTCGAGTCGGTGGTGGCGACAGCGGACCTGTTCGTCACGACGACGGGGAACAAGGACATCATCACGGCCGCGCACATGGCGCAGATGAAGCACAACGCCATTGTCGGCAACATCGGTCACTTCGACAACGAGATCGACATGGCGGGTTTGGGCAAGGTTCCCGGCATCGAGCGCATCAACATCAAGCCACAGGTCGACGAGTGGCGTTTTGCCGACGGCCACTCGATCATCATCCTTGCCGAAGGTCGCTTGCTGAACCTCGGTTGCGCCACGGGCCATCCCAGTTTCGTGATGAGCAACAGCTTCACGAACCAGGTGATCGCGCAGATCGAGCTGTTCGGGCACGCCGACGTCTACGAGAACCGCGTCTACACGCTGCCGAAGCACCTCGATGAGGAAGTTGCCCGGCTGCATCTGGACAAGCTCGGTGTCGTGCTCACCGTCTTGACCGAGGAGCAGTCGGCGTACCTCGGGATTCCGACGAACGGTCCCTACAAGCCTGACCATTACCGCTACTGAGACCGGGTCGCTCCCGGCGTGGGCGTCATAGCCCCTCGGTAGCGTCGCGGGAATGACCACTCGCCTCGGCAACGTTCGCACCCGCTGTATCAATGCACTGCTGCCCGTGGCATGTGCAGGATGTGGGCGGCTCGGTGGTGCGTTGTGTCGGCAGTGCGTGGAGCGCGCCAAGCGTCCGCCGGCGTCGCTGTGTCGACCAATCGTCGGCTCCGCGATGTCGGTGCTCGCGCCGTTCGAGTACTCCGGCGTCGTGCGCGATCTGGTGATGGGCGTCAAGTATCGCAACAGTCGCCAGGCGCTGCCGTGGCTCGCGCGCGAGCTCGCCGACGCATGCGTCGCCGAGCGCATCCGGGTCGATGTCGTGACGTGGGCACCAACGACGAGGCAACGGCGCCGCGCACGTGGGTTCGACCATGCCGAGCAACTCGCTCGGATGCTCGGGGCGTTTGTCGGAATTCCTGCGCTCGGTCTGATCGAACGTGCAGGCGGGCATGCTCAGACCGGTCGAAGTGCCGTCGATCGGCGGACCGGTCCCGCCTTCTTGGCGCGTGTCCCGATTGCGGGCGAGCGTGTCCTGCTGGTGGACGACGTCCTGACAACGGGGGCCACCCTGCGCGCGGCGGCAGCCGTGCTCCGCGGCGCCGGAGCCGGCGAAGTCGTTGGCGCAGTTGCGGCGCGTACGCCGCGACCGAATAGTCCTGAACACGCCGTGATGCGCCTCAAGGTTGGGGGCCGTTCACCCGAAACATGAGGGAGCTCCAAAAGACGGTGAGGAGATGGCGGTGCGGCAAAAGGGTGCACGAGAGCCAAAGCGAATGCGCCCAATCGGGACCTCTTCTGTCCCGCGCAACGCGGAGTTGGACATTGTGCGCGAAGAGATCAGTCGAGGTGTGTATCGACCGAAGGTCGAAGATGTTGCGGAACAGGTCTTTGTGTGGTTGTTCAGCAGCGAGCTCACCGCTACGAGGTAGCGCCCTCCGTCTTTTCGTGGAATCATTCGGAATGTGCACGTTGAGGCCGACCGGAGGAGCGCTTGTGGAGATCGTCGTTCGCGGCAAGAACGTGCAGGTTCCGCCGGCGCTTCGAGAGATTGCAGAAGAGAAGGTCGCCAAAATCACGCGCTGATGCACACGATTGTTCGCGCATCGAGGTTGATTTCTCCGAGCTTCGCAACCCGCGGGTAGCAGCGAAGGAACTCTGTGAAGTGACCGTTCACCTCAAGGGTCACCATGTCAAGGCGCACGCCGCTTCTATCGAGCTCCATGCCGCTTTGGACCTCGCGATCGACAAGCTCGAACACCAGGTGGCTCGACTCAAGGACAAGCGGGTCGGACGGAGCCATCCTCGCCGTCGGGAACTACAGTGGGCGGTCCGTTCGGACTACGAAGTGGAATCCGATCAGGATGAAAATGGCGATGACACTGCTGCCCGTATCGTCAAGACGAAACAGTTTCCGATCAAGCCGATGGACCCTCACGAAGCAGCGCTCCAGATGGACCTGCTCAACCACGACTTCTTCCTGTTTCTCAACACCGATTCCAACCGAGCGTGTGTCATCTACCGTCGCCGCGACGGACACTTCGGTCTCATCGATTCGGGCGCCTGAGCTTCCGGGCAACGCGGCCGATCGGGAACAGCGGTGACGGCTTCAGTCGGTGCACGTCAAACCAATGGCGACGGTCGGATCCGTGTGCTCATCGTCGATGACCATGCACTGTTCCGCCGTGGATTGGAACTCGTACTTGGATCCGAGTCCGATCTGGAGGTCGTCGGCGAAGCTGCCGATGGCGTCACAGCGGTCGCGAAGGTCGATGAACTCCTCCCAGACGTCGTCCTCATGGACGTGCGGATGCCCAAGGCATCCGGAATCGAGGCGACGAGGACGATCCGCAGCCGCCACAGCGACGTCAAGATCCTGATGCTCACGGTGTCCGACGAGGCCGAGGATCTCTACGAATCCGTGAAGGCTGGCGCGAATGGCTACCTGCTCAAGGAGGTGTCCATCGAGGAGGTCGCCGAGGCCGTCCGTGCGGTGGCGCGCGGGCAGAGCTTGGTCTCACCGTCGATGACGTCGAAGTTGCTCACGGAGTTCAACTCGCTGGCTTTGCGGGCCGAGGAGCGTCGGCGGTCCAACGAGCCTCGCCTTACCGATCGTGAGCTTGAGGTGTTGCGGCTCGTCGCGCAGGGCCACAGCAACCGTGAAGTAGCGGAAGCGCTCTTTATCGCCGAGAACACGGTCAAGAACCATGTTCGCAATGTTCTCGAGAAATTACACCTCCATTCGCGAATGGAGGCGGTCGTCTATGCGATGCGGGAGAAACTGCTCGCCGAGTAGGACGCCCTGCTCCAGGTGTTGGGACGGCCGCCGATAGGCTGGAGTCTCTATGGGCCTTTTTCAGAAGATGTTGCACGCGGGGGAGGGGCGAAAGCTCAAGCTCGTCCAGTCGGTTGTCCCTGACGTCGCTGCACACGAGCCCGAGATGCAGCGTCGCTCTGACGCCGAGCTCCGGGCGTTGACAGACCAGCTCCGTGAGCGTTTGGACCGTGTTCCGGAAGACCGCAAGTTGGACGAGCTGGACGTTCTGATGCCCGAAGCCTTTGCGGTCATGCGCGAGGCGGCAAGCCGGGTATTGGGCCAGCGCCACTATGACGTGCAGATCATGGGCGGCGCGGCGCTGCATTTCGGGTGGGTTGCCGAGATGAAGACCGGTGAAGGCAAGACGCTCGTCTCCACGCTTGCTGCGTATCTCAATGCGCTCGCAGGGCGCGGGGTGCACCTGGTTACGGTCAACGACTATCTCGCACGCCGTGACGCTGCATGGATGGGCCGCGTCCACCGATTCCTGGGTCTTGAAGTCGGACTGGTGATTCCCGACATCGACGACTGGGCCGCCAAACGCGAAGCGTATGCCGCGGATATCACCTATGGCACCAACAACGAGTTCGGTTTCGACTACTTCCGCGACAACATGGCCGCAAGCGTGGAGGAGCAGGTCACCCGAGGTCATTTCTTCGCGATTGTCGATGAGGTCGATTCGATTCTCATCGATGAAGCCCGCACGCCACTGATCATCTCCGGCCGTTCCGATGACGCACACGACCTCTATTACCAGTTCGCCCGCGTCGTCAAGATCCTCCAACGTGATCGTGACTATGAGGTCGACGAGGCCAAGCGCACGGTCGTGCCGACCGAGGAGGGTATCGACCGCGTCGAGGAAGCGCTCGGCGTCGAGAGCCTCTACGACCACGTCAATCAGAACTTCGTGCATCAACTGCAGGCGGCGCTGCGCGCGCGGGAGCTCTTCAAGCGCGACATCGACTACATCGTCGCTGACGGTGAGGTCAAGATCGTCGACGAGTTCACTGGGCGCATCCTCGAGGGCCGCCGCTGGAGCGAGGGTTTGCATCAGGCGGTCGAAGCCAAGGAAGGCGTGCGCATCAAGGAAGAGAACCAGACGCTCGCAACGGTGACGTTGCAGAACTACTTCAAGCTCTACGAGAAGCTTTCTGGCATGACCGGTACTGCGCTCACCGAGGCCGGTGAGTTCGCGCACACCTACGCGCTCGACGTTGTGCCCATTCCCACAAACCGTGTGCTGCAACGCCTCGACGAGCCCGACCTCATTTACAAGACCGAAGCCGCAAAGTATCAGGCGGCGGCTGACGACATCGCGGCGCGCCACACGAAGGGACAGCCTGTTCTGGTCGGAACCATCTCGGTCGAAAAGTCCGAACATCTCTCGCGTCTGCTCAACCAACGCGGTATCCAGCACAAGGTATTGAACGCGAAGCAGCACGAGAGCGAAGCCGGTGTCATTGCCCAGGCCGGTCAGCTCGGGGCGGTGACCGTTGCGACGAACATGGCAGGGCGTGGTGTCGACATCCTGCTCGGTGGAAACCCCGAAGGTCTCGCAATGGCCCAGCTCCTGGCGGATGGAACGACGCCTGAGGATTCACCCGAGCTCTACGAGCAGGTTGTGGCTGCCTTCAAGAAGGAGTGTCAGCGCGAGGGTGACGAGGTACGCGACCTCGGTGGTCTTTTTGTGCTCGGAACCGAACGTCACGAGAGTCGTCGCATCGACAATCAGCTTCGTGGTCGTGCCGGCAGGCAAGGCGACCCCGGCGAGAGCCGCTTCTACCTCTCGCTCGAGGACGAGCTCATGCGGCTGTTCGCTTCGGGGGCGATGAACTGGGTGATGGGTAAAGCGTTCCCCGACGATGTTCCGCTCGAAGCCAAGATGGTGACCAAGGCGATCGAGCGTGCGCAGCGAACCGTCGAGGACAGGAACTTCGAGATTCGCAAGGACGTCCTCAAGTACGACGAGGTCATGAACGAGCAGCGCAAGGTGATCTACCGACGCCGCCAACAGATCCTCGATGGAACGGACCTGCGTGCGGAGTCCGTCGACGCAATCGAATCGGCGCTGCGTCGTACGGTTGAGAGCAATTGCCCGTCGGAGTTTCCCGAGGACTGGCAGATCGAGGAACTCGTGACGCAGGTCGAGGTGTACTTCAACACGACGCTCACGAAGGCCGATTTCGAGGCGATGCATTCGACGAAAGAGGCGTTTGAGGCACTGCGCGACGATGCAATGGCTCAGTACGAGGCCAAGGAAGAGGCGCTCGGATCCGAGCAGCTCCGCGAGATCGAGCGCCATGTGATGTTGTCGGTGATCGACCAGCACTGGCGTGAGCATCTCTACGAGATGGACTACCTGCGCGAGGGCATCAATCTGCGCGCTATGGGTCAGCGTGATCCGTTGGCGGAGTGGCAGCGTGAGGGCTTCGACATGTTCGAGGCCATGATGGGGCTCATCCAGGATGACTTCGTCCAGTACGTCATCCGTTTGCAGGTCTTGGTCGAAGAACCGGAGGTGCCGGTAGCGCGGGAGCTGACCTACTCGGCGCCGGAGGATCCGGTGCAGGGTTCGTCCGGTCTGGCAGCAGCGTTCGCGGCAACGCCGGTTGTCCAGGAGCTGTTGGGTGGCGATGGTGGCGTTGCTTCTGGGCAAGTCGTGGAAGAGCCGGTCTTGCAGCCTGTGCGGGTCGAGCGGACTCCGGGTCGCAATGAGCCGTGCTTCTGTGGGAGTGGCAAGAAGTACAAGATGTGCCACGGCAGGTGACCGTCACAGATCGACGGAGGACTTCGTCGCGTGCGGTCGTAACGGTTCTCGCGTTGAGGGCGCGTGTTCGAGCATGAAGGATTTTTCGGAACAAATCGAGGAATTGCGCCGCAGACTCCGCGACGCGCGCGTGTATCTGCGTGTGGAAGAGGCACGCGATCGGCTGGTCGAGCTTGAGGCTGAGGCGAGTCGACCTGACCTTTGGGATGATCAGGACGAAGCTCGGCGGGTGACCACCGAGATGGCACGGGTGCGCGAGGACGTCGAGGGTGTGGACGCTCTCGAGGCGAGAGCTGCGGACGTCGAGGTGCTCGCCGAGATGGCGCGCGATGAGGGTGATGTCTCTCAGGAGCCGGAAATCGAGCGGGAGATCGCCGAGCTCTCCAGCGAGCTGGATCGCGTGGAACTGCGAGCCCTCTTCACTGGCGAACACGACGAGCGTGACGCAATCTGTGAGGTGCACTCGGGTGCAGGCGGAACTGACGCGCAGGACTGGGCCGAGATGCTCTTGCGCATGTTCCTGCGATGGGCCGAGCGGCGCGGCTTGTCCGTGGAACTCGATGCCACGCAGCCCGGTGATGAGGCGGGCATCACCTCTGCGACGTTTACCGTCAAGGGGCGCTTTGCCTATGGGATGCTCTCGGGCGAAAAGGGCGTCCACCGGCTCGTGCGAATCTCGCCGTTCGATTCGCAGGCCCGTAGACACACGGCGTTCGCTTCCTTCGATGCAGTGCCGGCGCTCGATGTCGAGGAACTTCCCGAGATCGAGGCTTCGGACCTGAGGATCGACACATTCCGATCATCAGGGGCGGGGGGTCAGCATGTCAACGTGACGGATTCGGCAGTCAGGATCACGCACCTGCCAACCGGTGTTGTGGTGTCGTGTCAGAACGAACGGTCGCAGATGCAGAACCGGGCCAAGGCGATGCAGATTCTCGCAGCGCGACTGGCTGAACGGCTGCGTGAGGAGCAGCGCCTCGAGCTGATGGCACTTTCTGGGGACAAGCTCGAAGTTGCCTGGGGCAGCCAGATTCGTTCCTATGTGTTGGCGCCCTATCAGCTCGTCAAGGACCTGCGATCGGGGTATGAGACGGGCAACGTCGCCGCCGTCCTCGACGGTGATCTGGATGCCTTCGTCGAGGCGTATTTGCAGTGGCGGAGGGCGAGCAGCCTCCCAGTGTGAGCACCTGATCCGCGCCGACCTGGATGCGTGGACGCGGTAGAGTCACCGAGCTGGAGCGGGCGGGGCACGCTGCTAGCCTCTTGTGAGCACATGATCCGCTTTGAGCACGTCACCAAAATTTACAAGGGAGACGTCGGCGCATTACGCGACGTGTCTCTCGACATTCAGAAGGGCGAGTTCGTTTTTCTCGTTGGTCCATCGGGATCCGGGAAGTCGACGTTCTTGAAGTTGCTGTTGCGTGAGGAGGTCGCGACCTCCGGCAACATCATCGTCGCGGGCCGAGAGGTTTCACACCTCAGTCCATGGAAGGTGCCGCAGCTCCGCCGCAACATCGGGTGCATTTTTCAGGACTACAAACTCTTCCCGAACAAGACGGTGTACGAGAACGTGGCATTCGCACCTGAGGTCATTGGTCGTCCACGTTCCATCATCAAGACCCAGGTTCCTCAGATCTTGGATCTCGTCGGGTTGACGCACAAAGCCGACGCGTATCCGACTGAACTCTCGGGCGGCGAGCAGCAACGCATCTCGATCGCTCGCGCTTTCGTCAATCGCCCGCTGATCCTGCTCGCGGACGAACCGACCGGGAACCTCGATCCGGCGACGACGTCCGGGATCATGCGCCTGCTCGATCGAATCAACCGTACGGGAACGACGGTTGTGATGGCGACGCATGACGAAGGCATCGTGGACGCGATGCGCCGGCGTGTCATCGAGTTGGAACACGGTTCGTTGGTACGTGATCAGGCCCGTGGCGTCTACGGCGTCGGAACCTAGGAGGTCACCGTGCTGCAGCGATTCTTCTATTTCGCGCGCGAGACGTGGCAATCACTGATTCGAAACTGGTCGATGACGGTCGCTGGAATTCTCACGATTGCGGTGTCGCTGGTCTTCTTGGGCGGAACGATTCTCAACAATCGCCGTGTTGGCCACGGTACGGCTCGTTGGAAGGGCAACACCGGTGTCGAGATCTTCATGCGTACCGACGCTACCGAGTTGCAGAAGGATGACGTTCAGAGCGCGCTGACGAAGGATTCGGCTCCTGATGGATCCGTCAAGTCGTGGAGATTCCTGTCCCATGAGGACGCGCTGGTCGAATTCAAGCGTCTGTTTCGTGATGACCCTGAGATCGCGAACAGCGTCACGGATGCGACGACCTTGCCCGAGTCGTACAAGGTGCGGGTGAGGGACGCCAGCGACGTCGACGCGGTGATCGACGAGTACCACATCAAAGCGGGCGTCGACGCCATCGTGACGCCGAGGGAAGAAATCAAGAGACGGTTGGACAGTCTCCAGAAACAGCGCGTGTTGATGCTGTCGCTCGCGGGCGTGCTCGCTGTCTGCGCGGGTGTGCTGATCGTCAACACGATTCGACTCGCAATCTTTGCACGTCGACGTGAGATCGAGGTCATGAAACTTGTCGGCGCCTCGAACTGGTTCGTGCGTGTGCCGTTCATGGCTGAGGGTCTCGTGCAGGGTGTGATCGGCGGCTTTCTTGCGGCCGGCGGTGTGTATTTCGCCAAGTTCGGATATGAAAAGTGGTTCTACGAGGACACCTATTACGTCACCGGCGCCGATGCCTTCTTCGCTGGGCTTGTCGTGCTGCTGATGGGTGCCGTGTTGGGCATCATCTCATCGATGTTCGGTCTCTGGCGCAGACTCGACATCTGAACACCCGCTGCTCGCAGGTGTTCGCAGTCACGCCGCACGTTCGCAAGAAACCAACGCAACTATCCCACTTTGGCCGATTCGAACCGCTTGAACGGTTCGTGAAGTCGCGAGGTGTGCCGCGATGTGCCTCAACTTGCGCGTACGGCGATGTCGATGTTCTGTGTTGTGCCGATGACATTGCGAACTCGCATCCAGGCCGGGCTGCGGCGGGTCGCCGCATCGACGGCGTGTGCAATGATTGTCGCAGCGCTGGCTTTGGTGGCGTCGGAATTGCGGGCAACGGTGCCGATTGCGAGCTGCCGCGCCTAGCGCCCAGCCGACCACAGCTCCTGGCACCGCTCCTGCCGATGCGGGGCGCGTTGCCGAGCTGCAAACGCTGGTGGGGGAGGCCTCCTCGACCGAGGTTGCCGTGTATCGGCGGCTTCGAGCGATTCGGGATCGACGTCGCACGCTCGACCGTCAGATCGCGATGTTGGACCAACAGATCACCGCGAGCGCCGCGAACCTTGCGTATGCCGATGCCGAGGCCGCGCGCTTGGGAGCGGCATATGAAGAGCAGGCTCGCGAGGCGGCAACGCTTGCCGCGGAAGCCGTGCGAAGCCACGAGGAGTTTGCCAGGGCGATCGGCGAGTTGTACCGGGGTAGTGGTGAGGAGAGCACCAGCTTCCTCGAACGAATTCCCAAGACGGAGGCACTGCAGCGCACGCTCGTCAGCCAGACATACTTGCGTCAGACCTCGCGAGCGGCGCGCCGCACGGTCATCGGATTCGTTGCGCGCCGTGACGAGGCAAATGCACGGCGGGATGCCCTCGAGGGCGAGCGTCGTGCGGCGGAAGACGCACGACGGCTCGCTGCGGATGAGTCCGTGCGCCTTGCGGGCCTCCGTGATCAGCAAAAGCAGGTGCGTCGAAGTGTTGCCGATCAGGAAGCCGATGAAGCGGCTGTACTTGCCGAAGTCGAAGCACAAAAGGATGTGTATCTTCAGGAGCTCGCGGAGCTCACAAGGACATCGGAGTCGATCGGCAGCGAAATGGCGCGCCGACAGGCCGGCCAGCCCCGTCGTGCGATGCAGCTTCGCAGGCCGGTCGTCGCTCCGGTGTCGTCTGGGTACGGCCTGCGTATGCACCCACTGCTGCGCGAGCAACGTCTCCACAGCGGTATCGACTATTCAGCGTCGAGCGGCACACCGATTCGCGCCGCGGGCCCTGGGGTTGTCGCAATCGCGAGTGAGCGGGGCGGATACGGCAAGGTGATCGTGATCGACCACGGCAACCAGCGTTCGACGGTATACGCCCATCAGTCCAGGTTTGCCGTCGCCGTAGGCGCGCGTGTCGCAGTGGGAGACGTGATTGGCTACGTCGGCTCGACAGGCCAGTCGACGGGTCCGCATCTGCACTTCGAAGTCCGTGTGCTCGGAACGCCGACGAACCCCGCCTCCGAGTTCGGATAAACAGTGTTGGGACCGAGTCCCGGTCCCAACGCCAACAGTTCGTACTCGCTTGCTACTTGCCGGGCTGCGGAACGATCCGGAGATACGGCTTCGGGGCATTCCAGCCTTCGGGGAACTTCTCCTTGGCTGCTTCGTCCGTGACGGACATCGCGATGATCACGTCTTCGCCCGCCTTCCAGTCGACCGGTGTCGCAACGCTGTAGTTGGCGGTCAGCTGCAGCGAATCGATCACACGAAGGAACTCGTCGATGTTGCGCCCGGTGGTCTGGGGGTAGGTGACGATGGCCTTGATTGTCTTGTCGGGAGCGATGAAGAAGACCGAGCGAACGGTGACCTTCTCGTTCATACTTGGGTGGATCAGGTCGTACAGCTCGGCGACAGAACGATCAGGGTCGGCGACGAGTGGGTAGTTCAATGCCGTGCCCTGTGTCTCGGCGATGTCCGGCACCCAATCACGATGGGATTCGATCGGGTCGACGCTGACGCCGATCAACTTTACGTTTCGTGCGTCGAATTCCGCCTTACGACTCGCGAAGGCGCCGAGTTCGGTGGTGCACACCGGTGTGAAATCAGCGGGGTGTGAGAAGAAGATCCCCCAGCTATCGCCGAGATAGTCATGAAGGCGCAATGTGCCTTCAGTGGTCTCAGCGGTGAAGTCGGGGGCAGTGTCGCCCAGGCGCAGTGACATGGGGCCCTTCCTTGGTCAGATCGTGGTCGGAAAAAATGACGATCCCTGACGGTACAGGGTCGAACCGTACGTGCGCCGGTCGCATTCCCGGCTGCGTTGAAAAATTTTTCACGCGGTGTTGCGATCGGATTCTCGAGAGTGAGTCGCCCCGCTCGCGTGCCCTGCGATAGCCGCCTGTGTCGTCCGTCATGTCGTCGGATCGAGCAATACACGTGGTGATCATCCTGGTTGACCGCGCGTTGAAGACCGCAAAGCACGGTTCATCACGTAGATGATGACAACAGATATTTCGGTTGGAAGTGACAGAGTCGCGCCTATCACGGATGTTGTTTCACTTACAGTCGGAATAAGCCGATTCGCGTACGGTGCCTTTCGTCGACTCGGCGCTCCTGGAGTTTGACGTCGCATGTTCGCGTCGGTGATTGTGAGGGCGTGGCGGAGGATTCAGGGAGGAAGCTCCCTCGGTTATTGCGGATCCACGCGGGTCATCGTGTCGCTCTGGTACGTGCACCCGAAGGTTTCGCCGAGATCTTGAACCTTCCCGAAGACGTTCGTTTGTTGGGCCAGGCCCGGGCTCCGGTCGATGTTGTGATTTGGTTCGTCACGCGGCGGCGAGAGTTGGAACGACGCATCGTGCGCCTTGCCGCAACGCTCGAGGCGGAGGGCGCGTTGTGGGTGGCGTGGCCGGCGAAGTCATCTGCAGTCTGTACCGACCTTTCCGAATCCGATGTGCGAAACGCAGCACACGACGTTGGCCTGTTCGATCCCGGTGTATCGCCAACTGATGTGTGCGCCATTGACGAGAACTGGACCGCCATGCGGTTCCAAGGCCGGAGCGCGGAGCGTATCGCTGCAAACCCGTCCTATCTCGCTGATACGCCAGCGCATTGACGGCAGTTCGCCCGCGTTCGCGCGACCATGGTTTCCATGTGTGGAAGATTCGTCTCGAAGTCGCCGCCGTCGCTGATCGCTGAGCGCTTCGACGTAGCTGAGACCGCGGTCGAGCATGCGCCGCACTACAACGTCAGTCCCAGGTCGAAGATTTACGTGGTCCGTCAGCATCCCGAAGGCCCTCGACAGCTCGACTTGCTGCGTTGGGGCCTCATTCCCAAATGGGCAAAGGATGCCAAGATCGGCGATCGGATGATCAATGCTCGCGCCGAGACGTTGCTGGAGAAGCCTGCATTTCGTTCTCTTGTAGCAAAGCAACGATGCGTCATCCCCGTTGACGGATTCTACGAGTGGAAACGTGACGGCAAACTGAAACAGCCGATGCTGATCCGACGCCTCGATGGTGCACTGTTGGCCTTCGCCGGACTCTGGTCTGTCTGGAGGGATCCAGAAAACGATGACGCTGTGGTTGCGTCGTGCGCCATCATCACCACCGCGGCGACCGGAGCGATCACGCAGACGCATCACCGAATGCCAGTGATGCTCGAGCAGGGCGCGTGGCAGCAGTGGCTGGCAGTGCAGTGCACCGATTCGCAGGAGGCCTATTCGGCCTTGGTCCCCATCAACGTCGACGAACTCGAGGTGTTCCCGGTTTCGACGTTGGTGAACAAGCCCACGAACAACGGGCCCGAGCTCATGGAGCGAATTGCGCTTGCTTGAATGCACCGGGCCGCGTCGAGTCTTCGATCGCTAGGCTCGCTTGCATGGATTTCGAACAGTCGCTTACAGCTGTCGAGAACGCATCGCAAAGGCTGGTGGCGACGGTACGCGGCCGAGTCCCTCGACCGTGTCGTGCCGAGCTGCCCGGAGTGGACACTTGCCAAGCTCGTGGCGCATACGGGCAAGGTGCAACGGTGGGCGACGGCGATCGTCGAACGTCGATCCCTCGAACCGGTTTCCCCCAAGGAACTCGACCGGCCACCAGCGGGCGAGGCAGTCGTGGACTGGTTCGCACTCGGGGCGCAGCGCTTCGAAGCAGTCTTTCGTGAGGTCGGTGCCGAGGCGGCGGTCTGGACGTGGGGTGCAGGCGCTACCAGCGCCTGGTGGGCGCGTCGGGTCATGCACGAGACTGCCGTGCACCTCTGGGACGCGCAATACGCAACCGCGCACGAAGAGCCGATCGACGCCGTGATCGCACGCGATGGGATCGATGAGTTTTTCCTGAACCTCAGTGCGCACCCTGGTCTGAGCCAGACCGTCAGCGGCAACGGCCAGACCATCCATCTGCATTGCACCGATACCGCGGGCGAATGGCTCATCGCGCTGACGCCGGCAGGCGTTGTGGTCACTGCCGAACATGCAAAGGGTGACGTCGCGGTGCGCGGGCCGGTTTCGGACGTCTTGCTCTACGTCATTGGCAGGTTGTCACCGGAGCGCCTCGACGTGTACGGCGATGCAGCGTTGGCGTTGCATTGGCAGGCAATCGCCAAGTTCTAATTGCCTCGTGAGGGTGACGGCTCGAGGGCATTTCGCAAGACCTCGAGCACATGTAGCCGACGACGTTCCAGGGCAGCAGGACCCAACGGGTCGTCGTCAAGCAACGAAATGATGAGGGGCGCGTCCGAGACATACGACAAGATCGCGCCGTAGCCAGTCAGTAACAGCTGCGCAGCGTCATACCGTCGCAACCGGCCGGCGTCCATCTCACGTTCAAGGAACGCCACGCCGCGGTCGAACGGTCCCCGAAGCAGCACGCCGAGTTCCTGCGAGAGAATCGGGCCACCCTCGAGTGCTTCACGGCGAGCGAGTCGCACGAAATCAGGATGCTCCTCGAAGAAGCGAAAGGCAGCGTTGAGGACCCGCTCAACCTGCTGCCAGCCGCCGCTCGGGTGGCTGACCGCTTCGTCGAGCAGGGCAAACCAGTCGGCGAACGACTCGAGCAACACCGCTCGGTACAGGGCTTCCTTCGAGGGAAAGTGGTGCAGAAGGCTCGGGCGTTTGATGCCGACCTCATCGGCGATGTCGTTCAGGCTCGTACCCGAGAATCCGTGTTCGGAAAAGAGGTGGAGTGCAACGGACAATATGTGCGCTTTGGTGCTCTGAACCTCCGCCTCGATCTCCACCATTCCAGCCAGGCTACGCCCTCGGGGACCACCTGGAGGTTTTCCGGCCTCCTGGGACCAAACAACAGGCGTCTCGGGCGATCCACGTGCCTTCCGGAGCGGATGTGACCGGTACCATCGAACACGCAACACCATGGCGTACGAAGTTCGGCCCATCGAAGCAGGATCGAAGGATGAAGGAGCACGCGTGCGCCTCGTGACGCTACGAACGGTCGACGGAACCTCGGCGGCCCGTCTCGACGGCGATCTCCTGACGCCACTCGACGCGCCTGACGTTGGAACGCTCCTGGTCGATGCGATGTGGCGGTCCCGGGCGCAGCGGGGTATCGGCGATCCTGTGGCATTTGCTGAGGCCGATCTTGCGCCGGTTGTGCCGTCTCCGTCGAAGATTGTGTGCATGGGCCTGAACTACCGAGCGCACATTGTCGAAACAGGTCGCGCAATGCCCGAGTACCCGACGTTGTTCGCCAAAGTTTTCCGAAGCACTCATCGGAGCACGTGATCCGATCGTTCTGCCGGCGCTTGCGACCGCACCAGACTGGGAAATCGAGCTCGCCCTGGTGATCGGACGACGGACTCGCCACGCGAGCGAGGAGGAGGCCCATGCCGCCATTGCCGGATACACCGTCTGCAACGACGTGACGATGCGTGACTGGCAGCGCCGGACGATGCAATGGCTGCAGGGCAAGACTTTTGAGCAATCGACGCCGCTGGGCCCGGTGATGGTCACGCCTGACGAGATCGACGACGCGGCCGATCTGGCGATGCGCTGCACGGTCGACGACGAGGTCGTCCAGGAGGGACGCACCTCGGACATGGTCTTTACACCAGCGCAAATCGTCGCCTATCTGAGCACCATCATCACGTTGCAGCCAGGTGATGTCATCTCGACGGGTACACCCGCTGGGATCGGGGAGGCGAGGACGCCGCCGAGGTACCTGGCGCCTGGCAACGTCCTGCGGTCATGGATCGAAGGGATCGGCGAGCTCGTCAATCCCTGCGTTGCCGAAGCGTCGAGCTGATCGGTCGTGGTGGGCGTCTGGTTGGCCACGGACCTACGCGCTGGCCAGAATTGTGGCTTTCCGCAGGTAGGAGGAGGTGGCGGCGTGTTGTATGAAACGGGCGCCGTCATCGACGATCGCTATCAGTTGTTGAGTGGGCTCGCCGGCAGCGCGACCTGCGAGATCTATGAAGCACGCGACGCGCGGCTGGCACGACCGGTTGTGCTGCGGGTGTTGCGCCCGGAGCTTGCCGCCGATGCGAGGATCGTGGAACGGTTTCGCCGCTGTGCACGTGTAGCGGTTGGCCTTCATTCACCGAAGATCGTCACTGTGTTCGACTACGGCGTCGATGGCGACGCGTGTTTCCTTTCGACCGAGCACCTTGCGGGTCGGACACTTGCCGACGAGTTGGCCGAGCCCGGGATCTTCCCGATCGACCAGGCCGTTGACTACGCGCTCGATATTGCCGAGGCCCTCGCGGCAGCCCACGCCGTGGGCCTCGTTCATGGCGGACTCGAGCCCAGTCGCGTGATGCTCACGGCGGGCGGTACGGCCAAAGTGGCGGAGTTCGGCACGACGCTCGCAGTGCTGCGCCATGCCAGTGATACCAGACGTTGACGCGAGCGACGGCACAGGTGACGGCTCGGATGTTGCCGTCTCCATGTTCGAGAATGCCATCTTCGAGAATGCCACGTTCGACAATGCATCGTACGTTTCGCCCGAGCAGGTCGGCGGTGCGGCGCCCGATTCCCGCAGCGATCTCTACAACCTTGGACTCTTGTTCTCCGAGATGATCACCGGCGAGAAGGTCTTCGTCGGAGCGGATCCGTTGGACACCGCACGTCGCCAGGTCGAGGAGCTCCCGCGAGCGCCGTCGTACCTCGTGGCGCCGCTGCCGTTCGGCTGTGACACGATCGTCCTGCACCTGCTTGCCAAGGATCCGGCGGACCGGTACGCGAGTGCGGGGGCACTCGTGGCGGATCTTCGTGGTCTGCGCGAAACGATCCGGCCGCTCTCCGAGATTCCCGCCGGTGGGCAGTCGTCGCCGAGCAAACCGTCGTTCGTGCCGTCTCTGCTGCCGTTGGTTGCAGACGCGACGATGGCAATGGAGCGCCTTTCCGAGATCGACAGCCCTGCCGAGCGCGACCCAACGAGCGTCGATGCCGCTGATCGCTCTGATGCCGAGATCGACGCCGCTCCCGTTGAGGGGTCTGGCTCACGCGTGATGGGTTGGGCCTTCGCGGTTGCGGCAGCGGCGATCGTCGCCGTCATGGTGGCGCTCGTGGTGGTCGCGCTCAACAGTGACGACGCTGTTGCTCCGCGTCCCAAGCCGGCTGTCCCGACGACGCAGAAGTCGGGGACGCAAGTGGTGCCATCGGTGACCGAGACCACCGAGGATGTCGCGCGTGCTCGGCTGACCGCAAGCGGTTTTGAGGTGACGACCGTACGTGTCTCGAACTTCAACGCGGTCGACGGATGGGTGTTCGACCAGAGCCCTGCAGCCGGAGAGCGTGCGGACAAGGGCTCGGTGGTGACCCTGACCGTGAGCAGTGGTATTCCATCCACGACAACGTCGCTACCCGAGACGACGATGCCACCGGCTTTCCCAACGCCGGAGGCCACCACGACCACGATGTTCCCGGGTCAGACCCCTACCGCCACGACTGCACCTCTGGCGCCGGCGGTTACACCGGCGCCGCCGACCTGAGCGGTTCGCGCCGACGGGGTGTTCTCACCTCGGTCGGTTTCACGCGTCGCTGGTTACCCGCGCTTTGGCGAACGGCCAGAGGCGCGACCGTCGCCGTTCATCTATGGCGGAACCGCCTCGGAGGAGCTCCACAAATTTCGTGATGTCATCCGCGCTGGGTTTCGCGCCATCCTTTCCTGTCACCTCGAATCGGTCCAGTGCTCGACCGGCCGCGATATCAATGGTCGCTCGGTGGACGTCCATGTCGGCTACGGCGAACGCGTGCGCGATTGCGTACAGCAGTCCGGGGCGGTCGGGTGCGGCGACGTCACATACGGCGTACCACGGCGATTCGCCGTCATCGAAGGACACGACAGCATCAGGAACGCCTGAGATTGCCGCGGGCGGCGGTGACTTCGCGATAGCAGCTCGCAACGTTGCTTCGTTGGGCTTCGTCTGCGCGACAACAACGAACGATTGCAGCGCGACACCGTCGTCCCAACCCGCGAGAACGGCATGGGTGACGTTGATGTTCGTCGCAGCGAACACGGCGACAACATCTGCCAACAGACCGACCCGGTCACGAGCAGCAATTTCGACGAGCCACGTCTGCTCATTGGCATCGGTGATCGTTACGACGAGTTCGTTCTTGGGTGTGATCTGAGCGGCGAGCGTTGCGTGTCGTGCAAGCTCGATGCGCCGATCGAGCGAGTACATAGGCCATCGGCGCTGATTCAATGCGTGCTTGTGCTCGTGTGTTGGGGACGACGAGGCGGGTTGCCTCGGTTCGGCGTTGCGCGACGAGGTTGCGCGCGTCGTGGGCGACTGTCGGATCGGCGAGCACCTTCTGCACCAGTGTGAGGACCGTTCGGCGGCGTTCGGTGCGAATCAGATCGTGTGGATCTGCAGTCGCCTCTGCGAGGACGAACGCTGCAGTGACGGTCTCCGGGATCCCGAGATGTACGGCGAGCGGAAGGATGGCAGCTTCGCTGCGCGCGTCGACGCGCGATGCAACGGTCGCGAACAGTGTTGGGTCCTCGACCAGCAGGGCGATCTCCTCCTCAGCGCGGGTTCCGAGCTGCATCCGTTCCACCACCGTACGGGCGACCTCGACGCGATCGGCGCGCTGTTCGAGCATGTCGACGAAGAGTGCCGCGAGCATCACCCACTCGGGACGCTGCAAGCTCGACCACTCGCGACTGACGCGACCTGATGCGACGAGCTCGCTCAGGCTTTCGACGGTGTCCCACACGTGGATCCGCGATGAATCGAGCTCGAATGGGTCCGCGCGCCGGGTGCGAAGTGTTTCCTCCAGCTCGGGGAACACCCGTTCAAGCACGCCTGTGGTGTCGAGAAAGCGCCATGACCGACCGTTGGCCAAGGTCAATAGGCGAAGGAACGCCTGCGTCGAGTCAGCACTCCAGGCGAGTGGTGTGGTTCGGCTTTCGTTCAACCAATCGAGCAGTCCCGGTGACGGTCTCGCTGCGGTCACTCGCTCGGCCGCTTCGAAGGCGAGGCGCAGGGTGAGGTGGCGCGGTGGGCGAGCGGTCAGCACAACGGTGCCGTCCTGAACGACGAGCCATCCTTCGGCCGGTTCGGGGTCTGCGCGTTCGTCCACCTCGTCGAGCGACGGGAGGCTCGCGTATCGCCAGCGCAGGAGAATCGGCGTGATGAGCGTCGTGCCGAGCACCACGACGAGCAGCGAGGCATACAGGTCGTCGCTCAGCACGCCGTTCGCCAGCCCGATGGTGGCAAAGATCAGCCCGACCTCACCGCGCGGCAGCATGCCGATACCGATCAGGACCTTGTCCGAAGGGGTGCCAAACGCTCCAAGCGGCGCAACGAACTTTCCGACGATTGCGACGACCATCAGCACCGCTGCATCGCGCAACACCGTCGCATCGGCGAACGATGCGACGTCGGCATTGATTCCGATCGTGAGGAAGAAGACCGGAATGAACAGGTGTCCGACCGGAGCCAGCTCCCGGCGGATGCGCTCGGCCTGATTGCTCCGGGCGAGCGCCAGTCCGGCAAGGAACGCGCCGATGATGGGGGCGAACTTGGCGACGTCGGCGAGCTCGCTGAAGGCGAGCGTGAATCCGAGGGCGAGTACGACCAGTGTCCCTGTCGAGACAGCCTTTCGTTCGATGAAATGGAACAACGGAGGAGCGATGCGCAGGGCGATGCCGCCACCAAGGAGCAGGAAGGCGACCGCCACGCCGATGATGCCGGCAAGGCTGAGCGCCGAGACCGAACCTTCGGTGACGAGCCGCACGACGACGGTGAGGACGATGAGCCCCAATACGTCGTCAGCGACGGCGGCGCCCAATACGATGCGCGCCTCGGTCGTGGCCAACGCTCGGAGGTCACCGAAGACGCGTGCGGTGATTCCCACGCTCGTCGCGGTCAGGGCTGCGCCGACGAACAGCGACGGATTGGCGCCTTCGCCGAGGAAGCGCATCGCGGCGTACCCGAGGCCAAGTGGCGCGATGATGCCGATGATCGCAACGAGTGCGGACGCTTTTCCGACGCGGCCGAGTTCGACGAGATCCATTTCCATGCCGACTTCGAGCAGGAGCAGGATGACCCCGAGCTCCGCGAGGGTCTCCAAGGTGGAGCCGTGGCCAACCCAGTCCAGGACCGAGGGCCCGATGGCGACGCCGGCGAGGATCTCGCCGAGCACCGCCGCGACACCGATACGTTCGGCGATCTCCGCTGCGACCTTCGCCGCGACGAGCACGACGAGAATGTCGCGCAGTACTTCGATCGGCTCGGGTGACACGTTGGGACTCCTCTCAGAGGTATCTCGGACGCAAGGAGGGCGCCGGTGTCGGCGCCCTCCTTGCCGTCAAGCTGTGGTGCGGCGCACGTTTCGGTGCGCTGTCGTCAATGTTTCGGAGCCTGAGCGTGCTCAGCTCGTGGATGGGAAGTGTGCCTCGGCGAGTTCCTCCTCGCCCGCTGGTGTGAAGTGGGGGTACGCGTAGACCCCCATCTCCGGTATGTCGAGGCCGACAATCTCATCCTCTTCGGAGGACCGAATGCCGTTCTTCAGGAACGCTTCCTGGAACTTGAAGAACGCGAACGCAAGCCCGAACATCACCGTGAAGATCACCACGACTGCAATGGCCTGGACGGCGAGTTGCTTGCCCCCAAGACTGAAGTCGTAGAACAGGCCGGTAACGCCCTCCTTGGTCCATGTCGTGCCGTTCCAGCCGGCGCCGTACTGCCCATCGGCGAACAGGCCGACCGCAAGCACGCCGAAAGCGCCGCCGACACCGTGCACCGTGATGGCGCCCACCGGGTCGTCGATGCCGCGAGCCTCGATGAAGCGGGCGATGGGGATCACGATCAGTCCGCCGATGATTCCGATCACCATCGCCGCCCAGGGCTGTACGAAGGCACACGGCGCGGTGATGGCGACGAGGCCGATCAGCATGCCATTGGCCATCATGCCCGGATCGGGCTTCTCGCCCTTGAGCATCATGTAGGCCATCGCTGCGACGGCGCCGAATGCGGCGGCCGTTGCGGTGTTGAACGCTACGACGGCGAAACGGACGTCGGTGACGGCGAAGGTCGATGCCGCGTTGAAGCCGAACCACCCGAAGAGCAGGATGAAGGTTCCCAACATGGCCATTGGGATGTGATGTCCCGCCAAGACGCGGGGCTTGCCGTCCTTGTCGTACTTGCCGAGGCGTGGCCCGAGCACGATCGCGCCGGCAAGTGCTGCCGCGCCACCCATGGCGTGTACGACACCCGAACCAGCGAAGTCGACATAGCCGAGGCCGAGTTCAGCACTCTTGCCGAGGCTCGCGAGCCAGCCCCCACCCCAGGTCCAGGCGCCGAAGAGCGGGTAGTAGATCGCCCCGCAGAACAGACCCCAGCCGACGAAGGCCTTCCAGTGCCAGCGTTCAGCCATGGAGCCCGTCGGGATGGTCGCGGTGGTGTCCATGAAGGCAACCATGTAGAGGAAGAAGCCCATCGTGCCGGCGGTATAGAAGGCCTCACCCGAGCCTGCCCAACCACCCTGCCACAGGAACACCCAGTTGTCGGAGCCGAGCAGGTTCGTGCCGACGGGCGTGGTGATTCCGAGTAACGGCAACGTATAGCCACCGAACATCAAGGGGTAACCGATCAGAAAGAACCCGACGAAGCCCAGCCCGAAGATCGCGAAGTTCGTTGACACCACGTGCGCTGCGTGTTTCGCCCGGCAAAAGCCGGTCTCGACCAATGCAAATCCGGCCTGCATGAAGATCACCATCGCGGCGCCGATGACCACCCACAGGAGGTTGACCTGGATCCCGAGATCGGCGACAGCCTTGTCCGCATCGGTCTGGGCAAATGCCGGAGCGGCGATGCCGAGCGATAGCGGGACCGTCAGAGCGGAAGCTATGGCAAATTTCCATCGCGCCTTCACCGGCTTCCTCCTCGTGAGATCAGGTGTACGAGAGACACGCCCATTGATTCACTCCCTCGCAGAGGTTGATCGAACCCACGCTGCGCGTGGTACAGGGCACACTTGGCCTGTGCAGAAAACTGTAAGGAAACGCTGTTTCGCGGTCGCGTCGGAACGGTGAACGCCGTGATTCGACTATCTTGCAGCTATCTGACGCCCAAATGACAGATATCTGCCCAAAGTCGGTGCTGGTGTCGGGGTCCCGAGGTGGCGGCCGAGCGAGGCACGGACGCACGGTCCGCGACGACGTGACGCCAGCCGGGTCCGTGGGATCGGTGTGGCTATCGGGCGGCGCAGGCGGGAGTAGTGACCGAGGATCGGCCAGTTGCGGGCGGAGTCACGGCGAATGCCAGCTTCACCGCTCCCTGCAGCGCCTCGGAGAGCGCTTGGGCGCCCGCCTCGTTGTAATGGAATCCGTCCCAGCGGTACTTCAGCGCAGCGCGGTCGACCGCCTCGGGATAGTCGACGACAACGACTTTGCCGTTGCTGCGTGCCTCGATGTCCTTGTAGATGGCGCGCAAGGACGAGGTCCATGCTGTCGTACCCATCAACAGGCGTGGGGGACTCAAGATGAGCAGCGACGCTCCGTCAGCGGTGAGGGTCGAGACGGCGCATTCAGTGAGAGCAGTCATGTGCGCGTTCCACTTTTGGGTTCCCGGATCGAACCACTCGCCTTTGATTCTGTGCGGTAGCGCATCCCAGACGTGGAACATCATCAGCACGACACGAGGTCGATATGCATTGATGGCACGTGGCCAGAGTCCTGGCCAGTTGCAGTTCGGGTTGATGCCGCTCGGGCTGGCTTTGCCGAACCGGTCACGCACGGCGTCGAGTGCCAGATCCAAGGCGACAGAAGGACGAATCAGTGGGAACGAAGGACGCTGGAATGACGTCATACCCGTTCGCCATCGTCTCGAATCCCGGGGTTGCGGTCGCTCCTGTGGAGTCGCCAACGATCATGAGCGATGGCCGTTTTGGTGGGGGGGCGTGGGTTACCGGGGCTTGGCGTCGGGACGCGCTGCCTCTGCGGCCTTGGTGAAGACCTGCGGACCTGTCGTCACGGCGATGATTGCAGCGACAGCGGTTCCGATCGCAGGCGTCGCGAGCGATACGAGTTGCCAACCGCGCAACTCCGTTGCCTTGCGGATGGGCTGTTCGATCAACCAGTACGAAGTCAGCGTTGCGGCGACCATCAGGCTGACGCGGATGGCGAACAGGGTCACTCCATCGGCGCCGACGCGGGCCTCACCGAAGATCGTCCAGACAGGCCAATGCCAAAGATAGAGGCCGTAAGACACGGAGCCGACGGCGACGAGCGGGCGCCAGGCGAACGCGCGAAGCGTGCCGGCATCGTTGGTCGTCGCAAGGACGACCGGCACCGCCATGATCGATGCCAGCAGAATTCCTCCCTGATAGGTGAACGCGGCGGTGTCGTGTAGGAACACCATCATCAGAGCCAGACCGGCCGTCGCGACGAGCGCGAGTCGACGGAGCCAGACGAATTCGCGGACCTTCGTGGGCAGGAAAGCTGCGGCAGCGCCGAGCAGGAGTCCGAACGCGTGCGTGTCGGTGCCGAAGTAGACGCGTGACGGGCTGTATGGGTCGAAACGGATTGCCATTGCCAGTGCCGAGGCTGCGGCTCCGACGAGGGCCAGGGTGCAGAGGGCCTTTCGCCCGGCGCGCCTCCAGGTCAAGAGTCCGGCGGCCAGGATGGGCCACAGCAGGTAGAACTGCTCCTCGATTGCCAAGCTCCAAAGGTGGCGGATCGGACTCGGGGCGGAGAATTGATCGAAGTACGAAACGCCTTCGGAGATGAAGCGCCAGTTGGAGAGGTAGGTGAGTGCGCTCACGGCGTCGCCCCGGAAATTCTCCCGAGCCACAGGATCTGCCCACGCAGCGACCCATACACACAGTGCAACGAGTAACACCAACACTGCCGGAAGGAGACGGCGGAGTCTCCGTGCCCAGAACTCGCGAAGCGAGATCTGCCCGTTCCTCCCGTGTTCGGCGAGGAGGAGTGACGTGATCAGGAATCCGGAGATCACGAAGAACAGGTCGACCGCGAGGAAGCCACCTTTGGCCAACGGCTGATTGTCGTGGTAGAGCACGATCATGATGACCGCGAGTCCGCGGAGACCGTCGAGCCCGGCGCTGTAGCGGACCTTGGGAGCGTTGCCGGAGGGTCTGTGGGCGCGCATCGAGATCGGTGCTCGATTTGACCGGAATTTCGTGGTTCACGGACAGCGCCGAACCGGAGCCGGGTCGAAGCGATTGCTCTCCTGTTGTTCCCGGCATCCAACCCCCCTCGGTTCCAGGGATGCGACCATCGATGAGCCCAGCCTCGACCCAATCAAGGCCATTTGTCCCGTGTAACTATCATTCGGTTCTCTCAGCGCACTCCTGAACGCTGAGGGCAGAAATTCTGCGGCTTGGCGCTCCGCAACGCCTGGCCGGGCCAGGGCTCGCGATATGCCGACACATGGTACGCGTAATGTGTTGTGTCGTGGAACCTGGAGGCAGAAAAGAGTAGCGTTCGGGCAGTTCCGTCAGGACGGTTCGCCCGTTGGTGGAACGCTGTCAAGCGGCTCCAACTCACCATTTCCTGCTCACCGATTCCAACCCACCAGGGGGATTGCAATGGACGAGGTCACCATTCGTCAGTACGCCGAAGCTCATGGAAAGGCCGCCGTCACCGGTGACATGGTCACCTTGATGGCAGATATCGATCCGTCTGCCATGGAAGCACTCGGCACGGTGGCCGGCGCGTTTCCAAGCCCACTCGAGAGCGCTGACGTTGCATCGCTGCGCCTCGAGGGTGACGTCGCCGTGGTGCAGATGGTCTATACAGGGAACAACACCACCGTGACCGTGGAGTCCCGTTGGGCAGAGCGCGACGGTAGGCCAAAGGTTATCGACGCCAGGCTGGCATAGTGCTGGCTCTGCAATCGCGATGCGTGAGGAGACCAAGATGGCCGAGTGGATCATTGACGCCGACACCCACCTGACCGAGCCCGCTGGCACCTGGACGGATTACGTTCCCGCCAAGTTCCGTGACATGGTGCCGCTCATGGTGCGCGATGACCACGGGAACGATATTTGGACCTTGAACGGCAAGTTCATGGGCCACGTTGGGCTCACGGCTCTGGCGGGGTGGGACGAACCCTTCCCGTCGGGACCCGCCCGCCTGGACGAATGCCATCCTGCTTCGTACGACGCGACGGCGCGGCTGGCCTATATGGACGGGAACAACATATGGGCGCAGGTCGTGTACCCAAATGTCGGTGGCTTCGGAAACCAACGGTTCCTCATGATGAAGGACGCCGAGCTGAAGCTGGCGTGCGTGCGCGCATACAACGACTTCCAACGTGACTGGGCATCGCCCGACCCGCGGCGCCTCATCACGCTGATCTCGACTCCGTTTTGGGATATTGACGAGACGGTCGCCGAGGTCCAGCGGGCGGCGGCGATGGGACACCGTGGGATTCTTTTCACCGGAGAGCCCCAGGCTTTTGGCTTGCCCTTGTTGGGCGATCCACATTGGGATCCGTTGTGGGCAGTCGCTCGCGACACCGATATGCCGATCCATTTCCACATCGGCAGTGGTGACATGTCCAAGGCAATGCCACGCGAACGAACGGTGGTCAGCGGCGATGCGTCGTCGTACGCGTTCATGTCGATCAATCTCTTCATGAACAACGGGATCCAGATGTGTGATCTTCTGCTCAGCACGGTGCTGTTGCGTTTTCCGGAGGTCAAGTTCGTCTCGGTCGAGAGCGGGATCGGTTGGATTCCGTTCCTCCTCGAGGCATGTGACTACCACGTCACGCAAGCCAACGTCGCCGGTCGCGATCGGTTCACCGAACTTCCGAGCGAGTCGTTTCGCCGCTCCGTGTACGCGTGCTATTGGTTCGAAGACGTTGCGCCGCGTAACTTCCTGGAGCTCATGCCGGCTGACAATCTGTTGTTCGAGACAGACTTTCCGCATCCGACCTGCTTGTACGGCAACATTGCCGAGCGGATCGAGAACAGCCTGGGAGGCCAACCGCGCGAAGTCCAGCGCAAGATCCTGTGGGATAACGCGGCGCGGCTCTACGACGTCGCCGAACCCGACGTCGCAGCAGTGGGAGTAGGAGCGACCCTATGACCGAACTGCCGAAGATCATCAGTGTCGACGACCACATTGTCGAGCCCCCACACCTCTGGAACGCCTGGCTTCCGAAGGCCTTTCGTGAGCGTGGCCCGCGTGTCGAACGTCGCGGTATCGGCGAGATGGAGCACATCGGCGGCGGCAACTACCGACAGACGTTCGACCCGGATGGCCTCCAGGCCGACTGCTGGCTGTACGAGGATCTCGTCTACATCAACAAACGACATGTTGCATCGGTCGGCTTCGCTCGCGACGACATGACGATGTCGCCGATCACCTACGACGAGATGCGCCCTGGGTGCTACGAGCCGAAGGCTCGCCTGGCCGACATGGACCTCAACTGGGTCGAAGCCTCGTTGTGCTTCCCCACATTCCCGCGTTTTTGTGGGCAGACCTTCGCTGAGGGCAAGGACAAGGAGCTCGGGCTGGCTTGCCTCAAGGCCTACAACGACTGGATGATCGAGGAATGGTGCGCCGATTCAGGCGGTCGTCTCATTCCTCTTTGCCTCATTCCGATGTGGGACGCGAACCTTGCCGCAGATGAAGTTCGCCGCAACGCTGCGCGGGGTTGTCATGCGGTGTGCTTCAGTGAGATCCCGACACATCTCGGTTTGCCATCCATTCATACCGGCTTCTGGGATCCGTTCTTTGCAGCGTGTGCTGAGACGAACACGGTTGTGTGCATGCACATCGGGTCTTCGTCGCGGATGCCTGCGGCATCGCCGGACTCACCGCCGGCGGTGAACGTGACCCTGAGCTTCAACAATTCGATGGCGTCGTTGAGCGACTTCTTGTTCTCGGGCGTCCTCGTGCGATACCCCGAATTGAAACTGGCGTACTCCGAAGGCCAGATCGGTTGGCTGCCTTACATTCTCGAACGCGCGGACGACGTGTGGGTCGAGCACCGCGCCTGGGGTGGCGTCCGGGACCTTGTCCCCGAACCTCCGTCGACCTATTACTACCGCCAGGTCTACGGTTGTTTCTTCCGCGACCGTCACGGGCTCGAATCGCTCGATCGTGTCGGGGTTGACAACGTGACCTTCGAGACCGACTATCCGCACACCGACTCGACCTGGCCCGATACGAAGGCCGTCGCCGAGAAGATGTTCACCGGCCTGGATGATGAAACCGTGTACAAGATCGTCCGCGGAAACGCGATCAGGATGTTGTCGCTCGACCTTCGATAGGAGCACGATGCAGCCTTCGTCGCCAGACCCGTTTGCACCCGCAACGCTCGGCCCGCTGAAGCTGGCGAATCGCATCATCAAGGCTGCAACGTTCGAGGGGATGGCACACGAAAACCTCGCGACCGACGCGCTCGTGCAGTTCCACCGAGAAATGGCCGCGGGTGGCGTAGGGATGAGCACGGTCGCGTATCTCGCGATTTCCCGCGATGGCCAGGGCGCGCCGGCCGAGATCATCCTCGACTCGTTGGCGATTCCGGGACTGCGCCGCGTGACTGACGCCATTCACGCCGAAGGCGGTAAGGCGGCTGCCCAGATCGGCCACGCAGGGACCGGTGTCGGCTGGGACCGGCCAGACGGGCCTCTCGCCCTCGAAGGTGTTCTCCAAGAGCGCGATGAAGTTCACACGCGCTGTCGACGACGACGATTTGGCTCGTATCACACGTGATTTCGCGACGGCGGCGCGTGTCGTGGTCGATGCAGGTTTCGACGCGATCGAGATTCACATGGGCCATGGTTACCTCCTCAGCGCCTTCCTGAGCCCGATGCTGAACAGACGAACCGACCAGTGGGGCGGATCTATCGAGAACAGGGCACGATTTCCGCGACAGGCGGCGCGTGCTGTGCGCGAAGCGGTTGGTCGCGGCATCGCTGTGACGGCAAAGCTCAACATGGCTGACGGAGTACCGGGAGGGCTGTGGCTTGACGAGAGCGTCGAGGTCGCACGGTTGCTCGAGCGTGACGGAATGCTCGATGCCCTTCAGCTCACCGGGGGTAGCTCTTTCCAGAACCCGATGTTCTTGTTCCGAGGCGAATCTCCGATCGCGGAGATGGCGGCGGTGTATCCCCGATACATGCGACCGGCATTCAAGCTCTTCGGCAAGAAGCTGTTGCCTGAATATCCGTTCGAAGAGGCATTCTTCCTGCAGTACGCACGCCAGTTTCGTGCTGCACTGGAAATGCCCTTGATCCTGCTCGGCGGCATCACCCAACGCTCCACGATTGAAATGGCAATGGGCGAAGGTTTCGAGTTCGTTGCGATGGCGCGTGCGTTGCTACGCGAACCCGACCTCGTGCTGCGAATGCAAAAAGATGCCGACGCTTCGTCGCTGTGCGTACATTGCAACAAGTGCATGCCAACGATCTTCCGCGGGACCCATTGCGTGTTGGTGGACAAGGAACATCGTCCCGGCCTTGTCGACAGCGGCGCTCGAACGTGTATCGCCGTCAAGGTCTAGCGCAGGGAGCTAGTTCGCCTGCACCTCGAACGCCTCGAACTCCACTGGCAGGTGGAGATAGCCACGGATCGGGCCGGAGTGCAACCTCTCGCGTGTCTCGGGTGCGCCCACGGTGTACTCGGGCATGTAGGGGAACAGTTCCTGAAAGGCAATACGGCATTCCAGCCGCGCGAAGGGCCGCACCGAGGCAGTAGTGCACGCCGTGTCCGAACGCCATGTGCCGATCGAACTTGCGCCGGATGTCGAAGCGATCGGGATCGGGGAACTCGCGTTCGTCGCGGTTGGCTGATCCCCAGATGAGGAGCACCTTGTCGCCTGTCGCCATGGGCTGGGAGCCAACGGTCATGTCCTTGGTCAACGTGCGTGCCAAGCCCTGGACGGGAGAGTCGTATCGCAGGAACTCTTCGATTGCGGTGGGGTAGAGGCTCGTGTCGTTGATGAGGTCGCGCCGTTGGTCAGGGTGATCAAAGAGGAGCACTGACGCATTCGTGATCAGGTTGGTGGTCGTTTCGTTGCCCGCGACGAGCAGGAGGAAGCAAAAGCCGAGCAGCTCGTTCTCCGTCAGGCGCTCGCCGTCGATCTCCGCTGCGATCAGTGCGGTCACGAGATCCTCGCCGGGCGTCTTGCGTCGCTCTGCGATGATGCCACCGAAGTACGCGTAGAGTTCGGCGCCGGCGGCGACGGCCTTGGCGGAGAGCTCGGGGTCTGCAGCATCGGCCTGGATGATCTCGTCGGACCAGTGCCGGAACTGTGCACGATCCTCGCGGGAGACGCCGAGCATGTCGGCGATCACCATGGTCGGCAATGGCGCTGCGAACTCTTGGACGAAGTCGCACTTGCCGCGAGGACCGATTTCGGTGAGGAGATCTCGCGCGACTTCCACGACACGCGTGTCCATTGCCGCCATACGCTTGGGGGTGAACGCACGGCTGACCAAGCTGCGTAGTTCGTCGTGTCGCGGCGGATCCTGTGTGATGATCATCGGAAGAAAGTCGCTGGCGGATTCCGTGGAGGAATCCACGACGATGCCTTGTTCGGAGGAGTAGGTCAGGGGATCGTGGACAGCGGTCCAAACGTCGGTGAAACGACTGAGTGCCCAGAACTTGCGGTCATCGTTCCAGTAGACGGGGTACTCATCGCGCAAGGTTCGATAGACCGAGTACGGGTCTTCGTGGAGCGCGTGTGAATACGGGTCATAGAGTTCCATCAGGTTCCCCCCTGAGTGTCGTTGCGTCCAAACGCTACATGCGTAGCGGGCTCAGGCTACGGCGACCACGATCGCAGCTTGAAGCAGACCGATGAAACCTCCGAGAACGCCTCCGAGGCCGATCAGTGTCGGCTCGTCCTCTTCGAAGATTCCGCGAAGGACGGTCTCGAACTCTTCCTTGGGCATTTCGGCAAGGCGAACTTCGAGCATCCCCCCGATGTCGAGGCGCTTCTCGAGGTATTCCTCGAGCTCGGGGACGATCGGACCGATCAGCTCGGTGGCACGCGGTGCAATGGCGGCGATGACCCGACCGCGCATCTCGTCATCCTCGGGGATGCCTGCCATCATGGCGAGCATCTCGAGCTGCGGGGCAACAGCGGCTTCGACGGCACCGAATGCCACGCCCATCAGGACGGCGGAGGCCTCGTTCTGCATGAGCAGATTGCCGAGGTTGCGGGGTGTGAGCACCTCGGCGGCCATCATCGCCGCGTAGTCGCGCGCGATCTCTTCCTGGCGTGCGGGAAAGAGGCCTTGCCAGGGAATGATTCCGAGGAACATGATCTTCTCGCGGGGCTTGAAGATCATCTGGATCGCCAGCCAGTTGTTGACGAGGCCGTCGAGCGCGCCGATGATGGGCAGGAGCCACCACTTGTCGATCAATTCGTAGACGCCGACTTCAAGCAGCCCGATGATGCCGCCCAACACGGCCCCCCAGGCGACCACGAACTTGAGCTCTCGTGCGCCGACGGTTTGGACCAGGTCCGACAGGCGCGAGGAGTTCGACCCCGAGAGCATGTCGATCACGAGGCTTCGCACGTCGAGTGCGGAGGCCAACTTGGGCTTGATGGAGTCGATGACGATCGCGATGAGTGATCTGCCTTGGTCCTTGAGACCTTCGACGAACATCTCTTGAGCCTCGGGCGCCATCTCGTCCCACAGGCCCGGCTTCACTGCGTTCGCGACCTCACGGGCAAGGTCGGGTGCGGCGCTGTCGATCGCTGGACCCACGACACCGGCGAGTTCGGCTGCATCGAGCCGATCGACGATGTCGTCGATGCTCAGCGCGGTCTCGGTGATCGTGTCGGCAATGCCGCTGGCGAACTTCGGTGCTCGGCGTTGCACGATTCCCTGCCAGCCGATCGGCCCGATGCCTTTGAACTCGGCAGGCTTGAAGACCATTTGTAGCGCCATGAACTTGGTGGTCCATCCGATGAAGGCGCCGATGACCGGTAGAAAGATGAACAGCTGCCACAGTTTCACTGGGCCTCGCCTTTCGAGAGTGGTGCACTGCGGGTGGGCTGGCCCGAACGACCAGGTGTGGTGCCTATCCTGCTCATGCAGTCCCGTTCACGGGCGTGACACTCTACATCGCAGGTGTTCTGTAGCAATGAGGCTGGTGTCGGCGGCTTCTCGTGCGGCGCGTGACGCCGCATGGGAATGCTTCATTGGAGTCTGCGCTGCTTGGATGCCACAAATCGTGGGCGCAGCGCTACGTCGTACCCTCGGTTGAGTCGGGCGCTGTCGTGTCGGATCCCGTTGTCCCGAGGATCGGCGACTGGAAGGTGGGCCACGCCTCGTAGTCCAGCCAACCGGCGACAAGGCGGCTGGCTGGCCCGGTGAGCGATGACTGGTATGCGGCTGCCGCACGGTTGAATGCGTTCAACTGGTCCTGGGGCGGTGGCGTGGATTCGTAGGCCTGGATCGCCGCGACGATGGTGCTGTCGGCCTGCAGGCGCGCGGACGACTCCACGTCGGCGATAACCCTCTGGGCAAGGCCTTCGAGTTCGTTGGCCGCAGCGACCTCGGCTGCGAGCGTCGACGGCGGCGATGGGTGCAGTGCGTAGCTCGGACCATCGGGAAAGGGGCGCATCCATGCCGCGAACAGCGTCGCGATCTCCGCCGCCGGCATTCTTGAGCGCGCCTTGGAGCGCGAGGAGCTTCAGATAACGCGAATCGAGCAGTGGGCGTGCAGCGACCCACCGTTGTTTGGCGTCGCTCTGGTCCTCACGAATGGTGCTCCGAATGCTCAAGGTCGCCGCGACGACAGCAATGGCGAGGACGGTCGCGACGAGCGCGGCGAGTCGGCGGAGGCGCGAGATACGGCGGAACATGGCTCTGGACACCATACCGTTAGGATGTCGGGATGACTCGCCCTCCGGGCGTGGCGCTCGTGGTCCTGCTGGTGACCGCCGCCTCGCTCTTGGGATGGCGGCTCGGCAACGACCATCGTGTGGCCGCGCGTCTTGTCGTTGTCGAATCCGTGCTCGATGGTGACACGATCGTCGTTCGCGAATCCGGTGCTGTGGGCGTCCACGGCTCGTATCCGAAGGTCGGCGCTTGACCGTTCGGCTTCTGGGCGTCGATACACCTGAGACGCATCATCCCGAAAAACCTGTGCAGTGTTTCGGCCCCGAAGCGTCGGCCTACACGGAGCGGCAGCTTCTGGGACGAACAGTTCGACTCGAATACGACGTCGAACGACGTGACCGATACGGTCGCGAATTGGCGCACGTCATCGTCGATGGCACCCGCTTCGGCGACACCCTCTTGCGCCTGGGTTTCGCGCGACTTCTCGTGATTCCGCCGAACGGCATCCACGCTCGCACAATGCTGGCCGAGGAACTCGAGGCGAAACGCCATGGCCGCGGTCTGTGGAGTGCCTGCTGAAGGTGTTGGCCCCGAGGGACCGTGCTGCTACCAGACCAGCTCGAGGTTCTCGACCTGTCGGAGGCTGTCGGAGTAGTCCAAGACCACGCCGTCGGCGATGCGGTACTCGCCGACGCGGGCGTGCCACTCCTCGAGCGCGACGCGCAATTCCATTCGGGCGAGGTGGCTTCCCAGGCAGCGGTGAACGCCACCGCCGAATGCGAGGTGCTTGTTGTTCGCTCGTTCGAAATCGATGACGTCGGGGTTTTCCCAGAAGCGTTCGTCGGTATTGGCCGAGGCGAGGAGCGGGGTGACGAGGGAGCCCTTCTTGATGGGGCATCCGGCGAGCTCGGTGTCTTCTGTGGCGAAACGCGCGACACCGACGACCGGTGTTTCCCAGCGCAGCATTTCCTCGATTGCACTCGGGATGAGCGCCGGATTGTCGCGCAGCTTCTGCTGTTGCTCGGGATGCTGTGCGAGGTAGGACAACATGCAATCGAGTGAGGCGGTGACCGTGTCGAGGCCCGCAAGGAAGAAGAGGTAACCAATGTCGACGACGTCGTCGCGGGTCAGGCGCACACCGTCCACTTCGGCGTCGAGGAAACCGGAGATGAAATCGTCCTCGCGTTTGGCGCTGCGTTCGTCGGCGACCTCTTCCAGAACACGGTAGATCTGCTGGCCGGTCTCGTTGACCTTGATCAGGCGCTCCTCTTCGGTTTCGGCATCGGGGCGGATGATGCCGTCCTTGAGAGCGATGAATTCGCTGACCCGTTCGAATGGAAGACCCAGAAGCCCGAGGAAGACCTTGCTGGGGTAGGGCTCCGCGACAGCGGAGTGGAAGTTACAACTGCCGGTGCTTGCGACCTGGTCGATCAGCGCTACCACCAGCTCGCGCGTCGACGCTTCGAGCGCCGCGATGCGCTTGGGAGCGAACAGTGGGTCGAGCAGCTTGCGGTACTTGCTGTGGTCGGGAGGGTCGATCTGGAGCGGGATCAGAGGCCGGGTATTCCCGATCGGGATGGCCTCCGCGCCTGACGAGAAGATCGCAGGGTTACGCAGGATGGTCTGCACGTCATCGTGGGTGCCGACGACGGTGACTTCCATGAGGTTCCGCTCCACCTCCATGACCGGCACGAAGTCGCGCAGCATCTTGTAGAAGGGCTGTGGGTTGGACCTGATCTCGGGGGAGTTCATGTCGAAACCCTCCGACGCTGCCATGTCGGTACCTGTATCGGTCATTGAGCGTCGTCCTCTGTGATGATGGTGATCGCGTCTTCCGGACAGTTCGCCGCGCCAAGCTTGGCGGCGGCTTCGAGGTTGCTGGGCACCAGCTGGAAACGGGGAACGCAGTAGCCGTCGTCATCGGCGTCGAACACGTCGGGGGCGAGCGCCCAGCAGCGTCCATGTCCCGTGCAGCGGGATCGATCGAACTGGATTTTCATTCGCAAATTGATAGCAGATGGAACGAGCCCGGGACCCGCCGGCAGGGCAATTTGTCGGATCGGGGGATCGAGTTCTGCCTGCGGTCGTTGTACAGTAATCAGTAACCGGAATGGCGTACTTGAGGAGCAGCTATGCAGACCGACGAACTCATCCTGGTCAGTGTTGACGACCACGTGGTCGAGCCACCGGACGTTTTCGAGGGCCGACTGTCGAAGAAGGCGCAGGAGAAGGCGCCTTACATGACGAAGGTCGGCGACGGGGTCGACGCTTGGATGTTCGAGGGACGGCCGATGCCGACGGTCGGGTTGAATGCCGTCGCTGGACGTGTTCCCGAGGAGTACGGCATCGATCCGCTCTCCATGGACGAGATGCGACCGGGGTGTTACAACATCGATGAGCGAATCCGTGACATGAACGTCAACGGCGTGCTCGGCTCGCTCAACTTCCCGAGCCTTGTCGGTTTCGCCGGCGGTCTCTTCCTCACGCTGGAGGACAAGGCCATTGCGCTCGAGTTGCTCCGGGCCTACAACGACTGGCACATCGAGGACTGGTGTAACAGCTACCCCGGTCGCAACATCCCGCTTGGGGTCACCCCGATTTGGGATCCCCAGGAGATGGCAAACGAGGTCTTCCGCCTGAAGGAAAAGGGCTGCAGCGCTGTCTCGTTTTCGGAGAACCCCGAGAAACTGGGCCTGCCGAGTTTGCACAGCTCCCACTGGAACCCATTCTGGGCGGCCTGCAACGAAACGGGAACCGTCGTCTGTATCCACATTGGGTCGTCGTCGTCGGTTGTCGTGACAGCAGCCGACGCTCCATTGGACACGCTGATCACGTTGCAGCCCATCGCGCTCGTCAACTGCGCTGCCGATCTCATCTGGTCGCCGGTACTCCGGACATACCCGAATCTCAAGATCGCGCTTTCCGAGGGCGGGATCGGTTGGATCCCGTATTTCTTGGAGCGCGTCGACTACACGTATCAGCACCACCACCGCTGGACGAACCAGGACTTCGGTGACAAGCTTCCGAGCCAGGTGTTCTTGGACCACGTGATCACGTGCTTCATCGACGATTCCTTCGGCGTCGAGAACCGCCACCATCTCAACATGGACATGGTCACATGGGAGTGCGACTACCCCCACTCCGACTCGACATGGCCCCAGGCGCCAGAGGCGGTGATGAAGTCGTTGGGGGATGTCCCCGATGACGAAATCAACAAGATCACGCACCTCAACGCGATGCGGGCGTTCAGTTATGACCCGTTTGCGCATATTCCGCGCGAACAGTGCACGGTCGGGGCGTTGCGTGCGCAGGCAACTGACGTTGATCTGACGTTGCGTTCGCACGGTAAGGGCAAGTTCCAGGATACGGGCGTTGTCACGGCGATGAGTCTCGCCGAGCGGATTGCTGCACAGGCGAAAGCCCCGGAGTAGCAACGCCGCCCAGGTAACCAGCCCGGCGTGGTGATGGCCGGGTGTGGTCAGTGCACGATGCGGAGCATTCAGCAGGTGCTGAACAGCTCCGCATCGTCGCGTTGGGAGGTGTCCGCCGTTGTGGCGCCACGGTGCTGTTGCCCGAGCACGCGCCGCGACATGAGGATTCCGAAGGCAACGGCGGCGAAGGCGCCGATCGCTCCGACGATGAGCCCAACTCGGGGGCCCCACGTTTCGCAGACCGTACCCAGAATCGGGCCACCGATCGGCGTACTGCCCAAGAACACCATGGCTTGTAGTGCGAGGACTCGTCCTCGCATCCCGGGAGCTGCGTGAATCTGCACGATCGCGGTTGAGGATGTGAGGAACATCACGCTCCCGACTCCCACGAGAAGGCCGAGCGGCAAAGCCCACGCCAGCGAAGGTGCCGCCGCCATGATGAGCATGGCAATGCCGAATTGTGCAGCTGCCACCGTCACATGGCGCACGGTGATCTTTGGGCGCCGCGCGCTCCAGAGCGCCCCCAAAAGGGAACCAACGCTGACGATGGAGAACAGAACCGTGAAGTCGCTGACGGTACCCCCAAGCGACCTCTCGACGAAGAGAGGGAACACCACCGCAAAATTGAAAGTAAACGTGCCGATGATCGCCATCATCACGAGCGGGATCCACAGCTCAGGCTCACGCATGACGTATTGCAGCCCTTCGCGGACCTGGCCCCGGCTGCGTGGAGTCACCGGAATCGTCCGCATCTCGGAGCGGCGGATGAGCGCAAGACCGCCGAGCACCGCGACGTAGGAGGCCCCATCGATGAAGAAACACCAGCCGTAGCCGACTGTCGTAATCAGCAGTCCCGCCATGGCAGGCCCGAAAATTCTCGAAGCGGTCATCATCGCACTGTTGAGGCTCACGGCGTTACCGAGGTTCGACTCTGGCACCAGTTCGGTCACGAAGGCTCGCCGAGCTGGGTTGTCGAATGTCGTGGTGAATCCACCGGCAACCGCAACAAGATAGAGCGGGAGTAAGGGTGGCGAGTCCATGAATGCCAAGGCCGCGAGGGCAAAGGACTGCACCATTGCGAATGACTGCACGATGAAGAGGATTCGACGCTTGTCCATGCGGTCCGCGACGAGTCCCGCCCATGGGCCGAAGAGCAGTACCGGTGCGTATTGGCATGCCGTCATGAAGCCGACCGCGACACCATTGCCCGTGATCTTGAGCACCAGGAGGTTGACCGCAACCATCGTCATCCAGTTGCCGACCTGGGAGATGAGCTGGCCAGAAAGGAACAGGCGGAGGTTTCGTGAGTGCAGCGAGGCGAACATTTCACCCGCAGCGCGAGATATCAGTGCCTTCATGAGCGTTGTTCGCCCGGCCCAGCGAGGCGCTCGAGAAGCGCTACTGCCTGTGTGAGCACTCCGACCTCATGCTCGTCCAAGGTTGCGAGCCGGTTCATGAGCCATTCGGTTCGCTGCGCTCGATCAGCTTCGAGGTAGGCCTTGGCGGCGTCGGTGGTCTGAACCAGAACCACACGGCGGTCGGTCGGGTCTTCGTGACGGGAGACCATGCCGAGCCCTTCGAGTTTGGTGACGATGTTCGTGACGCTGGGAGGCGTCATCTGCTCGAGGCTCGCCAGTTCGCCGAGCGAGAGTGATCCCTCGCGGTCGATGGTGAAGAGTGCTGCGCCCATCGTCGCCGAGAGCAGGCCTGTGTTCTGTTGGCGCATGCGCCGCGCAAGGCGCGCCACTGCGAATCGCAGGTGCCCCGCCAATTCGGCACGGGCCTGACCATCGGATGGGTCAACGGTGCTGCTCGCGAGTGGGCTGCGCTCTCCGGTCACGAAGCCAGTATGCACCCAACTAGTTAGTCTGTCAAACTAAATTGTGTCGCTCGTAACGAGGTCGGCCGCCTAAGCCGTGAGGACCGTTCGGAGCTTGTCGATCGCCGTGCCCAGCACATCGCGGACCTCGCCGCGTGAGCACCCGAGTTTGCGGGCGAGGTCTTTCATCGAAAGCGGGTCGCAGTCGAGGCCGAACCGTAGGGTGACGATTTCGATCTCGTCCTCGGTGAGACGAGAGAAGGCGTGTCGGCGGTCTCGGAGCTCGAGCAGGTCGTGGTCGATGTCATCTTCGAAACCGGGCTCGACCGCGAATTCATCGGTGACCAACTCGTCGAAGCGCCAGCGGTTCGGCCAGTCGTCAGCAGTCGGGAACATGAGCAACGTGGAATGGGCCACGAGTTCCTCCATTCATCCGCGCTGGTGACTGCCGAGCGTGCAGCCAGCGGCGTCGTCACGCCGAGATTGCCGCGTCGACGTTGGTTCGTCAAGAGGGGCAAAGCGTCTAGGCCGGCGATTCGGCCGCGCGCAACGCAAGATCGTGTTCTCTGACGATGGTGAGGACGTCATCACCGAACCGTTCGAGCTTGATCGGACCGACCCCCGCAAGTTTGAGGAGTGCATCGCGAGATCGCGGTTTGTTTCCGGCGACGAGTTGCAGCGTCGAATCGTGAAAGACCGTGTAGGCAGGCACGTTCGACCCACGCGCCATGTTTCGACGCCACTCGACAAGCTTGTCGTACAAGCCGCGATCGATATTGCGAGTCGCTTCGCCGGCGCGACCTGTCGTTGCCGCAGCGAGCGCGCGACGTGCGGCCTGGGTTCCTCCGACGGCAGGGATGACTGCGGGTGGTGCCGCATTGCTCAGTGATCCTTGCAGAGTGAGAAGGTACGGGCTCGCCGTGCGCTTCATGACGCGTGATCCAATCGAGCGTTGTTCGCACCAGCTCAGGAATAGCTCGCGTTCGGCGCGGCTGAGTGCCACGTACAGCAGACGCCGCTCTTCGCTGAGTTGGGCTGCGGTGTCGGCTGCTGCGATAGGGACAAGTCCTCGTTCGAGTCCGGTGACGAACACGGTGTGGAACTCGAGGCCCTTTGCGCGATGGAAGGTGAGTAGTTCGACGCCGTCGCCCGTGACGACACCAGCGTCGCCGCGTAGCGCAGTGTCGAGATACGCGAGGTAGCCGTCGAGGGTGCCGTCGCCTCCCTCGGCCGAGAGGTACTCATGTCCAAGCGAAACCAATGCGTCGACATGCTCACGCCGCTCCTCGGGAAGCGCGGCTGCGTCGTCGGTGAGGTCCGCGAGATGATTCGCGAAGCCGAGCGAAGGCGATGCCTTTGCGGTCTTGCGTAACGCGTCGATCGCCGTGCGTACCTCAGCCCGCTCGAGGAATCGTGAGGCGCCACGAACACGAAAGGGAATACCCGATCGTTGAAGGGCTGCTTCAAAGGCCACGGATTGGGCATTGATCCGATAGAGCACCGCCATGGATGACCAAGGCCGCGACTGCGAGTGCCGTGAAAGCAACATATGGGCAATCGCGGCCGCCTCTTCGGTCTCGTTGGCGTAGCACGCGATCGTTGGAGGCGGACCACTCGCAGCGTGTGCATTCGACGGTTGACGCGGGGGTGCGGCAGCCGCAGTCTTGGGCAGGATCGACTCGGCGGTGCGCACGACCTCTGGGGACGAGCGGTAGTTGGTTCCGAGGCGCACGAGGCTCGCACCGGGGAAGTGCTGATCGAACTGCTCCAACAGGCGAGCATCGGCACCAGCGAAGCCATAGATGGACTGATCGGGGTCTCCGACGACGCACAAGTCCGTACGGGGACCCAGCCATGCTCGTACGAGGCGCAGCTGTGCGGGCGTGACGTCCTGGAACTCGTCGACGAAGAGATGCCGGAACCGCCAACGCTGCACGGCGGCGAAGGACTCGTCGGACTCGAGCGCATCGGCACACCACCAAATGAGATCGTCGAAATCGAGGAGGCCACGCTTGCGCTTTTCTTTCTCGTACCGTTCGTAAACGTTGGCGACCTCGCCCGCAGGTCGAGGCGGTGTGCGCCGGGCGCGCGAGACGGCTGTTTCGTACCCGGCTGGTCGGATCAGACGTGCCTTCGCCCATTCGATCTCTGTTGCGAGTTCGGAGGCTTGCACCGAGGCCTCCGCTCCCTTCGCCCCCGTGAGCTGCACAAGGATGCGCGCCTTGCGTTCGAGAAGCTTGGGCATGGTACGGCCTCGATCATCGCTGCGACGACGGATCTGAGCCAGCGCGATCGAGTGGAAGGTCCCAGCGGTGACCTGGTGTTGGACCCCGAGTTTGCCAAGTCGACTGACAAGTTCGTTCGCGGCCTTGCGCGTGAAAGTCACGGTCAGTACGTGATGCGGATCGATGTGCTCATTCGCGGACTGCCACACGATCCGGCGCGTCAAGACACGCGTCTTGCCTGAACCTGCACCCGCGAGAATGGCCAAGGGCGCGGCGGTCGAAGTGACCGCAGCATGCTGAGTGGGGTCGAGACCTTCGAGAAGTCGGTCCGGTGGATTGGAATTCACCGACCTGAAGCTAGCGCCAACCTCTGACGGTTATTTACCGGACGACATTTCTTCAATGCGGCGGCGAGCAACGAGCGAAACTCGGACAAGACGCGGAAAGGCCCCGAGTAGCCTTTGCTGCTCGCGCAGCGCCGATCTCCTCGGGGCACTTCTCCGCCGCGTTCGCGCTCCGCTGCACCGCGGGCCCTTGCGGGTAAGCCGCGTCCTTTGCATCGCGCGCTCGCACGACGCGTGTTGAGACGAATGCACCCGCCCGCTCACACGCCCACCGGCATTCAGCAGTCCCGCATTCAAGACCTCATCCCGCGAATCGCGTGACGTGATCCTGTTTCGGTTTCCGCTTCCCTCCGGCGGACGCAATCTAAAGATCCGATGTCGTGTCAGTCAAGCGGGAAACGTGAACGCCGCGTGTCGCGCTGCTCGATGTCGTCCCATTCGCCGCGCTCGCGTCACATCGGTGCGCGCGGTGTGGTCTCGCTCTAACCTTCGCGTATGAATCGATTCGCAGTCTGGACACTCGGTGTCGATCGGCCAGGAATTGTCGCGGGCGTCACGGGCGCGTTGTTCGAGCGTGGCTGCAACCTCGCAGATTGTTCGATGACAATTCTTGCGGGAAATTTTGCGATGGTGTTGATCGTCGACGCGGATGAGTCCCATAGCGACCGCGCACTCGGCGCGGCCGCAATCGAAGAGGCGCTTGCGGCAGTCGCGGCTGAGTTGGACCTTGTCGTGTCCGTACGAGCGTTGCACGCTGAATCGATCGCGCAAAGTGGTTTGCCGTATGTGGTTTCGGTTTATGGTGCCGACCGGCCGGGGATCGTGCACCGCGTCGCGCGTGCAATGGCAGAAGCCGACGTGAATATCACCGATCTGGAGACGCGCTCGATTGGCGAGGCGACGGAACCGATCTACGCCATGCTGTTGGAGGTATCGATTCCGTCGAATGTCGACCCCGATGGCATCGCTCGCGAGCTTTCCGTTCTGGCCGACGAGCTTGGCATCAGGGCGACCATGCATCCCGCCGATGCCGACATCTTCTAGCCAAGCCGCAGATCGATGACTCTCAAGAGTGTTCTGCACCTTCCGCATCCGGTGTTGCAGCAGGCGTGTCAACCGGTCGCCCAGGTCGGTCCGGCAGAACAAACCCTCGCCGACGAACTCGTTGCCACGATGCGGGCCTCACCTGCGTGCGTCGGGCTTGCCGCGAACCAGATCGGGGTTTCGCTGCGAGCGTTCTGCGTCGACGTCACAGGGCATCGAAGGGCCGATACGTGTCATGGTCTGATCGTGCTGTTCAACCCGGAGCTGCTCGTGGCGCGCCAGTTGGTCAGCGCACGCGAGGGATGCATGAGTGTGCCCGACCTCACCGGAAATGTCGCTCGCGCATCGGAGGTTGTCATCCGTGGTCTTGATCGGTCCGGGCGTGAGCAGGTCGTGACTGCCAACGCGTTCGAGGCGCGGGCGCTGCTCCATGAATTGGATCATCTCGATGGATTGCTGTTTCTCGATCGTGTCGACTCGTTCGGTGCGGACGTGTTCAAACGCAAGCGATACCGATGAGCGGCACTGCCGAGGATCTACTCTTTCGGCTATGGCATATCCGACCAAGCTGCTGAACCCTGGGGAGGAGATCGCACTCGATCTCACCCCTCACTGGTGGACGTTTTCGAAGCACATGCTCACGAGCATTCTGCTCGTGGTCCTCGGTGTCGTGGCGGTGCGGAACAACGTGGACTACATCGGCACCGGGTTGCGAGTCTTGTTCGCCATCGCCGCGGTCGTGTGGGCCGGCTGGCTCGTCGTGAGCTACTTGTCATGGCGTTTTACGCACTTCGTCGTGACCGACCAACGCGTGGTTTTTCGTACCGGCGTTCTCTCCAAGCATGGCGTCGAGATTCCCTTGGAGCGCATCAACAACATCAACTTTCATCAACGCATTTTTGAGCGCATGATCGGTGCGGGAGATCTGGACATCGAGTCTGCCGGAAAGGACGGGCAGTCACACTTCGACAACGTTCGCCGGCCCGATGATGTCCAACAGGAGATCTACGCACAGATCGAGAGCAATGCGCGCCGACAGGCATCATGGAGGGGACCGGAAACAGCGCCTGCGAAGCCGGCCCGCGAGACGACGAGTTCGGTGCCTGAACAGATCGCGCAGCTCGCAGCCCTTCGCGATCAGGGCCTGATCACCGAGGAAGAGTTCGCCAGCAAGAAGACCGAGCTTCTCGGCCGCATGTAACACGGCGATTGGAACCCGCAGCTCAGGATGTTGCACTTGAGCGTCCGCTCGGTGTGGTTTGCTCGGCGGTGCTAAAACTGTGTCATGAGTATCGCGAAGATCAATGCCATTACCGTCCCGTCAGAGCGCGCCGAGGAGTTCCTCGCCCGCTTCGCAGATCGCGCCGGATCCGTCTCGGGCTCGCCAGGGTTCGAGGCATTCGAATTGTTGGCGCCGAACGATGATCGTGGCGTGTACCTCGTCTACACACGTTGGCGCTCCGAAGAAGACTTTCAGGCATGGATGGCAAGTCCGGCCTTTGCACATGGCCACCGCGGACACAACGCCAACGGTCCGGTGAGTAGTCATAGTGAGTTGTGGTCCTTCAACGTCGCCCAGCACGAAGAGCCTGCATCTGCCGGCTAGGGGCTGCTGAATGTCCCGAGTTCGCGGCATGGGGTTGGTCCAACCTCTGGTGTAAGGCGAGGAGTCCGCGATTCAGACCGTCTACGACATTCACAGCGTCTGGGGCTACGTGGCGATCGTGCTGAACGCGATTGCCGGAGTTGTCGCGCTCAGCGCGTGGAAGGTCCAGCGACTGCGTGGACGTTGGGTCTGGATCGTCACCGTCGTCGCGCAAGGCGCATTGTTGGTGCAGGTGCTCCTGGGTGTGATCCTCGTCTCAAAGCAGTCCTACGCGGAATCCGTGCAACGATTCCATATGTTCTATGGCTTCGTCGCGTTCCTTTCGGTGGGTCTCGCATACCAGTACCGCGATTCGATGCGCGGTAGGCACGAGATGTTCTATGGCTTCGTCGGGCTTTTCTTGATGGGTGTCGGGATTCGTGCGGTGCTGCAGGCCGGAACGTGACAAAGCCGAACCGGCTTCGCGTCGGACTGTTGTTCGGGGGGCGATCAGCCGAGCACGACGTGTCGCGCTCCAGCGCCGCTGCGGTTGCACGCGCCTTGGACCCAGAGCGTTACGAAGTCGTCCCCGTGGGGATCACCACCGACGGGAGGTGGGTCAAACCGAATCGAGCGCGGGACCTCCTAGCGCAACGCGCGGAGCTTCCTGCCGCGTTGGATGTCGGGACCGAAGAGCTCCACCTCGATGTGAGTATCCCGGGCTCGCTCGGCTCCGGTTTCGATGTCGACGTTGTCATTCCCTTGGTGCACGGTCCCTACGGCGAGGACGGCACGATCCAGGGGCTTATGGAGGTGGCCGGTATTCCGTACGTCGGCTCGGGTGTCCTTGGGTCAGCCGTCGGGATGGACAAGGTGATGGCAAAGCGCGCGTTTCGTGAGAGTGGCCTGGCATGCGCGTCATCTCTCGTTCTGCGCGATGGCCAAAACCTCGATCGGTTCGCCGAGCGAGTGGATGACGAGCTTGGGATGCCGGTGTTCGTGAAACCCTCCAACATGGGTTCCTCGGTCGGTGTCTCCAAGGCGCGCAATCGTCACGAACTACGTGATGCGATTGTGTACGCGCTGCGGTTCGACGAGTGGATCGTCGTTGAAGAAGCCGTGGCGGGCAGAGAGATCGAGGTTGCAGTCCTCGGTGATGATCCGCCGGTGGCGTCGGTTCCTGGTGAGGTCGTTCCCACCGGCGAGTACTTTTCCTACGACGCGAAGTACCACGACGACAGCGTCGGGCTCATCGCTCCGGCCGATTTGCCGAACGCGGTTGTGGACGAGGTCCGAAGCCTGGCGGTGCGGGCATTCGAGGCGTGTCGTTGCGATGCCATGGCGCGGGTCGACTTCTTCTTCGATGACGGCGGACGCGGACTGCTCGTCAATGAGGTCAACACCATCCCGGGCTTCACGCCGGTCTCGATGTATCCGCGGCTGTGGGAGGTGTCGGGTGTGCCGTACTCGAAACTGCTCGATCGGCTCATCGAGTACGCAGTGGCACGACACGACCGGCGGACACGCCGCGCGGGGATGCTTCGCTAGAGAACTACGACAGGGCAGGTCATGGTGCGGGTGATGCCTTCGACTGCCTGAACTTGTGAAACCACCATTTTGCCGAGATCGTCCATTGTGTCGGCTTGGGCGCGCACGATGACGTCGTATGGACCGGTGACGTCATCAGCCGAGACGACACCGATGATCCCGCGAACGGCAGTGGTGACCGATGCGGCGCGGCCGACCTCGGTTTGGATCAGGATGTACGCGGCGACGCCCATTGCAAGACCTCCGGGTGAAATGAAGGCCTCATCGTAGACAGCTTTGAACTCAGGCGGAACCGAGGCGCTGGGTCAGTCCTTCGAGTTCCGTGCGAAGCTTCGCCGGAAGGCGGTCGCCATAGCTGTCGAAGTACTCGGCAATTCCCTTTGTTTCGTTGTTCCACTCGTCGATGTCGACGCGAAGCGCGGTCGCGATGTTCTCCTCCGCAAGGCTTCCGAGCGCGATGTCCGCAGGAGTGGGGACGATGCCAATCGGCGTCTCGACACCGCTCGCGGTGCCCTCGGCGCGTTCGAAGATCCACTTGAGCACCCGGGAGTTCTCGCCATAGCCGGGCCAGAGGAACGTGCCGTTGGCATCCTTGCGGAACCAGTTCACTCCGAAGATGCGCGGAAGCTTCGATGCGTCCGTCGCAGCTGCGCCGATCGAGAGCCAGTGGGCGAAGTAGTCACCCATGTGGTACCCGCAGAACGGCAACATGGCGAACGGATCGCGTCGCAGGTCGCCGACGACGCCGGCTGCTGCGGCCGTCTTCTCCGAGCCCATTGTGGCGCCGACGAACACGCCGTGGTCCCAGCCGCGAGATTCGAAAACCAGCGGAACGGTGCTCGCTCTGCGACCGCCGAACAAGATCGCGGAGATGGGAACACCGGCGGGGTCCTGCCACTCTGGGGCGATCACGGGGCATTGTGATGCGGGCGTGCAGAATCGAGAGTTGGGGTGCGCTGCGTCGGTGCCGGATTGAGGTGTCCAGTCGTTGCCGCGCCAGTCGGTGAGGTGCGCCGGCGTGTCGCCGTCGATGTCCTCCCACCAGACATCACCGTCGTCGGTGAGGGCGGTATTGGTGAAGATGGTGTTGGTTGCAATCGTGCGCATTGCGTTCGGGTTGGTCGCCATGTTGGTACCGGGGGCGACCCCAAAGAAGCCGAACTCGGGGTTGATGGCGTGCAGGCGCCCGTCTGGCGCGAATTTCATCCAGGCGATGTCATCACCGACGCATTCGACCGTAAAACCCGGAATTGTGGGGACGAGCATTGCGAGGTTTGTCTTGCCACACGCGGAGGGGAACGCGGCAGCGACATCAGCGCGCGGCACCACTGGGCCCGGTGAGCTTGAGGATCAACATGTGTTCGGCAAGCCAGCCTTCATCGCGGGCAATGACCGATGCGATGCGCAAGGCGAAACACTTCTTGCCGAGGAGGGCGTTGCCGCCGTAACCCGACCCGTACGACCAGATCTCACGTGTTTCGGGGAAGTGCACGATCCACTTGTCCTCAGCGTTGCAGGGCCACGCGACATCTGTATCGCCGGGTCCAATGGGCGCGCCAAGCGAATGCATGCACGGCACGAATTCGCCGTTTGCGCCGAGAACTTCAAGGGCGGCCGAGCCCATGCGCGTCATCGTCCGCATGCTGACGGCGACATAGGGGGAGTCGGTGATCTCGACGCCGATGTAGGACAGCTCCGAACCGAGCGGGCCCATGCTGAAGGGAACCACATACATGGTGCGCCCTTGCATCGAGCCGGCGAACAGGCTCCCGAGCTTGGCGCGCATCTCGGTGGGCTCTACCCAGTTGTTCGTCGGGCCGGCATCCTCTTGGCGCACCGAACAGATGAAAGTGCGATCCTCAACCCGGGCGACGTCGTGTGGGTCCGAACGGGCCCAGAATGAGCCGGGTCGTTTGGTGTCGTCGAGTGCGACAATGGTTCCAGCGTCGATCAGACGCTGCGTGAGGAGTTCGTACTCGACGTCGGAACCGTCACACCAGTGGATCGATGCAGGTGTGGTGAGTTCGGCCATTTCGTCGACCCACTCCAAGAGCTTCTTGTTCCGAGTTGGGGCGATGCTCGCAGAAGACGACACAGCAGGCTCCTTTGGGACCGTGTGAGTCCCACGATTCTACCGGGGTCCTAAACGACACTTTGCACCGGCGGCGCGCGAAAGATCTGCGTGGACTGCGTGCGTGGATCGTTGAAACGCTAGATCCGAGTGGAGGGAAGGCCCATGTCGACTTCGGCACCGGTTCGAACGTTCACGGCGAGTCCGACCGAGTCCACTTCGAAGACGATGCGCTGGCCTTGGCGCAAGGTGAGGAACAGGGAGTTCTCGAGCGCCTTCGGCACGAACGCGAATTCGGCGCGGTCGGGCGTGTCGCACATCACGAGACCTTCACCGGTCTGCGGATCGAACATCCGCACGACACCTTGCATGACTACGGCTTCTGGACCTTTCCTGCCTTGAGGCAGGCGGTGCATGCGTGAATGCGGCGGGGCGAACCGTTGACAATCGCGCGGACCTTCTGGACGTTGGGGTTCCAGCGGCGCTTGGTTCGACGATGCGAGTGACTGAGGCGCATGCCGAACTGTGGCTTTTTGGCGCAGATGTCGCACACCGATGACATGGAAGTACACCTCGAGACTCGTTGCTTGGACCCCGGCAGGCTAGCAGGGCCTCCCTTCATAGTGCGGAGCGTGCTGCCTCGGCCAGGTGTGGACGGGCGCCGGCGATACGATCCCAACGATGTCGCCGCTTGACCGACTCCACGCTGCCGATCTCAGCTCGGTCATGCTCGCGTATCGAGACGTCCTGCGAAGTCACCAGGACGAGCTGAATCGGCTCAACGTCTACCCCGTGCCCGATGGCGACACCGGCACGAACATGTACTTGACGATGGAGGCGGTGGCGCAGGCGCTTGATGAATGTGCCACGCTGGCCGAGACCTGTGCGGCAATCTCCCACGGCTCGCTGATGGGCGCCCGAGGCAATTCGGGTGTTATCTCGTCCCAGATTCTTCGTGGTATTGCGGAGGTGTGCGCACTTGGAGCGCCCGGCAGGCCGGTGGGGGAGGCGGTCGTCGGCATCGCAGAACTGGCCGTTGGTCTTCGCAGGGCTTCCGACGCTGCCTATGAGGCCGTGCTGCGCCCGGTGGAGGGCACGATCCTCACCGTCGTGCGCTGTGTCGCGGAGGCCGGCGAAGCGATTGTCGAGGCGCAACGTCGCGGCGAGTCGATTCCGCTTGTCGACGCCGTCGAACGCATGCGCGATGTCGCCAGGGCTGCAGTCGCGCGCACGCCCGAGCAGCTTCCGATTCTGAAAGAAGCGGGCGTGGTCGACGCCGGAGGAAGCGGCTTCGCCCTTCTTTTCGATGCACTGCTCACCGTGATCGATGGGCGGGCGCTGCCCGAGCCTGCGCTGCCCGAGCCTGGGCTGCTCGAGTCTGAGCGGCTCGGTGGGCCGGGGCAGGCATCGAAGGGTGTGTCGAATGCGCCGGGCGCATCCGAGCTGCGCTACGAGGTGATGTTCCTCTTGGAAGCGCCTGACTCCACGATCCAAACCTTCAAGAGCCAATGGAGCGAAATCGGCGACTCGATCGTGGTCGTCGGCGGCGACGGTCTGTGGAATTGTCACATCCACACCAATGACATAGGTCCCGCCATCGAAGCCGGTGTCGGCGCCGGGCGTCCGATGCAGATCCGCGTCACAGATTTGATCGAAGAGTCCGGTGAGCCCCACGGACACCCGCCGACGCCAGCCCCTGTCGGGAGTGCCGGTGTCGGCCCCTCGACCTCGACGTGGGTGGCGACAGCGGTCGTGGCAGTCGCGACTGGTGAGGGGCTGCGCCGGCTTCTGATGAGCCTCGGTGTCCAGGCAGTCGTTGCCGGCGGGCAGTCGATGAATCCGTCCACTGCCGAGATACTCGAAGCGGTCAAGACGTGTTCGGCCGGCGGTGTCCTCATCCTGCCCAACAACAAGAACATCGTTGGTGTGGCGAGACAGGCCGGCGCCGTCGCCGAGGTTCCCGCCGATGTTCTGCCGACGGTCTCGATCTTGGAGGGGCTCGCAGCGCTCGTGGCGTATGAGCCTTCGCACGGGCTCGAGGCAAACATCGCTGCGATGTCCACGGCGGCGCGCAATGTTCGTACCGGTGAAGTTACCCAGGCGGTGCGTGACAGTGTCACCGAGCCTGGCTCCGTAGCGATTGGCGACTGGATAGCACTCGACCGAGATGGTGTGCGCGTGATCGCACCGACAGCCGTCGATGCGGCCATCGCGCTGGTGGACATCCTGATCGACGACGACAGCGAGCTGGTCACCGTGCTCACCGGCGCCGATGTCCGCCCTGAGGAGGTTGCCCGTCTCGAATCGCGTCTCAGAAATGCGAATCCGTCGATCGAGGTTGAGATTCGCGAGGGCGGCCAACCCCTGTATCCCTTTCTCATCGGGGTGGAATAGCCGAGCATGGCCGGACCGCTCACGATGCGCGATCTCGCGCGCGATCCCCATCGGCGCTCTGGGGTCGGTGGGCCCGAAGATCGAGCCCCGGCTGACGGCGATGGGGATCGATACCGTGGCCGCGTTGTTGGCGCATTACCCGCGCCGTTACCTGGATCGCACCAAGCAGGAACGCATCGCGCGTCTCGTGCCCGGTGAGGAGGCCACGGTTTTCGCTCGTGTCGAGCGGATCAGCACGCGACGGGGCGGGCGCGGGCGTGCCATCGTGACGGCCGATGTCACCGACGGGACGTCGGTGCTGGCTCTGACTTTTTTCAATCAGGGCTGGCGTGAGCGTCAGCTGCCTGTCGGCACCGAGGCGGCGTTCTTCGGCAAGGTGGAGGAGTTTCGGGGACGGCCCCAGATGACCAACCCGGTGGTCGACATCGTCGGGCAACTTGGGGAGAAGACGGGCGTTATCGTGCCGATCTATCCGCAGTCGGGTAAGGCTGATGTTTCCACGTGGCAGATCGCGAAGATCGTGCGGGCGAGTCTGGAACGCACGCGCGCGCGGGGGATCGCGGAGCCGTTGCCCGCAGCGATGCGCGCCGAATTGGGCCTCGTCGATCGGAACACGGCGTTGTGGGGGATCCATCGTCCCGAGAAGCACGAGGATTGGCGCAATGCCGTGAAGCGACTCAAGTTCGACGAGTTCTTGCGCATGCAGATCCGCCTCGTTGCCCGTCAGCGGGCCATGCGTATGGGAACGCGGGGGATCCGACACGATGTGGAAGGACCGCTCGCTCCACTCTTTCGCGAGCAGCTGCCGTTTCCGCTCACTGGCGATCAGCGACGAACGATCGCCGAGATCGAGCGTGACCTGGCCAGCCCGGCTCCGATGCATCGCCTGCTTCAAGGAGACGTCGGTTCCGGCAAGACCGTCGTCGCGCTCAGCGCATTGCTGACCGGCGTACAGGGTGGGTACCAGGGCGCGTTGATGGCGCCGACCGAGGTGCTCGCCGAACAGCACTACCTGGCAAGTATCCGCATGCTCGACGGGCTGACGATCCGTGACCCGGGAACCCTCACGGGCGAGCGTCCCGTCCGCGTGGCACTGCTGACCAACCGCGTGGGTGCGGCGCAGCGCCGGCGAATCGCCGCAGAGCTGGGAGAAGGGGAGCTCGACCTGCTGGTGGGCACGCACGCGTTGCTCTATGGGGACACGCAGTTCGCCGCGTTGGGTGTCATCGTCATCGACGAACAACACCGCTTTGGTGTCGCCCAACGAGCGCAGCTGCTCGCGAAGGGTCGCGATGATGCCCAGCCAGACGTCTTGGTGATGACGGCTACGCCGATCCCACGCACGGCGGCGATGCTGATCTATGGCGACCTGGATAAGTCGGAGCTTCGTGAGATGCCTCCCGGTCGCACGCCGATCACGACCGAGGTGCTCACGAAGCGACAGTGACGGTACGCGTGCATATGAGCGGATGCGCGCAGAGGTTGCGTGCGGCCGGCAGGGTTACGTCGTGTGTCCGCTCGTCGAGGGATCACCGCGGGTCGAGGCAAAGGCCGCGCACGAGGAGTACGAGCGTCTCGGATTCGAGGACCTGACGGGGCTGCGTCTGGGCCTGCTCCACGGCCAACTCCCAGCCCGTGACAAAGAAGTGGTCATGGCGCAGTTCAGGGCCGGAGAGATTGACGTGTTGGTAGCTACTTCGGTGATCGAGGTTGGCGTCGATGTTCCGAACGCGACGGTCATGATCGTGGAGAACGCCGATCGGTTCGGCCTCTCGCAGCTCCATCAGCTCCGCGGCAGAGTCGGTCGTGGCGGTGGTGCATCGTGGTGCTTTCTCGTCTCGGAGGCGAAGACTCCCGACGGTCGCGCACGAATGGAAGCGATGGCCGCATCGACCGATGGATTCCATTTGGCGGAGAGGGATCTGGAAATCCGTGGGGCAGGTGAGGTGTTCGGCGAGCGGCAGTCCGGCCTGTCGGACATGTTGCTCGGCCGTATCCCACGTGACGAGAGCGTCGTGATCGAGGCGCGTGCTGTCGCCGAGGAGATACTCAGGAACGACCCGACGCTCAGCAGCCATACCCAACTCCGCGACGAGATTGCTGACATCTTGCACGACGAACGCGTCGCCGTGGCCGAGACAGCCAAGCCCGACTCTGCAACTGCAGCGGTTGATCTCCGAGCGGTCGAAGTCGACCTTGTCGGCGATGACGTCGACTTTCTCTTCAGCAGCTGATGCGGGTGATCGCGGGGACCGCAGGCGGACGGCGCCTCGTCGCGCCCCGCGGCAACGACGTGCGTCCGACCCAGGATCGGGTGAAGGAGGCGGTCTTCTCCAAGCTGGGTCCGGCTCGACTGGTTGGCGCCACGGTGCTCGATGGATGTGCCGGCAGTGGCGGTCTGGGGATCGAAGCGCTCTCGCGAGGCGCTCGATCTGTGGATTTCGTCGAACAGAGTCATGCCGCGCTGCGCGCCTTACGAACCAACCTGCAAACAGTGGGTTTCGCCGGTCAGAGTCGGGTTCACGCCCGTGCGATCGCGCAATTTCTCGGGCAAGCGAGGCCATCGGGCGCCCCGTCAGATGCGATTGGAGGCCCCTTTGACCTGGTCTTCCTTGACCCGCCCTACGGGATGTCCGACGGCGAGGTCGGCGCGACGCTGCAGGCGCTCGTCGTGGGCGGGTGGATGGCGGCGGACGCCCTGATTGTGGTCGAACGTGCGGTTACCAGCGACTTCCCGGTGCCCGAGACGCTCTCCGTCTCGTGGAAACGGCGTTACGGCGATACTCTCATCGTGATCCTGAGTTGACAGACTCGACCCGCCTCTGACCAGGAGACTCACCGCGTGGCAACAGCCCTCTGCCCGGGATCCTTTGATCCTGTGACGCTCGGCCACCTCGACATCATCGAGAGGACGGCGCGGCACTTCGACGACGTGATTGTCGCTGTCATTCGCAATCCACAGAAGGCGAAGTCGCTCTTTACGCTCGAGGAGCGCAAAGAGATGCTCCACGAAGTGACAGCGCCACTCAAGAACGTGAAGATCGATGTTTTTCAGGGGCTGCTCGTCGACTTTGCCAAGGATCGTGGCGCCGAGGCAATCGTCAAGGGTCTCCGCGCTGTGTCTGATTTCGACTACGAGCTCCAAATGGCGCAGATGAATCAAAAGCTTTCGGGCATCGACACGTTTTTTATTTCGACCAGCCCGCAGTTCTCCTACCTTTCCAGCAGCCTTGTACGTGAGGTCGCGCGCTATAACGGTGAAGTCTCGGGAATGGTTCCTCCGTCGGTCGTGCAACGACTGACAGAACGATTCGGGGTCGGCTCATGACCACACACGAAGAGGTATCCGTTCGGGGGAGCTACGACACCGAAACGCTGCTCATGCGGGTGCGAAGCCTCGTCGAGAACAGCCGCTCGATGCCGATGTCCGCCTCTGCGTTGGTCAATCGCGAGGAGCTACTCGAACTCGTCGACGAGTCGATCGACGGGCTGCCTGCCGAATTGCGCCAGGCGCGGTGGTTGCTCAAGGAACGTGAGGAATTTCTCGCGCAGGCCAGGAGGGACGCCGAGGACATCATCGAGGCGGGTCGTGCGCAGGCCGAACGCATGGTCGAGCGCATGGAGTTGGTGCGAGAGGCGCGCAGGCTGTCGCAACAGACCATCGACGCGGCTGACGCCCAGGCACGCCAAATGCGCCGAGAGGCCGAGGACTACGTCGATCAGAAACTCGCGGCGTTCGAGGTTGTGCTTGAGCGCACCATGACCGCGGTGGCGCGAGGTCGCGAACGCCTTCAGGCCATTACACAGCCGGATCGGGATTACGAGGAAGATGCGGTGTTCGGTGCGGAGTCCGCGGATTTCTTCGACCAGGGTGACGAGGAGATCCAGCTCTAGCGCTACCTGGGAGCTGCCCGGGTAGGCGAAGTTGTTCCAGAAAATGGAATTTCCCCACGACCTGGTATCATCGAGCTGTGCCACTTGGCGCAAAGTCGCTGATCGGCGGCTTGTTCGTGTGCGCGGGAGCCCGCGTGTGTTGACAAGAATCTCGACATGACCGAACTCCGCATGAACGTGACCGACCTGCTGCACCAGCCGCGTCGCGCGTCGATCGATTCAGATCGAGACCCATCTGACCGGACTCGGCAACGGTTCGTCGCGCATGAGTGGTCCTCTTGCGCTCGATCTTGCCCTCGAGTCCATTCCTGAGGGAATTGTCGTCAACGGGTCCGTGGCGGGAGACTGTCAAGCGGAGTGCAGCCGCTGCCTGGAGCCCGTCAATCGGCGGATCGAAGTCAAGGTTTCCGAGCTGTTCGAGACGGAGCCGGTCGAAGGCGAGACCTATCCTCTCGAGTACGACACCGTTGACCTGACCCGACCGGTTCGTGACTCGTTACTCGTCGAGTTGCCGACCGTACCGCTTTGCCGGTCGGATTGCGCTGGGCTTTGTGTCGAATGTGGCGCCGATCTCAATACCAGCTCGTGCGCCTGTAACACCGAACCTCGCGACCCTCGTTGGGCGGCCCTCGCCGCGCTCGATCTCTAACAACAGTCCGAACAGATTCACCGAAGAGCCAGGAGCCACCATGGCAGTCCCGAAGCGCAAGACCAGTCGATCCAAGACCCGCCAGCGTCGGGCATCGAGTTGGACGCTGGCGGCGCCGCCGCAGTCGACCTGCACCCAGTGCGGCGCTGCGAAGTTGCCCCACGTCGTCTGCGGAAATTGCGGGACCTACCGCGGCCGTCAGGTGCTCGACGTCGGCTGATGACTCCGAGCCCTCCGACATGAGCGAGCCGCGCATCACCATCGCCCTCGATGCGATGGGTGGCGATCGAGCGCCCGACGCGATCGTTGCGGGCGCCGTGCGTGCCGTCGCGGAGGTCGGCGTGTCCGTGCTGCTTGTCGGGCGCGAGGAGGAGGTGCGCGCAGCGCTGGCTGAGGCGGGACCTGAGCTTGGGGACATCGTCGGAGCTGCCGGTCGGGATCACCATCGCCGATGCGCGTGAGGTCATTGAGATGCACGACGATCCCGCGTCGTCGGTTCGTGCGCGTCCGGACGCTTCGCTGGTCCGTTGTGCGGAAGCGGTACGCGACGGACGCGCCCACGCGATGGTCTCGGCCGGCAATACCGGTGCGACGATGGCGAGTGCCTTGCTGCGCTTCGGGCGTATCAAGGGTGTCTCGCGTCCTGCGATTGCGATCATGGTTCCGGCGGGCGATCGGCATCAGCTCCTCGTCGATGGTGGCGCCACCGTTGATTGTTCGGCCGAGTGGCTTGTGCAGTTCGCCCAGATGGGTCGGGCCTATGCGCGCGTGCGATTCGGTCTTGCAGAGCCGACGGTTGGTCTGCTCTCCAATGGTTCGGAGTCGGGCAAGGGCGACGCGCTGCGCAAAGAGGCGTTCGCCCTTCTGGCGGACACCAAAGGATTCGTCGGCAATGTCGAGGGCCGCGACCTGATGACGGTCACCCTGATGTCATCGTGACCGATGGTTTCTCGGGGAATCTGGTGCTCAAAACCGCCGAGGCATCGGTCAGGGCAGTCGCCGATGTCGTCTTCGCCGTCCTTGCCGATCCGGAGGTCAAGGAGGCAGCAGCGGTGATCCTTCCGAGGCTGCTCGAAGCTGCTGCGCCCTTCGATCCGGACAACACCGGGGGTGCGGTGCTGTTGGGCGTCGACGGTGTCTGCGTGATCTCGCATGGTGCGTCGAGCGCGACGGCCATCGTGAATGCATGTCGTGTGGCTGCCGACGCGGTGCGCTCCGACGTGGTGGGACTCCTGAAGGGGGCGATCACCGATGCCGGCTGAGACACACGTTGCCGCGAGCGCCGATCGCGGCCGAGGCAATCTTCGAGGTGGTTCGCGACCGAGTTGGGGAGATCCTCGAGATCGACGAGGCAACGCTGACGTGGGCGTCGACCTACGTCGGTGATCTCGACGCGGATTCGTTCGCGATGATCGAATTGGTCGAAAGCTTGGAAGAGGAGTTCGGCGATCGCACCGTCGGCGGCGTCTTCGACGACGACGATCTCGCGGACTTGCACACGCTGGGCGACACGGTCGAGTACATCGTCATGCGTCTCGACCGTTTTGGGCGTGCCTCGAGTGGGCCGATTCCTGGTGACGGGTCATGATGGGCTCGTCGCGCTTTTCCGCGCTCGAAGAGGCGCTCGGATGGTCTTTCCGCGACGCGCATCTGCTCGTGCAGGCACTGACACATCGGTCGTATTGCGCAGAGAATCCCGAAGCCGAATCGAACGAACGTTTCGAGTTTCTCGGCGACGCCGTTCTCGGTGTGGTGGTGACGGACAACATCTTCTTCTCCTTCCCGCACCTGCAGGAGGGCGAACTCGCGAAGCTGCGCGCAGCGGTCGTCAACACCGACACGCTGGCCGAGGTCGCTACCGAGATCAACCTCGGGGAGTACTTGAGTCTCGGCAAGGGCGAGGATTCGACGGGCGGACGCTCCAAGAATTCGATCCTTGCCGACGCAATGGAGGCAGTGCTCGCCGCGGTGTACCTCGATGGCGGGCGTGATGCCGCCGAGGACGTCGTCATGGGCCTGTTGGGATCGCGCATTACGCAGGAGGCCACAGGACCCGGTGGCCAGGATTTCAAGACGCGCCTGCAGGAGTTGGCGGCGCGGCGTTTTGAGCAGCTTCCCCGCTACCGCGTGCGACACGAAGGCCCTGATCACGACCGGAAATTCTTTGCGACGGTCACGATCGAGGGTGTTGAACGCGGAACGGGTGTCGGCCGCTCGAAGAAGCAGGCCGAACAAGGCGCTGCACAAACCGCCTGGCAATGGCTGTTCGCGGCAGACGACAACAGACCGATGGATCGGACCGGAAGCGCAACGGAGATCACTGTGTCTTCGGGAGGGAGTAAGGATGCCTGAGCTACCTGAAGTTGAGGTCGTTCGCCGGGATCTCGACCGTGAGGTCGTCGGCAAGAAGATCCGGACCGTCGAGGTCAACTCGATGCGTTCGATACGTCGTCATCGGCAACGCAAGCAGTTCGTGGCGCCCCTCGAAGGTGCGAAAATCACCGGTACCGAGCGGCGCGGCAAGTACATCCTGATGAAGTTGGAAGACGGCTTGGTGCTCGTGGTTCATCTCGGGATGTCAGGTCAGTTGCTGCGCGCCAAGAGTTCCCGTGAGGCGATGGCCAAACACACGCAGGTCGTGCTGACATTTTCCCAGGGTGGTCAACTCAGATTTGTGGACCCGCGCACCTTCGGTGAGATGTTTGTGACCACGCTCGGTGAACTGGAGAACGAGGTCGATGAGCTCAAGCACCTCGGTATCGACCCCCTCGAGTCGATGATGGCGTGGGACTCCTTCGGCAACATGGCTGCGCAACGTCACATGAAATTGAAGCCGTTGCTCATGGACCAGAAGTTCCTGGCGGGTATCGGCAACATCTATAGCGATGAAATCCTGCATGCGGCCGGCCTGCGATGGGATCGTTCCAGCGATTCGCTGACGTCCCAGGAAGTGCGGCGCCTCTACCGTTCGATGGTCGAGACGCTCCAAGATGCGGTCAAGCACAGGGGCTCCTCGCTCGCCGATGCGCAATACGTCGACCTTTTCGGCAAACCAGGCGACTATCAGCAGTTCCATCAGGTGTATGCCCGAGACGGCGAGGCCTGCAAGCGTTGCCGGAACGTGATCGTGCGTCAGAAGGTCAACGGGCGCTCCACGTTCTTTTGTGAGAGCTGCCAGATTTGACGGGTGCGTCGCTCGAGGGCGAACCCGTCGCGCGTGCGAACGACGGGCCGCGCGTGCGGAAGGTCGTGCACATCGCGGGCCAGGTCCATGGCGTCTTCTTTCGCGACCACACGTGCGAACTCGCGCGCAGCATCGACGTGACCGGGTGGGTCCGCAACCTCAGCGACGGACGGGTTGAAGCTGCGTTCGAGGGAACGCCGGGCGCCGTTGATCGCATGGTCAAGTGGTGCCACCACGGACCGCCCCGGGCGCGCGTCCGTGGGGTACTTGTGCACGATCAGGAGCCGCTTGGTGATGTGGGGTTTCACATCCGATGACGCTTCCTATGATCGGTTTGTCATCCCCGGAGGAGCCGTTGATCGTCGCTACGATCGACGGATCGTGAAGGGGACCAGATGTTTCTCAGATCACTGACACTCAAAGGGTTCAAGTCGTTCGCCGACAAGACGACACTCGAGTTCCAGCCCGGCGTTACCGTCGTGGTCGGACCGAACGGTTCGGGAAAATCGAACCTCGTCGACGCCGTTGCGTGGGTTCTCGGCGCTCAAGGTCCGCGCACGATGCGTGGCGCCAAGATGGACGACGTCATCTTCGCCGGTACACCGCAGCGCCCGTCACTTGGGCGCGCCGAGGTGTCGCTGACGATCGACAACACCTCGAAGTTGTTGCCGATCGAGTTCACGGAAGTCACCGTGTCGCGCACGCTGTTCCGGTCGGGTGATTCGGAATACCAGGTCAATGGTGTGCCGTGTCGTCTGCTCGACATCCAGGAGTTGCTCTCCGACACGGGTATCGGACGCCAACAGCACGTCATCGTCGGTCAGGGCCAGATCGATACGGTGTTGAATGCCCGTCCTGAGGATCGCCGGGCGATCATTGAAGAAGCCGCAGGTGTGCTCAAGTTTCGCAAACGTCGGGAACGTTCCGAACGGCGCTTGGAAGCCACCGAGGGGAATCTGCTGCGTCTCCAGGATCTGCTGCGAGAGGTCCGCCGACAGCTCACACCTCTACAGCGTCAGGCTGATGCCGCACGACGCTACGGCGGCGTTGTCGAAGAACTTCGTGCGATTCGCCTCCATCTGGCCGGTCATGAGATCGCCGGCCTGCAAACGCGAATCGAGCGGTTTCACGATGAGCGGGGCGTCCTCATTTCGCAGGACAGCACACTGCGAGCGCAATTGCGGGAGTTGGACGAGCGCGTCCTGGCTGCGGAAGCGACGATCACCTCGATCGGGGACCACGACCTGGCCGAGAAGATGGTTCGAGTCGAATCCATTCGTCAACACGCCCGTGGATTGCGTGCGCTGATTGCCGAAAAGCAGCGCAGCGTCACCAATGAGCTTGCGGCTGCCGCCGACAAAGGTGTCACCGAGACGCTTGTCGCCGACGCTGCCGCTGCGCGAGCGGCGCTTGCCGGCATCGACGAGGAAGTCGAGGTGCTCGCGCAACAGGCAGCCGATGTCGTCGCCGCCGAGCATGATGCACGTGCGATGCGCGAGCGATTTCTGGAGGCGTTCGCGGCGCCGAGCACGAGCCCCGGGGACGAGTTGGCTGCTGTGCGGCGGGAGTTGACAGCGCGCCGGGAAGCATCGGTTCGAGCAGAGAACGAGTTGGCGCGTGTCGCGCAGAGGATCGAGACCGCGCGTCGCAACATCGCAAGATTGGCTGTTGACCGCTCCGAGTTCGCAGCGAGCGTTGGGAATGACGAGACGTTGCTGCGCGGGCTCGTCGACCAGGCCAACAGCACGGTTGCTGCAGTGGCCGACGCCGAGCGTTCGATGACGGCTGCCGAGGTCCGTTGGCGGGAAGCGGAATCCATGGCGTCGGGTTGCCGTGCCCGCGCCGAGGCGTTGAGACTTGCGCTCGATTCGTTCCGATCCAAAGTCGGGGCGGAGCGTCTGTCCGATGTGTCCGGTGTCCTCGGGCCACTTGTCGATCATCTTGAGATCGAGCCTGGCGCCGAGGCAGCGGTTGGTGTGGCACTCGGTGAGGCCATGCATTCGATCATTGTCGAAGGGCCGGTCGGTACACGCACGGCATTGGAACGCCTCAAGCATGGTGATACCGAGGCCGTCCTGTTCGTGACCGGAATTCGTCCGAAAGTCGCGAGGCACCAGGTCTTCGCAAATGCCCGTCCCTTGAAGGATTGCGTCAAGGGTTCCACTCAGGATCTCGACGCTGCACTCGAGACGATGCTCAGCGGCTTCATGTTGGTCGACGGTGGCTGGAGCGATGCGATCGATTTCGCACTTGCCAACCTGGGTCTTGTTGCGGTCACGCGTGACGGGGATCGTTTTGGTGGCGGCGCCTGGCGTGCCGGCGGAGCCAGTGTCGGCGGCGTGACGCAGGCGGCATTGGACGAGGCTGTCAAGCAGACTGCGGTGGCGGAGACCACACGGTCTGGTGCAGAGGTCGAGGTGAAACGTCTGCGCGTTGCGCTCACCGAAGCGCAAGCGAGCGCGGCGGAAACGGAGCATCGTCGGCGCACCGTCGTGGATCGGCTCGCGAACACGGCACGCTCGATCGATCGGCTGGGCCGCGACCAGGTCGCTGCTGAGACGGAGTTGGAGAACCTGCTGAGTGAGGAGCTTGGCCTACGCAGCTCCTATGAGGGAGGCCACGCACAGGTACTGGAACTCGAGCGGGTGTTACCGGCCCTCGAGAATGCCGCCGTTCAGGCCTCTGCCCGGCGCGAAGCACGTGGCGAGGCACTGGCGGATCTGGAACGTCGCGAAGCGGCGGTAGCAGTGCTGCGGCGCGATCTCGAGGTCCGTGCAGCGGGGCTCGAAGAGCGCCGTACCCTCACACTTCGCCGTCTGGCCGACCTCGAGACGCGGCTCGCTCGCAATCCTGAAGCCCAGGCCGCGGCAGAACTGCGTCGGAGTGCATTGGCGGCGAAGTGTGATGCTCTTGCCGGCCTCGGTGATCGACTGGCAGGTCAGCTCGCGCGTGGATGAGGTTCATGAGCGGCTGCGCGAACGGCGCAGAGTCGAGTCGGAAGCTGCGCGCTCTTCGACGGTGTTGCTGGACCAACTCCGCTCGGAGCGCGGTCGGCTCGAGCAGGAGCTCACGGCGTTGCGGGAGCATCAGAGCCGAAATGAGATTGCCGACGCGGAGGCAAAGATGCGCCTCGAGGCGGCGATCGAAAAGCTTCGAGCGGACTTCGCTGTCGAGGCCACGGCTGCTCTCGACGCTCCGGCACCGGAGGTTCCCGATGGCACGACGCTTGCCGGGCGTGCCCGCGAGCTCGACCGCGAGCTGCGCATCATGGGTCCCATCAATCCCTTGGCGCTGGAGGAGTACGAGGCGCTGCAGGAGCGCCATGAATTTCTCGGGGCGCAGCTCGAGGATGTCAAGAGCAGCAGGCGGGAGCTGGCCCGTGTGATCAAGGCGATCGACCAAGAGATCGTCATGGTGTTTCAGGCCGCTTTCGAGGACGTGCGACGGCATTTCACCGACCTGTTCGCGACGTTGTTTCCAGGCGGCTCGGGACGGGTCTTTCTGACAGATCCCGATGACCCGCTCAATACCGGCGTGGAGATCGAGGCTCGCCCATCGGGTAAGAACGTTCGACGCCTCTCGCTGCTCTCCGGCGGTGAGCGTTCGCTGACCGCGATGGCGTACCTCTTCGCAGTCTTTCGTTCGCGGCCCTCGCCGTTCTACTTGCTCGACGAGGTGGAGGCCGCGCTCGACGATGTGAACCTGCATCGCTTTCTCGACCTGTTGCACGAGTTCCGCGACGAGGCACAACTCCTGGTCGTTTCACACCAGAAGCGGACGATGGAAGCTGCCGACTGTCTCTACGGCGTCACGATGCCGCCTGGAGGCTCGAGTCGGGTCGTGAGCCAGAGCGTTCGCCGCGATCTTCGCGAGGACGCGCTGATCCTGCCGTGATCGCCGTGGATCCACAGATTGCTGCGTGCGGACCGAGCGAGACACAGTCGTGGTTGTGTTCGTTCGTCTATGACGTCACGGACAACACCCGGACCGCCGAGATCGCAGACAAATTCTCGAAGCCCGTGCGTGCGGTGGCGGTGGTGCTGGTTGCCTACCTCGTCGTCAGGTTGGTGCGCTTTGTCACCGACCGGTCAACCGCGCGGATACAAAAGGGCGGATCCGACACGCGCTTTGCACAGCTCAAGCGCAAGACCGGGTTCTCGCTCCTTGATACGGGTTCCGTAGCGAGTTCTCGGCGTGTGCAGCGCGCCGAGACGATCGGCGCCGTGGTGCGCAGCGTCACGTCGCTTCTCGTGTGGATGTCCGCGCTCTTGACGATCCTGGCAATGATGGGGATCAACCTGGCGCCGATCGTTGCCGGTGCCGGCGTGGTCGGTGTGGCACTTGGTTTTGGCGCGCAGACGCTGGTCCGTGACTTCATCGCCGGGTTGTTCATGATCTTCGAAGGTCAGTTCGGCGTCGGTGATTCCATCGATGCGGGATTCGCTACCGGGGTGGTCGAGGGTGTGAGCCTTCGCACGACCCGCTTGCGTGACCTCGACGGGGTGGTCTGGCACATTCCGAATGGCGAGATCCGCCGGGTGGGCAATCAGTCCCAGCAGTGGTCTCGCGCAGTTGTCGACGTAACCGTCGCCTACGAGGCTGATGTCGGCGAAGTGATCGACCTCATTGGACGGATTGCCGAAGCGCTCGGTCGCGACCCAACCTTTGGACCCCTCATCGTGGATGAGGCCGAGGTGCTCGGCGTCGAAACGCTTGGGGACGATCGGATCGTGTTGCGCACGGTGGTTCGTACCCAGCCGCAACAGAACCATGTCGTTGCGCGTGAACTTCGCCGCCGCTTGAAAGACGCGTTCGAAGCGGCTGATATACCTGTTCCTGGCGTGCGGCTACGGAGGCGGCCGACCAAACGACGACGTCCGTGAATGCACCGCCTGCTCGACCTGGCGGAGGAGCCGACGAATGAGTCCACTGATCATTGTCTTCGCAATCATCCTGCTGGGCATCGCGCTCGTCGGTGTCGGCGTCGGGCTCTCTCGACGCTCCGAGCGCGAGACACGTCGGATTGCCCAAAGCCTGGGAATCCCGACGCGTGACGATCTGCCTGCGCTCCCGACCACACTGGATGTTCCACCGATTTCGGGGCAGACCGCCGAGCCAGCTGAGCCCGCTGAGCCTGCCGACGTGGGCGGCGACGCCGAACAGCCCGACGCACGGGCGGCCGAGGTTGTCGAAGACGTCGCAACCGTCGATGCTCTGGCGCCGCAGACGACCAAGACTCGTCTGCGCAATCGCCTCGGAAAAACGCGGGCGATCCTGGGGGCGTGGCGGAAGTCGGCGCTCCTCGACGATGACACGTGGGATGAGCTCGAGGAGTCGTTGCTGCTCGCCGATGTCGGGTTGACCGTGGCGCAGTCGGTGTTGGAGTCCGTGCGTTCCGCTGCGAGCGCGGCACGGGTGGACCATCCTGCTGTGGTGTTGGACCTCCTCAAAGCGGAGCTGGTCAAGCGCCTGGCGGCGGAGGATCGAAGCCTTCGTCTCGCCGAGGGCGAGCCCAACGTCTGGCTTTTCGTCGGGGTCAACGGTGTCGGCAAGACGACGACGATCGCGAAACTTGCCCAACGTGAAGTCGCGGCCGGCCGTTCCGTGGTACTCGCAGCAGCTGACACCTTTCGCGCTGCGGCAGCTGAGCAACTCGTGCACTGGGCCGGAAAAGTCGGAGCCGATGTCGTTCGCGGCGCCGAGGGCGCGGACCCTGGATCCGTCGTCTTCGATGCCATGTCGGCCGCCGCCAACCGTGAGGCGGACCTGGTCATGGTCGACACTGCGGGGCGGTTGCACAGCAACGTCAACCTCATGGCAGAACTCGAGAAGATTCGCCGGATCATCGACCGAACGCCAGGCGCCTGCAAGGAAGTGCTGCTCGTCTTGGATGCCTCGACCGGTCAGAACGGACTTGCGCAGGCGAAACAGTTCCTGGAATCTGTGGACGTCACCGGCGTCGTGCTCACCAAACTCGACGGTACGGCCAAGGGAGGAATCGTGATGGCGATCCAGTCCGAACTTGGTATTCCGGTCAAGGTGGTCGGAGTCGGCGAGACCGCGGACGATCTCATTCCCTTCGATCCGCAAGAGTTCATCGATGCATTGTTCGAATAGCGTCGGCTGACAAGCCTGACACGGGAGCGCAGAGGCAGTTGTTCAACGCGTTAGGTGATCGATTTGAGGGGATTTTCACGCGCTTGCGTTCGCGTGGCCGCCTCAACGAAAACGATGTCGCCGAAGTAGCCCGCGAGATTCGTCTCGCTTTGCTCGAAGCCGACGTGAACGTTCGCGTCGTCAAGAGCTTCATCGCGCGTGTCAAAGAACGTGCCACCGGTATCGACGTCGCGAGGAGCCTGACGCCGGGTCAACAGGTCATCAAGATCGTGCACGAAGAGCTCATCACGACGCTTGGTGGGGTCACCGGCAAGCTCACGATGAGTCCAAAGCCGCCGACAGTCGTGATGCTCGCAGGGTTGCAGGGTTCGGGCAAGACGACCGCGGCAGGCAAGCTCGCCCGGCATCTCAAGACCCAGGGGCTGCAGGTCTTACTCGTCGCGGCTGACCTGCAACGACCTGCCGCGGTGGAGCAGTTGCGTGTGCTCGGCGGGCGCATCGACGTGCCTGTTTTCTCCGAACCAACCGATCCGGTCGCGGTGGCGCGAGCGGGCCTCGCCGAGGCAACGCGACTTGGGAAGAATGTTGTCATTGTCGACACTGCGGGACGTCTGCAGATCGACAGCGAACTCATGAGCGAACTCGCCGCGATGCGTGCCGTGCTCCAACCACAGAACACCCTGCTCGTTGTGGACGCGATGACCGGCCAGGAGGCTGTCAATGTCGCCCAGGCGTTCGATGAGGCGGTCGGCCTCGATGGTGTGATCTTGACGAAGATCGACGGCGATGCTCGCGGTGGTGCTGCACTGTCGGTCAAGGAGGTTGTCGGCAAGCCGATCCTGTTCGTCGGTACCGGTGAGAAGGCCGAGGATTTCGAGCCGTTCCACCCGGATCGCATGGCGAGCCGAATTCTGGGGATGGGTGACGTCCTCACGCTCATCGAGAAGGCCGAGGCAACGTTCGACGCCGAGGAGGCCGTCAAGGCGGAGGCGAAGCTTCGCAAGGGCCAGTTCACGCTCGAGGACTTTCTCGATCAGATGCGCCAGATCAAGAAGATGGGCCCACTGCAGAACGTTCTCGGAATGCTCCCCGGGATGCCCAAGGAAATCAAGAACGCCCAGGTCGATGACAACCAGCTCGGTCGGGTTGAAGCGATCATCTGTGCCATGACGCCGCAGGAACGCCGCGACCCCAGCATTATCAAGGGATCGCGGCGATTGAGGATTGCCAACGGCAGCGGGACTTCGACCTCGGAGGTCAATGCGCTGCTGAAGCAGTTCAAGACCGTGCAGCAGATGATGCGGTCGATGACCTCCGGGAAACGCCCAAAGATGCCCTTCGGTGGGATTCCCGGGATGCCTGGCGGCGTTCCCGGCATGTAGCCTGTGCTCCTTCAACAACCCGAGAGGACACCAGCACCGTGAGTGTGAAGATCCGGCTCATGCGCGTGGGCAAGAAAAGGCAGCCCACCTACCGACTCGTAGTGGCCGACGGCCGCTCGCCACGCGACGGGCGAAACATCGAGATCATTGGGCAATACCGACCCCGCGAGGAGCCTTCGTTCGTCCAGCTGGATGGTGAGAAGGCACTGGGTTGGCTTCGTAAGGGCGCACAGCCGACGGAGTCGGCGCAGAAGGTGCTTGCCATCGCAGGGGTCTGGGATACCTTCGTGGCCGAGCGGCCGTCAGCCGCATTGAAGCCCCGCGGTGAAGGACGGGGCGTCGGCGAGGGCGCCGAGTGCCGAGGCGACCAAGAGCCTGAGGTGAATGCTTCGCCAGCATCTGATGTTTCGGCGGAGTCGGATACCTCGGCCGAGCCCGACACCGAGGCGCCGGCGTGACCGACGAGTTCGACGAGTTCGACGATATCGACGACGGAATTGGGAACCGCCGCGATGTCGTGGACGACTCCGACGAGTCCGACGATTTCGGAGCCGAGGGCAATCGAATCGTTGGCGGCCGCGCGCGTGCGGTTGCCGAGCACGTCGCTCGTTTCATTGCCGATGAGCCCGACGCTGTCGAGGTCGTCACCGAGGAACGCGGTGGCGAGGTGAGGTTGCTGATTCACGCAGCGCCCTCCGATATGGGAAGACTCATCGGCAAGCGTGGACGGGTGATCCAGGCGGTTCGCCAGCTGGTCCGTGCTGCCGGAGCCGCCGAGGGTGTGAAGGCAAACGTCGACATCGTCGAGTAGCTCCCATCCGAGCGACCGGATAGCTGTGTCAGGACACCCGTTCGAATCCGCTGCGACACCCTCGGACTCGACTGACTGCGTCGCCTGAGCAGCGCCGACTTGAGGTTGGCCGAATCGGCAAGGCACATGGCCTTCGCGGCGAGATCGTGCTCAGCGCCACGACCAATCGCGTCGAGCGCTTTGCGCCTGGATCGGTGCTCTATGCCGACGGACGCACACTGGTCATTGCCACGGCTCGCCGAAAATCCGACCGTTGGATCGTGCGGTTCGAGGGTGTCGACGATCGTGATGCAACAGTGGCCCTACGTGGGTTGATCGTTTCCGGCGACCCACTCGAATCGCTCGGCGCTGACGAGTTCTGGGTGCATGAACTCGTCGGCTGTGTGGTCTGTGAAGAGTCCGGCGCGTGTCTTGGACCGGTCGTTGCCGTGCACGCGAACCCAGCGCACGATCTGCTCGAGGTGGACGGAGGTGTTCTCGTGCCGATCGTCTTCGTGGTCGAGCACTCGAGCGAGCGCATTGTGGTTCGCCTACCGGTTGGACTCCTCGAAGCAACCGCCCGTCCTGGGCAGGAACCGCAAAGTTCCGGCTGAGTCACGGCTTATGCGTATCGATGTCTTCACGATCTTCCCTGCGCTGGTGGACGGAGCGCTCGGCGAGGCGCTCATCGGCAAGGCGAGGGCGGGGGGAACCGTCAACCTCGGGTTGCATGACCCCCGTGACTGGACGAGCGACCGGCACCGCAGTGTCGACGACGCGCCGTTCGGCGGGGGGCCCGGCATGATCATGACCCCGGAGCCATTCTTTGCCGCGGTCGAAGCCGTTGACCCTGTCCGGCCATTGTTCATGCTTTCGGCTTCGGGCCGCAGATTTGACCAGGCGCTCGCTCAGGAGTTGGCCGACGGCCCAGGCTTTTCACTGATCTGTGGTCGCTACGAGGGCGTCGACCAACGGGTCGCCGACAACCTTTGCGACGACGAGCTGTCGATCGGCGACTTTGTCCTTGCCGGGGGAGAAGCGGCCGCGGTCGTCATCATCGAGGCGGTGACGCGGCTGGTCCCCGGCGTCATGGGCAACCCCGCGTCTGCCGAAGTGGAGTCATTCGCAACGGGCCGGCTCCTGGAGTACCCCCAGTACACGCGCCCCTCGGAGTTTCGTAATCTGCGCGTGCCCGAGGTTCTTCGCTCCGGCGATCATGCCAAGGTGAGCCGTTGGCGCCACGCGGTGTCATTGCGTCGGACCCTGCAACGTCGGCCGGAACTTCTTGCGGGCCGGGAGCTGAGCGCCGAGGAGCAGCACATTTTGGCTGAGTTCCCGGAGTGATCCTGCGCCTGGCAGTCGACTTGTGGATGCCGGGCGGGTGCGAGATGGAGACTCGCGCCCCCGAGTCGCTACGATGACCGGTCCGACTCGTGGCAGGAGCTGACCCTATGCAACTCACCGATCTGGTTGATCGCGCGGCCCTTCGGGACGACATTCCCGATTTCGCGCCGGGTGACACGCTCAAGGTGCATGTCCGGGTGGTCGAGGGAAACCGCGACCGCGTCCAGGTCTTCCAGGGGGCCGTGATCCGGCGTCAAGGGACGGGTGCTCGCGAGACCTTCACCGTGCGCAAGATCAGCTTCGGTGTAGGCGTGGAACGGACCTTCCCCGTACATTCGCCGAACTTGGCGAAGATCGAGTTGGTCTCTCGAGGCCTCGTCCGCCGGGCAAAGCTGTACTACCTGCGTGATCGGGTCGGCAAGGCAGCGAAGATCAAAGAAAAGCGGGTCTGAACCGTTCCTTCAGACCAGTCGGATTCAGTGCCTATCGTCGCGAACCTGCCTGGCAGGCATCTAAACTCGCAGCCATGACAGGTGGATCACGGTGAGCGCAGAAGATCTCGAGCGCTACGAAACCGAGATTGAACTCCAGCTCTACAAGGAGTACCGCGACGTCTTGTCGATGTTCTCCTACGTGGTGGAAACCGAGCGGCGGTTCTATTTGACCAACTCGGTCAAGCTCGAAGCCAGGAACGAGCAGGGTCGCGTGTATTTCGATCTGCGACTTTCCGACGCGTGGGTGTGGGACATGTACCGCCCGGCGCGCTTCGTCGCCAACGTGCACGTCGTCACATTCAAGGACGTCAATATCGAGGAGCTCGCTGGTAAGGAGCTCTAGATCCATGTCGGCACGGCATCGCGTATCGCTTGGCGCCGCGGGCGAGGACGCCGCCGCAGCCTGGTACCTCGAACGTGGTTACGTGGTCCTGGATCGGAACTGGCGATGCACCGAAGGCGAGTTGGACCTCGTCGTCCAAGTCGGCAGAATCACCGTCTTCTGCGAGGTCAAGACACGCACGAGCGACGCGTTCGGCACACCCGCCGAAGCTGTGACGCCTGCCAAGCAGCGGCGCCTGCGTGTCCTGGCGAGTCGCTGGCTGGCCGAGCACCCTGAAAGTCGCGGCGATCTTCGTTTCGACGTCGCAGCTGTCATGCGTACCGCAGCAGGTCTCGCGGTCGAGGTGATCGAAGCTGCGTTCTAGGTCGGCGGCTATTTGCTGCCGCGCCGTCGGCTCTCGGAGTGCCAGCACCCGGTGTGCCAGTGCCGGCGAAGATCTGGTTCGAGCACGGGTACGACAACCTTATGGCCCCGTCCCGGTGGGATTTCCCCGTCACATCCGGGGCAACGATACGACTTGAGCGCTTGGTAGGGCTGGATGTGGCGTACCGTGATGTCGGTTTCGCCGGGGATGTCCACGCCGAAATCGTCGTCACGGGAAGGATCATTGGAGGGGTTTCCCTCGAATGACCATCCGCGGTCACCAGGTTGTGACGGTGCGTTCATCGGTCAGCTCACTCAGCGGGGAATGGCAGCCCATGCCAACAGCGCCGCGGTCGCGGCGAGGGCGAGTACGACGAAGACGATGTCACTGCGACGGTGGACTCGCCGGCGAAAAGGGTTGTATCCCATAGGAGGGCTACGGTAGCGAATCTTTCGCGAAGGGAGTCCAGTGGAGACGCTGCTCGTCGAACGTCTTGGAGGCGTGGTGACGGTGACGTTGAATCGTCCCGCCAAGAAGAACGCAATCAGCGACACCATGTACCGAGAGTTGGAATCGGTCATCGGCGAGGTCGCCGCACGACCAGTTGACCGGGTGCTGGTGCTGACCGGCGCAGGCGACGGGTTCTGTTCCGGTCATGACCTGAGTGACGCGTTGAATCAGGAATGGATGACGGGTCTCGGAGCCGGGCTGGCGAATATGCGCCGGTTGGGCGGGGTCGCGATGGCGCTTCACGAGTTACCCAAGCCCACCATCGCGGCGGTGAACGGTATTGCTGCTGGAGCAGGATGCAACCTTGCCTTTGGTTGTGACCTCATCGTGGCGTCGGAGAGCGCCCGCTTCTCACAGATTTTCGTGAAACGGGGTCTGACTGTGGACTTCGGTGGCACATGGCTGTTGCCTCGCCTCGTGGGATTGCACAAGGCGAAGGAGTTGGCGTTCCTCGGTGACATCATCTCTGCCGCTGAGGCCAAGGAGATCGGGATCGTCAATCGTGTTGTACCGGCGGACGAGCTTGCAGCGCATGCGGCGTCTCTCGGGGCCAGGCTTGCACAAGGCCCACCCCTTGCGTTGTCCACGATCAAGAAGGCGATGAACGATTCGCTCTCGCAGATCGTTTGCCGAGGCGGTCGAACATGAGGCACTCGCCCAAACGCTGATGTTCGCGTCCGAGGACGGCGCGGAAGCACTCGAGGCTTTCGGAGAAAGGCGAGATCCGGTCTTTCGCGGCGTATTGACCACGCGGGTTTCCGTGGGTTCTCGCCAGGGTGTTACGAAGCGGCGGGGGATTCCCCGTTCAGCGGCCGGGTGGCGTCTTCTTCGGCATCGAGCACAATGGTGTGCGCGGCATGCACGACTTCGCGGTCAGGCTCCTGGATGCGGTGGACCACTTGGTCCTCGATCTCCCACGCTGCGCCGCACCGCCAGCATGACAGCACGACGTAGCCGCCGGTGTGGTAGTCGGTCTCGACGTCGGTCCCGTCATACGGGCAGTGCGTCAGGTTCACAATGCAATAATCGGCCTCGTAGGCCATTTCTTGAATGAGTAGGCGCCGGGCCGAAAACCCTTCATCGAGGCCAGAAAAAGCCTTGCGATCGCACAACCTTCCCGGCTCGCTCGAGCTCATCGATGGCCAGGGCGACCTGGGACATCGTGTATTTCGTTCGCTGAAGAATCTGGTCGATTGTTGCTGCTTCTCCGGAGAGGGCTCGGTGGACCGTGGTGGCGGTCGCGCTCAGCGGCGGTGTGGGGCTCGGCTGAGCCACGCCCCACCCACGGCGGGCGCCGGGGGTGAGCCCCAACGCCACCAGCACGTCCTCAGGTTGCAGGAGTGGATGGGCCCCGTCTGCGATCAACGCGTTGGTTCCCTCCGCACTTGGATTGCGACGCGACCCGGGAATCGCCAGAACAGGTCTGCCGTACTCGAGCGCGTGCTCTGCGGTGATACGAGCTCCGCCGGTGAGGGTCGCTTCGACGACCACCACGACGTCGGCGAGCGCGGCGATGATCCGATTGCGGACGGGGAACCTGCGGCGGTCCGGGGTCACGCCGAATCCCAATTCAGTCATGATCACGCCGTTGCTTGCGAACCCGTTCGAAAAGGGTGACGTGTCGGCGCGGGTAGACGATGTCGAGTCCGGTGGCCACGACACCAATTGGGCCACCGCGAGCTTCACAGTCGCCCCGCTGTTCCAGCGCGCCGAGATGACACGCAGCGTCGATGCCGATCGCGAGTCCGCTGACGACGGTGATACCGGCATCTGCAAGGAACGCGCCGAGCTCATGTGCGTCGGCCAGTCCGTGCGGAGTTGCGGCGCGGGTCCCGACAATCGCGACTCGCGGCGCTGCGAGTGCGTCGAGGCGCGCTCCTTCGGCCAGGAGCACAGCCGGGGGCCTGGGCACGTCCTCTGATATCGGGTAACGAGGGCTTCCGGTGGTCAAGACTGCTGTGCCGCGCTGCGCGGCGCGCGCTGACGAGTTCTGCGACGGCATGAGGCGCACAGGCGTTTCGCCATGCGAGCGCGAGCGCCGGTAGCGGAGCGCGCGAGCGGTCGAGTGGCATCACGCTCCCGGCGCGAATTGCTTCGAGGGCGTGCTCGAATCCCACGTGGTCGGCGAGCACGCGTTCGAGGCGCGCTGGTGTGATGGCGGGTAGGCACGCAAGAGCGAGGCCTGCCACCTCCGTCGGGGTCATCGGAGTTCGGTGGTGTCGGTCGACGCTGGTCATAGCGGATCACATCGCAGGTCAGCTGCCTGGAGGAGATGTTCGACCTCGATGGCACCGGAGCACGCGAGGTCGGCGATGGTCCGAGCGACGCGCCGAATGCGCGCCGCTCCGCGCCCAGTCAGGTCCCGGCGCCGCGTGATGTCGCGCCATGACATCGCCGTGCTCGGCGTGAGTGGAACGAGCCGCGCGAGCGCTCCCGCGGGTATGTGCGCATTGTGACGCCACGGCGTGCCGTTCAGGCGGGCGCTGCTGGCGAGCGACGGCATCGATGACGCGAGCGCGTACGACGTCTGAGCACTCGCCGGGCTCGTCGTCGGGTTGCGGTGGAGTCACCACGACGCGGAGGTCGAAACGGTCGAGGAGCGGAGCGGACATGCGTTGGCGGTATCGCAGGCGCATTGCCTCGTTGCAGCGGCACGTGGGTGGGCCGAGGCCGCACGGGCACGGGTTGGAACACGCAACGAGCATGAATTCGGCGGGGAATGACATTGACACGCGTTGACGTGCGATCTGGACCCGTCCGTCCTCGAGAGGTTGGCGCAGTGCATCGAGCGATCGCGGCGCCCACTCGCCGAGTTCGTCGAGCACGAGCACGCCACGATGCGCCATGGTGACTTCTCCCGGATGTGGTCGCCCCGATCCACCACCGACGAGGGCAGGGGTCGATGCCGTGTGGTGCGGCATGCGGAAGGGGCGTACCTGCGCCAGCCCAGCGTGTGGCGCGTAGCCCGCTGCACTGTGGATTCGTGTGACTTCGAGCGCCTCGTCATGAGCGAGTGGTGGAAGGATCGACGCCAATCGGCGTGCAAGCATGGTCTTGCCGGCTCCCGGCGGTCCGATCATCAACAGGTGGTGCGCCCCTGCGGCGGCGACTTCCAGCGATTGGCGTGCCTGGTGCAGTCCACGTACATCGGCGAGTTCCAGCGGTTCCTCGCACTGATCTGGGTCGCTCGCTGCGGCCTACGTCGAGTTGGAGCTTCGCATGGTTGGGGGTTCTGAATCCGGCCAGGGCTCGTCGTCGACGAGGCAGGCACGAAGTTCGCCCAGCGTGCGCGCGCACAACACCCGGATGGTTCCCACGAGCTCTGCCTCTCGGGCATTGGCGGCGGGGACGATGACGGCCTCGACGCCGGAGCGTGCCAACTCGTCGACCATCGCGAGCACGCCGGAAATCGGTCGTACCGAACCGTCGAGGCCGAGTTCTCCGAGTACGGCTACGCCATTCAGGCATGCTCCTGGAATGTTGCCGTCGGCGGCGAGCAGGCCGAGAGCCACGGCCAACTCGAACCCAGACCCGGACTTGGGCAGGCCCGCCGGTGCGAGATTGACGGTGATCCGCTTCATGGGCCACGCCAGCTTCGAGCTCAGCAGCGCGGCGCGCACGCGCTCGCGTGACTCTCGTACGGCGGCATCGGGCAAACCCACGACGCTGTAGGCGGGCAGTCCTGTCGATACGTGAACCTCGACGGTGACCCGGCGGCCCTCGACGCCCACGAGGGTGGCACTGGGAATCGACGCGAGCATGGCAACCTCTCAGAACGAACTCGTGTCCTGCGGAGGGCCGAAACCGCGGCGTACTCGACGGTGTCCTCGCACCATATCTCATACTTGCGACGGGATCGAACGCATCGGGGATTGCTGTCGTTTCTGATGAAATGCCACGTGGCGAGGGAATTCCTCGTTGTGGTTCCGAGCGTCGGGCTGACGTTGGTAACGTGAAGATCCGGAGCATCGGCCACATCGGCGAACATCGGCGACCATCAGCGAACATCGAGATGACGGAATCGAGCGAATTGAGTTCCATACGCGCCAGCCGCCACATGTCTGGTGAACCCGGTCCGTGGGTTTGCCGGTGACTTCCTATCGAGGGGAGTCGGGCTACGACGTCACGGGATTCTCGGGTTCGTTGGCAACCAGCAGCCCGAATACTCGACAGGCCTACGTCGCTGACGTCGAGCAGTTTGTGACGTGGGCCGAACGGGGCGGCTGTCGTCGTAGCAGGCGACCTCGACCACAGAGTTCTCCGTCGGTATCTGGCGTATCTCACCACGCGCGGGTTTTCGCGTGCTTCGATCGCCCGCAAAGCGGCCGCCTTGCGGTCGTTCGCTCGATACCTGCATCGGAACGGTGCAATCGCGACCGACCCCTCGCGCAGACTGCATGCAGCGCGTGGACGTTCCCGCCTTCCGCGCGTGCCGCGCCGCGACGACGCCAACATCATGATCGATGCCCTTGAGGTCAACGCTGCGATGAGCACTGACACCAGCGTTCGCGCTCGGGAGAACCGAGCGGTTGCGCTGCGTGATCTTGCCGTTGTCGAAGTGCTTTATGGCGCTGGATTGCGGGTTGGGGAGTGTTGCGGTCTCTCGCTCGGCAACATCGACGCCGTTGCTCGGGTCATTACCGTGCTCGGCAAGGGCGACAAGTACCGTCGCGTTCCGCTCGGTGAGCCTGCTTTCGAGGCTGTGCTGCGCTACGTGCGTGATGGGCGCCCGGTGCTCGCGGCGAGTTCTGCCGAGCCGGCACGCGATGGCGATGCCGTCTTCCTGAATAGTCGCGGCAAGCCTCTTTCGTCCCGCGACGCGCATCGCATTGTCGCAAAGTTGCGCCTTCCAGATGGTTCGACAATGCACCCTCATGTGTTGCGTCACGCGTACGCGACACACCTTCTGGAGGGTGGAGCGGATCTTCGCTCCGTGCAAGAGCTGCTCGGCCATGCGGATCTCTCGACAACCCAGATCTATACCCACCTCACTCGCGAGCGACTGGTCGCGGTTTACGAAAAGACGCATCCCCGTGCCTGACGAACGCGATGACGCAGCAGCTCTGATCGCCGAACTGTGGCGTGACTACAAGCAGGACGGTACGAAAGAGGCTCGCGAGCGCCTGATCCTGAACTACTCGCCGTTGGTGAAGTTCGTCGCGGGGCGCGTTGCGGCGGGTCTTCCCCAGAACATCGAGCAGGCGGATCTCGTGAGCTACGGAATCTTCGGCCTGATTGATGCAATCGACAAGTTCGACCCGGCTCGCGGCTTCAAGTTCGAGACCTACGCAATTTCGCGTATCAAGGGCGCCATCATCGATGAGTTGCGTTCGATCGATTGGGTGCCGCGTTCGGTCCGGGCGAAGGCGCGGGCGATCGAGCGCGCATATTCGAAGCTCGAGAATGAACTGAAGCGCACGCCCGATGACAAAGAGGTGGCTGCCGAGCTGGGCGTGACCGAAGAAGAACTTGCGCACACGATGTCGCAGATCTCGTTCGTCGGTATCGTCGCGCTTGACGAACTGCTCGGTGTGACTCCTGAGCGGTCCAATGCCGCGACGGTGGGCGACACGGTGTCGACGCGTCAGCACGATCCTGTCGAGCAGTACGAAGTCGACGAGATGAAACACGTGTTGGCCGACGCGATCAATCGGATGCCCGACCGTGAGCGGCTCGTGTTGACGCTCTATTACTACGAGGGATTGACGCTCGCCGAGATTGGTGACGTACTCGGAGTGACCGAGAGTCGCGTCTGTCAGATTCACACGAAGGCGATCTTCCAACTACGCGGGAGAATGGTGGAAACCGCCCGTTAGCCGGGTATCGTTGCCATCGCGTTCGCTGTCACCTCCCCCAACCGTGTGTCGCCGGTGTTGAGGGGTGTTGGATGCTTCCAGTTGTGTGTTTCACTCGATGTTTCGCCGCGCGCTGGCGGTGCACTCGTCGGTGGAAAGCGTCGCGGGTATCGAGGACGCTACGGGCTTCGCGGGTGTCGCGGGCGGTGGCGGTCGCCTCGGCGCTGATTGCCCAGGTCCTCGCTGCTCCCTTGGTGGCTGCGGCAGCGGAACCTCGCGCGGGGGACACCTCATGGACACGGCCTGTCGACGGCGAGATCGTCGCGACGTTCGAAGCTCCGCGCTCGGTGTACGGACCAGGGCATCGTGGTGTGGATTTCGCGGCTCGTCCTGGAACACCCGTTCGCGCGGCCGGCGACGGCGTGGTGAGTTTCGCCGGATCGGTCGCGGGCTCGGTCCATGTCGTCATCGCTCACCGAGGTGGTCTGCGAACGTCGTATTCGTTCCTGGCGTTGCCTGCGGTGCGGACGGGCGAACGTGTCGAGCGGGGGCAGGTAATCGGCACGACGGGGGGAGCGGGTGATCGTCATTCGGTTGGCTCCATGCATTTCGGTGCGCGGCTCGGTGAGCAGTACATCGACCCGATGCGACTCCTCGGTCCTGTCGACCTGCGATTGATGGTGAGGCTCACTCCAGTTCGGGGTGCCGTGCGGCTGCCTCCCCCAAGCGCTGAACGCCGCGAGCTTCGCGTGTCCCTCTCGCTTGGCGCGACGCCCGCATGGGCACGCGACGCGCTCGGTCTTGCCGGCGACTCGTCAGTGCTCGACGTGCTCGTCGGTGCCTTCACCGGGGCCGGCAAGATGACCGTTGACGGGGTGCGGTCGCTCTACGACGCGACCGTGACGCTGGCGAGCTTCGGGGTTTCGCTGACCGCCCAGTTCGCCGAGTTGGCCGTCAAGGCCTGGTCGAACACGCCGCGTGCTGTTCTCCTGGCGGCGCTGGCGCGGTATTCGGAGTCGTTGGTGACATGGCTGGCAACCTGGCGCGCCTGCACCGATGATCCGCCCGAACTCGATGGGTCCGGCGGGTCCGGACACCTCGTTATGGGCGATTTCCGGCATCAACAGCTCGTCGAGGGGGAAGCGACCGACGCTCAACGTGCCATTCGACAAGCTCGGGTACCGCCCAGACGAGGTGTTCTCGTATTCCTATGCCGACGAAAGCCCACGATATGGCAAAGCCGATACCTGGAACGCGTTGACGACATCAGCTGAGCGGCTGGCCGACCAGCTACGGGCGCTGGCACGTTCGCATCCCGGTCGAGAGGTGGATCTCATCGCTCACTCGCAGGGCGGGTTGGTCACACGAGTCTTCCTGCAGACCTTCTATGACCCGGCGGATCCAACATTTCCACCATTGGGTACGGTCGTGACGCTTTCGTCGCCGTTGTCCGGTGTTCCGCTGGCGACCGCCGGGCGGAGACTCCTGGATTCCCCGTTGGGCCGGTTCCTCGATCGGAAGGCCGTCGAACTCGCAGGCGCCGCGCCGTCGGAGGTCGATGCAGTCAGGGATCTCGCCTCGGATTCGGCTTTGCGTGCACGTCTCGAGCGGGTACCTGTGCCAGAGCACTTCGAGATCACCAGCATCGGCGCTGCTGGTGACTGGATCGTGCCTGCCACCGAGATCGGGATGCCCGGCGCTCAACGACATGTGGTGAATCCGAAAGGCTTGGGCGATCACACGAGCATCAAGACCGACCGCGATGCCATGCGAGCGACGCGGCTGGCGTTGGAGCGTCGTCCCCTGCCGTGTCCGACCCTGGGTCAGGCATGGGAGGGGTTGTATCGACCTCTGCTGATCTCGGGTATCGAGCGTGTGGGCGCGGCGGTGGCCGATCACCTCGATACGCTGACGTCCCCGGCCAGGCTCGTGAATCCTGCTGGTCTCATGGACCTCACCGCTCTGGTCCGCGAAGTGACAGGAGCGCCCTCGTCCGGCGCGATCTCGGGCCCGGGGCGCAGCTCGGGACTCTGAGATCGGTCCGACTACACTGGCTTGCACCCGCTCGTCCACGAACGGGAATTCGCACGCTCGTACCCCACGGTGGCCCTTGCGGGCGCTTGTACGGGCGGAAGGTACAACCGAGGGAAGGAACCACGTGGCTGTCGTCACTATGAAGCAGCTGCTGGAGGCCGGCGTCCATTTCGGCCACCAGACGCGCCGTTGGAACCCGAAGATGAAGCGTTTCATCTTCGGGGAACGCAATGGGATCTACATCGTTGATCTCCATCAGACACTCGATCGCATCGACACTGCGTACAAGTTCGTCCGGAAGACCGTCGAGAACGGTGGGACGATCCTGTTCGTTGGCACCAAGAAGCAAGCGCAGGAGCCGATGGAGCAGCATGCCGATCGTTGCGGCATGCCGTACATCAACTACCGCTGGCTTGGTGGCATGCTCACGAACTTCACGACCGTTCACACCCGGGTCGCAAAGCTTCGTGAATACGAAACGATGGTCAAGACCGGCGAGATCGATCAGATGATCAAAAAGGAAGGCCTCAAGGTTCGTCGAGAGCTGGCGAAGCTCGAGCGCAACCTTGGCGGCATCCGAAGCCTCGAGAAGCTGCCGAGCGCCATCTTCGTCATCGACACGAAGAAGGAGCACATCGCAGTCACGGAGGCGAAGCGCCTAGGTATTCCCGTCGTGGCGATTGTGGACACCAACTGCGATCCCGACGAGATCACCTATGTGATCCCTGGCAATGACGACGCGATTCGTTCGGCGACGTTGTTGTCCCGTGTCATCGCAGATGCAGTGCTCGAGGGGCGTCATCTCTATGAGAAGAAGCACGCCCGTCCGGTCACCAAGAAAGAAGACACGCCTGCAGCTCCACTGGATCCCGAAGCTGCCGAGCGCAAAGCCGAGCAGCAGCGTCAGGCTGCCAATGAGGCCGCTGCGTCCCAGCGCGCTCGTGAGGAGCGGCTTGCCGCGGCGAAGACTGCCGTTGCCACTGCCGACCCTGAGGCTTTGACCACGGAGTCGGCTCCGGTGGTCGCCGGTACTACCACTCCGGAGACGACGAATGGCTGAGATCACTGCCAAGGACGTTGCCGCGTTGCGCAAGAGCACAGGCGCGGGAATGCTCGATTGCAAGCGGGCGCTCGAAGCCAGCGATGGCGATCTCGAGGGCGCCAAGGACTGGCTGCGCACCAAGGGCCTCGCCGGCGCATCGAAGCGAGCAGGACGGACCGCCGACAACGGCGCAGTCGAGGTCCTGATCGAGGGCAACGTCGCTGCGCTTGTCGAGTTGACCTGCGAGACGGACTTTGTGGCAAAGGGTTCGGATTTCACGGGCTTCCTTCGTGATCTCACGGTTCAGGCCATCGCTTCGAGCGCGGATCTCCCGACCCAGCCCTTCGCGGGCGACGCGACGATGACGGTGACCGAGGCTGTCACGCAGCTGGGAATCAAGCTGGGGGAGCGGATCGAGCTTGGACGCGTTGTCCGGGTCGAATCCGATGGTGTCCTCGATGTCTACAAGCACGTTCAGAATGACCGCGGTCTCATCGGTGTCCTGGTCGAGTTGACAGGTGTGAAGGCCGATGACGCCAAGGCACGTGAGGTTGCGCACGATCTTGCGCTGCATGTTGCGTCGGCGGCGCCGCGGTATCTCAGCCGTGACGACGTACCTGCGGACGTGCTTGCTCGTGAGCGTGCGATTTTCGAGGAGCTCACGCGCAATGAGGGCAAGCCGGAAGCGGCATTCGCGAAGATCATCGAGGGTCGGATTGGCGGTTTCTACCGCGAGGTCTGTCTCGTCGAGCAGATGTTCGTGCGTGATCCCAAAGTTTCGATCGCTTCATTGATCGCAGGTCTCGGTTCAGGCGTTGCCATCCGGCAGTTCGCCCGGGTCAAGGTCGGCGAGGAATAGCGGAGATGGCGGAAAGCCAATTTCGGAGGGTGGTGCTCAAGCTCTCTGGTGAGGCGTTCGCGGATTCCGAGACCGGATTCGGCATCGATGCGGCGGTTGTCCAGCGCATTGCCGAAGAAGTCGCGGCGGCTCGTGTCGAGTTGGCCGTAGAGATAGCGGTCGTTGTCGGCGGGGGCAACATCTTCCGCGGGCTGAGCGGCGCGACCCGTGGCATGGACCGGGCGCGTGCCGACTACATGGGGATGCTGGCGACGGTGATCAACGCGCTGGCTCTTCAGGACGCGCTCGAAGGTGTCGGCCAACCGACTCGGGTGCAGACGGCGATCACGATGGCCCAGGTCGCGGAGCCCTACATTCCGTTGCGTGCTATTCGCCATCTCGAGAAGGATCGCGTTGTCGTGTTCGCCGCAGGTACGGGGAATCCATATCTCACAACCGATACCACCGCTGCGCTGCGCGGCAGCGGAGATCAAAGCGGGCGCCGTGCTGAAAGGCACGCACTCCGGCGTTGACGGCATCTATTCAGCCGACCCTCGCATCGACCCTGATGCGGTCAAGCTCGCCGGCATCAGTCACCGTGACGTCATCACCCGCGGCTTGAAGGTGATGGATTCGACTGCGATTACCTTTTGCATGGACAACCGGATTCCGATCATCGTTTTCGATGTGACCGCGCCTGGCAATATTCATCGTGCATTGGTCGGCGAACCGATCGGAACATTGGTGAGCTCGCTGGAGGGACAGTGACCGACGTACGCGTCGAGGCCTGTAAAGAGCGTATGGTCAAGGCGATTGCGCATCTCCGCGAGGAGTTCGGCGCGGTGCGAACAGGGCGCGCGTCGTCCGCTGTTGTCGAACGCATTCGCGTCGATTACTACGGATCCGATACGCCACTGCAGCAGCTCGCTGGATTTTCGGTTCCGGAGCCACGAGTGTTGGTGATCTCGCCGTATGACAAGGGCGCGATGAAGGCGATTGAAAAAGCAATCCAAACGAGTGATTTGGGCGTGACACCGTCGAACGATGGACAAGTGATCCGTATCACGTTCCCGATGTTGACCGAGGAGCGGCGAAAAGAGCTGGTCAAGGTCGTGAAGCAGCGAGCAGAAGATGGCCGTGTTGCGATTCGGAACGCACGCCGCCAGACTCGTCAGGAACTTGAGGCAGCGCAGAAGGAGGGCGCAATCTCCGAGGACGAGCTCGAGCGGATCAACAAGGAGCTCGAGAAGCTGACGCATGAAACCATCGCAGAAATCGACCAACTGCTTGGTCGGAAAGAGCAAGAGCTGATCGAGGTTTAGCGTGGTCCCACCCACCGGGTGAGAAATAAGCAATCCTGAACCCGAAGTCAACGGGAGGAACACGGTGTCGGACCCGCGGGATGAGATTGAATCAACGGACACACCGGGTCGGCGTGCGCCTGAGGGCGTGCGGATCCTGGGCGCAGAAGAGGCGCAGGCTGTGCTCGACAACGGCCAGGTTGCGCGTCGCCGCGGTGACGACGACCTCCTGCGCTATGGCGATGTTCCGGCGCGCCCGGCGCCGAACACGCGTCCAACCGTTCGGTTTCCGCTGTCAGCTCGACCTGAAGCGACAACGTCAGGGGCCGAAACCTTCGAAGCGGGCGGCATTCACGACGTCGAATACGGCCATGGGCACGGGGATGTGACCGACGAGTTCGATCCGAGGTCGGACGTGGATCACGAGATCGTGCTTGCCGATGTCGAGGCTGAGGAGAGCGAGGCCTCGATGAGTTATTCGACGTGGCGTCGGATGCGGAACTCGGCGCGTCTGGGAGATCGTGGTTCTTGGTCTGATGCAATGGAGGGCGACTTCGAGGACTCCGAACCTGGCGACGAAGCAGACGGCGACTTCGATCCGATCCAACGCGACACTTCATCAGGTGTGCAGCTTCCTCATTGGACGGATCCGCCGACGGGCGAGGTCCTACGGATCCTTCCCGAGGCCGAACCCGTCGACATGACTGGCGACACCGACTACGAACCATGGGTGAGTCGAACTGGTCCTCCCCGATTTCGTTCTGGCGCCGGCGACTGGGCCGAAGAGGACTACGGGCTTGGCGAGTCCCTCAAGGACGACCCAGGTGAGGTCCGTGGCGTTGCGCGCGAACACCAGGACCCCGAGGATGTCAGTTTCGAGGAGGCCGTTGCAGCGCGTCGGCGCCGAACCACTCGAAGGATCTCGGCGACAGCGGGCGGAATGGGAACGCCGCCGCGCCGGCGACCGACACCAGAGCCCGCTGCAGGTGCTGCTCCGGAGCGACGCGCTCCTGGCCCTCGGGCGCGAGCCGGTTCTGCGGGCTCTGCTGCAGCCTCAGGCGCGGCGGAGGCTGCCGGCACAGCTGGCGCGGCAGGTATTGCATCGGCGGGAGCAGGAATCCCTGCTGCCCCCGGGATCTCGAGGCCGGCCCCAGCAGGGCAGCCCGGGGCGCGTCTGAGCGCACGGGGTGGCGAGAGCGGGCGTCGACAGGCAGGCGGCGCCGGCGAGCCGGGCGAGCGCGCCCAAGGTGCGGGGCAACGTCCACGACGTCGGTCTGGGCTCGAGCCTGGTGACGAGCCGCGTCAGGCGCCACCGGCAGCGGTGCCGGCTGCGCTCGGCACTCGAGTTGTCACCGGGGTTGGGCTCGGTGCTGTCGCCCTGATGTGTTTCGCGCTTGGTCCATTGACGGCGACCGCGCTGGTCGTCGTCATTGTCGCGCTCGGAGCCATCGAGCTTTCCACGGCGCTTCGAGGGTTGGGTTACGACGTCGCGACCCTGGTCGCAGCGGTCGGATCCGCAGGACTGGTCATTGGCGCGTACCAATCCGGCCTCGATGCGTTTCCGTTGGTCACCGTCATGGTTGTCGTGTTTTCGATGCTGTGGTACCTCTTCGAGGTGGTGGTTGCACGGCCGGTCGTCAACATCTCGATGACGATGATGGTTTACGGCTACGTGGGGGTTCTGGGCGGGTTTGCGGGGCTCATCCTTTCTGGTCGCCCGAGCAACAACGGCGTGGGCCTCCTCCTTGGCGGCGCGATCTGTGCTGTCGGATATGACACCTTCGGTTACCTCATCGGCTCGCGGTTCGGCAGACGCCGAATCGCCCCAAAGCTTTCGCCGAACAAGTCCCTCGAGGGCTTGATCGGTGGCACGATCGCCTCGATCCTCCTCGGGGTCTTCGTGACCGAAGTGTTGGGTCTCGCGCCATGGGACCTTGCCACGACCAGCTCGCTGGTCGTTGGACTGGTGCTCGGCGGCGTCGTCGCGGTCCTGGCGCCGCTTGGTGATCTGTGCGAATCGATGATCAAGCGTGATCTCGGCGTGAAGGACCTCGGCACGATGTTTCCCGGTCACGGCGGCGTCCTGGACCGGTTCGACTCGGTGCTCTTCTGCCTCCCGGCGATCTACTACCTTGCCCGAGTGCTCGAAATCGGATGATCTCCCGGCTCGTGATGGCGTTCCATTGAAACGCGTGGTACTCCTGGGCTCGACTGGGTCCATCGGCCGCCAAGCGGTCGAGGTGCTCCTCAGCAGACCCGATCGATACGAGGTGATCGCGATCGCGGCCGGAACCAACGCAGACGCGCTCGCCGAACAGGCTCTGTGCTTGGGTGTGCAACCCGATCGTGCGTGTCTTGCCGCAGAGAACCCGGCCGTCCTCGCGGAGTTGGCAGCCTTACCCGAGGCCGACGTCGTCTTGAATGCCGTCGTCGGTTTCGCCGGGCTGAGCGCGACCCTTGCGGCGCTGGAGCACGGCAAGCGCCTCGCGCTCGGCGAACAAGGAGAGTCTGATAGCGGCCGGCCCCGTCGTCGCCAAGGCGCGTGCTCGCGGCGGGGGAGAGATCGTCCCGGTTGATTCCGAGCACAGTGCGATCTATCAGGCATTGCGGTCCGGTCGCCCCGGCGAGGTCGCGAAGGTGGTGCTGACCGCTAGCGGGGGACCCTTTCGCGGTCGAAGGCGCGAGGACCTCGAGGCCGTCACGATCGCCGATGCACTTGCGCATCCGACGTGGACCATGGGGGCCAAGATCACCATCGACTCGTCGACGTTGATGAACAAGGGTTTAGAGGTCATCGAGGCGCACGAGCTCTTCGGGTTGGACTACGACGCGATCGAAGTGGTCGTGCACCCGCAGTCCATCGTGCATGGGATGGTCGAGTTCACCGACGGAGCGACCGTCGCACAGCTTTCCGAGCCTGATATGCGCCTCCCTATCGGCCTCGCCCTTGGCGCTCCTGATCGCCACGACCAAGCGTACGGGTCGATCGACTGGGCGGGCCTTGGAACCTTGACCTTTGAGGCTCCTGACCGGGAGGCCTTCCCATGTCTGGACCTGGCCTATGCCGCAGGACGGACCGGAGGCGCTGCCCCGGCAATGCTCAGCGGTGCCAACGAGGTGGCGGTCGGGGCATTCCTGGATGGGGCGATACCATGGAGGGCAATCGCCGAGGTTGTCGATGGCGTGCTCCAGGCTGGAACGGGAACCGTCAATGACGTCGAGGATGTGTTACTGGCCGACCAAGTGGCTCGTGAGCGTGCCCAGCGCCTCGTCGCACGACATGCTGCGGCGTGATATCGCCAGCGCGCCCCGTCAAGCCGAGACACCAGGGATGGACGAGTGAAGGACCCGCTCGAGAACACCGAGACTGATCGCAACACCGCCCTTGGCTGGGTGATCGCGGTTGTCGTGGGGGGGTTGGTGCTGTCCTGGTTCAACAGCACTGCCTTCGGTGTGGTGTTGATGATCCTTGCAATCATCGTTGTCGTCATGTTGCACGAAGGCGGTCACTTGATCGCCGGTCGTCTCGCCGGCATGAAATGCACTGAGTATTTCGTGGGTTTCGGGCCGCGGATCTGGTCGTTCAAACGGGGCGAGACCGAATACGGGATCAAAGCGATCATGGTCGGCGGATACGTACGTGTCTTGGGCATGAGCAACCTCGAAGAGGTTGATCCCGCAGACGAGGACCGTACCTACCGCCAGGCTCGATTTCGCTGGCGTCTCACCCTCGCGTTGGCTGGGGTCGCGACCAATATCGTGTTGTGCTTCCTCCTCGCCTTCGCCGTGTTCTGGGGGCAGGGCAATCCCGAGAGCACCACCAAGATCAACGCGGTCAGTGACATGGTCGTCGATGGCAAACGCATTGCGGGCCCTGCGAAGGCAGCCGGCCTGCGTGCCGGCGACGAGGTGCTGTCCGTCGATGGTGTATCGCTGGGCGGCAAATGGGACGCCTTTGTCGAGGCTGTTCGCCGTCGCCCTGGTGAGACTGTCGACTTCCTGGTCCAGCGTGACGGCGCCAGGCTCACGGTTCCGGTGGAACTGGCGTCGCAAAATCCCGACTCGGCGCAGCGCGTGGGTTTCGCGGGCGTCAGCGCCTCTACCAGGTATGTCTCCGAGAGTCCGATCGCCGCCGTCGGTGATTCGCTGGCGTTCATGCGCACGGCGACTGCTGAAACCGTCAAGGGTTTTGGGCGCGTGTTCAGCCCAGCTGGCGTCGGCCGTCAAGTCGACGCAGTCCGAGGCAATGCAAGTAGCGACCCGACGGTCAACGAACGGCCCGTCTCGATCTTCGGCATCACCAAGATTGCCGGCGAGGGTTTCAGCAGCGACGGGTTCTGGTTTTTGCTCTGGTTCATTGCGTACTTCAACCTGATCCTTGCGCTGTTCAACCTGTTGCCTCTCCTGCCGTTCGACGGTGGACATGTCGCGGTTGCCTGCTTCGAGCAGATCGCCTCCAAGGTCAAGAACGCTCGCGTCCGGGTCGACTTTCGATGGCTCATGCCGCTGACTATGGCTGTTCTTGCGGTGATGGCGTTGTTGGGGATGACCAGCGCGTACCTCGATATCCACGACATTCTCAGTTGATGTCGGTGCGGTCGCTAGATGTTTGAGCGTCGCGCGACCCGCCACGTGTCGGTGGGGTCGGTCAAGGTTGGGGGTGACGCGCCGATCTCGGTGCAGTCGATGACCACCACCAAGACCGCCGATGTCGACGCGACATTGGCCCAGATCTATTCGTTGGCTGCGGCGGGCTGCGACATTGTGCGCTGCACCTGTAACGACGAAGCCGCAGCTGTCGGGCTGGCGCAGATCGTGCCGCGCTCGCCGATTCCGATCATCGCAGATATCCATTTCCAGTATCAGCTCGCCTTGGCTGCGATGGAGGCAGGCGTGCACGGACTGCGGCTCAACCCGGGCAACATTCGCAAGCCTGCGCATATCAAGGCGGTCGCACGCGAGGCGAAAGACCGGTCGTTGCCGATCCGTATCGGCGTGAATGCCGGCTCGCTCGATCCTGACGTCGCATCGGCATTTGGTAGGCCTGACGCCCGAGGCGCTCGTGGAATCGGCACAACGGGAACTCGCGTACTTTCACGAAGTCGACTTCGACGCTGTGAAGATCTCCGTGAAGGCTTCCAATGTTCGGCTCATGATCGAGGCATATCGCCTCCTCGCCGACACGGTCGATGTGCCCTTGCACCTTGGTGTCACCGAGGCCGGGCCCCTCCCGGGAGGGCTCGTGAAATCAACCGCCGGAATCGGTGCACTGCTGGCGGAAGGGATCGGCGACACGATCCGGTTCTCGCTGACTGCCGATCCCGTCGAGGAGGTCAAGGCGGGCCGAGGTCTTCTCGAGGCGCTTGGGCTTCGTGAGCGGCGTGGCCTTGACCTGATTGCATGTCCATCGTGTGGTCGCGCCGAGGTCGATGTGATCGGCATCGCGCGCGACGCGCAGGCGGCGCTCGAAGCCCGCAACGTTCCGTTGCAGGTCGCGGTCATGGGATGTGTCGTCAACGGTCCCGGTGAGGCGCGAGACGCGGACCTGGGGATCGCCGGTGGTCGCGGGAAAGGTCACTTGTTCGTACGTGGACAGGTCGTGCGGGTCGTGCCCGAAGACGAGATGGTCGACGCGCTTGTCGCCGAGGCCGAGCTCATCATGGCCGAGGGCTTTGAAGCCTCCATTGCTGGAGCAGACGTCGACGCAGCTGCGATAACGGCAGCAACCCGCGACGAACTACTCGCGATTCAGGGAGCCGACGCCAACAGCGATTCCGAGCGGATTGTTCACATTCGCGACCTTGCCGCCCGGACCTAGCGTCGCGTCAGCCGCGTGCGATATGGCGACGCTGGCGCCAGCGTCTGAAACCCTTGGCAAGGGCCGCGTCGAGACGTTCCGTTCGGAGTTGCTCCTCGAGCGGCGAGGCAAGGGGATCGAGATCACCGACGACCCACGTCAGGAGCCGGTCCACGAGCGCGGGGTTGCGTGCCAAGACCGGACCGTGAAGGTACGTACCGATCACGTGACCGACGACGGCGCCGTCGACTGTTCCCTCACCGTTGCCGCCACCGACGAGTACGTGTCCCAATGCCTGGACGTCAGCGCCGAGTGTCGTGCGGCCACCATGGTTCTCGAACCCCGTCAGGGTTGGCAACCCGAGTGACAGGTCGGGCTCGATCACAACCTCGCCGATCAGCCGGGGTGATGTCGCGGTCGTCGACATCGAGACGATGCCAAGACCATCGAGTGTCGACCCTTCGGCATCGATGTACTGATCGCCGAGGAGTTGGAACCCAGCGCACACCGCCAGCACCGACGCCCCACGTGCAATGGCCCGCGTGAGCGCTGCGTTGCTCCGCATCATCCCTGCTGCCGCAAGTGTCTGTGGATTGTCCTCGCCGCCGCCGAACAGATAAATGTCGAGCGAATCGGGAATCGAAGATGCCGCGCTGATCTCGACGATCTCGGCATCGATGCCACGCCAGAAGCAGCGGTTCGCCAAGACCGTCGCGTTACCGCGGTCGCCATAGGTCCCGAGGAGCTCGGGATAGACAAGGCCGATACGGACCGTCGACATCTCTTGGCGCGATCCGCCCACAGTCATGAAGGCTGCCGCGCGAGGTGTCTGGTCAAGTGATGGAACTGGGTGTAGCTCGCGAGGAGTTGCACACTCGGGCCTACCGTCAGGGCTGCCGCGCGTAGCGGGTCAGGTTCGACGACACAGTCCACGAGCGCGTGGCGAAGGCGTACCGCGACATCGGCCGCTCGTTCACCGGCGGCGATCACGTCCTTGCCGCGCAACAACTCGTAGGGCACATCCCACAACCAGGATGGGTCTGTTCCGTCAGCGAGGTGCGCGTTGACAGCCAACACAACCGACGTGTCGAGTTCGGCAACATGGGAGAGAACCTCGGTCCAGCCGGCCGGGTTTTTTGCCAACATGATCTGCATCGGACGGCCGTCGGCCAAGGTATAGGTCACGTACCGGCCTGAGACGGAACCGATCGTGGCGACGGCTGCAGCAGCGTGCGCGGAGCGCACACCGAGCCGGTGCGCACCAACGACGGCCATCGCGGCGTTCTGGGCGTTCCACTTTCCGGGCAGTGCCACGTCGAGCTTCACCGCTCGTCACCAAGGGACAGCACGTCGCCTTCGAGGGCAGCGGCGGGCGCTGGTTCGCCGAAACCGCACGAGCAGACAAACGTGTCGGTCCAGGACAACAAAGCTCCGCACGCCGGGCAGGTCGAGGCGTCGCCGCGCCATCCGGCTCCGCAGCGCACCCACGTCACGTCAGCAGGACTTGCTGCCCAGACGACCTGGGGGTCCGACGAGTTCGCAACGATCGGCAGTGTTGGATTGGCAACACAGAGCTTGCGCCACTGGCCCGAAACGCTGCGTACCTCGCCGAAGCGGTCCAGCTGATCACGGGTGAGGTTGCCCAACACGAGCAACTCGGGCCGCAGCGCATCGAAAACCTGCGCCAGCACACGCTCGTCGACCTCGAGTACCGCACATGCGGGGCCGTGGGTGTGACCGAGTGCGGACGCGAGTCCTGAGCTGAGATTCGCTCCCGTGTGATTGGTCAGAACGGTCTCGCCTTGCGCGCTGCAACGCCGCAGCGAGCATTGCGGTCGTGGTTGTCTTGCCGTTCGTAGCTGAGACGACAATGACGCGCCGTCCGCTCGCGAGTTGGGCGAGGAGCTCCGGTTGGATTGCCAACATGACGCGTCCGCTGATCTGCTCGCCCGCTCCGCGTCCGGTCAGACGTGAGATCGCGCCAACGGCCCGTCCGGCGAGGAGCGCGCAACGGGAGCGCACTGACAGTCCATTCATCAGAGGTGGAGACCACACTCCGTCTTGTCGGACCCGGACCAGCGTCCGGCGCGAGCGTCTTCGCCGTCGCTCACGGGCCGGGTACACGGCCAGCAGCCGATCGACGCGTATCCACGGTCGGTGAGTGGATGCACCAACAGTTCGTGGTCACGCACGTATCCGGCGACATCGAGGTCTGTCCACGTCGCGAGCGGGTTGACCTTGACGATGTCGCGTTTCGCGTCATAGCTCACGATCGGCGTGTTCGCACGCGCGGGCGATTCGGCGCGGCGCAGTCCCGACATCCAAGCAGCCTTGCCGGCAAGGGCACGGTTGAGAGGTTCGACCTTGCGAATCGCGCAGCACGCCTCGGTGTCGGTCATCCAGAGATTGTCGGGCTCGACCGTTGGTGACATGACCCGCAGATTGAGGTTGTAGCGCTGGCGTACCTGCTCGACGTACCAAAGCGTCTCTGCAAAGTGATATTGCGTGTCGAGGAACACCACTTCGATATCGGGCGCACCGCCTGCCACCACACTCGCGACCACATCGATGAGGACGCTGTCTTGAAACGATGCGGCCAACACCAAGCCTGTGCCGAATCGATCTGCCGCCCATTGGACAACTGCCGATGCCGGCGCCTGTTCGAAGCGCGCAGAAACCTCCGTCAGTTCGTCGAGATCGACTGCAGGAGCCATGGTCAGGTCGCGCATTCGCTTTCACCGGTCTCGCCGGTAAAGGGGCTCGTCTCGTCGAAGTCGATGTAGTACTCGGGAGCTTCTTCGGGAGTGGGGAAGTGGTCGAGCTCCTTGAGCGTGGTGCCGACCGCGCCTGCACCACCTGAGCGTGCCAACCACCCGGAGAACGTCTCTCCAGCGTTGCGTTCGGCGGCGAAGCGTCCGACAACGGCCACGACCGCCTTCGACGCTGCCCGCGCCGGCACCTTCGCTGCTTTGTCACCGAATTCGATGGCGAGGTCACCGACCGATCCACCGAGCAGCATCTGGTAACCAGGTGCCGAACGGCCATGCGCCCGACGTTCGATACCGAAAAAGCCGATGTCGGAGGTGTGGTGTTGGCCGCAGGAGTTGGTGCAACCCGAGATGTTGATGCGGACGCCGCCGACCTCGGCCAGCCCAGCTTGTTCGAGCGCGCCGGAGATGTCGGAGGCCAAACCGCGTGATTGCGTCACGGCGATGTTGCAGGTGTCGGCGCCAGGGCATGACACCACGTCTCGCGCGAGTTCTGCGCCGGCCTGGTCCATATCGATCGCTGCGAGCCGTCCGTGCAGTTCCGCGAGTTGGTCTTCGGTGAGTCCGCGCAGCACGAAGTTCTGGCGGTTGGTGATACGGACCTCGACGCCGAAGTCGCGCTGGATGTCAGCGAGGCCACGGAACTGGTCACCGGTGATGTCCCCGAGCCGGCAGTAGGCGTAGGCGCTGACGGTGTTGTTGGCGCGCCCGCGCACGACGTTGACCGATTCCCATTTCGCGTATGGCTCGAGACCGACGAAGTTGACGGGCGTGGCGCCGATTGCTGTGGCGCCGGTACCCATTCCGGCCGGCGCATCGCCCTCGTCCAGCACAACCTGGGGAATTCCCGCTGGGTAGGTCGCCGAGGCGATCAGGAGCTTGCGTTCGGAAAGGATGCGTTTGCGGAGTTCCTCGATACCCATGAAATCGACGAGCCACTTCATGCGCGCGCGCAACTTGTTGTCACGATTGCCGTAATGGTCGAAGGTCCGAAGCGCTGCCTCGATCGTGGCGAGCAGGTCTTCGCGGCTGGTGAACTCCTCGATGGCCTGCGCTGGGTGCGGATTGGCGCCGAGCCCACCTGCCATCAGCACCTTGAAGCCTTGCTCGAGCGTTCCGTCGGGACGGGGTCGATTGATCGCGATCACGCCGATGTCGTTGAACATCGCCTGTCCGCAGTCGGTCGCGCAGCCCGAGAAGTTGATCTTGAACTTGCGAGGCATGCGCTGTGAGAGCGGATTGCGCAGAAACCAGTCAGTCACCGACTGGGCCCATGGGCTGATGTCGACAACCTCGAAGGGGCATGCGCCCGCCAAGTGGCAACCTGCGACGTTACGGACCGTGTCGCCGCAAGCCTCGCGCGAGGTCAGTCCAACGGAGGCCAGGAGCCGGAGCACCTCGCCGGCTTGTTCGAGCTGGACAAAATGGAACTGGACGTTCTGGCGGGTCGTGAGATGGCCCCAACCTCGCGAGTACGTCTCGGAGATGTGGCCGAGCATTTCGAGCTGCTCGGGTTCGACGCTGCCATAGGGGATCTTGACGCGGACCATCTGGTTGTGGCCGCCTTGGCGCTGGCCGTAGATGCCTTGGTTCAGGCGGAAGACGCGGAAGGCGTCTTCCGCGATCTCGCCGGCGATGTAACTGGCGACGCCTGCTTCGAAGCGGGCGATTTCCGCTTCGACGATCGGTTCGAGGCTTCGGCTGCGAAGTTCGGTGACGTCAATGCTCATGACGATCTCCTCGGAAGGTACGGCGCGGGAGGGGGTCTGGACCGTGCTCTGGCGCGCTTCAGGCGCGCGCGGTCACGTCACGAAGGCAACACATCTCGTCACGAACCTCGTGAGGAGTGCGGCCCATGGAAATCGAGGGAGCCCCGTCGGCAATGATCATGCGACCCAAGTCTATCGGGGATGGGCGCAAAAGCACACAGGGAACTTGAGAGGGCCTCGCCGGAGGTCCAAGTAGATTCGCCCCCATGAGAATGTCGAGGCTGTTCCTCCGTACCTTGCGTGACGACCCGGCCGACGCGGAGGTCGACAGCCACCGGCTTCTGACCCGAGCCGGATATATCCGCAAGGTTGCCTCTGGGATCTATTCCTGGCTGCCGCTCGGGTCCCGGGTACTGCGCCGGATCGAAGACATTGTGCGCTCCGAAATGGATGCTTCCGGTGCCCAGGAGTTGATCCTTCCTATCATCCAGCCCCTAGAGCTCTGGGAGCGGTCCGGCCGCGACGCCGCATACGGCCCGATGATGTTCCGGCTCGACGACCGTAAGGAGACAGGATTCTGCCTGTCTCCGACCGCGGAGGAGGCCATCGCTGCGACGGTCGCGGGCGAGTACTCGAGTTATCGCGACCTGCCCGTGACCCTGTACCAGATCAACTGGAAGTATCGCGACGAGCTTCGGCCCAGATTCGGCCTCCTGCGCGGTCGTGAGTTCCTGATGATGGACGCGTACTCCTTCGACGTCGACGAGGCCGCGTTGGCAGCGTCGTATCGCACGATGTACGAGGCCTACCACAGGGTGTTCGAGCGTTGCGGGCTGACATTTCGTCCGGTGCGGGCCCAGGCCGGTGAGATCGGCGGCGATGTGAACCACGAGTTCATGGCGGTGGCAGCCGTTGGTGAGGATGACTTCGTGTGGTGTCACGAGTGTGACTATGCCGCGAACGTCGAAGCTGCGACACGCAAGACCGACGATCAGGGCGCACCGACCCTTCCTGGCGAAGCTCCGGTACGCGAACGTGTCCAGACGCCAGGAATGGGCAGCATCAGTGCCGTCGCGTCATTTCTGAATGTTGGTGATGACGAACTGCTCAAATGCATTGCATTCGACGTTGACGGCGACCTCGGCTTGGCGCTCGTGCCGGGAAATCGTGAGATCAACCCGTTCGCGTTGGCGCAGGCTCTTGCGCCAAAGCGTGTGCGCCTGTACGACGAAGGTGACTTCGCGGCGAATCGTGATCTGGTCCGTGGATACATCGGACCGGACGCACCGGGAGCGACGGTGGTCGTCGCCGACCCGTCGGTGCGTGCCGCTCATGGGTGGGTAACCGGCGCCAATGAGCTCGATTATCACGTGCGAGATGCGTGGCTCGATCGCGACTTTCGTGTCGATGTGTGGGCTGATCTCGTCGCGATCGTCCCAGGCGATCCTTGTCCGGCATGTGGTGCGCAGCTTGCGGTCGATCGCGGCATCGAGGTTGGTCACGTCTTTCAACTCGGCACGAAGTATTCCGAGGTGATGGGCGCCTTCTACACCGACGACCATTCCGAACAGCACCCGATGCTGATGGGCTGTTACGGCATTGGCGTGTCGCGCCTCGTCGCTGCGATAGCTGAGGAGCACCACGACGACGACGGCCTGTGCTGGCCCGCGGCGATCGCTCCGTACGACGTGCACCTGCTGGCACTGGCGGGCAAAGGAGCGACGGCGGAGCAGACCCGCGAAGCTGCCGACACGATCTACGAGAAGCTCGTCAATGCGGGCTTTGCGGTGCTCTATGACGACCGCGACGCAAGCGCGGGAGTGAAGTTCGCCGATGCCGATCTGCTGGGCATGCCCGTCCAGTTGACGGTCGGTGCGAAAGGCCTCGCACGCGGCGTCGTGGAACGAAAGATCAGGGCCACGGGCGAACGTGATGAAGTGCCGCTTGGAGCCATTGTCGAGGCCATCGGCGTCTGATCGGCGCCTCGGAGTCCGAGGGGATACATGGATCTTCCCGTGATGCCACCGGTGTCACCGATGTTGGCGAAGCCATCCAAGACGATGCCGACGGGGGACTACCTCTACGAGCCGAAATGGGATGGCTTCCGGTGCATCGTGTTTCGCGACGGCGATGAGGTCGTGCTCGGAAGCCGCAACGGCAAGGCGTTGGAGCGCTATTTCCCCGAGATGCTCGAGCCGCTGCGTCGCTCCCTGCCAGACCGTGTGGTGCTCGATGGAGAACTGGTCATCATGACGGACCACGGCCTCGACTTCGATGTGTTGTCCGCGCGAATTCATCCGGCAGCCAGTCGGGTCGAAAAACTCGCGAATGAGACGCCGAGTTCGTTTGTTGCATTCGATCTGTTGGCCCTTGGCAACGTCGACTTCCGCGACATGCCGTGCGCGTCGCGCCGTGAACGGCTCGTGGAGGTCCTCGCCGGCGCCTCGACCGACGCAGCGGTTCCGGTGTACTGCACTCCCGCTACCCACGATCGTGCGGTCGGCGATGCGTGGTTTGAGCATTTCGAAGGCGCCGGCCTTGATGGGGTGATGGCGAAACCGCTCGATGGCCTCTACCTCGAAGGTCAGCGCACGATGTTGAAGGTCAAGCATCAGCGAACGTGTGATGCAGTGGTCGCCGGTTTTCGCTGGCACTCCGATGGTGAGGGAGTGGGTTCGTTGTTGCTCGGCCTCTTCGATGACAACGGCGCGCTGCACCACGTCGGAGTGGCATCGAGTTTCAGTGCTGCGACCCGGTTGCGCCTGCTCGCCGAGATCGCCGACGCGCGGCGCGACGCGCTCGTTGACCATCCATGGGCGGCTTGGGCGGAGTTCCGTACGGTCGCCACCGCCGATGACGCACCGCAGCGCCTGCCGGGCGCGTTGAGTCGATGGAATGCGAAGAAGGATCTTTCGTGGGAACCGTTGCGGATCGGTCTCGTCGCCGAGGTCAACTACGAACACTTGCAGGGCGACCGCTTTCGCCATACCGCGCGATTCGCCCGGTGGCGTCCGGACCGGGAACCGGAGACGTGTACCTATGCCCAACTCGATGTTCCCGTGCCGTTCGAGCTCCTCGAAATCTTTGGTTAGTCCGCGCCTCGGTTTAGGTGCCCGATGGGGGCGTCCGTGCCCGACTGGGTTGCACTCTCGTCGGTTCATCGGTCTGTTTCGGAAAATTCGGAGGCCAGGGTTCGTCGCCGAGCCCGTCGCGTTCGTCCCGGTCCGCGAGGGCCAGGAGTGAGGCCAGGGAATGGGCCGTGGCGTCGATCCCTGCACCAAGGTCGCCGAGTGCTGCGTAGCGTTGGGGCACCGTCGCGATCGTCAGATCCCCCGGTTCAACGTCGGTGACCTCGCTCCAGAGCAACGGGGCAGAGACTCGACCCTCAGGATTCGCCCGCACCGAATACACGGACGCGACGGTGCGGTCACGGGCGTTCTGGTTGAAGTCGAGGAAGACACGTTCGCCGCGCTGTTCTTTCCACCACCGTGTGGTCGCGACCTCAGGAACGAGCCGTTCGACGGCACGAGCCAACGCGAGCGCGGCGCGTCGGACCTCGGTGAAGGTCCAGCTCGGCTCGATCCGTACGTTGATGTGCAGCCCACGCGATCCCGAGGTCTTGGGCCAACCGATGAGGCCGTGTTCGGTCAAGACATCGTGAGTCACGAGCGCCACTTTGCGGACGTCGTCGAAGGGCACGCCGGGCTGGGGGTCCAGGTCGACGCGCAGTTCATCGGGCCGATCGACATCGCTGCGCCGGACCGCCCATGGGTTCAGATCAAGGCATCCGAGGTTGACTGCCCAGATGACGTGGGCGATGTCGACGGGGCAGAGCTCGTCGGCGAACCGTCCGCTGGGGAAGGTGACCCGTACGGTCTGGAGCCAATCGGGTCGTTTCTCGGGGACGCGTTTTTGGAAGAACGGTTCGCCGGTGGCGCCGTCTGGGTAGCGCTTGAGGACGGTCGGTCGTTCATAGACCCCGAGCAACGCGCCTTCGGCAACGGCCAGGTAGTAGCGCGCGAGGTCGAGCTTGGTCTCGCCGCGAGCGGGAAAGAACACCTTGTCCGGGTTGGAAAGGCGTACCGGGCGGCCGTCGACCTCAAGTTCCAGTGCAGGGGTGGGCACGGCACCACCGTAGCTACACGCAAAGAACCAAAAAGGCCGAGCGCTCGGCCGAGAATTCCGGCGAGACAGTCGGACGGAGGGTGAATCCGGTATAGTCGCCAGGTTGTATCCGAGCGTGGGTCGAGGTGACTCCCGAGGCGTGGGCTCCGTTGCCCACGCTTTTTCTTTCGATGGACGGAGGTGGGCAGGCGATGACGACCGACAGGACGACAGACAGACTGGGCGATCTGCGTACCAGCCTGGTCCCAACCATCGCCACGCTCGGTGATGGGCTGACCCTCTACGACGTCGAGCTTGTCGGAACGGGTCGCGCTGCCACCTTGCCGCGTGCTGGTCGATCGCGAAGGGGGAGTCGACCTGGAGATGATCGCAGCGGTTTCACGAGCGGTGTCCGAGGCCCTCGATGCCGCGGAACTCGATACCGAGAATTTCCACCTGCCGCGATCGCTCGGCGGCTCCTACACCCTTGAAGTCAGCAGCCCGGGCGTCGAACGACCACTGCGGCGCCCCGAACATTTCGTTGCTGCTGTCGGCCTGCTGATCGCCGCCAAGTACCGCGACAGCGAAGGGACCGCCCAGCGCGTTCGCGGCGTTCTCAGAGAGGCGGACGAAGCCGGACTCGTCATTGTCGCTGCCGGTGACACAGGTTCTGCCGCCGACGAAGCATCTGACGTCTCGGCGCCGCTACGCCTTGCCTACGAACAAGTAACGCAGGCACATGTGGCGTTTGCCTGGGGCGGCGAATCGAAGAGGGCGAAGCAGTCGCAGCGACCGAAACAGCGCAAGGGCGCGCCTGAGCCGGCCAGTCGAGTTGGGGAGGCGGTTCGTTGATGTCGTTCATCGCGCGAGGTCTTGTGGCGCGCTCGCGTCCGCCTGGCATCCCAGCAATTGGCGGCCCTGGTGTCGGGGCTCGCAGTGAGGGCACAACATGAATAGCGAGATGATGGAAGCGCTCGAAAACATCGAGCGCGAAAAGGGAATCTCCGTCGAGATCATGCTGGAGGCGTTGGCAAACGCCCTTGTGACTGCGTACAAGCGCCTACCGACCTCGGCGGAGGAGGCGCTCGTGGAGATCGACGTCGAGACGGGTGACATTCGTGTCATCGCGCAGGAGCTCGACGAAGACGGCAACGTCACGCGAGAGTGGGACGACACGCCGAGCGACTTCGGTCGAATTGCGGCGCAAACTGCGAAGCAAGTCATCATGCAGCGAATCCGCGAAGCCGAACGCGAGATGAAATACGAGGAGTACGCCGGTCGCGAGGGCGACATCGTCACCGGCATCATTCAGCAGACCGACCAGCGCTACACCTTGCTCGACCTTGGAAAGGTCGAGGCGCTGTTGCCGCAAGCAGAGCAGGTTCAGAACGAACGTTATGAACACGGCAGCCGTCTCAAGGCCTACATCGTCGAGGTCCGCAAGACCGCAAAGGGCCCGCAGATCGTGGTGTCGCGTACGCATCCCGGTCTTGTGCGACGTCTTTTCGAGCTCGAAGTGCCCGAGATCGTCGATGGTGTCGTCGAGCTCAAGGCAATTGCCCGTGAGCCAGGGCATCGGACGAAGTTGGCCGTCGCCTCGAACGATTCGAATGTCGATCCCGTCGGCGCCTGTGTCGGGGCTCGTGGTGCGCGGGTTCGCATGGTCGTCAACGAACTGCGCGGCGAGAAAGTCGATATCGTTCCCTATTCGGATAATCCCGCAGATTTTGTTATGAAGGCGCTCGCTCCCGCGCGGATCCGAGAGGTTCGGATCCACGAAGAAACGGGCACCGCCGAAGTGATCGTGCCGGATTTCCAACTTTCGTTGGCGATCGGCAAAGAAGGCCAGAACGCGCGGTTGGCGGCGCGCCTGAGCGGGTGGCGCGTTGACATCAAAAGTGAGACGCAGCTGGCCGAAGAAGAGGCCGGCGGTGGTGTTCAATATGCAGAAGGCGAATGGATTGAGGACGCCTCCGGCGAGCTTGTCTGGCAACCGGCCGAAGGCGGAGAGGCGATCAGCGCCGCCGCCGCCGGCTATGCGGGCGCACGGCCTGACGGAACAGACGCCGGTGCTGAAAGCGACGACACCGAGGGGGGCAGCGAAGCCATACTGGAGGCAGAGCTCGCTATCGGTGACGAAGTGGAGTTCCCGGTGACAGCGGCCCTCGGTGACGCCGGCGAAACGGACGACACGACGATCGAGGAAGTCGAGCCGGCCGAGGAAGAAGCCATGTACGTGGTCGACGCGACGACCGTCGCGTCGGCGGATGCAGAAGGTGAGTCCAGCTAAGCCGCTCCGGACCTGTGTCGGTTGTCGCCGGGTGACGAGCCCGTCGGAGCTGATACGGGTTGTCCGTAGGGCAGACGGCAGGCTTGTGATCGGTCGTGGCGAGCCTGGTCGTGGGGCATGGCTTTGTGCGGGCTCTGCGGACTGCTTGGAAGGAGCAATACGACGGCGGGCATTCGACCGTGCCCTTCGGGCAACGACGACGACCGATGAACACGACGGTCTGCGCGCGACACTGTTGGGGCAACCCGCGAGCAGCCGGTAAGGCACAGGACACGCGAAATTCGACGAGGCAAGACAAGGACACACGTTGGCGACGAAGAAGATCAGGGTTTATGAGCTCGCTCGAGAGCTTGGAGTCGACAACGCCGTTGTCATCGACCTCGCGGCCGAACTCAAGATCGGTGTCAAGAGTCACTCCTCGAGCATTGAGGACCCGCAGGCAGACCGCGTACGTCGCCTCTGCGATTCCAAGGGACTGCGCGGCGAGCCGATTGTCGACGAACCCAAGGAGAAGGCGACCAAGGCGCGTGCCGAGGCCCCCGTGGCCGTCGAGCCTGCCGTTGAGCCTGGGGTGACGAGCCGTCCCGGTCGTGAACTGATTGGTGGGGGCGTGCGCCCGCCAGATCGTCCGCCTGCGGCGCCTTCGCCTCCGCAGCCTGCGACACATCGCGTCGTCCGCTCGACTGGCGGCATTCCTCCTGCGCCGCCGCGCCCTGCTGTGGTACCACCGGTCGCCCCGCGCCCAGCTCCTGCTGTGGCAGCGCCACCTTCAGGACCAGTGACCGCTCCCCGCGTTGCACGCATCTGCGGCCGCGCCCGAAGCGCCCGCATCCACCGCCCCTCGTATGGCGGCCACGCCGGTTGCCCCGCCTCCGGTTGCTTCGCCCGCTGCTTCGCCGCCTCCCGTCGCTTCGCCCGCTCCGCCGGCGCCTCCGGGCCCACCTGCTGTGTCCGGGGACTCGCGTCCGTTGAGCCCGTCCGGTCGACCGATTCCGCCGCCTCCCGGTGGCGGTCCCCGTCCGAAGCCGGCTCCCGGGCAACGCGGTCCTTCCCAGCGCGACGCCGGCGCTGCACGTGGGGCACCTGGCAGCGGAGGTCCCGGAGGACCCTCGCGTAGCGGCAGTCCAGGCGGCGCTCCGCGCTCAGGAGGCGGAGGCGCTCCAGGAGGATTCCGTGCAGGCGGAGGCCCGGGCGGTGGCGGAGGTCCTGGTGGTGGACCAGGGGGTCCTGGTGGCGGTCGCGGAGGTCCTGGTGGCGGTCCGGGGGCCCCGTTCGGCGGTGCCGGTCGAGGGCGTCCTGGCGCACCGCAGCAACGTCGGCGGAAGAAGCGCCGTCGCGGTCCGTATGAAGATCTCGGGCCCGCCCAGGCAACCAACTTCACGCCAGACGACGTCGCAATTCCTGAAGGTGAGATCGTCGTCCCGCGCGGCATCACGATTCAGGAGTTGGCGCCCAAGTTCAATCGCACGACAGCGGACCTCGTCCGGCTGTTGTTCGATGCCGGCGAGATGGTCACGGGTACGCAGTCGCTCGCCGATGAAATGATCGAGTTGCTGGCCGAGTCCCTTGGTGCGGACGTTCTCTTGGTCGAACCCGGCGCTGAACTCGAGCTTGAGCTCCAGGCGATGTTCGGCGAGGAAGACGATGAGGTCGACGATGGCCAGCGCGAGCCTCGTGCGCCCGTCGTCACCGTGATGGGTCACGTCGACCACGGCAAGACCACGCTGTTGGATCGGATCCGCAACGCCAACGTTGTCTCTGGTGAGGCAGGTGGCATTACCCAGCACATCGGCGCCTACCAGGCAATGCGCGGCGAGCATCCCGTGACGTTCATCGATACGCCTGGTCACGCGGCCTTCACTGCGATGCGTTCTCGTGGCGCTCGCGCGACCGATATCGCGGTGCTCGTGGTCGCGGCCGACGACGGTGTGATGCCTCAGACGATCGAGGCAATTCAGCACGCAAAGGCTGCTGAGGTTCCGATCATCGTCGCGATCACCAAATGCGACCGCGAGGATTCGGACCCGACGCGGGTTCGTCAGCAACTCGTCGAACATGAACTCGTCCCAGAGGAATGGGGCGGTGACACCATCGTCAATGAGGTCTCGGCCGTCACGGGCGCCGGCATGGACACCTTGCTTGACTCGATCCTCCTGGTTGCCGAGATCGAAGACCTACGGGCAAACCCGAAGGTGGCGGCGCGCGCTTTCGTACTCGAGGCGAAGCTCGATGTCGGCCGAGGACCAGTCGTGACAGCCCTGGTGGAAACGGGCACGCTGCGCGTGGGAGACCCCGTTGTTGCCGGCGGTGGCTGGGGCCGCGTTCGCGCGATGTTCGATCACCTCGGGAACGCGATCGCCGAGGCTGGGCCGTCGGTGCCGGTAACAGTTCTCGGACTTGACGACGTGCCACTCGCAGGCGATGAGTTGCGCGTCGCCCCGAACGACAAGACCGCCCGCATCGTGGCGGAGTCACGCACGCGGCGTCGCCATACGGCGAACCTCAAGCACCCAATGGCACTTGCCGGCGGCGCCCGCCTCGAGGACATCTTCGCGATGGTCCAGCGCGGCGAGGTTGCCACCCTCAATCTCGTCCTGAAGGCAGACATGCAGGGCTCGCTCGAGGCGGTCACCGAGGCCCTTCGCAAGCTGGACCAGGAACACGACGAGGTCCGTCTGAGTTTTGTGCTGCGCGGTGTCGGCGGTATTTCCGAGTCCGATATCGACCTGGCGTCGGTATCGAACGCAACGATTATCGGGTTCAACGTGCGTCCGGACCGCAAGGCACGCGAGCGCAGCGAACGCCTCGAGGTGGAGCTGCGCCTCTACGAGGTCATCTACCAGGTGCTCGAAGACGTGAACTCCGCCCTGCTCGGGATGCTCAAGCCCACATTCGAGGAGGTCGTGACCGGCGAAGCCGAGGTCCGCGAAATCTTCTCGGTCCCTCGCATCGGCAAGATTGCCGGCTGTTTCGTCACCTCGGGCGTCATTACCCGCGGTTCGAAGGTCCGATTTCTGCGCGAGGGCACGGTCATCTGGAACGGTTCGATTGCTTCGCTCAAGCGCTTCAAAGACGACGCCCGCGAAGTACGCGACGGATTCGAGTGTGGCATCGGGCTCGAGAACTATCAGGACCTCAAGCCCGGCGACGTCATCGAAACCTATGACGTTCGGGAAGTCGTTCGAACCTAGGTACCGTGATCGCGACCCATTGGAGGTCGACGTATGAGGACTCGAAGGCCAGCCCGAAGGTATCCGCGGACAGCACGGGTCAATGAGGTCGTCCTCGAAGTGCTTGCCGAGGAGCTGAAGAACCTGTCGGATCCGCGCCTCGGGTTCGTCACGTTGACCGGCGTCCACGTCAGCCCTGATTTGCGACACGCGACGGTGTACTTCTCCGAGATCGGCCCCTCCAAGGAGGGGTTTGTCGTGAGCGAGGCCCAGGCAACCGCGACGGGCGACGCCCTGCGATCCGCTTCACGGCACCTCCGCACGGTCTTGGGCAGCCAGGTGAGGTTGAAGTACCTTCCGGTGTTGACGTTTCTCGAGGATCCGGCGATCGCCCAGGGCGAACTGGTCGACAGGATCCTTCGGGACCTTCAGGACACCGAAGCCGAAAGCCTGGAGGCGCCCGGTGAGTGACGGGGCAGGCAGCGTTTCGACTGCGACGGTGCTCCTTGGCGACGCCATGGCTTGCGCGGTGGAGACGATCCGGGGTGCGTCGAGCATCGTGTTGGCATGTCACGTCAATCCCGATGGTGACGCGCTCGGTTCGATGCTGGCCATGCTCCACGTCATGCGCGCCGAAGGAATTCCGGTGGTGGCCTCCTTCCCGCCGCCCTTCACGGTCGCGCCGCATTACCGCCTACTACCAGGCCTCGAACTCCTGACACACCCGAGCGAGGTTTCCCGCGAGCCTGACGTGATGATCACCTTCGACTGCGGTTCCATCGATCGCCTTGGTGACCTCGGGCCCGTTGCGAAGTCCGCACGCTCGCTCATCGTCATCGACCATCACATCTCGAACGACTGTTACGGCACGATCAACGTCATCGATGCCGATGCAGCCGCCAGTGGCGTGGTGACGCGTCGGCTCGTGAGCGCGCTTGGCCTCAGTCTCAACGAGCCGGCTGCTGTGTGTCTCTACGCAACGCTCGTGTGTGACACCGGCAGGTTCCAATATGACGCAACGACTTCGGCGGTCTTCGACCTTGCATCCGAGTTACTCCATTTCGATGTGCCCGTCGCGCCGTTGAACCGGGCGCTTTTCGAGGAGCACCGGTTCGCGTACCTCCGCCTCGCCGGCGAGGCGCTCGCCGCTGCCGTGTTGGTTCCCGAGGAACATTTCATCTACGCCGTCGTCACCCAAGAGATGCTGGCTCGTCACGACGTGGGGATCGACGAGGCCGAGGGTCTCATCGATCTGGTGCGGCGGGCGTCGGAGGCCGAGGTGTCGTGCGTGCTGAAGGAAGACCTTGACGGCACGGTGCGGGTCAGCCTTCGGTCGCTGGGGGCCGTCGATGTCTGTCAGGTCGCGACGATGCAGGGAGGCGGAGGTCACCGATTCGCGGCCGGCTTTACCTCGGCCGCAGGCATGGATTCGGTGATTTCCCAGATCCGCGCCGCGATCGCCTAGATACTTGCGTGGCATCAGGTCTGGTTGTCGTCGATAAGCCTGCGGGCTGCACATCGCATGATGTGGTCGCGAAGCTTCGCAAGATCTACTCGTTGCGCCGTGTCGGCCACGCAGGCACGCTCGATCCTGACGCCACGGGCGTGCTGCTCGTCGCGCTTGGGCCGGCGACGCGCTTGCTGCAATATCTGGCCGGTACGGGAAAGGCCTATCGAGGCACGGTGTCATTCGGCGTCGCGACCGACACACTGGACGCCGCCGGGACCGTGTTGGAACGGCGGGCGATGGCCGTGACCCATGACGAGGTTCGCGATGCCGCGAAACGTTTTGTGGGCGACATCTTCCAGGTCCCGCCAATGGTCTCGGCGCTCAGGGTCGGTGGTCGCCGGCTCCACGAACTCGCTCGGGAGGGCAAAGAAGTCGAGCGCCAGCCGCGACCGGTCCAGATCAATCGCTGTGACATCGAAGCGTTCGAGCCCGGACCGTTTCCGCTCGCGACCGTCTACGTCGAGTGCAGCACCGGGACATACATCCGGACATTGGCGGCGGACCTCGGAGCTACGCTCGGCGGTTGTGCACATCTCGCGGCACTCCGCAGAACGCGCGTCGGGTCGTTCACGATCGACGAAGCGCGATCCATCGATGCCATCGCAGCCGATCCCTCTGCGGCAGTGCTCGCTCCTCTCGTAGCCCTGCGCGACCTGCCTCGTGTCGATATCGCCGCTGAGACCGTCGCGGCGGTGCTGCACGGTTCGGTGTTTCCACCCACGGCACTGGGGATCGATCCTGAGGTGTCGGGGCCATGGACGATCGTCGGTCCCGATGGTGCGCTGTTGGCTGTCTACGACCGCTTTGGTGCAGCGGTGAAGCCATCAGTCGTCCTCAACGCGGCAGGGGCATGATGCGCGTCATTCGCGAGGTGCCCGACCTTTCAGAGGGCGAGGGTGCGGTTCCTGGCGCGCTCGGGACCGTCGTCACGATCGGCGCGTTCGACGGTGTGCATCGCGGGCACCGTCGGGTGTTGCGCCTCGTACGCGAATTGGCGGACGCTCGTGGGCTCGACGCTGGACTCGTCACGTTCGATCGTCACCCGGCTCAGGTCGTGAGGCCCGAGTCCGCACCGAAACTCTTGACGACCTTGGAGCAGCGCCTGCAACTTCTCGATGAGACCAAGTTGCTGGACCTGTGCCTCGTCCTGCACTTCGACGAGGAACGTGCAATGGAGTCTGCCGAGGACTTCGTTCGTGACGTGCTCGTCGAACGATTGGCGGCGCGGGTCGTGGTGGTCGGAGCGGACTTCCACTTCGGCCATCAACGGGCTGGAAATGTGGCGTTGCTGGATCAGATGGGCAGTCGGCTCGGGGCAGACAGCGGCTTTGAGGTCATCGGCCTCGGGCTCGTCGCTCCCGATGAAGATCCGACCCACGAGCCGTTCTCATCGACGAGGGTGCGTGCCGCGCTCGTCGCGGGTGACGTCGAAGCAGCACAGCGACTGCTCGGCCGTGAGCACGCCGTTGCCGGTGAGGTGCAGCACGGCACCAAACGCGGACGCGAGCTGGGATTTCCGACGGCCAATGTCGCAGTTGCCGACGAGATCTGTCTTCCGGCCGACGGGATCTACGCCGGTACCGTGGTGCTGCCCGATGGGGAGATCCGGATGAGCGCCATCTCGCTCGGCCGGCGCCCGACGTTCTTCGCGGACCAGGGATATTCCCTGCTCGAAGCGCATCTCTTGGATTTCGAGGGTGACATTTACGGCCAGATGATCGAGGTACGTTTTTCTCATCGCATCCGCGGGGAGCAGCGTTTCGATTCGGTCGAGGCGCTGGTCGACCAAATCGCACATGACGTGGCGAAGACCCGAAATCTCCTCACCCTGAACCAGGGGTAGGTCGCCCGAGCGGTTGCTCTGATACCCTGATCTCTCCGCCGGTGATGTGCCGGTGCGTTTCCTAGAAGTCGAAGGCCTAGCGACACGATGCCCGATACCACTGCCACGATTGCCGAGCACCGCCTCCACGAGACTGATACAGGCTCGACGGAGGTTCAGGTGGCTCTTCTCACCGAGCGCATCAACCACCTCACCGAGCACCTGAAGATCCACAAGAAGGATCATCACACCCGCAGGGGATTGCTCATGCTGGTCGGCAGGCGGCGTCGCTTGCTCGACTATCTCAAGCGGAACGACGTGACGCGGTACCGTGCACTGATCGCCAAGCTCGGTCTTCGTCGATAACTGTTTCCACCCGAGGGGCGGACAATCCGCTCCTCGTTCGCGTTCACTGCGAGTGCAACGTCGGTTGTCAGTCGCCATGGCCCGGTCATCGGCCGGACCATGACAACTGGGAACCGCCGGGCCTCGCCCTCCCACCGAGTCCGAACGGACCGGTGAACCAAGGAGCGTTTCATGGCAGATGCCATTCGGGTATCCGGCCCCATCAATGCCGCCGGTTTGACCATGTCTCTCGAGACCGGGAAGCTTGCGAACCTCGCAGCAGGTGCAGTCGTCGTCCAGGTTGGAGAGACGACCGTGCTCTCAACGGTTGCGACATCGAAGCCTCGCGAAGGCATCGATTTCTTCCCCCTCACCGTCGACGTCGAAGAGCGTATGTACGCCGTCGGAAAGATTCCCGGGTCGTTCTTCCGCCGCGAAGGTCGTCCGGGTGAGCAGGCGATTCTCACCTGCCGCTTGACGGACCGGCCGCTCCGCCCGTCCTTTCCTGAAGGCTTTCGCAACGAGGTACAGGTCATTGCGACGATCCTCGGCGCGGACCTGGAGAACCCACACGATGTCGCGTCCATCAACGGCGCATCAGCCGCACTGATGGTCTCGGGCATTCCGTTCGACGGACCGGTTGGCGCGGTTCGCCTCGCGCACCGCAACGGAGAGTGGATCGCCCATCCCACGTACCAGGAAGGTGACGAATCAACCTTCGAATTGGTCGTCGCCGGCCGGAAGACCGACACCGGTGACATCGCGATCATGATGGTCGAAGCCGGCGGCACGGAACACACGTGGGAGTTGTACGAGCAGGGCGCCCCGAAGATCACCGAAGAACTGATCACCGAAGGCCTCGAATTCTGCAAGCAATGGATTGCGGCGTCGATCGACCTCCAGCTCGAATTGCGTGCAGCCGTCGAGAAGGCCAAAGGCCCGATCGTTCCGATTGCCTACGACGTGCACACCGACTACGCCCCTGAGGTGTATGAGGCCGTCAACGCGGCGGTCCGTAACGAGACCGCTGACGCGATGGCCGTCGCCGACAAGACCAAGCGCAACGACACGCTCGCCGAGATCGAAGCCTCTCTGCTGAGCACGCTCGTTGGTACCGATGCCGCCGCCGGCCAGTTCGCCGGGCGGGGTGGCGAGGTGAAGAAGGCGTTCCGTTCGTTGCAGAAGGTCGTGACCCGCGCACGCATCGTGAACGAGGGGCTGCGTATCGACGGTCGTGGTCTTACCGACCTGCGAGCCATTTCTTCGGAGGTTGGTCTCCTGCCCACGGCGCACGGAGCAGGCCTGTTCCAACGTGGCGAGACCCAGGTCCTCAGCGTTACCACGCTCGGAATGCCGCGCATGGAGCAGATGCTCGACACGATCACCAACGACGAGCGTAAGCGCTATATGCACCACTACAACTTTCCGCCGTTCTCAACTGGCGAGACGGGCCGCGTTGGTTCGCCGAAGCGCCGCGAGATCGGTCATGGCGCACTCGCAGAACGAGCGTTGGTGCCGGTTCTGCCAAGTGCAATGGAATGGCCCTACACCTTGCGCGTCGTCTCGGACGTCATGTCGTCGAACGGGTCGACTTCGATGGCGTCGGTCTGTGGGTCGACGTTGTCCTTGATGGACGCCGGTGTGCCGATCAAGGCGCCCGTTGCCGGTATCGCAATGGGTCTGGTCTACGCCGAGGGCAAGTACACGACGCTCACCGACATCCTCGGCGCCGAAGACGCATTCGGTGACATGGACTTCAAGGTTGCCGGTACAGCGGAGTTCGTCACGGCTTTGCAGCTCGACACGAAGATCGACGGACTGCCCGCTGACGTGCTCGCGAAGGCGCTGGCGCAGGCCAAGGAAGCTCGACTCGCAATTCTGGCCGTCATGCAGGACGCCATCGACGCGCCCCGCGGCGAGGTACGCAACAGCGCGCCGAAGATCATCAGCTTCGAGATCCCAATGGACAAGATCGGTGAGGTCATCGGCCCGAAGGGCAAGGTGATCAACACCATTCAGCAGGAGTCCGGTGCGGATATCTCGGTGTCCGACGATGGATCCGTCGGCATCGTGAGTATTGGGTCGAAGGACGGCGAAAAGGTCGAGGAAGCCAAGCGACGTATCGAACTCATCCTGGACCCGCCGACCGCCGAGCTTGGCGCCGAATACCCGGGCCGTGTCGTGAACATCACGAAGTTCGGTGCGTTCGTCAACATCCTTCCGGGCCGTGATGGCTTAGTGCACATCTCGAAGTTGGGTGGCGGCAAGCGCGTCGATCGCGTAGAGGATGTGTTGAACCTCGGCGATGAGGTCACCGTCCGCGTGGACGATATCGACAACCAGGGCAAGTTGTCCCTGTCGATGGTCGGAGAAGAGGGAGCGGCATCGGCTGGCTCCGATGAGGACACATCCGCCAGGGCCGGGGCTGGACGTCCTGAGCGAACTGAGCGAGCTGAGCGAGCTGAACGCCATGATGCGGCTGATTCCTCAGGATCATCGGACGCTGCTCAAGAGGCAGATCGCGAAACGGTCTCTTTTGAAGCCTCTTGGGAAGATCAGGCCCGTAGCGAGTTTGGTGATCTGGGCCCGGCCCAAGTCGGCGAGCGCGAAGGTGGCCCCACCAGAGGCGGTCCGCCGCGCGGCGGTCGTCGTGGCGGACGTGGCCGGCGTTAGCGAGTCGCCGAACAAGGGATCCGTGTCCCCACTTCAGTATGGGGACAGGGAGGTCGATGACAGCCGTTCGGCGGTGTACGCGTCGCCGAGGGAGCGCTCACGGGAGTAGGGGCTTCAATCGCGTCCAGGGCATATTTCGGGTCAAGGAGTGACGATGCGGAGCAATGGAGCGTTGACGGGTGCGAATGGCACCCGTCAGACCCAGCTCAGCTCGGGCCTTCGGGTCGTGACCGAATCACTGCCCGAGCTGCGGTCCGTCGCGGTTGGTTTCTGGGTCGGCACCGGATCGCGTGACGAGACCGGCACATTGTCGGGCGCAAGTCACTTTCTCGAGCATCTCCTGTTCAAGGGGACACCGACACGGACCGCGCGGGAGGTCACCGGAGCGATCGAGTCGGTAGGCGGCGAGATGAACGCCTTCACGACCCACGAGTACACGGCGTTCTATGTACGCGTGCCGGACCACGAGTTGCCGCTGGCTATCGAGATCCTCTCGGACGTGATCCACACGCCGGCGTTTCGTGAAGATGAGGTCGAGTCCGAGCGCCAGGTCATCCTCGAAGAAATTCGGATGCGCGACGACACGCCTGACGATGTCGTCCACGAGCAGTTCGCCGGAGCGATGTTCCCGTCGCACCCGTTGGGATTGCCGGTGCTGGGCAGCGTCGATTCGATCGTGAACATGCAACGCGATGACATTGCCGCATATCACGGCGCGCATTACCGCGCCGAGAACATCGTCGTTGCCGTGGCGGGCAACCAGGAGCACGAAGAGGTTGTTCGTCTGCTCGAGAAGAGCATGCACAGCCTCTCAGGGGCTCGTCCCGCATCCGCTCGCGACGCGTTGCATGAGCCGCTGCCGGTCGTGGTCCACGCACGTGACACCGAGCAGGCTCATGTCGTCCTCGGGATGCGCGGTATGGCACGCGACGATCCCGATCGCTATGCGTGGGCCGTTCTCAATCAAGTTCTTGGTGGCGGCATGTCCTCTCGGCTCTTCCAAGAGGTACGTGAACGCCGGGGCCTGGCCTACTCGGTGTACTCCTACCGTGGCGCGTATCGCGATACGGGTGTCTTCGGCGTTTACGCGGGCACGGCGCCGAGCAAGATCGATGAAGTCCTCGGCATCATCAATGATGAGTTCGACAGTCTCATCGCAGACGGTGGCGTGAGCGACGACGAACTGTCCGACGCAAAGGGGCACCTCGCCGGCTCGATGGCGCTTTCGTTGGAGAGTTCCGCATCACGGATGCATCGAATCGGTCGCAGTCTCCTGACAACCGGGGAAGTTCCGGCGCTCGACGATGTCGTCGCCGATGTCACCAATGTCACCGCAGATGACGTGGCGCGCGTGATCGAACGAGTCATTGCCGGAGCCAATCGGACACTCTCGGTCGTGGGCCCGTTCACCGCCGGCGATTTTGCATAAACGACGCTGAGGCGCCGTTGCGATAGCCTCGACGTCGTGATTCGGGTTGGAGTGTTTGGCGCAGCTGGTCGCATGGGCGCAGCCGTCTGCCGTGCAGTGCTCGACGATCCCGATCTCGAGCTGGCGGCTGCAGTCGATCCGTTCCACGCAGACACCGACCTGGACCAGATCGGTATCCACGGTTCGGGAATTTGGATCGCCGGACACCCCGATGTCATGCGCGACGCGAACGTCGATGTGGCGGTGGACTTCACGGCGCTGGCTGCAGCTCGCGAAAACCTTGCGTGGTGCGCAACGAATGGCGTGCATGCGGTCGTCGGCACGACAGGTTTTTCGCCAGAAGATCTCGACAGGTTCCGCGACCAGTTCGAAGCGAGCACCGCGAACGCGTTGATCGCGCCGAACTTCGCCATTGGCGCGGTACTCATGATGCGATTTGCGGAGATGGCAGCGCCATATTTCGAAAGTGCCGAGGTGATCGAACTTCACCACGACGCCAAGACCGACGCACCGTCGGGGACGGCCATGCTCACTGTCGCGCGGATGGCCGCTGCTTCAGACGTGTGGGCGCGTGACCCGACCACAACGGTTGTGGTCCCTGGCGCGCGCGGTGGTGAAGGCGCCGCTGGTATCCGCATTCATTCGGTTCGGCTTCGTGGCATGGTGGCGCATCAAGAGGTTCTGCTGGGTACGACGGGCCAATCCCTTTCGATCCGGCATGACTCCTACGACCGCACGTCGTTCATGCCGGGCGTCGTGCTCGCGATCCGCCGGATTCAGGAACGCCCAGGACTCACGATCGGGCTCGACACGCTTCTTGGTTTGTAGTTGATGCAACACCGTGACATGAGAGTGCTGCGTCACTAGTGTCGGTCGGTGTGCCGAACGAACCGGTTGCATCGCCGATGTTGTCGGTCCGCGGCCTCGAGGTGGTCTACGCGGACGCGATCCTTGCGTTGCGGGGTGTCGACATCGACGTGGGTACGGGTGAGGTTGTTGCGTTGCTGGGAAGCAACGGTGCGGGCAAGACCACATTGTTGCGAGCGATCTCCGGGCTACTTCGCTACAACAACGGGCGAATTCGCGCAGGTTCGGTGACCTTTTGCGGCGAGGAAATTCACCGGATGGGTGCCCCGGGTATCGTGCGGATGGGCATGGCGCAGGTCATGGAAGGCCGACGTATCTTCGCCGAGCTCTCGGTCGAGGACAATCTTCGGACGGGTGCCATCGCAGCACGCGGCAGGACGCGCGCGAAGGCGAGCTTCGAGGCGGTCATGGAACTCTTCCCGGTGTTGAGAGACCGACTCGCCAGTCCTGCGGGATATCTCTCCGGTGGTGAGCAGCAAATGGTGGCGATCGGACGTGCGCTCATGGCCTCACCGAAATTGTTGTTGCTCGACGAACCTTCACTCGGCCTCGCTCCGATGATGGTGGAACGGATTCGCGACGGCATCGCCGCTATCAACACGTCTTTGGGCATGACGGTCCTCTTGATCGAACAAAACGCAAGCATGGCGCTCTCGGCTGCGAATCATGCCTTCGTGCTCGATACGGGACTCATCGTCCGTTCCGACACATCGGATTCCATGTTGGACGCTACCGCTGTGCAGGAATTGTTCCTGGGTACGGGAGTGAACGGTCGTCGCACGTTTCGGTCGTTGCGCGACGAGTACCGTGCCGCGCGCGTGGGTGGGGGTCGAGAGAGCCAAGGGCTCGGAGGTCGTGGAGGATGACGGCTACCGCACCAGTCCTCGAGGTGAGTGACGTCGGGCTGTCGTTCGGTGGAACCAGCACGCTCACAGATGTCAGCTTCACGGTCGAGCAGGGCGAATTGTTTGCCATCATCGGTCCCAATGGAGCAGGTAAGACGTCGATCTTCAACTGCCTCAACCAGGTCTATCGGCCGGCGACCGGCCGAATCGTGCTCGACGGTGTCGACCTTGCACACCACGGTCCGGCAGCGACGGCACACCTCGGTCTCGGGCGGACGTTCCAGAACCTCGCGTTGTTCCAGAACCTGAGCGTGATCGACAACCTGATGCTTGGTCGACACCATCTCATGCGAACCGGCTTCTTTTCGGGGATGCTCTGGTTCGGCCGCGCTCGGTCCGAGGAGATCTCGCATCGCGTTCGGTGCGAGGAGATTGCAGAGATGATCGGACTGGCGCCGTATCGATCGCTGCCGGCGGGCATCCTTCCCTACGGTGTCCAGAAACGGATCGAACTTGGTCGTGCGTTGGCGATGGAACCAAAACTGCTGCTGCTCGATGAGCCTGTGGCGGGGATGAACCTCCAAGAGACCGAGGACATGGTCCGTTACCTCTGTCGAGTCAACGGCGAGATGGGAATGGCGATGATTCTCATCGAACACGACATTCACCTCGTCATGGATATTGCGGATCGGGTTATGGTCCTGAATCTCGGGCGGCGCATTGCGCTCGGCACGCCCGAGGACGTGCGCAACAATCCAAGTGTGATCCATGCGTACCTCGGTAACGGAACATGAGGGCGGCAGACCGTTTGCTGGCCGTGCTTGGCGTGGCACTCGGCGTGATCTGCGTGTTACTTGCCATCGAGAATCCGACGAAGTTCTTTCAGTTGCTGGTCTCGGGCGTGTCGCTCGGCTCCGTCTACGCGTTGGTGAGCCTCGGCTTTGTCGTCGTGTACCGAGCAACGGGAATCCTGAACTTTGCCCAAGTCGGCCTTGTCGTGTTCGGTGCGTTCCTGACGAAGAATGCTACGGACACCTGGGGTTGGGGGTTCTGGCCGGCGGTCGTGGTGACCATGGTTGCCACAGCTGCGCTCGCTGTCGCGATCGAGCGTGTCGCGGTTCGTCGAATGTTGGGCAGACCACTGTTCGCGACGCTGGTGCTGACCGTCGGCGTTCTCCTGATCTTGCAGGCGTTCGTCAGCACGATCTGGATTGACTTCGAGGGTCAACGGATCCCGGCTCCGTGGACGGGTACGCATCGCATCGGCAGTGTCACGATGCTCGACATCGATATTGCGACGGCGATTGTCGGCGCATTGTTGCTGGGTGGTTTCTTCCTCGTGTTTCGCTATACCACCGCGGGCCTCGCGATGAGGGCCACGGCGCTTGACCAAGAGGCTGCGCTTGCGCAGGGAATCAACGTCGCGCGTGTGGTCATGTGGTCTTGGGCGATCGCCGGCATGTTGGGCGTCGTCGCGGGGACGATGCTCGGTGCCGGCGCGGCGCCATTGCGTGGTGGACTCAGTGCTGGAGGCATCGCACAGGTCGCGCTGGCAGCATTCCCGGCAATGGTCCTGGGCGGGCTCGATTCGCCGCTCGGCAGCGTTGTCGGGGGTCTGATCATCGGCGTCGCTTCGCAGCTGGCGGCGGGCTACCAGGATGCGTACTTGTCGGCGTTGGGGACGGGGTTCGACGTTGTGTTGCCGTACGTGGTGATGCTCACGATTCTGCTCTTGCGTCCTGCCGGGCTCTTCGGCACCAACATGGTGCGCAGGATTTGAGTCATGCCTGACGAGGTGCTCCGACCGAGCGTTCCGGTCCTCGACACGGTGACGCCCCGCGACGTCCTCGAGCGGCGTGCCCGTGCGGAGGTGCGACTGTTCACGAATCGCGCGCAACTCGCCGTGCTCGTCGGTGCTTTCGCGATCTACGTCGTCTCGCCGCTCGTGGTGAACGACCTGTGGGCGCACGTCCTGGCGCTTGCGGGCATCTTGGCGCTCGGAGCACTCGGGCTCAACCTGTTGACGGGTTGGGCAGGGCAGGCGTCGCTGGGAACCGCCGCATTCGTGGCGATCGGTGCGTTCACGACCAGCTATCTCGGTCGGGCGGCCGACCTCGGTGGACGGGGCCAACCGTTTGTGGTCTACCTCGTCGTCGCTATGGCATGTGGCGCCGGCTTCGGGCTTGTCGTCGGGCTCCCGGCATTGCGACTCCGCGGCCCGTATCTGGTGATCGTCACGCTCGGTCTTGTGTTCCTGGTGACCCACCTGTTGGTCATGTGGACGACCGTGAGCAACGGGAACTCCGGAGCGCCCTCGCCGCGGACACTCATGATCGGTGACGCCGACTTTCGCGCGTTCGACTTCTTCGGACTGCGCGCCACGCCGCTGGGTGACAAGCAGAGCTTGATGTATGTCGTGTGGGGAGCAGTGGCCATTGCGGCGTCGCTCATGCGGAACATTGCCCGGACCCGACCGGGCCGAGCCTTGCAGGCGGTACGCGATCGCGACCTTGCCGCAGAGGTGGTTGGGATCAGCATGTTCCGGTACAAGGTCGGGGCGTTCGTGATCTCGAGCGCGCTCGCATCTGCGGCCGGTGTGTTCTTTGCCCACTACCAACAGTTCGTACGACCTGACCCGCTGCAGTTCGGTCTGTCGTTGTCGGTGACGTTCCTCGCCGTGATTGTGATCGGCGGCGTCGGGACCGTCTCAGGCACGGCCATCGGAGCGTTGGTCGTCGGATCGCTTCCAGTCCTGATCCAGGAATATGGCGCCAAACTCCCAATTGTTGCGGAACGCAATGTTGTGCCCTTCAGTGATGTTGTGGTCGCCGCTGCACTGATTCTGATGTTGGTTTTCAACACTTCGGGCATAACGGGCCTTGTGGTGGACCTGCGTCAGCGAGGACTGAAGAGGTCGACCTTTCGTTAGGCCTTGTTGGTGCCGATATACCCACGATTGACTTGGTGAAGGAGATGGCATGCGCCGTACACAGCACCTGTCCATGGTAGGCATCACCGTTGCGCTCTCGATGTTCCTCACTGCCTGCGGCAGCGGCGACAAGAGCGCGTCGGACGAGACGACAACCTCGACGCGTCGCCCGGCAACCGGGCAGTCGGTATCGCCCGGTCCAGGCTTTGATGGAACGACGATCACCCTTGGTGTCGTCACGCCGCAAAGCGGTTTGACGGGAGCGCTGGCCGGCAAGTTCCTCGGCGCGCCGATGACGCGGGGAAATCAGGTGTACTGGGATGCGGTGAATGAAGCGGGTGGCGTCGCCGACAAGTATCCCGTCAAGCTCGTGGTCAAAGACAGTCAATACGACCCGACGGTCGGTACGCAGGCCTATGAGAGCATCAAGAACGAAGTGGTCGCGTTCCAGCATATTCTGGGCACTGCGGTCGTGCAGGCCATCGAGCCATTGCTCGCCGCCGACAAGGTCATGGCTGCGCCTGCGACCCTCGATGCCGAGTGGGTGGGCAATCCGAACCTGATGCCGATAGCCACCTCGTATCAGCTTTTGGCAATCAACGCCGTCGACTACTACCTCAAGAATGGTGGCGCAGGGAAGACCATCTGCGCGGTCGCTCAGGACGATGCCTACGGCGATGCGGGTTTGGCCGGTTTGGAGTACGTCACGAAACGGGCAAAGGTCAAGGTCAAGACCGCGCAGCGGGTCAAGGTGCTTGCAGACAAGACCGCAGCTGTGCAGGCCCTCAAGGACAACAACTGTGAGATGGTCTTCGCGGCGGTGTTGTTCGCAGACGTTCGCAGCCTCGTCGAAGTCGCCCGTCAGCTCAACTTCACGGCGCGGTTCATTCTCGAAGCGCCGGCATGGCAGCGCGATTTCGTGAACCTCACGGCGTCCGCCGATGACAAGGACAAGGCGTTTGCCGATTATCTGGCCAAGAACGCGTGGATCGCGTCGACCGGAGCACAGTGGGGCGACACCGAATCGCCGGGCATGGCGAAGCTGATCGCTTCGGTCAAGAAGTTCGCACCGGATCAGAAGGCCGACCAGTACTTCGCGCTGGGTTACGCCCAGGCTTGGGCGTTCCATCAGATCCTCGAGGTGGCTGTGCGCAATGGGGATCTCAGCCCAGAAGGTGTACTGAGCGCTTCGAACCAGGTTGGCACGCTGAAGTTCGAGGGCTTGCTGCCGGACTTCAAGTACGGCGCGTCGGTGACGCAGCGCGTCACGCCGAAGGCCGGTTCGATCTACGCCGCGGATCCGACGATCGACGGTGGATTGAGGGTGCTCGCGGGCGACTATCTCTCGGACTCCGCGAAGTCCTACGTCTTCAAGCCGTAACCGAAAGGGCGCGCACCGCATCGAAGAGATGCAAAGGCGTCCGGTGGTAGCGTCGCATTCATGAGTCGCCCAGCAGCACGATCAACGCGCGCGTCCAAGAAACCTCGTTCTGATGATGAGGTGCGGCTGATCTTCCTCGGGGGGCTCGGCGAGATCGGCCGAAACTGTATGTGCCTGGAGGTCAAGGGCCGGATCCTCATCATCGACTGCGGGATAATGTTTCCCGATCCCGATATGCCGGGTGTCGACCTGGTCCTGCCGGATTTCACCTACCTTCGCGAGAACGCGGACCGTGTCGAAGGCGTGTTCCTCACGCACGGACACGAGGATCATGCGGGGGGCTTGGCGTTCCTGTTGCGTGACCTGTCCTTTCCGATCTACGGATCGCCGTTGTCGCTCGGTCTCGCGCGCAATCGCATTGCCGAGGCCGGTTTGCTGGACCGGACAGAGTTCATCGCGGTGCACGACGGTGAGCGACGCCAAATCGGTCCGTTCGACTGTGAATTCGTGCCGGTCACACATTCGGTTCCGCACGCGTTCGCCACGGCGTATCACACTCCAGCCGGCACAATTCTGCACACCGGTGACTTCAAGCTCGACGTCTCGCCGGTCGATGGGCGTCACACGGACCTCGCATTACTCGGCGAGATTGCGCGCCGTAATGGGGGAGTGCGCCTCCTGTTGTCGGACTCCACGAATGCCGAGCGACCTGGGTTCACGCCTTCGGAGTCCGTGGTCGGCGGAACGATGCGAGCGTTGTTTCGCGAATACGACAGCAAGCGGTTCGTCGTGGCGAGTTTTGCGTCGCATCTGCACCGAATTCAACAGGTTGCCGAAGCGGCGATCGACGCCGGGCGGCGCGTCGCGTTTCTGGGGCGGTCCATGGTCCACAATGTGGCGCTCGGGCGCGAGATGGGCATTCTCGGAATTTCGACGGACCAGATCATCGACATCGATGACATCTCGAAGTATCAGCCCGGCGAGATCTGCGTGATCTGCACGGGCTCGCAAGGTGAACCCATGAGCGCACTGGCGTTGATGGCTGCACACGAGCACAAGTGGGTCAAGGTCGGCGGCGATGACGTGGTGGTGATCTCGGCGCATGCAATTCCTGGCAATGAGTCGAATGTGTCGCGTGTGATCGACAGTCTGATCCGTGCCGGCGCCGAGGTCGTCACAGGTTCAACGGCTGCGGTCCACGTGTCGGGTCATGCCTCCCAAGAGGAACTCAAGATGGTGTTGAGCCTCGTGCAGCCCGACTGGTTCGTTCCGGTCCACGGCGAATATCGCCACATGGTCCACCATGCGCGGCTAGCCGCAGACGTGGGCCTGGACCCAGAGCGATCCATCGTTTGTGAGGATGGCGACATGCTGGTCATCTCGTCCGATGATGTTTCGGTCGTCCGGGACGCTGTACCCGCTGGGTACCTCTACGTGGACGGCATCGTGGGCGACATCGGTCATGGTGTCCTGCGCGACCGGCGGTCCCTGGCCGAAGAGGGCGTCGTGGTGGTGATCCTCAGCGTCGATGCCCGTGAGCGCGAGATCGTGACCGGGCCCGAGATCGTGACTCGCGGCTGGATCAACGCGCCGGAGGCGGACGAGCTGATCGAGGAGGCGAAGGCGGCCGTTCGGGCATCGGTTCAGGAGGCGCTCGACGAGGGCGCTACGGATTTGGATACGCTGCGCCGACACGCCCGGCGATCGCTCGGCAAGTTCATCAGTGCGACGACCAAACGGCGTCCGGCCGTGATTCCCGTCGTCATGGAGCTGTAAGGCGCCGCCGCCGCTTGTCAAGGGCCCAAGAGGCCCCAGAAACCGCAAAACATGCGAAAGCACCACATTGCGTTTTTAGGGTGCCAAAAATCGGGTACGGTATCCCCCGTCGCATTGGGCAAATGGGGGCAGGGTATGAACTGGTTCACCAAGGATGTTTCGCGTCGCGGCAAGGCGAAGGCCGCAGCTGCAACGGCGACCACGGTCGCAATGGTTGCGCTCGGGCTGGCTTCCCCCGTACTCGCCGCCGGTACACCCGGCGATCTTGACACGGGCTTCGGCAGCGGCGGCCTGGTCAAGGTCGCACCGGAATCCAAGGTGGGGAAGGTCCTGGCCCTCGCCGACGGCAAAGTTGTGACGATTGGCGCGAGCAATGTCGGCGGCATCGGTGGGTTCGCACTCACTCGCCACCTTACGAACGGTGCGCTGGATCCGACGTTTGGAAGTGCTGGCTCGGTCCGGACCGCCATCGGTTCGGGCAACGCGATCGCTCGTTCGGGCGTGCTGCAGGCTGACGGCAAGATCGTCGTAGCAGGCTCGGCGGAGGTCGGCGGAGCAGGCACCGACGTATGGCAGATCGTCGTTGCCCGCTATCTCTCAACCGGCGCACTTGACGCGAGCTTCGGTGCCGGTGGCGTCGTCGTGACGTCGCTCGGCGCTGGTCGCTCCGACGAGGCCTTCGATGTCGCGCTTGGGCCGGACAGCAAGATTGTCGTCACTGGGTCCCCGAACGGCACGAGCGATCCCGCGACCATCCTTCGCTACAACCTCAACGGAGCGTTGGACGCGACGTTCGGCGCCGGTGGTGTCGTTGCCGCAGACCTTTTCACGGGTGCGGACGCTATCGATGGCGTCGCTGTACAGGGTGACGGGAAAGTCGTCATCGTCGCCAATGGTTCCAGCGATCTCGGGGACCGAGGGCAGATCCTCGCGCGGTACGGCGCCAACGGAGCGCTCGACGCGACGTTCAATGGCGGCAAGGTGACGCTGGGTCTCGGGGCAACGGACGGCAGGGTCGAGGACCTCGTCGTGCAGCCGGACTCGAAGATCGTCGTTGTCGGCACTTCGCAGACGGGCGCATCCTTTGTGGTTCGGCGATTCAATGCGAACGGCACCGTTGACAGTTCATTCGGCGTGGCCGGAGTAGCGAGCGGCCCCGCTCCTGCGTTCGTCGGCGGTGCGCTGTCCGTGGCGCTGCAGGCGAACCAGAAGATCGTGGCGGCTGGATTCAAGAACCAAAGCGCCGCAGGTAACGATCAGCCGAACCTGGACACGGCGCTGGTGCGGTACCTCGCGAACGGAACCCTCGACACGGGCTTCGGTGCCGGTGGCGTCGCCACATCGGACCTGTCCGGTTCGTCCGGTGTCGATGCAGGACTCGCCGTTGCGCTGCAGCCCGACGGCAAGATCGTGACGGCAGATGTCTCGACGATCGCGCGTTTCGAGGGCGATGGCATTGCCGGTGCACCGGCGCAGGCACCTCCTGTGATTCCGCCGGTCGTCGGAGGCGCAGGAGCGGAGCGCCCGAACCGCAAGGGTTATCGCCTCGTTGCGTCCGACGGTGGAATCTTCGCTTTCGGTTCCTCGTTGTTCTACGGATCTGCAGCGACCACTCCAGGGCTCTTCGTGACAGCGTCGGCCCCGACGCCAACCGATGCCGGCTATTGGATGGCAACCGCTGACGGTCGCGTGTTCGCTTTCGGCGATGCGACGCATTACGGGTCGGCGTCAAACCTGAACAAGCCGATCATTGGTCTGACACCGACTCCTTCGGGCAAGGGTTATTGGCTCGTGGCGACTGATGGTGGGATCTTTGCCTTCGGCGACGCCGCGTTCTTCGGCTCGACGGGTGCGATGACGCTGAACCAGCGCATTGTCGCCATGGCCAGCACCCCGACAGGGCTCGGTTACTGGCTGATCGCCGCTGATGGTGGGATCTTCTCGTACGGCGACGCCGCGTTCTTCGGCTCGACGGGTGCGATGACGCTGAACAAGCCGGTCGTCGCAGGGATGAGCACACCAACCGGCAATGGCTATTGGCTCGCTGCCTCCGATGGTGGGATCTTTGCCTTCGGCGACGCCGCGTTCTTCGGCTCGACGGGTGCGATGACGCTGAACAAGCCAATCGTTGGCGCAGCTGCAACGGCGTCCGGTAAGGGCTACCACCTGGTTGCTTCTGACGGTGGGATCTTCGCTTTCGGCGACGCCGCGTTCTTCGGCTCGACGGGTGCGATGACGCTGAACAAGGCGATCGTGGGCATCGGCTGACTTCGATTTGATCCAGAGAGAGACCACCCACAGTGGTGGTCTCTCTCTGGAAATCATGGAGCGTGTTGGAAAGTGCCCAAAGGGGTCCACTGAGCTAGATGTGGCCAGTGTTACCGTCGGGGCATGGTTTCCAACCGACGCCGACGCCGACGCTCGACGCGTGCCCGCCGAGCACGCGCGCGGCGAAGGGGACCATCGCGGACGCAGCAGTCCTACGCGGTTGTCGTCGAGCAGCTGAGCGGTCATGGGGTTGATGCTCTCGCAATAGCGTCTGCGGGCATGGGGGTCCTGACCCTGCTCGGTTTGTCCTCCGACGCGGCCGGGCCGGTGGGCAATGGGCTGGCGTCAGCGTCGCTCTCGCTGCTCGGCCGTGCCGATTGGCTCGTGCCCATTGCGGCAATCGGACTCGCTGCGCTCTTGTTGTGGCGTCGTCATTTCGTGACCGACGACGATGGGGAGGAATACGAGTCCGATTCCCCGCCTCGCGTGCGCGTCGGATTCGGCGCGGCACTTGTGATGCTCTCGGTCATTGGCTGGTGCAATCTCGCTGGTGGCAGTCCGAGGTGGGGCTCGGCTCCTGAACTGCTCGATCAGGCAGGCGGGAGGGTTGGGGCAGCGTTGGCGTCACCGCTCGCAAGCGGAGGCGGTGCACTCGGGGCTGCGGTTGTGTTCCTTTCCATCGGGGCGTTCGGCGCGCTCGCTGCGCTGGGAATCTCATTGCATCAGGTCATCGGTGTGGTTTCGGGCGCGGCGAGATGGACCGGTGAAGTGCTGGGCGACGTGCTCGCGTTCAACCGTGTGGTCGAAGAGGCAGAAGTCGTCGATCTCGTCGAGGAGGAAGCAGCGGAGGCGGCTTCGACAGCGGGGTCGCGGCCCTCAGGTTCGGAACCGGCCAACGGCGGCGATACGCCGGGGTCTGGCTCGCCTCTGCGTCCGCCACGGCGCGCTTCGGTGGAGCTCTATGACCAGTTCGCCGACCGCAAGACGGTGAAGGCGGCGCAGGTTACCGACAGCGAAACCGGTGATGGGGAAGACGAAGAAGACGAAGAGCTCGCCGAGGACGAAGAGTACGAATACGAAGAAGTGGAAGAAGACGAAGAGCTCGGCGAGGACGAAGAGCTTGCTGAGGACGAAGAGTACGAATACGAAGAAGACGAATACGAAGAAGGCGAAGAAGACGAAGAAGAAGGCGACGAGCTTGGCGAAGATGAAGAGCTCGCCGACGAGGAGCTCGTCGAAGACGAGAAGTCCGACAACGCGGCAATCGAGATCGTGCCGGTCTACGAGCCGATCGCGTGGAAGCTCCCGGCGAAGACCGTACTCAAGCGCAGTGCCTCGCGAACGGTGGACACACGCGCGATCGAGGATGGAGGAAAGGTCCTCGAGACGACATTGCACGAGTTCGGTGTTGACGCCACGCTGATCGGCATGACGGTCGGCCCGACCGTTACCAGGTACGAGCTGGAGTTGGCCCGCGGCGTCAAGGTCAACAAGGTCACCGGCCTGAGCAATGACATTGCCTATGCGATGGCGAGCGCCGATGTACGCATCTTGGCGCCTATCCCCGGGCGCAGCGCGATCGGTGTCGAGGTTCCGAACAAGCAGCGCCAACTCGTCACGCTTGGTGACATCCTCGACTCCCAGGAGGCGAACGCGGCGGTGCATCCACTCGAAGTGGGTCTCGGTCGTGACATTTCGGGTCGTTCGGTGATGCTGAACCTTGCAACGATGCCGCACCTGTTGATTGCAGGCGCGACCGGTGCAGGCAAGAGCAGCTGTATCAACTCGATCATCACGTCGATTCTCATGCGCGCTACCCCTGATCAGGTTCGGATGATCCTGATCGACCCGAAGCGGGTGGAGTTGGGCGCATATAACGATCTGCCGCATCTCTTGACGGCAGTCGTCACCAATCCCAAGAAGGCTGCGAATGCACTCGATTGGGCTGTCCGAGAAATGGATATGCGCTACGAGCTGTTGGCCGAGGTCGGTGTTCGTGACGTCACCGGGTACAACGCCGCGTATGACCGTGGTGAGATTCCGACGCGTGAGCAGCCTGATCCAATCAGCGGGAAGGGCTACGACCGCCTCCCGTTCATTGTCATCGTGGTCGATGAGCTGAACGACCTGATGATGGTCGCCGCGCGTGACGTCGAGGCAAGTATCTGCCGTATCGCACAGATGGCACGTGCGGTTGGCATTCACCTCGTGATTGCAACGCAACGGCCATCGGTCGACGTGATTACGGGCGTCATCAAGGCGAACGTTCCGAGTCGTATGGCCTTTTCGGTGTCGAGCCTTGCCGACTCGCGTGTCATCCTCGACCAAGGTGGCGCGGAGAGGCTCATCGGCCGAGGCGACCTGTTGATTGTGACGGCGTCGTCGAGCAGGGCGCAGCGCATCCAGGGTGCATGGGTAGACGAAGAATGCGTCCGAAAGGTTGTCGCGCACTGGAAGCGCCAGTCGCGCGAGACCCGATACATCACCGGCGTTGCCGATGACACCAAGGCCACAACTGATAAGGGTGCAGACAACGGCGACGGTGATGAGCTGCTCTTCGAGGCGATGGAGCTGGTGGTACGTAGCGGCCTGGGTTCGACCAGCATGTTGCAGCGCAAGCTTCGGGTCGGCTTTGCCCGTGCGGGTCGGATCATGGACCTGCTCGAGCGCAAGGGTGTGGTCGGTCCGTCGGTCGGTTCCAAGGCCCGCGATGTGCTCATGTCGGTTGAAGAACTGGACGAACTCGTCAGCGGAGAGTGAGGGTTCGTCGGTGACCGGCTCGGGTCCGACTTCGGGGTTCGGCGCTACAAGTCGTCCCAATGGGTACCGGTAGCATTGCTCGGTGACCTCCCAACCCACCTCGCCTGACCCGGTCCTGGTCGAACCGGAGGTGGTGGAGCGTTTTCACGTCGAGACATTGGGATGTCCGAAGAATGCTGTCGATTCCGACAAGGTCACAGCGGCGCTGATCGCTGACGGGTTGGTGCTGGCCGACGGTCCGGGCGATGCCGATCTGGTCGTGGTGAACACCTGCGCGTTCATCGAGGCAGCGCGCCAGGAATCCATCGATACGGCGCTTGCGTTGTCGGACCAGCGCAAGCCCGGCGCCAAGCTCGTCTTGACGGGCTGTATGGCCGAGCGTTACGGCGATGAGTTGGCCGCGGCGTTGCCCGAAGCCGATGCCGTCGTCGGATTCGGGGGCGAGGCGAACCTGTCGCAGGTGGTGCTACGGGGACGGAAGCCGGCGGGAGTCCGTGACCTGCTCGAGCTCCCACGCGCAGTCCCGAACGCGCCGTGGGCATACCTCAAGATCGCAGAGGGATGCGACCGGGCATGTGCGTTCTGTGCGATCCCGACGTTTCGCGGTAAGCAGCGTTCTCGTTCCTCGGCATCGATCATGTCCGAAGCTCGTGCACTGGTTGATGCCGGTGTCGCCGAGTTGGTGCTCGTTGCGCAGGATCTCGCGTGGTACGGACGTGACATCGGAGATCCCCTCGCGCTCGCGCCGTTGTTGCGGCAACTCGATACGCTCTCGGATCGTGGTCTGGCTCGTGTGCGGTTGCTGTATCTGTATCCGAGCGAGGTCCGCGACCCGCTGGTGTCGACCATGCTGGAGCTGCCTACGGTTGTGCCGTATTTCGACTTATCTCTGCAACACGCGTCTGCACGATTGTTGCGTGCAATGAAGCGTTGGGGTAGTGGCGAGCGTTTCGTCGAGATGATCGATGACATACGCACTCGACAGCCCGACGCTGCGTTTCGTTCGTCGTTCATCGTCGGATTTCCAGGCGAGACCGAAACCGATCATGAGGAGCTGTTGAGCTTTCTCGGACGCGCGCAACTGGACTGGGCAGGATTCTTCACGTACTCCGCTGAGGACGGGACGCCGGCTGCCGCGTTGGGCGACACGGTCGAGGGCGAACTGATGCACGAGCGCCTTCGTGAGTGCGCGCAGGTCCAGGATCCCATCACCGCTGGCGCGCGTGATGCGCTGATCGGTGCAACGGTGAGCGTCCTGGTGGACGGCACTGACGAAGACGGTGCCGTGGTGGGGCGCACCTACCGTGAATCGCCGGAGATCGATGGGGTGGTTCGTGTTGCCGGCGCATTCGCTCGACCGGGATCGGAAATCCTGGTTTGCATCGACGACGCCGAAGGTCCCGATCTGACGGGTCACGCCGTGGTCTCGGGTTCCTGATCATGGCAACGTCGCGTCTGAAGCGGTTCGGGCCTGGGGCGCTTGCCACTCCGGCGAACGCAATCACCTGTGCGCGCTTGTTGTTGGCGGTCCCGTCGCTGATCCTGATTCGCAATCACGGACCCGGCACGCTGAGCATCGTGCTGTGGTTCGTGCTGTCCACGACCGACAGTCTCGACGGTTGGATTGCACGCCGCGACGGCACCACACGCTCGGGTGCATTCCTGGATCCGCTTGCCGACAAGATCCTTGTACTCGGTGGGTTCGGCGCACTGGCCTTGCGCGACGACCTCCCGTGGTTCGCGTTTGCCATCGTTGCGCTTCGCGAGTTGGGGATTTCCGCCTACCGGTCGTTCGCTGCCCGGCGGGGTATCTCGCTGCCGGCGCGTCAGCTCGGCAAGTGGAAGACGGTGACGCAGTACCTTGCAGTTGGTGCCGTGATCCTGCCTGCAACCGCCGATCTCGAAGGTTTCCAGCAGATCATGCTTGCGGTCGCCTTGGCCTTCACAGTCATCTCCGCGGCCGATATCGTCCGGAACGGATGGCGCGAGACGAAACTGGAACGGGCGGAGACGGTGTCGTGAGCAGGACCGACAACGATCGGGGCGGGAAATGAGATGTGAGGTTCTTGCAATCGGCACCGAGTTGCTGCTCGGCCAGATCGTCGACACGAACAGTTCCTGGATTGGTGAGCAGCTCGCCGCGGCGGGAATCGAGAGCTACGAGCACCGCCAGGTTGGAGACAACCTCTCGCGTATGGTGCGCGCGCTCACCGAGTTGCTCAGTGCAGATGCCGGCAGTGATGCCGTGATCGTGTGTGGTGGCTTGGGTCCGACGCCTGATGATCTGACGCGTGAGGCCCTCGCTCAGTACATGGGTGTCGAGCTGGTTCGTGACCTGTCGTTGATCGCGCCGATCATCGAGATCTTCACATCACGCGGCATGGACGTGCCGGAGAACAATCTTCGTCAGGCCGACGTGCCCGTTGGTGGTGCGGCGATTCCCAATTCGCTCGGTACCGCTCCGGGGCTTTGCTGCGAAGTATCGGGCAAGGTCGTCTACGCGGTGCCGGGAGTGCCGTACGAGATGCAGGCGATGGTCAACGAATTCGTGATTCCCGACCTGCTCCGACGCTCGGGTGTGACATCGGTGATTCGGTCTCGATCATTGAAGACCTGGGGTGCGTCGGAATCGGGATTGGCCGAGATGATCTCGGCCCGCGTCGACGCGCAGACCAACCCGACCATTGCGTTCTTGGCGCGAGGTATCGAGGGAATCGTCGTTCGCATCACCGCCAAAGGATCCTCGGACGCGGAAGTTCGGGCGCTGATCGAGAGCGAGGAACGCGAACTGCGCTCGATCCTCGGTTCCCTTGTGTTCGGGGTCGATGACGAGACCATGGAGCACGTCGTGTTGACCCAGCTCGAGGCCAATGGCTGGACCCTCGGTGTTGCAGAGTCGCTGACGGGCGGATTGCTCGGCGCTCGGATTGTCTCGGTGCCCCATGCCAGTCGTGTCTTTCGCGGGACGATCGGTGCGTATGCAACCGAGGTGAAACGCTCGGTGCTCGGGGTCACATCGGAAACCGTCGTGAGCGAAGCATGCGCGATCGAAATGGCCGAAGGCGCGCGACGTGTCCTTCACGCCGATGTGGGCCTCGCTGTCACGGGTGTCGCAGGACCGGACCCCCAGGACGACCAACCCGTCGGCACCGTGTGCTTGGCCGTCGCATTGCCCGACCGCGCGACGGAGGCAGTTTCGATCCGCTTGCCCGGCGACCGTGACCGGATCCAGCAGTACGCGACGATCACGGCGATGAACCTGCTGCGCACTCGTCTCGACGCAACTTGCTAGGTCTCACGGGTGATTCGTTCACCCTGCATCGCCGACTAGTCGCGATGCTTGACCCGAACGGGTGTTCGGTATAGCGTGTCGGAACGCGAATCACACGGGTGTAGTCCGGTGTTTCCACGGCAGTCTGAAGTGACTCGGCATACCTGTCACACCGCACTTCTAGTTTGACCCCGACATCACTACTTCCCACGACGCACCATGGCAGCAATCGCACTGAGGAGGACCACACGGTGGAACGCGACAAGGCACTCGGCATGGCACTTGGTCAAATCGAAAAGCAGTTCGGCAAGGGCGCGATCATGCGGCTGGGGGAGCACGGCCACGTCGGCGTCGAAGCTATTCCCACCGGTGCGCTCGCTCTCGATCTGGCGTTGGGTATCGGAGGCTTGCCGCGTGGGCGCGTCGTCGAGATCTTCGGACCCGAGTCTTCAGGAAAGTCGACCTTGGCGATGCACGTTGTCGCCGAGGCGCAACGCAACGGCGGCGTGTGTGCGTATATCGACGCGGAGCATGCGATGGACCCCGTGTATGCCGCCGCTATCGGTGTCAATGTCGATGATCTGCTGATCTCCCAGCCCGACACGGGTGAGCAGGCGCTGGAGATCACCGACATGTTGATCCGTTCGGGCGCCCTGGATGTGGTCGTGATCGACTCGGTTGCAGCGCTTGTCCCACGTGCGGAGATCGAGGGCGAGATGGGCGATACGCATGTCGGTCTGCAGGCTCGCCTGATGAGCCAGGCGCTGCGCAAGCTCACCGCGAACCTGAGCCGCTCGCGCACGGTCTGCATTTTCATCAACCAGTTGCGCGAAAAAATTGGCGTCATGTTCGGTTCGCCCGAAACGACGCCCGGCGGTCGGGCGCTCAAGTTCTACTCGTCGGTTCGTCTCGACATCCGGCGTATCGAGACCCTCAAGGATGGTACCGAGAGCATCGGGAACCGTGCGCGTGTCAAGGTGGTGAAGAACAAGGTTGCGCCGCCTTTCCGCCAGGCAGAGTTCGACATTATGTACGGCAAGGGCATCAGCCGTGAGGGTTCGTTGCTTGATGTGGGCGTGGAGCACGAGATCGTGAAGAAGTCGGGTGCATGGTTCACCTATGAGGGCGAGCAACTCGGCCAGGGTCGCGAGAACGCCAAGAAGTATCTCGCCGACAACCTCGACATGATGATGGAGATATCGGAGCGGATCCGCGAGAAGGTTGCGCCCCCAGCGGCCGAAGAGGCAGAGATCGTGCTGGATGCCGAGGATCTCCCCATCGAACTGAAGTAAGCCCCGGTGACCCTCCAACGAGGGAACCACAGGAGACCCCACGCGTTTGGGGAGCCGCGCGGCCCGGTCGGGGGCGTGGCGGTTCCCCAAAACCTGGGTTTCGGGGGTGTTCTAGACTGGCGGATCGTGTCTGAACCCCGCCGCTTCCTCGTCCGCACCTTCGGGTGCCAGATGAACGAACATGACTCCGAGCGAATCGCCGGCTTGCTCGAGGCCGACGGTATGGAGGTCACGGAGGACCTCGAGCTGGCCGACGTGGTTGTCTTCAATACGTGCTGTGTGCGCGAGAACGCTGACAACCGGCTGTACGGCCAGCTTGGTCGCCTGAAGCAGATGAAAGCAGACCGGCCGGATCTTCAGATCGCGGTCGGCGGATGTCTGGCGCAGAAGGACCGTGAGCTCATCATGGAGAAGGCCGGTCATGTCGACGTGGTCTTCGGGACGCATAACCTCGCCCGGGCTTCGGAGCTGTTGGAGCGTGCCCGTCTCGAGGGCCCGATCATCGAAATCCTCGAGGAGCACGATGCCTACCCATCGGTGCTTCCTGCACGCCGTGATGTTGCGCATGCAGCGTGGGTCACGATTCAGATCGGTTGTGACAACTCGTGTGCGTTTTGCATCGTTCCAGCGGTACGCGGAGCGGAGGTCAGCAGGCGGCCGGCCGACATCATCAACGAGATCGAGGCACTTGCCGCTGACGGCGTAACAGAAGTGACGCTTCTGGGTCAGAACGTCAACTCGTACGGCCGAGACCTTGGCGCCGGAAGGTATCGCCCGGAGTTCGCCGACCTGCTGCGGGCCGTCGACGCGATCGACGGTATCCGGCGGGTGCGGTTCACATCACCACATCCGAAGGACTTGCGTAGCGAGACGATTGCTGCGATGGCCGAGTGCGAGACGGTGTGTGAGCACCTGCACCTTCCGCTCCAGGCCGGGAGCGATCGGGTCCTTGCCCGTATGCATCGGGGCTACACGGCCGAGCGATATCTCGAACGCCTTGGCGAAGCCCGCGCCGCGATCCCGGATCTCGCGGTCACCACCGACATCATCGTCGGATTTCCTGGTGAGACCGACGAAGATTTCGAGCGCACGCTTGCTGTTGCCGATGCGGCCGCATATGACGCGGCGTACACGTTCGTCTTCTCCCCACGACCCGGGACTGAAGCAGCGATGATGGTCGACGCGTTCATTCCTCTTGAGGTCACCCAAGAACGTATGGCTCGCTTGGCCGAGGTCGTCGAAGGTCATGCGCTGGCAAAGCATGGCGCCCGTGCCGGGCGTGTCGAGGAAGTCCTCGTCGAGGGACCCTCCAAGAAGGATCCGGCGGTTCTGTCGGGCCGGACACGCCAGAACAAGCTCGTACATTTCGCGCCGCCGGAGGGAATGGCTGTGGTCGCGGGCAGCTATGCAACGGTGCGAATTCTTCGCGGCGCTCCCCATTGGTTGCGTGCCGAGCTGGTGACGATTGATTCGGTGCCGAATCGTCGTAGACCGGTGCGTATCCCTGTCGTCGCTGGTTGATCGCCGTCGTTTCTCGCAGGGCGCCAGTGTCCACATGACGCATCTGGCAATTGTCGGACCTACCGCTTCCGGCAAGACCGAGCTGTCGTTGGCGATCGCGCAGGCCTGCGGCGATGTCGAGATCGTTTCCATGGACTCGATGCAGGTGTATCGCGGTCTCGACATCGGCACCGCGAAAGCCACACCAGGAGAGCGAGCCGCCATTCGGCATCACTTGATCGACGTCGTCGACGCCTCCGAGGAATGGTCCGTTGCGCTTTTTCAGATCGCAGTCCGTGCTGCGGTACGAGACATCGAGTCGCGTCAGAAGCGGGCACTCCTGGTCGGAGGGACGGGGCTGTATGTCCAAGCGGTGGTGGATGATCTTCAAATTCCTGGCGAAGATTTGGCGATACGTGCGGCGCTTCTCGCTGCGACCAGCGAGCCTGGCGGAGTCGCCCGCGCATATGGACAGTTGCAGGTCGCGGACCCAGCGGCTGCTGCGCGTATCGAGCCCCACAACACGCGACGGATCGTGCGTGCCTTGGAGGTCATCCATTCGACCGGTCGGCAATTTTCATCATTCGGCCCGGGTGTTGCGGCATATGGTCCGACGGCATTTCCCATTCACATGGTTGGTATCTGGTTGCCTCGTGTGCTGATGACCGAACGGATCGAGCGACGCTTCGAACGTATGCGCGATACGGGACTCTTGGCGGAGGTCGAGGCTCTACGCGCGGCCGGCGTCTGGTCGCGGACCGCGCAGCAGGCGATCGGGTACAAGGAAGTGTTGGGCTATCTCGAGGGCGTCGTGCCGTCCCTGGACGAGGCGTTTGACTCGGCTCGCCGGAGGACGAGAGCACTCGCGCGAAGGCAGCGGATGTGGTTTCGGCGCGATCCTCGGATCTGCTGGATCGGATCGTCGGGGAATTCGAGTGAAGTTTCGGCTGCGATCCTGGCAAGCTGGTCACGATGATCGAGCTCTCGAAACTTCATGCGACCGGCAACGATTTTCTCGTCCACGTAGCGACCAACGACGTCGCAGGTCCCGAGGCTTGCGGCCACGGTGCATTCGATGCTGCGTTGGTCCGGCACCTTTGTGATCGCCACCTTGGCGTGGGTGCCGACGGCGTGATCCAGATCTTTCCACCTGCCGAGAGGCTTGGTAGTGGCGCCCCATCCGATGTCGACGTGCGGATGGAGCTGCGCAATGCCGACGGGGAGGTCGCCGAGATGAGCGGCAACGGCATCCGGTGTTTGGCGTGGGTGGCGCACCGTGAAGGCTTCGGTACCTCACGGCGCCTGGTTGTCGAAACAGGTGCTGGCAGGCGCGTCGTCGATCTCGAACTCGATAACGCCGGCCGAGTGGGCTTTGCAACGTGCGATATGGGGTCCCCGGTGTGGGAGCTTGCTCGAATTCCGGTGGCTGCCCCGAGTGGCGTCGATCTCGAAGCCGCGTTTCACGGTGCGCTCTACCGTGGCGACGCTGTCGGCATGGGCAACCCACATTTCGTCGTGTTCGTCGACGATGTCGCCACCGCGCCCGTGGCACAACTTGGGCCGCGTCTCGAACACGACGCGCGCTTTCCTCGGCGCACGAACGTCGAGTTCGTGGCGCCCGTCGCAGGTCGGCCCGACACGATCGCGATGCGGGTTTGGGAACGCGGGGTGGGCGAGACCCTCAGCTGCGGAACGGGCGCGTGCGCGGCGGCCGCTGCGGCGAATCGTCGTGGGCTCGTCGGGAGGTCCGTCACGGTGCAGGTACCCGGGGGGACCCTGGCGGTAGAACTCGGCGACACGGTGCGTCTGGGCGGACCGGTCGAGCATGTCTTCGACCTCGAGCTGCATGACACCGGAGCGTTCCGGCACTGATGTCGGATCGGACGGGCCGGGGCCGCCGGCGGCTCACCGCGACCGAGGTCGATTTCGACGTCGTCCGACAGCGAGCACTGCTCGTCAGTACGGGTTACGGGATGCGTTGCGCCGAGGACGCGGACAGCGTCGTTGGCCGAACTCGCGTTGCTCACCGACACCGCTGGCGCGGATCCCATCGAACAGGTCCTCCAGCAACGAGCCACGCCCGATCCGGCAACGTACATCGGCAGGGGCAAGGTGGCTGAGGTTCTGGAGTTGGCCGAAGCGCTCGACATCGATGTCGTGGTCTTCGACGATGAACTCTCGCCTGCGCAGCAACGGAATCTCGAAAAGGCGCTCGGTCGTGACGTCGTCGATCGTGTCGCTTTGATCCTGGACATCTTCGCCCAGCACGCAACGAGCGGTGAGGGCATGGTGCAGGTGGAGTTGGCGCAATTGCGCTATCTGCTGCCGCGCCTGCACGGGAGGGGTAAGGAGATGAGCCGCCTCGGTGGTGGCATCGGTACGCGCGGCCCGGGCGAGACGCAACTCGAGGTCGATCGACGACGGATCCTGCGCCGAGTTGCCAAGCTTGAACGTGACCTCGTGCAACTTGGCCGTACCCGGTCGACCCAACGCAAGTCCCGACGCCGTTCGGCGCTCATGTCGGTGGCGCTCGTCGGCTACACCAACGCCGGTAAGTCGACGTTGCTCAACGCGCTCACCACCGCCACGGTTTTGGTCGAGGATCGACTGTTCTCCACAGTGGATCCGACCACTCGGCGCATGCGACTCATTGGCGGCGAAACGATCTTGATCTCCGACACGGTTGGTTTCGTTCGCAAACTTCCGCACCAGTTGGTGGAGGCCTTCCGGTCGACGCTTGAGGAAGTCGCCGGTGTCGATCTGATCGTGCACGTGGTCGACGCAAGCGCGTTGGATCCCGATTCCCACATTGCGGCGGTCCACGCCGTTCTGGATGACATCGAGGCTCGTGACATCCCCGAGCTGATCGTGTGGAACAAGATGGATCTCGCCGAAAGCGCCGAGGTTGTCCGTCGACTGCACGCACATCCTGGCTCGGTAGCCGTGTCGGCGATGACGGGGGAGGGCATCGCCGCACTTTCCGGCGGCGATCGGGCGACGGTTGCGGGCGCTGGACCGCGTCGTCGAGTTGGTCATTCCATACGAGCGCGGAGATGTTCTCGCCACGCTGCATCGCGAGGGTGAAGTTCTCGTGGAAGTTCATGTTCTGGAAGGGACTCGCGTGCAGGCGCGCCTGCCCGACGAGACCTTGTCGCGATGTCACGCTTTCGTGATCCCGTCGACAATCCGGCGCTGAGACGCCTGGAACCGGGCCGTCGAAGGCCGCATCACGCCACCAGCGGATTACGATTGCGGTCATATGACGCTTGTGCCAGAGGGAATATCTGCGGCTTTTGTCCCGCCCCCATATCCGCAGGACCGTCTCCTTGCGCTGCGCCGCCTTGCCGACGCGATGCCTGGCGGTGTCGTGGACTGCTCGGTTGGATCGCCAATCGACCCGATGCCCACCGTTGCGATCGAAGCCATGCTGGCAGCGGCCGCCGCTGCGACGGGCTATCCCAGTGCGATTGGCTCGCTGGAGTTCCGAACGGCGGGCGCCGAATGGATGCTTCGCCGCTTTGGCCTGACTGTCGATCCGGCTCAGGTTCTGGCTTGCATCGGCACCAAGGAAGCCGTCGTGTCGTTGCCGCGCATGTTGTCGTTGCGTGATCCAACTCGTGACACGGTGTTGTATCCGGCGATCTCATACCCGTCCTACACGATGGGCGCGCAACTTGGCGGCCTGCGTGCTGTGCCGGTGCAACTCGATGCACGCTGGCATCTGGACCTCAGCACCATCGCGCCCGAGGATGCCGAGCGCGCGCTGGTGATCTGGCTGAATGAACCGTCGAATCCGACGGGCGCGGTTGCGTCGTCAGCGGAGATGGCCGCAGTCGTCGAATGGGCGCGGGCGAACGGCATCGTCGTCGCAAGTGACGAGTGCTACGCAGAGTTCACCTACGACGAGTTGGGCGCGCCCGCGCCTCCGCCGACTGCCTTGTCGGCTGGGACCGAGGGCGTGTTGGCCGTGCATTCCCTCTCGAAGCGGTCCAACATGGCGGGTCTTCGTGCCGGTTTTATCGCCGGCGATTCGGACCTGGTGGGTTACCTGGGAGAGTTGCGTCGCCATGCGGGGATGATGCTTCCGGCGCCGATTCAAGCGGCAGCTGCTGCCGCGTTGCGTGACGATGTCCATGTCGCATTGCAACGTGATCGTTACGCGGAGCGCCGGACGTTGGTGCTCGACGGTCTCGAGTCTTTCGATCTCGTGCACGACGGCGGACCGGCAACGTTCTATCTCTGGTTGCGTTCGGCCAGCGATGCCGACGACGGTTGGGAAATCGCTGCGCGTCTGGCTGAGGCCGGCACGCTGGTTGCGCCGGGTGACTTATACGGACCTGCTGGTGCCGATCATGTTCGTTTGGCGCTCACCCAACCCAATGATCGGCTCCGACTCGCACTCGAACGGCTGGCCGCGTCAACCATTCGCTAGGACCAATCCGAACTGCAAGGCGTTGCGCCATCGGGCGCGTGAAAGGGAGCACCATCGTGGAGGGACTCGCAAAGCAGATCCAGCTTCTCTGGGAGCATCGGGAGAACCTGGCTGAGGTGGCAGAGCCTTCCGAGGCGCGCCTGGCGGTGCACGAGGCAATCGGTGCGCTCGACCGAGGTGAGGTCCATGTCGCTGACGTCATCGACGACCGCGTCGTTGTCAACGAGTGGGCAAAGCAGGCGATTCTGCTGCTGTTCCGTCTCGAACAGATGCAGGTGATCGAGGCGGGGCCGTTCCAGTATCGAGACAAGATTCCCCTCAAACGCGACTATGAGCTCGCTGGCGTACGGGTCGTCCCAGGAGCCTCGGCGCGATGGGGCTCGTATCTGGCGCCGGGTGTCATCTTGATGCCGAGCTACGTCAACATCGGCGCTTCGGTGGGCGCCGACACTCTGGTGGACACATGGGCAACGGTCGGCTCGTGTGCCCAGATCGGTGAACGGGTGCACCTGTCTGGCGGTGTCGGTATTGGGGGCGTGCTGGAACCGCCACAAGCCGCGCCGGTCGTGATCGAAGACGATGCGTTCATCGGTTCGCGTTCGATGGTGGTCGAAGGCGCCCGCGTGAGGCGGGGCGCGAAGCTCGGTGCCGGAGTGATTCTGACCGCCTCGACACCAGTGATCGATTCCGAGACCGGCATCGAGGTGTCGCGAGGCGATGTCCCGGAACGGTCGATCGCCGTATCGGGGACGCGGCCGAAGCAGTTTGCCGGTGGCGAGTTCGGGATGCCGTGTGTCCTGATCCTGCGGTATCTCGAGCCGGGGGAGGAGCACGACAAGCTCAAGCTCAACACGATCTTCCGCGAGCACGGGGTTGCTTCGTGACGAACGCTGCCATCGCGGCGGCACATGATGTGGTGGTAGGGGGCGACGCCGCTGATCTGCTTGCTTTGACGGCGGCGCTCGTGACGATTCCGTCGGTACATCCGAATGAGACGGCTGTGGCCGACGCCATCCACGCGCGGTTGTCGACGCGCGCATCGGATCTGACCATTGACCGAATGGGCAACGCGATCGTGGCACGCACGACATTCGATGCACCACGGCGAATCGTGCTCTGCGGGCATCTCGACACCGTTGCAGGCGGAACCGGTCGTGGCACTGAGCGCCATGAGCCCAGCGTGGCGCGTCGTGATCAGGACACGTTGGTCGGTCTGGGCACCGCAGACATGAAGGGCGGCATAGCCGTCCTGCTGGCGCTTGCCGAACGTGCCGGCACAGGCCCGAACGCCGCCACAACGGGCCTCGACTACACCTTCGTCTTCTACGACGGCGAAGAGGTCGCCGACGCGCACAACGGCCTTCGGCGAGTGTTCGCCGAGCGCCCCGAGCTTGTCGCCGGCGACCTCGCCGTGCTCCTCGAACCGACGGGGGGCAACGTCGAGGCGGGATGTCAGGGAACGATCCACATCAGCGCCCGGTTCGTCGGCGGACGGGCACATACCGCCCGCCCGTGGACTGGGGACAACGCCATCCACCGCATGGCTCCTGTGCTGGAACGCCTGGCCACAGCGACACCATCGCCCATTGACATTGACGGGCTGACGTTCCGCCAGGCCATGCAGGTCGTGCGTGTCGAAGGAGGGATCGCCAACAACGTCGTGCCTGATCACGGCGCGCTGGTCGTCAACCGGCGTTTCGCTCCGTCGCTCTCGATCGACGATGCCCGTCGCGAGGTCGAGGAATTGCTTGGCGCAGCGGCAGTGGTTGAGGTGCTGGAGGCGAGTGCGGGAGCATTACCGAATCTGACCAACCCGCTCGTTGCCGAGTTCATTGCGGCCATCGGTGCAACAGTCGAGCCGAAACTTGGATGGACCGACGTCGCGCGTTTTGCCGCCCATGGAATCCCGGCGTTGAACTACGGGCCTGGGCTCGCGGAGGTTGCGCACACCGCGGATGAGTACGTGACCCGGAGCGCTCTTGAGGCCTGCATGCAGCGCCTAACAAGCTTCCTGCATCTCACGGGTTGAACACCGCCACCAGACGGTGTTCTAGGAAAGCGAACGAACGGGCAAGTCTCAGAGGCGTCGCATCACGGTGACGACCTTGCCGAAGATCTGAATGTCCGCTGGATCGAACACCATCTCCTCGAGATCGGCGTTCTCCGGGCGGAGCACGATCTTGTTCTTGCGTCGAAGAAAGGTCTTCACGGTGGCTTCGTCGCCCGGGATTCCTGCGACGACGGTATCGCCGGGATCAGCTGTGTTCTGTTGACGAACGACGACGTAGTCGCGATCGAGGATGCCCGCTTCGATCATGGAATCGCCGCGGACTCGCAACACGAAGAGTTGACCCGGACCGGTGAGATCCTCCGATACAGGGATGGTCTCTTCGATGTTCTCGAGGGCAAGGACGCCCGTCCCTGCGGCGACATCTCCGACAAGCGGAACGTGCCGTACGGGGCGACGCTCGACAGCGGCGCCGGTGCCGGGTTCGAAGCGGACTTCGAGGGCACGCGGCTTACTGGGATCACGTCGCAGATAGCCCTTCTCCTGCAGTGCAGCCAGGTGGGCATGCACGGTTGAGCTGGAGGACAGCCCTACCGCCTCGCCGATCTCGCGCACGCTGGGCGGATAGCCGCGGTTTCGTGCCTCGGCATCGATGAACTCGAGGACCTGACGCTGACGAACGGTGAGTTCTGGCGAGGCGACTTTCGAAGCTGCGGTCTTGGACATGTGCGCATCCTCTGTTTGGTGAGCGTGTGTCACCGTAACACGAGCAGACGTTCGGGGCAAACACCTGTTCGAGAAATCCCTTGACGTGATGATCGAGAGGTGGTTGGGTACTCGGGACACGAACAGTTGTTCGGTAGCTGTCACACCAGTGGGGTTTGATGACACCTGTGCCTGAGCACCCCAGGGCGTGATGACCGGTAACCGAATGATCCGAATGAGCGCAACTCCCGCGCTGTATCGGGTGAACGAAGGGATTTCGACATGACCGCCGCTATGAGCACCGCCTCCGAGTTCCAGCGTCAACGCCTCACCCGGACTGCACCCGAATCGGCGTTGGTGAATCGCATGGCATCGAATTCACGTCGAAGCCGGAGATTCACGAAATCGACCTATCGGCGACGTCGTATCGCCGTGGTCGCGTTGGGGATCGGCGTGTTGAGCATGGCGGGGAAGGCGGGCGCGACGCTGGGGACCTCTTCCCCCTCGGGTCTCCAGCGCAGCCCGCACGTTGTGACCGTGATTGCCCAACCGGGCGACACGCTCTGGAGCATCGCGCAGGCACTCGAGCCGGGCAGTGATCCGCGTCGGGTCGTGCATGCGCTCGAGGGGGCTCGTGGTGACGGCCCGCTGCAGCCGGGCGAGCGGATCATCTGGCAGCCGTAGCCGGCATCAATTGACCAGAAATGTGCGGCGCGCATCGGTGTGTAGCGGAGCCTCCGCCGGTGCGGGCGGGTGGTCAACAGGCTGCCGGGCCGGTGTCCCTGAGGGCTCGGCCCGGTAGCCTGGTGGTGTGCGATGCCCGTACTGTCGAGAGTCCGATGACAAGGTCGTCGATTCACGCGTTGCCGACGAGGGCGCTGCAATCCGGCGCCGGCGCGAGTGTCTTGTTTGTCATCGTCGCTACACAACCTATGAGCGTGTCGAGGAAATCCCGTTGGTGATCGCGAAGCGTTCGGGTGAGCATGAGCCATTTAACCGGCGCAAGCTTGTCGCGGGAATCGATCGTGCTGTTACCAACCGCCCGATTGATAGCGGAACGGTCGACGCGATCGCTTCGGAGATCGAAGAGGCGTTGCGGCTACGTGGGTCCATCGTTCCGAGCGAGGCGATCGGTTTCGCCGTCATGGAGCGACTCCTTGCGCTGGATCAGGTTGCGTACCTCCGGTACGCCTCGGTGTACAAGGGCTTCGAGGACCTGAGTGATTTCGAGCGTGAGGTCGACCTCCTGCAGCAAGGTGGGCTGGAGAAGACCACGACTCCGAAACGACGTCCGCGGACCTCGGATCCGTCGTAAGGAACATGTGATGGCATTCACGAGCAGTGGCGCCAGCACGAGAACCAGCCCCAGCCCGGTGCGGGCGGCTCGATCGGCACGGGTCATTCGGTTCGGTGGTTGACAGCATCGGAATAGCAGTGGTGTAATTACCCCTCATCTCGGGGTTCGAGAAATGCAAACCACAATATATTGTGGTTTCTCGATGAGTTGGAAAGTCCGTTTCGGGGTGGTGGGTCGCGTGTGGTGGAGATAGTCCGTGAACGCGAGTGACCCCCACGTCACTGGTCAGACATTCAGGAGGACAAGCGGAATGGCGATAGCGCCGGAGCAACTTGGGATCGGGATCCGTCGGCGGTTCACTGACGGGGTGGTTGATCCATATGACACGGTGGAGTGGGAACGGCGTGACGCCCGGATCACAAATTTCAAGGATGGGACGGACGCGTTTCTTCAAACCGATGTCGAGTTCCCGGTGTCGTGGTCTCAGAACGCCACCAACATCGTTGCGCAAAAGTACTTTCGAGGAACGCTCGGAACGCCAGAACGCGAGTCATCGTTGCGTCAGGTCATCGATCGCGTAGCAAACACGATCAGTGACTGGGGCACCCGTGACGGCTACTTCGTCGACGACGAGGAGGCTTTGGGATTCCGTCAGGAGTTGAAATACATCCTGTTGCACCAGCGGGCAGCCTTCAATTCGCCGGTCTGGTTCAACATCGGCGTCGCCGGCGTGCCCCAGCAAGCGAGCGCGTGCTTCATCCTCTCGGTCGAAGACACCATGGACGGCATCTTGGACTGGTATCGCGAGGAGGGCGTGATCTTCAAGGGCGGCTCCGGCGCGGGAACGAATTTGTCGCGCATTCGTTCGAGCTTCGAGCACCTCAAGGGCGGCGGAACCGCCAGCGGTCCCGTGAGCTTCATGCGGGGCGCGGACTCGTCGGCAGGGACGATCAAGTCAGGTGGCAAGACCCGTCGCGCCGCGAAGATGGTCATCCTCAACGTCGATCATCCTGATATCGAGGAGTTCATCTGGTGTAAGGCCCGTGAAGAGCACAAGGCGCGCGCGTTGCGCGACGCCGGCTTCGATATGGACCTCGATGGCCGTGACAGTTACTCCATCCAATACCAGAATGCGAACAATTCGGTGCGTGTCACGGACGACTTCATGCGCTCGGTGCGTGATGACGGCGACTGGGACCTCAAGGCCGCCAAGACCGGCGAGACGCTGCGCACGGTTCGCGCCCGCGACCTGATGCGTCAGATCTCCCAAGCCTCCTGGCAGTGTGCCGATCCCGGAATGCAGTTCGACACCACCATCAACAAGTGGCACACCTCGCCGGCCGCTGGTCGAATCAATGCGAGCAACCCGTGCAGCGAATATATGCATCTGGACAACTCCGCGTGCAATCTCGCAAGCATCAACCTCTTGAAGTACCTCTCCGACGACAGTGTCTTCGATGTGGAGGGCTATCAGCACACGGTCGAGGTGATGTTCACGGCGCAAGAGATCCTGGTCGGCAACGCCGACTATCCAACCCCCAAGATCGGCGAGAACAGTCGTCGGTTTCGCCAGCTCGGCCTCGGTTACGCCAACCTTGGCGCGCTGCTGATGGCATACGGCGTGGCCTATGACTCCGAGGACGGTCGGGCATGGGCCGGCGCGTTGACCGCGCTGATGACCGGTCACGCGTACGCTACGTCGGCAAAGATCGCTGCACGCATGGGACCGTTCGCAGGCTATGCCGCCGACGCGGACGCGATGCTCAACGTGTTGCGAATGCACCGCTCGGAAGCCTCGAAGATCGACGAGGATCTCGTTCCGCCAGAGGTGCTGTGCGCGGCGCAACGATCGTGGGACGATGCCGTCGGACTCGCCGAGGCGCACGGTGTGCGCAATGCCCAGGCGACGGTGCTCGCGCCGACGGGCACGATCGGACTCATGATGGACTGCGACACGACTGGCATCGAGCCGGACCTCGGGCTCACGAAGTCGAAGAAGCTCGTCGGTGGCGGCACGATGCTCATCGTCAATCAAACAGTCCCTCGTGCATTGCGGAGGCTCGGGTACACGGCGAAGCAGGTGGAAGGCATCGTCAGCTATCTCAACGAGCACAAGACGATCGTCGGCGCTCCAGGTTTCAAGGCGAAGCATCTCCCTGTGTTCGCCTGCTCGATGGGCGACAATGCGATTCACTATCGCGGTCACGTCACGATGATGGGTGCTGTACAGCCGTTCATCTCGGGTGCGATCTCCAAGACCGTCAACATGCCCGAGGAAGCGACGATCGAAGAGGTCGAGCAACTCCACATGGAGGCGTGGGAACTCGGGCTCAAGGCCGTCGCGATCTATCGAGACAATTGCAAGGTCGGTCAGCCGCTCTCGATACAGAAGAAGGACGGGGTCGGTGCGGGCGACGGTGACGACACGGGCGCTGTCGAGCGTGTCGTCGAGACGGTGATCATCCAGCAACCGGTCCGTCAGAAGATGCCGCGTACGCGGGCTTCGAAGACGTTTTCGTTTCGGGTCGCGGACTGTCATGGGTATGTGACAGTCGGCGAGTTCGAGGATGGTCGGCCCGGTGAGCTGTTCTTGAAGGTGGCGAAGCAAGGCTCAACGCTCGCGGGCATCATGGATGCCTTTGCGATCTCGGTGAGTCATGGATTGCAGTACGGCGTGCCGCTCGAGGCGTTCTGCAACATGTTCACCAACATGCGCTTCGAACCGGCCGGGATGACTGATGATCCCGACATCCGATTCGCCACGAGCCTCGTGGACTACATCTTCCGGCGTATGGCAGTCGAGTATCTCTCGGCGGAGAAGCGTGAGGAGCTTGGCATCCTGACCGTGGGGGAGCGTCTTCAGCCGACGCTTCCTGGTGTGGAGGAGGCGGTGGCGGTCAAGGCGACCTCGTTCGACCTTGATGTACGACAGGACGCGACGTCGGCAGCTCCGGACCACGGCCGCGCCGCTGATCCGTCATCAGCGTGAGACGGTGATCTGTCTGGTGTGCGGTGACATCATGCAGAGGGCCGGCAGCTGTTTCGCATGCCCGAGCTGTGGTTCGACAAGCGGCTGTTCTTGAGCCCGGCGGCGGGGGTCCGCCGCTGACGCAACCCCACCGCTGCTGAGCGGCTCCTGGCGACGGGATTGGGTCGGCCCGCAGGGACTTTTGCGGGCCGACCCAATCCGTGTCTGGTACCTATATGAATATCGGCTTTGGGTGCCAGTTGCGGCTTTCGCCCGTAATCATCAAGTGTCTATGGTCACGTGCCGATGTGACTTGGCGTGGACATCGAGCACAACTGTTGCCATGACTGAGGTCGCGGTTCCCGGTCCGGAGGCCACGCCGGCGCGCGCGCCCGCCAAGGCCGATGGATCAACAGTGCGACGGCTACTTGCGCGTCTGAACAACGATAATTTTTCGTGGGCGATGCAGGGCCTGATGCTTTCGGTTTCCGTTGGGTTCATCGTCGGGAAGAACCTTGGCTTTATCGCTGAAGGTCCGATTTGGTACCTCTGCGGGGCAATGGTTTGCGCCCAGGCCTACAGCGTCATCATTACGCTGCTTCCACCGCCGAGATCGGAACTGGAACTCTCGCTTCGGGCCGGCACATACACGGTTCTGGTCGCTCTGGTGATCTACCTCACGGGATGGGGCGGTGCGTTCTCGATTGGCTACGCGCACGCGGGCAACGAATCCATCCGGCTCATGGGTTCGCGGGCTGGCCGCCATGTGATCGGCTGGTCGGTGATCACAATTTTCGCCGGGGAGCTCGCTGTCGCACGCGGGCTGATTCCAACATTCCTGCCAGAGCCGGAGGTTCACGGCCTTTCGGCATTGGCAGCCCTGGGATCGCTGATCATTGTGAGCGGTCTCATTCTGACGGCCAAACGTGTGGAGAAGTCCGACGAGACATTGCGTCGGAGTGAGGAGCGGTTCCGGGCGTTGGTGCAGCATGCATCGGATGCGATTCTCGTGATGTCGCCCGACGCCGAGCTGCTGTACGTGAGCCCGGCCTTTGAGGGCATCTTGGGTGTCGGTTTCGGCGATCTCCGTCAACTTGATGTCTCTATGGTTCACCCTGACGATCTCGCCGTATCCATGGAGCACTTCATGAGCGTTCGCGATTGCGACGGCGCGTTCGCTTCGATGGAGTTGCGCATATTGCACGCCGATGGTCATTGGCGGTGGCTTGAGATCGATATGACGAACCGGGTCAGTGATCCGAGTGTTGGTGGGATCGTGTGGAACATGCACGACATTACCGAACGCAAGCAACTCGAGGTTGCTCTACGCCACAATGCGTATCACGATCCATTGACTGCCTTGCCGAACCGTGCGGCGTTCGTGGAGAAGCTCGATGAGTCTCTCGTACTCGTCGGTGAACATGGAACGTCGCTGGCCTTGTTGTTCCTTGATCTTGATCGTTTCAAGCTTGTGAATGACAGTCTGGGCCACGAAATTGGCGATCGGCTCTTGATCGTGATCGCCGATCGTCTCAAGCGCTGCCTTCGCCCTGGTGACTTCCTCTGTCGTTTCGGTGGTGACGAGTTCACCATCCTGGTGACGGAGATAGCGTCGGACCAGATCGAGTCGGTTGTCGCTGTGCTGGCGGAGCGGATTGTTGATGTGTTGCGTTTGCCGGTGGTGTTGGGGAGTCATGAGTTTGTGATTTCGTCGAGTATTGGTGTGTCGATTTCGACGCATGGTGCGACGGCGTCGAGTGATTTGTTGCGGCAGGCTGATTTGGCGATGTATGTGGCGAAGGATAAGGGTCGGGCTCGGTGGGAGGTGTTTGATCCTGAGAGTGCGTTGCCTGTGTTTGAGCGGTTAGAGGTTGAGGGTGATATGTGGCGCGCGATTGATAATCGCGAGTTGGTGGTGTTTTTCCAGCCTGAGATGTCGTTGGTGTCGGGTCGTGTGGTGACGGTTGAGGCGTTGGTGCGGTGGGAGCATCCGTTGCGTGGTTTTTTGATGCCGAATTCGTTTATTCCGTTTGCTGAGGAATCGAATTTGATTGTTGCGGTGGACCGGTATGTGTTGCGTGAGGCGTGTGTGTGGGCGCGTCGTTGGGCTGATGAGCGTCCGGGTGAGGCGCCGGTTGTGATTAGTGTGAATTTGTCGCCGCGGTTTGTGTATCAGGTTGATGTTGTGGCGGATATTTTGTCGACGATTCGTGAGGCTGGTGTTGATCCGTCGGCGGTGCAGTTGGAGATCACGGAGCGGACCGCGTTGGCTGATATTGAGGGGACGGCTGAGACGTTGTCGCAGTTGCGTGCGCATGGTGTGCGTGTTGCTATTGACGATTTTGGGACTGGGTATTCGTCGTTGAGTTATTTGCGGCGGTTGCCGGTTGATGTTGTGAAGTTGGATAAGAGTTTTGTGGATGATATGGATTCGGTGGATTCGGATGCGGCGATTGTGCAGGCTGCGATCACGATGGGTCATGCGTTGGGGATGAAGGTGACTGCTGAGGGTGTGGAGCGTGCGTCGCAGGCGGAGCGTTTGCGTTCGTTGGGGTGTGATTCGGCGACGGGTTGGTTTTGGTCGAAGGCGTTGCCTGCTGCGGAGGTGGGTGCGGTGGTCGCGGCTGGTTTCACGATGCCAGGAACCGAACCCAACGTCCTCCCACTACGCCCCGTCGGAGTCGTGGGCCCGTAGCCGGGTTCTCATGGCGGCCCGGTGCCGACCTGGGTTCTCTGGTTCTTCGGCACGTTGAGCACCAATCGCCGCGCCCGCTCTGGACGAAAGGGCGGAGAAGCGGCGAATCGGCCGCAAACTATCAAGTGTCCACCGTTGTATGCCGATGTGAATCTCCGTGGACCGGGTTCGAAGTAGGCGTCATGGATGACCTGTCGGGCGCGCACGAATCCGCGCCCAGCCAGGCAAGCAGTGCCGAGGTCGCTGTCGTCGAGACGGCTGCGCTCGAAACATCCGCGCCGCCAAGTTCGACACGTCGTTCCGTTTCGGCGCCCAAGGATTGGCGGGGGTGGCTGGTCGCACACCGAATCTCGGTGCCCGTCCACCTCATGGCGTTCCTCATCATCCCTGCGTTCATGTTCGCGCAGCACAAGGAGTGGATCGCGCACACGCCGATCTGGATTCTCGGCTCCGGGCTCCTCCTAGCCCAGGCATACAGCGTTCTGATCGCCCTGCTTGAACCTCCGAAATCGACGTTGCAAATGTCGCTTCGATGTGGACTGCTCACGGCCTCGATCGCATCCGTCATCTACGGGACCGGATGGGCGGGTGCGCTCACGATCGGTTTCGCATACGCAGGGAACGAGTCGATGCGCGCGATGGGAGCCCGTGCTGGTCGTCATGTGATCGGGTGGGCCCTTGTGTCGATCGTCGTTGGCGAGATACTCATCGGTTTGGGGGCAGTCGAGTCGATGCTTCCTGAGCCGGAGGTACATGGCCTGGCCCTCTTTGCCGGGATGGGGACGGTCATCATCATCGCGGCGATGACCTGGACAGCGTCTGAGAAGGAAGCAGCGCAGGACACGTTGCGTCGGAGCGAGGAGCGTTTCCGTGCGTTGGTGCAGCACGCCTCGGATGCGATTCTCGTGATGGCCCCGGATACCGAACTGCTCTATATCAGTCCTGCATTCGAACAGGTGTTGGGGTTCTCGCCGGGAACGATCGGCAAGCTCAATCGGGAGCTCGTTCACCCGGACGACTTGGAGTGGGCGACCGCGCTGTATTTCGGGGTCGTGCAACGACCCGGCGGGCTGGCCTCGATGGAGTTGCGCATGTTGCACGCCGATGGTCATTGGCGGTGGCTTGAGGTTGATATGACCAACCGGGTCAGTGATCCGAGTGTTGGTGGGATCGTGTGGAACATGCACGATGTCACGGACCGCAAGGTGTTCGAGACGGAGCTACGCCACCACGCGTATCACGACCCGCTGACCACGTTGCCCAACCGGACCGCTTTCGTCGAGCGCCTCGAGCGCGCATTGGCTTCTGGGAAGAGCGAGGGCAATTCGCTTGCTTTGTTGTTCCTTGATCTTGATCGTTTCAAGCTTGTGAATGACAGTTTGGGTCACGAAATTGGCGACCGACTGCTGGTCACTATCGCCCAAAGACTCGAGTCCTGCTTGCGGGTTGGTGACTATTTGGCTCGTTTCGGTGGTGACGAGTTCACCATCCTGGTCGAGGGGATTCCGGACGACGAGGTAGCGGAATCCATTCAATCTGTGGCGGAGCGGATTGTTGATGTGTTGCGTTTGCCGGTGGTGTTGGGGAGTCATGAGTTTGTGATTTCGTCGAGTATTGGTGTGTCGATTTCGACGCATGGTGCGACGGCGTCGAGTGATTTGTTGCGGCAGGCTGATTTGGCGATGTATGTGGCGAAGGATAAGGGTCGGGCTCGGTGGGAGGTGTTTGATCCTGAGAGTGCGTTGCCTGTGTTTGAGCGGTTAGAGGTTGAGGGTGATATGTGGCGCGCGATTGATAATCGCGAGTTGGTGGTGTTTTTCCAGCCTGAGATGTCGTTGGTGTCGGGTCGTGTGGTGACGGTTGAGGCGTTGGTGCGGTGGGAGCATCCGTTGCGTGGTTTTTTGATGCCGAATTCGTTTATTCCGTTTGCTGAGGAATCGAATTTGATTGTTGCGGTGGACCGGTATGTGTTGCGTGAGGCGTGTGTGTGGGCGCGTCGTTGGGCTGATGAGCGTCCGGGTGAGGCGCCGGTTGTGATTAGTGTGAATTTGTCGCCGCGGTTTGTGTATCAGGTTGATGTTGTGGCGGATATTTTGTCGACGATTCGTGAGGCTGGTGTTGATCCGTCGGCGGTGCAGTTGGAGATCACGGAGCGGACCGCGTTGGCTGATATTGAGGGGACGGCTGAGACGTTGTCGCAGTTGCGTGCGCATGGTGTGCGTGTTGCTATTGACGATTTTGGGACTGGGTATTCGTCGTTGAGTTATTTGCGGCGGTTGCCGGTTGATGTTGTGAAGTTGGATAAGAGTTTTGTGGATGATATGGATTCGGTGGATTCGGATGCGGCGATTGTGCAGGCTGCGATCACGATGGGTCATGCGTTGGGGATGAAGGTGACTGCTGAGGGTGTGGAGCGTGCGTCGCAGGCGGAGCGTTTGCGTTCGTTGGGGTGTGATTCGGCGACGGGTTGGTTTTGGTCGAAGGCGTTGCCTGCTGCGGAGGTGGGTGCGGTGGTCGCGGCTGGTTTCACGATGCCAGGAACCGAACCCAACGTCCTACCACTACGCCCCGTTGCCCGGACCTAGTCAGGCGGACGAGGCGTCGGTGCGCTGCAACCAACGAATCCGGACCTCACGAGTACGCGATTGGCATAGAAGCGGCGAGCGACGATTGGCATAGAAGCGGCGAGCGACGGCCGAAATCGGTAAGGATGTCGGAAGAACGCCCGGCACAGCACCGACCCGAAGGCCTGATGTGACCCCAAATTCCGACGTGTGGGTGTAACGGTGTACCCGTTGATCCCGCTGGCCGTGTTGGCGGTCATAGCGGCCTCTGTCGCGGGACTTATCGTTCTGCCGCGGGAAGGTCGACGGGTACGGCTCCTGCGACGGAGGCTGTTCCACTCTGATGTTCGGACGCGCCGTGCCACTGTCGAGCTCATCGGCACTGAACGCGTGACCGAGTTCGCGCCCGAGCTCGTGCGCCTCAGCGAGATCGAGACGGATCGAGGCGTGCTTGACCTGCTTGCCCGTATTGTGTTGACCTGCGATGTCGAGTTGTCGCCGGATTATCGAGTTCGCCGACTGGCTCGGTGGGCCGCGATCTATACCGCTCAGCGCCGGTCTTCTGTCCGCGAAACCGTGCCGGCGGTCGTGCGTCCCAAGGTCCTCGATGCTGCGGTGTTCGCACCTAGTGTCGCGGTGATGCCCGATGCCATACCGCTCGACCCGACGGAAGAAGATTTGCCTGTGGACCCAGTATCGGACGGTGTGGACGAAGCGACGCCAGGCGTCGCAGCAGAGCCGACACGCCCTGATGTTTCGCACGGTGCGTTCCGGGTGTCGCCGTGGCCGGTGCGTGAGCGGGTACCCGACACCGAGGCGTCCCGGGGGAACCGGTCAGCCCAGGAGACCATCACGCCACTGAACGAGGTCCCGGGGTCGGTGCGACCCCCGAGCCTTCTGCGCCTGCGCCTGCGCCTGTGACGGCTTCGCGATTCGGGCGAATTGGTGTCAGGACAGCACGGCATGCGGCCACGCCTGCGGTCGTCTCGGGACGGGTCAACGTTGACCTCGCGGCGCACGAGCGTGGCGTCGCTGCGCGTGACCGGCAGAAGGAGCGTTCCGTATCCGATGCTGAGATCGTGCGCGGATTTCGGTACGGCCGAATCGGCTCGAGGTCCTAGAGGCGCAGTCGGCTTCGTTCGCTAGCGTCGCCGGAAAGCCCACGCCGGTTCCGCCGATGCCGCAGTAGCCGCGCGGGTTCTTCGCAAGGTACTGCTGGTGGTAGTCCTCCGCGTAGAAGAAACTCCCGGCTGTGGCAATTTCGGTGGTTATCGCTCCACGGCCTGCATTGTCCAACGCTTGTTGGTACTCGTCGCGCGACTTTTGCGCGTCGGTGAGTTGCAGCCTCATCGACCGCGTAGATCGCGGAGCGGTACTGCGTGCCGACGTCGTTGCCTTGGCGCATGCCCTGCGTTGGATCGTGGGATTCCCAGAAGGTCTCGAGCAGAGCGCGATAGGTGGTGATGGCCGTATCGAAGACGACCAATACCACCTCGGCGTGGCCGGTCCGTCCGGAGCACACCTCTTCGTAGGTGGGGTTTTCGGTGAAGCCACCTGCGTAACCGACAGCGGTGGTGATCACGCCGTGGAGTTCCCAGAATTTTCGCTCTGCGCCCCAGAAGCACCCAAGGCCGAAAATCGCCGTTGCCGACTGCGGAGGGAACGGCGCAGTCATCGGGGAGCCATGCACGAAGTGGCGTTCGGCAACACTGATCGGTGTGGAACGTCCGGGCAGCGCGTTGTTCGCCGTAACCAGCTGGGACTTGGAGAATCGATCGAACATGGATGCTCCTTTTCCTGGAAATTGGGGAGCGGGCTCTTCATCAAAGGCCCAAGGCAAGCATTGCCTGGAACGACCTTAGGTCGCACCTCAGGGTGTTCGCGCTGCGAAACCGTTCGCTCCTACCGGGCCGAATCGGGCACCATCGCGGGATGAGTCGAGATCTCACCGCAGAGTTGTTGTGTGATGCCGAGCAGCATGAGCTGCTCGGCAACACGTTGCAGCGTGTCAACAAGGCAAGCAATGCCGCGCTTGTCGTGGCCGCCGAGCAGGGTCTCCGAGAGGCGCGGGCGATCCGGCCCGTTGTGAAATCCGAAGTGGAACGGGTGGGGCTACCCGCGACCTTCGTGACGCCGGCATTGGAACGGGTCGTGAAAGCGGCGAGTTCGGTTGCCGGGCGTAAACACCGCTTCAGCAACTTTCAGGCGCTGGTCCTGCCGGCGGCATCGGTGAAATGGCCAGCGACCGATCGTGTGGTGCTGCCGACCGTGGCAGGCAAGCGCACGGTGAGGGTGCGTGTCGACCACAGTCACGGCGGTCTGCGGCCTCCGCTTGATGGCAAGGTGGTCGCGCTGACCTTTCGCAATGGCGAGTTCGAACTCAACGTCGTTGAGGATGACGATGATGGCGACGATGTGGGCAGCTGACGGCTGAGAATCTCGCCGGCAATACCGCCGATCGTGGGCGAGATCGCCCTGAAGGGAGATGCACGGGCTCGGCGTGCGGTCGCCTAGCCTGGTATGCCCCCCTCAGCGGAGACTCGTGTGTCGGTACGTCCTGATCCTCCAATTCGTCATCCAGAGCTTGCCGGCGAGCAGAACTATGTCGATGCCGCCTACGCGCGTCTCGACGCGATGCGTCGATCGGCAGTTTCGGTTGCCGAGGCTTTCGACGAGGTGCGCCGAGGAGGCACCCATCAGGCCCGCCTTGAACGCGACGTCGCCATCACGCATACGCAGCGTCGTCTGGCAGCGCTCGACATCGGCGACAGCGCACTGGTATTTGGCAGGCTCGATCTCGACGGTGGAGACAGGTGTTATGTCGGACGACTCGGGGTCGACACCGAGGACCACACGCAGCTGGTCGTTGACTGGCGTGCGCCGATCGCAGAGCCGTTCTATCGAGCAACGGCGTTGCGGCGAATGGGTGTTGTACGCCGTCGGCATTTTCAAACTCGGGGTCGGCAGCTCCTCGGACTCGACGATGAGGTCTTCGACCAGGAGGCCACCTCGGCGGCCGGTCTCGAGTTAGTCGGTGAGGGTGCGCTCTTGGCGGCGCTGGACCGAGACCGCACTGGTCGCATGCACGACATCGTCGCCACGATCCAGGCCGAACAGGACGAGGCGATTCGGGCAGACCTGCAGGGGGTGCTCGTGGTCACGGGAGGGCCGGGCACAGGCAAGACGGCCGTCGCGTTACACCGTGCCGCGTACCTGCTCTACACGCACCGCAGGCAACTGGGCTCGCGGGGCGTGCTCCTGGTCGGTCCGAATTCGCTCTTCCTCCGTTACATCGACGAAGTGCTGCCCTCGCTCGGCGAAGACGAGGTGCAACTCACGACGTTGCGTGGCCTCAAGCCAGGTTTTCGAGCGATGGGGACCGAGGACGAGACGGTGGCGGCGGTCAAGGGGGACGGGCGCATGGCGGCGGTCATCGCCAAAGCCGTCCGTGACCGCCAACGAGCACTGCCGCGTGACCTGGTGGTGGATCTCGACGGCCATCGGCTGCGTGTGACACGTCGCGATTCCGCGCGAGTCGTGTCCCGTGTCCGCTCAAAACGTGGGACACACAACGAGCGCAGGCCGATTGTCGAGCGAATGCTGATCGACCATTTGGCCAACCAATATCGACGATCGTTGGTGCGGGCCTATCACCGATCGGCTCCGGATCGGCCCAACCCGACAACACAACCGTTCACCGGGCTCGACCAGGTGCTGTCGAGCGCCGATGTGCCAGTCGCCGCCGCACTGGCGCGGGGGCTGCGCGTGTCGGAGGAATGGGAACGCGAGTTGACTCGTCGCATCCGCAGGCATGCCACGACGCGTGAGGCGCTCGAGAGGATCTGGCCGATCCTCAGTGGCGCAGAGCTGGTGCATGATCTGTTCTCGTTCGAGGGATTGATCCGTTCCGCAGCCGATCCCGTCCTGAGCCGGTCTCGAACAACAGGGGCTCTTCCGCGCCCGCTCGACCCATGTACGGCACGTCGTATGGACCGAGTCCGACCTCCCGCTGATTGACGAGGCCGACGCGATCTTGGGCTCGCCCGAAGCTGCACGGCCTGGCCAAACGCGTGGCGCTCGCCGTGCAGAACAACACGCACTCGACACGGCAGCACGTGTGGTCGACGAGTTGGGGCTCGCCGGGATCACCACCCCGAGCGAGCTTGCTGACCGTTACGGTGCGGCGGGAGGGGCCAGGGCCGGCGACGACGTCGACAGCGACCCGCGTCGTTTCGGGCACGTGCTCGTGGATGAAGCGCAGGACCTTTCGGCGATGCAGTGGCGCGTTCTGGCCCGTCGGTGCCCGTCGGGATCCATGACCATCGTCGGCGATTTCGGTCAAGCCAGCCGTCCTGGCGCCCTGTCCGGGTGGGACGAAGTGCTGACGCACCTTCCAACGCGGGTTCCGGGTCACACGATCACGCTGAGCGTGAACTACCGCACACCCGAGGAGATCATGTCGGTGGCCAATCGCGTCCTGGCAGTGGCAGCGCCTGATGTGCGGCCTGCGCGAGCGGTTCGAAGCACGGGAACCCAGCCGGCGCTCGTCAAGGCCGACGTCGGGGCGTTGGTGGAGGTGACCGTATCCGAGGTCCGAAGAACACGTCTTCAGACCGGAACGGTCACCGTTGTCGCACCGAGCGCATTACACGACCCACTGGTCGCCGAGTTGGCCGACCTCGGTGCGTCGGCGCACGGCCCCGAAGCGCTCGACGCAGCCGTGAGCGTGATCGACGCGGCCGACGCAAAGGGTCTGGAGTTCGACCACGTGATCGTGGTGGAGCCCGCCGCCCTGGTGGCACCCGACATGTTCGGACTGCGCGCGCTGTACGTCGCCCTCACGCGTGCGACGCAGACGCTGACGGTGGTACACGAGGGTCCGTTACCTGCGTCACTGGTTTTGCACGACACCGGATAACGCACCGCGTCGAGGTGTTGCACCAGTAACCTCCGGCCATGACTGCAACCGAAGCCGATCTCACCGCCGCGGATATCTCCTGGGACCTCGAACCGTTGGTCAACGGCCAAGGTGAGCGTGGCATGGATGCGATGCTCGAGGCAGCCGCCGAATTTGCCACGAACCTTGGCGCGTACCGCGGGCGCATTGCGACGCTCAGCCCTTCAGGGCTCGCAGAGGTCATGACGGCGCTCGCCACCATCGAAGAGCTCGTGGGTCGAGCGTCGTCGTACGCCGCACTGCGTTACTCCATCGATACGGCCGACCCGGCCCTTGGCGCAGCGCTACAGCGCGTCGAGGAGCGGGCAACGGCGATCGGGAATCTCGTGCTCTTCTTCGACCTCGAATGGGCTGAGATCGACGACGCGTCCGTCGCGCGGTTGCTGGCCGACGATGAGCTTGCGTTCTGTCGCCACTATCTCGCCTCGGCTCGCCGGTATCGGCCGCACCTGCTCTCCGAAGCCGAGGAGCTCGTGCTCTCGGAGAAGTCGGTGACCGGGCGCAGCGCCTGGGCACGGCTCTTCGGGGAGCTCAACGCTGCCATTCGTGTCGAGCTCGACGGTGAGGATTCCAGCCTCGAAGAGGGACTGTCGCTGTTGGCGTCGCCGGATCGTTCCGTGCGCAAAGACGCCGCAGACGCTGTTACGCGAGGCCTTGAACCCGGGCTGCGGACGCGGGCCTTCGTGTTCAATACGCTCCTCGCCGACAAAGCCCTCGACGACCGTCTTCGGTCGTATCCACACTGGCTGGCAAGCATGAACCTCGCGAACCAAGCGGGCGATGCGTCGGTGCAAGCGCTCGTCGACGCGGTCCGAGGCAACTACGACATTCCCCAGCGGTGGTACGCGCTGAAGGCGAAGCTCCTAGGTCTCGACCGGCTCGCCGACTACGATCGATCTGCCGCCATCGCGCAGGACGACACAGCGATCGGATGGGACGAAGCGCGGAAGCTGGTCCTCGACGCGTACGGTTCATTCTCCGACGAATTGGCCTCCATGGCGACGCGCTTCTTCGAGGAGAACTGGATCGATGCGCCCGTTCGTCCGAACAAGAGCGGCGGCGCCTTCTGCGCATACACAACGCCCTCCCAACATCCGTACCTCCTGCTGAACTGGACGTCTCGGCGGCGTGACGTCCTCACGCTCGCCCATGAGTTGGGACATGGCTTGCACGGGTACCTCGCGCGTGGGCAGGGCGTGTTCCACCAATCGACGCCGCTCACCCTGGCGGAGACTGCGTCGGTCTTTGGCGAGACCATCACCTTTGGACGCTTGCTCTCCCAGACAACCGATCCCGAAGCGCGCCTCGCGTTGGTTGCGGCGAACCTCGAGGATCAGATCGCGACGGTCTTCCGTCAGACTGCGATGAATCGCTTCGAGGCGCTGGTCCACAACGCGCGGCGGACCTCCGGCGAGCTGAGCGTCGCTGATTTCGGCGATTTCTGGGTGGCGAGTCAGGCTGAGATGCTTGGCGACGCGGTCGAAATCACCGAGGGCTACCGCTCGTGGTGGTCGTACATCCCGCACTTCGTGAACGTGCCCGGCTATGTCTACGCATATGCGTACGGCCAGCTCTTGGCACTGTCGGTCTACCGGCGATACGAGCAGGAGGGGCCTGAATTCGTGGGGCGGTATCTGGAATTGCTCTCGCTCGGTGGTTCGCGATCCCCCGAGGACCTCGGCCGTGTCGTGGGCGTGAACCTTGACGATCCGACCTTTTGGGATGGGGGTTTGTCGATTGTCCGCGAGCGCCTCGAAATTGCAGAAGAAGCCGCAGCATCCGCGATGAGCGTCAGTGCACTCCCAACCGGTGATTCGGGACAGTGAGCATGCGAAAGCCTGCAGCGGCATTGTTGGCCGACAAGGTCGCTGTCATTACCGGTGGCGGCGGAGCTGTGGGCACCGCGATCGCCCGAACCTTCGCAGCGTACGGCGCAGCGACGGTCATCGCCGAAGCCGATGAGTTCCGTGCCGCAGAGACGGTCACTGCGATCAGTGATCGTGGTGGGCGCGCGTTCGCGGTCGTGGCCGACGTCGGCGAGCCGGAGGACGTCGATGTGCTCGTGGACGCCACGCTGACCCGATTCGGCCATGTCGACATTCTCGTCAACACCGGCGGCCAGCCGCCGTCGAGCAGCGACGGCTTCCTCGCCGGAGATCATCACGAGTGGTATCAGCTCTACCGGTCGAATCTCGAGCCTTTCCTGTTGTGTACCCAGGCGTTTGCGTTCCCGATGGTCGAACACGGCGGCGGGAGCATCATCAATGTTGCCTTGGTGGGCCCCTTCAATGGCATCGGCCTCGATGCGGTGCATCGCGCATTCGAAGGTGGTGTGTTGAAGTTCTCCGAGAGCCTTGCGGTGGAGCTAGCACGCGACGGTGTGCGCGTGAACGCCATTGCCGGCGACGTCGTCGAGGCGAGCCACACGCCGTACTCGTTCCGTCTGGCTGCCCAGGAGCGGATCGCGCCCGAGGCAACTTCGTCGGTAGGGCGCTTCGCTACGCCCGCAGACGTTGCCGATGTCGCGCTGTTCCTTGCATCGGATCTGTCGGTGTCGGTGACGGGAGTGACGATGCGCGCGACGTGCGAGCTCTGGCCCCGCGGCCCCGACAGTGCCTCTTCGACCTCGTCGGATGGTGCTTCGATCGATACGACGTCGTTGTCGTAGATGGTGCCGTCCATGTCGTCGACGCGGACCGAGACGGACAGCTTCGGTTCGATCGACGTGCCCGCAGATCGGTATTGGGGCGCGCAGACCCAACGGTCCCTCGAACACTTCGCGATCGGTAACGACGTGATGCCGACGGGTGTGATCCACGCGCTTGCGGCGCTCAAGCGCGCGGCGGCGATCACGAGTTGCGCGCTCGGTCAACTTGACGCAGAACGATGCGCGCTGATTGTGACGGCCGCAGGGGAAGTCATGGAAGGAGGGCTCGCCGGCGAGTTCCCGCTTTCGGTGTGGCAGACCGGCAGCGGCACGCAGTCGAACATGAACGTGAACGAGGTCCTTGCCGGGCGAGCCAACGAGCTGGCCGGTCGGGCTCGTGGTGGCAAGGAACCCGTGCACCCGAACGACCACGTGAACCTCTCACAGTCCAGCAATGACGTCTTCCCCAGCGCTATGCACATCGCGACCGCGACAGCGCTCACGAACGAACTGCTTCCTCCTCTCGCGGAACTCCGCGATGCATTGGCATCCAAAGCCGGGGAATGGTCCGACCTCCTCAAGATCGGTCGCACGCACCTGCAGGACGCGGTTCCGCTGACCCTGGGCCAGGAATTCGGCGGATACGTCGCGTTGCTCGACGCGGCGGAGCGACGCGTCGAGGCCGCCCGCGACGAACTGCTCGCACTCGCCATCGGAGCGACCGCCGTGGGAACAGGGCTCAATGCCCCGGAAGGATTCGGCGAGCTCGTCGCCGCAGAACTGGCAGCGACGACCGGACTTCGGTTTCGCCAGGCTCCGAACCTGTTTGCCGCGCTCAGCTCCCATGGCGAGATGTTGCAGGCCAGCGCCGCGTTACGAACGCTCGCAGCAGACCTTCTCAAGATCGCGAACGACATCCGCTGGCTCGGATCGGGCCCGCGTGCAGGGCTCGGTGAGTTGCGTCTCCCTGAGAATGAGCCAGGTTCGTCGATGATGCCGGGCAAGGTGAACCCCACGCAGTGCGAGGCGCTGATCATGGTCTGCGTACAAGTCATCGGCAACGATGCTGCTGTCGCGCATGCCGGAACGCTCGGGAACTTCGAGTTGAACGTGGCAAAGCCAGTGATCGTGGCGAACGTTCTGCACAGCATCGGGATTCTGGCCGGCTCGATGCGGTCGTTTCGTGAGTTCGCTGTACAGGGGTTGCTTGCCGATCGCGTGCGTATCGCCGAACTTGTCGAGCGGTCGCTGATGTTGGTGACAGCGTTGACACCACGCATCGGTTACGACAAGGCGGCAAGGATCGCCAAGGACGCTCACGATCGCGGGGTCACCTTGCGTGAGGCTGCCATTGCGTCTGGAGCCCTCAGCGCCGAGGACTTCGATCACGCCCTTTCGATCTGGCGCCCGACCGTCTGACGGGGGTTGGTTGCGGCACCACAAGGGAAGCGAGATGGCAGGCGGGCGGTAGCCTCTCGGGATGGCCCCTCAATTCATCATTACGATGCGCGACCTTCGCAGGTTCTATCCACCGGACCGCGAGGTGCTTCGCGGCATCAACATTTCGATGTATCCCGGCGCGAAGATCGGCGTACTCGGCTCGAACGGCTCCGGGAAATCGTCGCTGTTGCGGATCATGGCGGGCGAGGACGACGGGTATCAGGGCGATGTGCGCGTGACGCCGGGCTTTACGGTCGGATACTTGGCGCAAGAGCCCAAGCTCAACGAGACCCTGGATGTCCTGGGTAATGTCACCGAGGGGCTCGGCGAAACGGCGGCGCTGATCACACGGTTCAACGAAGTCTGTGAAGCGATGGGCCAGCCAGACGCCGACTTCGACAAGTTGCTGTGCGAACAGGGTGCGCTGCAGGACAAGATCGACGCCGCAGACGGCTGGGACTTGGAACGAACGCTGGACATCGCGATGGATGCGCTGCGTTGCCCGCCGGGAACTGCTTCGGTGGCAACGCTCTCGGGTGGTGAACGCCGTCGCGTCGCGCTGTGTCGCCTCCTGCTCTCCAAGCCCGACCTGTTGTTGCTCGACGAGCCAACCAACCATCTCGACGCCGAGTCGGTCGCGTGGCTGGAGCGGTTCCTACAGGAATACGCCGGGACAGTCGTCGCGGTCACGCACGACCGCTACTTCCTGGACAACGTCGCGGGTTGGATCCTGGAGCTCGACCGCGGTGCAGGTATCCCCTGGGAGGGCAACTATTCGAGTTGGCTCGACCAGAAACAACAACGCCTTGCCGGTGAGGAGAAGGCCGATAAGTCGCGCCAGAGGACCCTTGCCCGGGAACTCGAGTGGATTCGCATGTCGCCGCGAGCTCGCCAGGCCAAAGGCAAGGCGCGTATCACTGCATATGAGGCACTCGTCGCGGAATCAGAGGCCGCAGAGACACGTGCGGACAAGCTGATCATGTCGATTCCGTGCAACACGCGCCTCGGTGACGTCGTGATCGAGGCTGACAACCTCGTCAAGGGATATGGCGACAGCCTTCTCATCGACCACTTTTCGTTCACGCTTCCCCGTGGTGGAATCGTCGGCGTGATCGGACCGAACGGCGCGGGGAAGACGACGTTGTTCCGCATGATCACCGGTCAGGAACAGCCAGACGCCGGAACGATCAAGATCGGCTCCACGGTTGAGCTGGCCTACGTGGACCAGTCCCGCGAAACCCTGGACCCGGATGCGACGGTCTACGAGGAGATCACCGGTGGCGTTGACCATCTCAAAGTCGGCAAGCGCGAGATTCACGGACGCGCCTATGTCGCGAGCTTCAATTTCACGGGCTCTGATCAACAGAAGAAGGTCGGTGACCTCTCAGGCGGTGAACGTAATCGTGTGCACCTCGCGAAGGTGCTCAAACACGGCGGCAACGTCCTGCTCCTCGACGAGCCGACGAACGACCTCGACGTCGACACGCTGCGTGCGCTCGAGGATGCCTTGCTCGAGTTTCCCGGCTGCGCGGTCGTGATTTCGCACGACCGGTGGTTTCTCGATCGTGTCGCAACCCATGTACTCGCCTTCGAAGGTGACAGCGACGTCCGATGGTTCGAGGGCAACTTCTCCGACTACGAGGTCGATCGGCGTAAGCGTCTTGGCTCTGAAGCCGACCAGCCACACCGAATTCGATACAAGCCCTTGACGCACAGCTAGCAATGCCGGAGAACGCGGTGGATGATCTGGAGCTCGTGCCGTCATCGGTGGTAGCCGGTGGTGATGCGCTCGCGCGCGACGGAGACGGACAGGTGGTCTTCATTCCGGGCGCGTTGCCTGGAGAGCGGGTACGGGTGCGTATCACGGAGTCGAAGCGCGGCTACAGACGCGCCCGACTCCTCGAAGTCCTCGAGGCATCGACAGCTACGTGTCGAGCCACCGTGTGTGCATGTGGCGAAGGGCTGTGGCGGTTGCCAGTTCCAGCACATCACGCTGGACGGCCAGCGTGGCATAAAGCGGGACATCGTCGTCGATTCGCTTCGTAGGATCGCGAAGATCGATGCAGAGGTCGCTGCGGCGATCGTCGGTGAGCCGATCGCGTTGCCCGGTGTGGACTACCGGACCTCGATCCGGCTGCTGCTCCATGAAGGCCGCCCGGCATTCCGTCGTGCCGGTCGTCATGATCCGGTGACGGTCGACTCCTGCCTGATTGCTCATCCTGGAATCGAGGTCTTGCTCGACGCGACCCATGAGGCCGAATGGTTCTTCGGAAACGCCAAGGAGGTCGAGCTGCGCATCGGTGCGCGGACGGGGGAGCGGCTGGCTTGGTTTGAACCGACTCGCGGCGGCGTCATGCTTCCCGACGATGTCGTGGTCGTGGGCACCAAGGAACTCGAGCGCGGCACCGTTGCCGCGATCCACGAGGTCGTCGGCGGGCGGCGCTGGCGTATTTCGGCGGCGTCGTTCTTCCAAGCCCGACCTGACGGCGCAGAGGTGTTGGTCGACCTTGTCACCGAGGCCGTGTCCGAATATGGCGACGTCGTCGATTGCTACAGCGGCGTCGGGCTCTTCGCCGGCATGTTGGCGTTGGGCGGTGCTCGGGTTCGGGCGGTGGAAGGCGACATGAGCGCAGTTCGCGACGCGCGCCATAACCTCGAGGACCTCGGCGATCGTGTCGAGGTCATTGCCGCCGATGTCCACACGTGGAAACCGGATCGACCAACCGGCGCCGTGGTGGCGGACCCATCGCGACACGGTCTGGACACGCGGGGCGTCGCGACCGTCGAGGCATTGGATCCGAGCCGGATCGTGTTGATCAGTTGCGATGCGGCAGCGCTCGGGCGCGACGTCGGCTTGCTCGTGGCGGCTGGCTATCTCCTGCGTTCGGTCACTCCGGTCGACCTTTTTCCGCAGACCTTTCACGTGGAGACGGTCAGCGTTCTCGATCGTGCATGATCGGGGTTGTACGGCCGGCGCCAGGGCCGAGACCTGATTTGTGACAAGATTCGTCTTGTGTTTCACTGTGATGTAGAGGCACGGGAGCGTGTGCCGAGCGTCCATTCCCTGAACGCATCGAGAGGAGCCAGCCGGTGCTGGGAAGCGACACCGTGACCGGTGCGGATGATGCGAGCGGCGGGTGCCTTGGCGCCTCCGCGTCGGCCACAGCCCTGGCCGCGGCGGCGATGCGGCGATTGATCGAGGCGCACATGGCCTCGAGCGACGTTCCCGACGAGGTCATGCTCTCCGTCGCGGATGCCCTGGACAACGTCACCGGCATGCTTGCCCCGCACGTACCGGAGGTGGCGCGGCCGTGGGTGCCCAGCGGGGGAGGGATGGACCCGGCCGAGTTCTTCCCGCGTGACCCCGTCATCGGCGAGGAGAACCCGATTGCCGCACCGGTGCGCACGACCCTCAACGGCAACACGCTTTCGGGCGAGGTTACCTTCGGAAGTGCCTATCAGGGCCCGCCGGGTTGTGTGCATGGAGCCGTGATCGCAGCAACATTCGATGAGCTGCTCGGTGCAGTGAACATGTGTACGGACAACTCCGGGGTGACGGGCACCCTGACGATCCGGTTTCGAAACCTCACGCCGCTGCGGACGCCTCTGAAGGTGTCGGCGACCTACGTGCGGCGCGATGGGCGCAAGATCTATTCCGTCGGGAGTATCTCGAACGGTGATGTGGTGACGGCGGAGGCTGAGGGGATCTTTGTTGCCTTGGACCCGTTGGTTCGTCACGCTGTGATGAACGATACGAAGACATGAACGCCATGTGCGGCGATCGCAACATCAACAGGAGGATCCGTGACTGACAGGACGCCGACCATTGTCGGCATCGCCCAGAGCGACTATCCCATTGCCCCTCATCTCGACTCGGTCCAGCATCACGCGTTGGCATTTCAACGGGTGCTCGCCGACTCGGGAGTCGAGAAGAGCGCGATCGACGGCTACGCCGGTGCCGGGTTCGGGATGACGGCGAGCGACCCGGTCATGCTCGCAGAACAGTTTGGCATCAACCATAAGTTCATCGACTCGTCGATGACCGGGGGATCGTCCTTCGAGTTCCACATCCAACACGCGGCAGCGGCAATCGAGCGAGGTCTTTGCGACACGGTGCTCGTGACCTACGGGTCCGACCAGGTCTCGGCGATGGGTCGCACACTCGGCACCGGCGGCTTCCACAAGGGTGGCGATCGTGTCGGCGGTCCTGGTGCGTTCGAAGCGCCGTTCGGGAACTCGTTGGTCGGCGCTTACGCCATGGCTGCGCGTCGGCACATGTTCGAGTTCGGAACGACGCCCGAGCAGCTCGCAGAGATTGCCGTGGGCGTCCGGGAGTATGCGCAACTCAACCCGAACGCGATGTATCGGGGCGATCTCACGGTGGCTGACGTGCTGGACTCGCGGATGATCGCGGATCCGCTGCACAAACTCGAGTGTTGCGTGATCTCCGACGGTGGTGGCGCGATCATCATGACGACGGCCGAGCGCGCCAAGGATCTTCGCCAGCCTCCCGTCTACGTCCTCGGCGCCGGGGGTGCCCAGACCCACTGGAACATCTCCCAGATGCCGGACTTCACGGTGACCTCAGCTGCCCAGGCCGGCCCCGCGGCGTTCGAGCGTGCGGGGCTACGTCCCGAGGACATCGACACCTTGCAGCTGTACGACAGCTTCACCATCACGGTGATGCTCATGCTCGAGGACCTCGGTTTCTGCAAGAAGGGCGAGGGCGGCGCATACGTGCAGGAGGGTCACCTCAGGCGCGGCGGCAAGATGCCGCTCAACACCGATGGCGGGGGATTGTCTTCGTGCCATCCGGGCATGCGTGGCATTTTCTTGATCATCGAGGCCGTTCGCCAGTTGCGCGGCCAGGCCGGCGAAGCCCAGGTTCCTGACGCCAAGATCGCCATGGCGTGTGGATCTGGTGGCTGGTTGTCCTGCATGAGCGCTGTCATTTTCGGTAAGGAGCACCCGTGAGCCCAACGATTGAGGTCATCGGATCAGTCGAGACATGGGATCGTCCGATCCCTGCGCCTGATGCCGTCACTGCCGAGTACTGGAAGGCTGCATCGGACGGCCGACTGCTGTTCCAGCAGTGCCCGAGCTGCGATCACCGCCAGTTCTACCCGCGTGCGATCTGCACGTCGTGCGGTGAGACGCCCAGGTACGTGGAAGCGAGCGGGCGGGGCGTCGTCCACACCTTCACCGTGATCCGCCAGAACTACGCAAAACCGTTCAATGGCCTTGCGCCGTATGTCGTAGCGATGATCGAACTCGAAGAGGGCCCACGCATGATGACGAACATCGTCGATTGCGAGGTCGAAGAGGTCCAGGTCGGCATGCAGGTCGAAGTGGTGATGCGGATGGCCGCAGAGGATGTCGCCGTTCCGTTTTGGCGCCCGGCGTCGAGCTAGTCACCAATAGTCTCACGAGAAGGAGGCCGTAATGGCTGACGCGATCGTTGAACGTGATGGTCACCTGATGATCGTCACGATGAACCGGCCCAAGCGTATGAACGCGCTGAGCCCCGAGATGATGATCATGATGGCCGACGCCTGGGCAGAGGCAAGCTCCGACGACGAGATCCGCTGCATCATCCTGACGGGTGCGGAGGGGAACTTCTGCTCAGGAGCAGACTTGCGTGCGATGGCCGGCGACAGCGACGAAGGGGGCGAGATCGACGTCGCTGCCCGGATGGCCGAAGATCCCGATGTCATGTGGCGAGCGTTGCTGAGGAGTTATCGACCCACCAAGCCTCTGATCGCAGCAGTCGAAGGCGTTGCGATCGCGGGTGGCACCGAGTTGCTCCAACCCACCGATATCCGAGTCGCGGGTGAGAGCGCCAAGTTCGGAGTCTCGGAGGCCAGGTGGTCCCTGTATCCAATGGGAGGCTCGGCCGTGCGGCTTCGGAGGCAGATCCCGTACACGATCGCTGCTGAGATCCTGCTCACCGGCAAGCACATCTCGGCCGCCGAGGCAAAAGAGATCGGCCTCATCGGCCATGTCGTGCCCGACGGGCAGGCGATGGCCAAGGCCCGCGAGATCGCGGCGACGATCTGTGAGAACGGGCCGCTGGCCGTCGAGGCGATCCTCAAGACGCTCCATGAGACCGATGGGATGACCGAGGCCGACGCACTGGCCTACGAATTCGAGTACGGCTGGCAGGTCTTCTCCAGCCAGGACGCAAAAGAGGGACCGAAGGCCTTTGCGGAGAAGCGTGTTCCGCAGTTTCAGCGCAAGTAACGGTTTCGGCGCAAGAAGTCGCGGCTCTTCCCGTTGCTGGGGTTGCCGTGCAGGCTCAAGCGTGCTCAGATTCTCGGGCACGTCATCGAATGACCGAACGGTCAGACACACGAGGGGAAAAAAATGGGAAGCACATTCTTGAGTGAAGACTGGTTCGACGGGGTCGAGAAGATCAGCACCGAGATGCCTGAACCGCCGGCGGCGATGAAGGACCTGAAGCTCAATGTGGTGGTCGTCGGTGGTCCCGAGGGTGACCGTGACGCCAACATCACTGCTGGCGCGTTCGGGCGTGGACACGTCGACGGAGCGTCGACCAAGCTGACGGTGCCCTTCGACGTGGCGCGCTCGATCTTCATCGACGGCAACCCACAGGCAGCGATGCAGGCGTTCATGTCGGGCAAGATCAAGGTCGAGGGTGACATGACCAAGATCATGGCAATGTCGAGTTCGTTGGCATCGACGACTCCTGAGCAGCAAGCCTTCCAGGAGAAGCTCAAGGCGCTGACCGACTAGAACATCGGGCCGGCGCGTGTTGGGCGCGGCTCTTGGAAATTTCGAGACGAAGGGACGCCGATGGGTGGCATCAACGATGGACGTGTAGTGATCGTGACCGGTGGCGGACGTGGCCTCGGCCGCTCACATGCGTTGCTGTTTGCGCGAGAGGGCGCCAAGGTCGTCGTGAACGATCTCGGTGGCGACGTCACAGGTGAAGGGGGATCCCTGAGCCCTGCTCAAGAGGTTGTGGATGAGATCCGCGCGTCGGGTGGCGAGGCTGTGGTCAACGGTGAGGACGTCTCGAGTTTCGAGGGTGCCCAGCGGTTGGTCGCACAAGCCGTCGACGAGTTCGGTCGTCTCGACGTGCTCGTGAACAACGCGGGCATCCTCCGGGACCGAATGCTTATCAACATGACCGAGGGCGAATGGGACTCCGTCATCAAGGTGCACCTCAAGGGCACCTTTGGTCCATCGCACTTCGCGGCGAACCACTGGCGGGACCGGACGAAGGCGGGAGAGACCAACGACGCCCGTATCATCAACACGAGCAGCGCCGCAGGTCTCTACGGCAATCCGGGGCAGACCAACTATGGCGCCGCGAAAGCGGGTATCGCAGCGTTCACGGTGATTGCGTCTCGCGAGTTGGAGCGCTACGGCGTCACCTGCAATGCGATCGCGCCGGGCGCGCGAACCCGTATGACCGAATCCCTCGGGTTCTTCGAGGCTCCGGCTGATGCGGCTGCGTTCGACGCTTCCGCGCCGGAGAACATCTCACCGCTCGTCGTCTGGCTGGGAAGCCCGTTGTCGAAGGCGATCAGTGGGCGAGTGTTCAACGTCGCTGGTGGCACGATCAGCGTTGCAGAGGGTTGGCACAAGGGCCCCGAGAAAGACAAGGGGGACCGTTGGGAACCCGCCGAGTTGACGGACGTCGTGACCGACCTCGTCGATCGCGCGCTGCCGCTCGCTGATCTGTTCGGCTAGCTGGCCGTTGGCGCCGCTGTTTCGGAGATCCACACCGCCGTTGTCACGGGGTGCTGGTTCTCCGAAACAGCCGGTGCCGCAAGCTACTGAGGGCGCGTGACGGTGACCGTGCCTTGCGCGACGCCGACGAGGGTGGCGTCGTTGATTGCCTCGATCTGTACCACCGCCGTGCGTCGACCGAGTGACACGATCGTCGCAGTGACCTCGAGGGTCCCGCTGGCGACGGGCCGTAAGAAGTTGAGCTTGAACTCGGTGGTGGCAGCCCACGCCCCGGCGTCGATCACCGGATAGAGCACGGCGCCGAGCACATGATCGACCATCGCTGCAAGGACGCCGCCGTGGGCGCTTCCGAATGGGTTGAGCAACTCCGGACGGATCACGGCCGCGACGGTCATCGTCCCAGGCCCGACAGCGGTCGTGGTGATCCCGAGGAATTCGGGGAGCCCACCCCCGTGACTCTGCGAGGCCGCCAGCATGGCGGTTGCCATGTCAGGCTTGTAGTTCTCGATCACCGACTTTGGCGTGACCACGGGACCTCCCATCACTCGGAGCGGCAAAGGGGTGGACTCGCGATCCCTTCACCGGCGTGTGAGGCTACCGAAGCTCGGCAACGAGCGCTGGGACGATCTCGTGCCAGTCGCCGACGATGCCGACATCGGCAACCTCGAAGATCGGCGCATCTGGGTCGTTGTTGATGGCCAGCACGTGCGCAGCGGAGGCGAAGCCACAACTGTGATTGAACTTTCCGCTCGCTCCGATGGAGACATAGAGGTTCGGGGCGATACTGCGGCCAGTGATCCCGATCTGACGGGCCCGCGGCAACCAGCCGTTGTCCGTCACCTTGCGCGTCGCAGCGAGCTCCGCGCCGAGTGCAGCGAGAAGGCTGTCGAGCTCTCCGTATTCGTCAGGCGCGACGCCACGGCCGACGCCGACAACAGCGTTGGCCTCGGCCAGTGTGTCGAGGTCGTCGTCACGGGTCCGTGCGACGAACTCGACACGTCCGCGGGGCAGCACTGGAATTCCGGTGATCGGAATCGTTCTGGCCCGCCGAGGCGTGAGCCGCGGCAGGACACCGATACGAACCGTTGCCATCTGTACGGCGGAACTCGCGAGGATCGCCGCGACGAGCTGGCCGCCAAAGGCAGGCTTCCACGCAACCATGCGGCCGCCATCGACATCGAGCGCAATCGCGTCACCTGAGAGTCCAGCGCTCAAGCGGGCTGCGGTTCGCGAGGCGACCTCGCGACCCCATGCGGTGCTCGGAGCCAGAATCGCCCAGGGGTTCTCGACCTGGGACCACAGGGTGAGCGCAGATGCGACGTCCTCCTCGATTTGGAGGTCGGCGGCGTAGACGACCGAGTCCGCACCGAGGCTGCCGAGCTGTCTCGAGATCCGGTTCTGTAATCGTGAAGGCCACCACTGCGCCCGAGACCTTTGCCGCGAGGACAGCGGCCGTGCCAAGCAGTTCACGTGTGAGGGTGTCCCGGTCGGGCTCGACCACGACGGTGATGATCGGCCCATCGATTGTCGGAGCAGATTCGGGAACTGCGTCCGGAGCGGCATCCGGAATCCGACTTCGTGGCGACGTGCTCGCCGGCGTTGGAATCCAAGGCACCGTGCTTGCGCAGCAGCACGATCGCCGCTCGAGCCTGTTCTGCTGCGGGTGCCGCCGCGAGGACGACGCGGTGGCGTGCGATCTCGATCCGACGTGTCTGGCCGACGGTGGTCGGTGAGCCGGCTTGACCCCACGGACCAGGACCGAGATCGGCTGCGGTGAGGCGGCGAATCCGGGCGGCTGGGACTGCGGCCCGGCCGTCGGGATCGACCTTGGCAGGTTCGCAGAGCCGCTCGGCAGTCGAGACCACCGCAGGTAGGTGCAGACGGAGGTGGAGCGATCCGTCATCGTGCTCGCAACGAACGTCGACGATGCCATCCGGGGTGACCGAAAGATGCCGAGCGCCCGTTGCGAACGGGAGGTCCATGAGCTCGGCGATCTCCGGGCCCACCTGTCCGGTGTCGGCATCGACGGAGTTCTTGCCCGTCAGGATGAGGTCGAACGGGCCCTCGCGTTGGAGTACGGCGACAAGTGCCCGTGCGGTCGCGAGGGTGTCGGATCCGGCGAAGGCAGGGTCGGTCACGAGCACCGCCTCGTCGGCGCCCCAAGCGACGGCCTCTCGGAGGGAATCCTCGGCGGTCGGTGGGCCGAGGCTGATGACCGTGCAGGTGCCGCCGAGTTCGCGTGCGAGCTCCACACCTTTGGAAACCGCTCGCCGGCAGTACGGGTTCATGTCGAGCTCGAGGCCTTCGCGGCGGAGTCGTCCGTCGGCTCCGAGTTCCATGTCCTGAAACTTGGGGACTTGCTTGATCAGGGCCGCGATTTTCACGTCATGCTCACAGTTTCTGAAAGGGCCATATTGGTATCGAGCCTACCGTCGCCCGGCCTGCGACCTCGCCCGCGGGCACGACATACGGCAGGGACAGGTGCCACAATGTGTCTGATGTCCGGTGAGCTGAACAGCCACCCCGCAGCGCCTCCTGCCACCACCGGTGCGCGATCACTCCCGGTTCAATGTCACGTTTCTCGCCGTGGCGCTGTACGCGATCGCGACAGTGGTCCTGGTCCCGGTAGCGGGTCTGGCAATCGGGTATCGATACGTCTTCGTGTGGGTACTGGTGGGCCTCGCCGCGGCTGGCGTGGCCGCGCCACGTGCCGCAATGCGCGACCTCGTGCGAGATTGGCTGCCGTTCTTCGTTGCCGTGGCGACCTACGACTTGCTGCGTGGGCTTGCCGACGAATGGTTTGCGGCGCACACGCTTCCGTTGTTGTATTTCGATCAGTGGCTCTTCGTCGGACATGTACCAACGGTTTGGCTCCAGGAGCACTTCTTCGACGCATCCCGGCTGCGTGTCTGGGATTACGTCCTCTATGCGGTGTACCTTTCGCACTTCGTGGTGCCGCTCGCTGTGGCTGGCGTCCTGTGGGTTCGGAATCGTCCCGGCTTCCGAAGTTTCGTGGCGCGGCTGCTGTCGTTGAGCTACGCGGCCTTCGTGACCTATGCCGTGTACCCATCGGTGCCGCCGTGGCTCGCAAGCGCCAATGGTGATCTTGCGCCCACCGTGCGCACGCAGCACGTCGTCTGGAATGAGCTCGGGTTCGGCTCGGTGGCAGCGTCGTTTCTTGAAAGTGGGAATGGCGTTGTCAATGATGTCGCAGCGGTGCCTTCACTCCACGCGGCTTTCCCGATGCTCATCTTGTTGTTCTTCTGGTCGCGCGGCAGGCCGCTGGGTGCGAGCGCTCCTCGTCTCGTACGTCGTGGCCATGGGACTGGCTCTGGTCTACGGAGGGGAGCACTGGGTTCTCGACGTGTTGCTCGGCTGGGCGTACGCGGGAGTGGTGATATACGTGGCGAGTCGGGGCTCGAGATGGCTCGCCACGCGTTCGAGGTCTACGTTGTCGCGCTCCCGGATCGAAGGAACCTCGCATGACGCGTTCACCTAGCACCAACGTCGGCTCGAAACTCGGCTCGAACCTTACCGATGTGGTCGCCGAGCACGTCCACGCCGGTGACGTCCTGCATCTGGTCTGCGGCCACTCGCGCTGGAGCGCGGCCGCACGCGAGGTGGTACGGCAATGGTGGGGGCGTGACGCGCAGTTCACCCTGGTGATGTCCAGCCTGTCGAGCTTGGGCGCCCTGTTCTTTCACGGCAAGCTCGTGCGCAAGGTCATCACGGGCTATTCCGGCGACACGTTTCCCAACTTCACGCCGAACCCCCATTTTGCGCGCGCCTACCAAAGTGGTGAAGTGGCCGTGGAGCACTGGTCTTTCCTGGCATTGAGCCAGCGGCTCGAAGCGGCCGCACGCGGCTTGCCTGCAATCGCGACTCGGTCGATCGACGGGTCGTCCATGGAGCAGAACGATGCGTTCGAGAAGGTCGCGTCGCCCTTCGGTGAGGGCGACGTCGGACTGCTGGCCCCGCTGGTACCCGACGTCGCATTGCTTCACGCGCCGGTTGCCGATCGTGCCGGCAATATCGCAATGCACGTGCCACTCCTCGAGGGTGTATGGGGCGCGCTTGCTGCACGGCGGGGAGCGATCGTCACCGTCGAGCAGATCGTTGACGATCTGACGCCGTGGTCCCACCTCGTACGGATCCCGGCGCATCGTGTGCTGGCCGTCTGCGAGGCGCCGATGGGTGCACATCCCGGTGGGCTGTACGCACCGGACCTTCCGGTCGAGTCCTATGGCGAGGATTATGAGTTCTGGGTCTCCGCACGCGCTGCGGCGACGTGTGCGGAGGACTACGACGAATGGATTCGTCACTGGGTATTGGAGGTCGCGTCGCAGGAGGAATACCTCGAACGTCTCGGGACCGATCGCATCGCACAGATGAAGGCCAAGGCGGCGCGCGGATTCATGGAAGGTCGATGACGCTGCGTTTCCGCTGGACACCACGACGCCGACGAACAGCTGGGAAACCGCGGCGGTCTTCGGCGCTCGTCACCTCGCTGCACGCGTGCAGGCCATCGGTGCCGATGCGGTGCTTGCTGGTGCTGGGGTTGCGAACCTCTCGGCATGGCTGGGCGTCGCACAGGCACAGGAGGCCGGCTCGTCGGTGCAACTTACCGCCGAGATCGGTCTCTGGGGCTATGAACCGCAGCCTGCCGATCCGTTCGTGCTCAACCACCGGAACTTCCCGAGCTCAGTCATGTCGGGCGACGCGTCGATGGTGCTCGGTACGTTGGTGGGTGGGTCGGGCACCACGACGGTGGCCTGTCTCGGCGGCGCGCAGGTCGACCGGTTCGGCAACATCAACTCCACGGTGATTCCCGGTGGCGCGTTCCTGGTCGGCTCCGGCGGCGGCAACGACGTCGCGAGCGTGTGCGCCGAAGCGGTGATCGTCGCAACGTTGACGCCGGCACGGACTCCAGCCGATTGTGGCTACATCACCTCGCCCGGGGTCCACGTGCAGTCGTTGGTGACCGACCTCGGCATTCTCGAGAAGACCGTCCTCGGTTGCGACAGCGAGCTCGTGCTCACGGCGGTCCCGGCCGGAGAGACGCCTCTGGAGGATCGCGTCGCTGCGGCCCGCGCTGCGTGTGGTTGGGACCTTGCGGTGGCCGAGCACGTGAGGGAGTTGTCGGCGCCGACCGACGAGGAGGTCCATGCCTTGCGGAATTGGGATCGTCGAGGGTGGTTTCTGCGGGCGAGATGACGCCGGCGCCCCGCTCGACGTGAGATGACCACTCGCGCGCCCAGTGGCCCGTTACGTTGAAGGTCCGAGCCGGCCTGCGCCGGAACGTCGCGAGCGTTTGTGAGCAGGAGTCGCGGGACACATGGCGCGCGTAGGGCTCGATGGTGTCACCAAGCGGTTCGGCGACACCATCGCGGTGGACGATGTGACACTCGAGATCGCCGACGAGGAGTTCTTCGTGCTGCTGGGCCCATCGGGGTGTGGTAAGAGCACCATCTTGCGCATGATTGCCGGACTTGTCGCCCCGAGCAGCGGACGGATCCTCATCGGCGGCGAGGATGTCACGACGCTTCGTCCCGCTGCGCGAGATATCGCCATGGTCTTTCAGAGCTACGCCTTGTACCCGCACATGACCGTTCGGCGCAATATCGAGTTTCCGCTGAGGGCTCGCCACATTCGTGGGGCCGAGCGCGACCGTCTCGTCGACGGGGCCGCTCAGGCAGTCGACCTCGTCGATTGCCTCGACCGCAGACCGGGGCAGCTCTCTGGTGGTCAACGTCAGCGTGTCGCGTTGGCACGCGCGATCGTGCGTGACCCCCAGGCATTCCTGATGGACGAACCACTCTCGAATCTCGATGCCAAGCTCCGAGCACAGACGCGCGCCGAGCTCACGGCGCTGCGCCATCGGTTGCGGGCAACGGTGGTCTATGTCACGCACGACCAGATCGAAGCGATGACGATGGGGGACCGAATCGCCGTCATCGTGGGAGGAAAGGTGCTCCAGGTCGGAAAGCCCCGCTCCGTCTACGACGAGCCGGCAAACGTGACGGTCGCGCGTTTTATCGGCAGCCCGCCGATGAACACGATCGATGCCACCGTCGCAGCCGACGGGCGCGTGGTCCTTGCATCCGATGCGGGCGTGGTGCCTGCGACGATTGCGGGCGTGCGACCCGAGCACGTTGCGTTGCGGCCCGAGGGTACGCCCGGTCTGCCTGCGCAGGTCGAGGCGATCGAGTCATTGGGTTACGAGAACCATGTGCATTGCCGGCTTCGAGATGGACAAGCGATGATCGCGCGCACGTCGTCGACGGAGATGCCTGTCACCATCGGTATGCCGGTTGTCCTGAGCGTCGAGCAGGCGGCGTGGCATACGTTCGACCGGGTTTCAGGTGTGAGGTTGTGAAGCGACGCGTCGGCGTATCTGCAACGTCGACTCGCGAGGCGCTCACCGGCGTCGCGTTCGTCCTTCCCGCGTTGGTGGTCTTTGGCACGTTCGTCTTCTATCCGTTCGGTCGCAATATCTGGCTGGGGTTCCGGCGCAGCAACCCCTTTACAGGCGAGTCCAGCTGGGTGGGGTGGAGCCAGTGGACAGACCGGCTCCAACTCGTAGAAGCACGCGGTGCGCTGGTCCGCGCGGCCGGCATCGCTGTGCTCGTTGCGCTCATCGCCGTTGGTACACGTGTAGGCCTGCGTGCACGTGCGAGGCAGGGCAACGTCGTCGGGGTGCGGGTCGAAGCGATGTTTGCGCTGCGGTGCTTGGTCGTGGTGTTCGTGCCGCTCGCGGTCTGGCTCTACAGCGCCGAGTCGACTGGCCCGAAGGATTTCGCGCATGCGCTACGCGTGACGCTCTTGCTGACCATCTACACGGTGCCGATCTCGATCCTGATCGGTTTGGGGCTTGCCGTTCTCTTGCGCGATCGACTGCGAGGAGTGCCGATTTTTCGCCTCGCCTACGCGATCCCAATCGTGGCCGGTCCTGGCGTCGCAGGCGCATTGTTCTCCAAGCTGTTCAATCCGCGCGTCGGGTTCATTCCATGGCTGCTCGACAAGGAGGAAGGGATCATCGCGCTCGGAGACTTTTCCGTCTCGCCACTGAGGAATCCCGATTGGGCGTTGTTGGCCGTCGCTGTCGTCTTGATCTGGATGAATCTCGGGCTGTCGTTCGTGTTGATGTCAGCCGGTTTGGCCTCGGTTCCCGATGAGCTCTACGAAGCTGCCGAGGTGGACGGCGCCGGTCGGCGAGCGCAGTTCTGGAGGGTGACCCTTCCGATGCTCTCACCGACAATCTTCACGGCGTTGGTACTCGGGACGATCATCGCGATGGTGCAGAGCGTCGGCGTCATCGAAGTCCTCACGGGCGGCGGACCGCACCCGTACGAGACCACGACCACGATTCCGGTGCTGATCCTGCACCTGGTGCGTGGTGAGTCCGCCAATTTCAACCTTGCTGGGATCTACTCGGTCGCGCTGTTCGTGCTGACGTTCTCGCTGACCCTGTTACAACTGCGCGTTGCCGAGCGGTGGGTTCGATATGAGCGATAGACCGAGAGTTCCGCAGGTCGGCCAGAGTGCGCGATCGGGACGCGGTCGCCGTCTTGGGCGCTATGCGCTGGCGGTTGGATGCGCAGTGCTACTGGCCGCACCGTTGTACCTGGCGGTCGTGAGTTCGTTGTTGCCGTTCTCGTCACTCGGCGCACGCCCGCCGAAGTTCTTCCCCACCAGCCCGGAATGGGGTACCTACAGCGACGCGTGGAACCGTGCGAATCTCGGGATCTACCTGCGTAACAGCGCGATCGTCGCGGCCGGGATCGTCGTCCTGGTGGTAGTGACGTCGATTCTGGCGGGGTATGCATTCGCCTACCTGCGCTTTCCGGGACGTGGCCTCGTGTTCGTGTTGTTTCTGGCGGCGACGATGATCCCATTCGAGGCGACGATCGCCACGAACACCCAAACAATCACCTCGCTGCAGTGGTACAACAGCTACCCAGGGCTGATCGTGCCGTTTGCCGCTTCGGGGTTCGGCGCGTTCATGCTGCGTCAAGCGTTCTTGTCGTTGCCTCAGGAGCTCCGCGAGGCGGCTGCAATGGATGGATACGGGCATTGGCGGTACTTGTGGCGAGTGGCGGTTCCGTTGGCTCGACCGACGGTGGCAGCCTTGGCGACGTTCTCGTTTCTTGGAGCGTGGCAACAGTTCACCTGGCCCTACCTCATCACGAAGCCGTCGCGGCGTACGGTGCAGGTCGGTTTGGCAGAGGTTGTCAACAGCACACCGAAGGACTTCAACGTGGTCTTCGCCGGTTTGGTGATCGCGCTGGTGCCGTTGGTGATCATGTTGGTGTTGTTCGAGAAACAGTTGGTGCGTGGCCTGACCGCCGGCGCGGTCAAGGGGTGACGAGGTGGGACGAAGGAGTGTGTTGATGAGTGCTCGGATGCGACGCAGCTCGGTTCTGGTGACCGTAGCGATGGCGCTGACCACGCTGGGCATGCATGTCAGCGCCGCGCCCGCAGGCGCCGCGCCCAAGCTGGCAGTCTGTCCGCTCGGGGCGATTGCGAAACTCAAGGCAAACAAGAAGCCGGTTGCCCTGACGTTGTGGCATTCCCTTCCGCAAGCCAATCAGGTCGCGCTCGCTGCTGTGGCCGACGAGGTTCAACGCGTCGCAACGCGACGTCAAGGTCTCGTTGGAGCTGCAACCGAGCTACGACGCCACGCTGCAGAAGTTCATCAGTGGCCTCAAGACCGGCGACTTGCCGGGCGTGGCCATGCTCCAGGAAGTCGATCTCCAGAAGGCAATCGATACCGGTGCGATGTTGCCGGCGCAGAGTTGCGTCAAAGCGGACAAGTACTCGATGGCCGACACGCTGCCGCGCGTTCGCTCCTACTTCACCGTGGATGGCGTGCTGTGGCCGATGCCGTTCAACACGTCGACACCGTTGCTGTATTTCGACCAGCACGACTTCAGGGCTGCCGGACTGGATCCCTCCAAGCCGCCCGCGACGCTCGATGCCTTGGTCGTCGCCGCACGAAAACTCAAGATATCGGGCATCAAGTACCCGCTTGAACTCAAGATTGACAGCTGGTACATCGAGCATTGGTTCGCGCAGGCCAACCGAGATGTTCACAGACCACAACAACGGACGAAAAGGTCGCGCTTCGAAAATCTTGATCAACAATGCGACTGGTCTGAAGATCTTCAAGTTCCTCGAGACGCTCCAGCGCGAAGGGTTGGTTCGTACCTCGGAGAAGAACCAGTTCGACAACCTGTTGGGCGTCGCAAGTGGAGACGCGTCGATGACGATGGACACCTCATCTGCGCTCGGCACCATCAAGAGCGTGCTGGAAGGTGGCGGCATCGCCGACAAGGAGCTCGAACTTGGCGTTGGCCCGCTACCGGGTCCGACTGGCAGCGGTGGCGTGACGGTCGGAGGCGGATCGCTGCATATGGTCCGTAAGGGTCAGACCCCCGCGGAGCAAGAAGCGGCATGGCGTTTTGTGAAGTTCAGCAATCGCCCCGATATTCAGGCGCAGTGGAGTGCCGCGTCGGGTTACGTAGCGATCCGCAAGGCCGCTCTCAAGAGTCCGGTGTTGGCGCGTACGTGGGCCGCCTCGCCGGGTTACCGAGTTGCATATGACCAGCTCGTCGCCGGAAAGGAATCGTCGGCACGCGCCGGTTCGGTGATCGGGCCGAGTTCGGAGGTCCGCACCGCCATGATCGGGGCAATGAAGCTTGTCCTCGATGGGAGGAAGACCGCACGGCAGGCGTTACGAATCGCGGTCAGTGAAGCCAACGCGGCGATCGCCGAGTACGAAGCCCGTATCGAAGGCTGAGCGGCGACGAGAGCGGTTGCCGGCGCGGCTACGGCCGGGCGCCGAGTTCGCGCAAGACCGCTTCGGTGGTTTCGAGCGTCCGGTCGATATCTGCCTCGGTCAGCAGCGCTGTCACGCTGAAACGCAGCACGGCCTTGCCTTCGGGCACGACCGGTGTCGTTGCGACACCGGCACAGATTCCCCTGGCGGTGAGGAGGCTCGCAACGTCGCCCGCGAGGTACTCCTCGCCGATGATTGCAGGAACAATGAGCGAATCGGACTTGCCCGTGGAAATGTCCAATGATCGCAGGCCAGCACGAAGGCGATTGGCCAGTGCCAGTGCCTTCTCCCGGTGCTCCGGCTCATCGCGCGCGATCTGCATCGCGGCCAATCCCGCGCCGACCGCTGCGGGCACGCTGACGGAGCTGAACATCAGCGAACGACTTGTGACTCGCAGGGCGTCGATGATGTGTCGGGGTCCGGCAACATAGCCGCCGCAACTCGCCATTGCCTTGGACAGCGCACCGGTGATCAGGTCGACGCGCTCGGGTTCGGCCGCACCTGCAGCGATGCCTGCACCGCGTGGTCCGGTGATGCCAACCGAATGCGCCTCGTCGAGGATGAAGACGGCGTCGCTGTTTCGAAGGATCGGGGTGACCTCATCGATCGGAAGGGTGTCGCCGTCCATGCTGTAGATGGCATCGGTGATGACGCACGCACGCGAGGCAGTGTTCTCCGTCGCTCTGAGTGCTTGCGTCAGTGAGCTGGGTTCGTCGCGGTTGAAGCGACGGATGCGTGCGCCGGCGAGGCGGCAACCATCGAGCAGGCTCGCGTGCACACCCTTATCGCAGACCGCGATGTCGTGTCGTGCCAACAGGGCGCCGAGGATTCCCAGGTTCGCCTGATAGCCGGTGGTGAACAGAAGTACTGCCTCACGGCCAAGCCAGTCGGCCAGTTGGTCTTCGAATTCGTGGACCATGGGAGAGGCGCCCGCCACCAGTCGTGACCCCGACGCACCCGTGCCGTACTTGCGGACGGCGTCAATGGCGGCTTCGGTCACCCGTGGGTCATACCGCAGGCCCAGGTAGTCGTTGGATGCGAGCATGATGCTCGCTGTGCCTTCAACGATTTCCTGGTTCCCGCTGATGCCACTGACCGTGCGGAAGAGAGCGGGGGGTCGGAGGTTGGCGCCATGGTTCAACAGGTGAACCTGGGGCAGATCGAGCAATCGGTCGAAGAGCGGGCGAGCATGATTCGCTGGCTCGGAGATGACATCGGCGACTCCGGTGCCAACGAACTCACCCATCACGATACCCATTTCACGAGGCGGCGTTGTCTGGACCGCGTGAGCCTGCCCGCTGACCGCGCCGTTCTCCCTAGCCATTTGCGTTCCCACCTAGCCTGTATCGGCTCGAAATCGACGACCTTCACCAAAACCATGCAAGGCAGCGCCGAAATGTACGAAATATTCTGTTTTGCGGGTTGTTTTGGTGTGGCGAACCGACAAACCAGACAAATCGTGATCCATGGTGCCCTCGGGCACGTTAGCGCTTGAGGATTACCACAGCGGCATTGGCGCCCCGGCCGACCGTGTGCCCCAGTGCGACCTGCGGGTCGGTGACCTGACGCGGTCCGGCCTGGCCGCGCAACTGCCGGGTGAGTTCGACGATCTGGCCGAGCGCCGAGGCGCCGAGCGGCTCTCCCTTGGACAGAAGTCCGCCGCTGGGATTGACCGGCAGCGGCCCGGTCATCCACGTGTGCCCGGATTCGACCCACTGCAGCTGTTCACCGGATGCGCAGAGGCCGAGTTCCTCGTAGGACAGGAGCTCCCGGGCGGCGTCGGTGTCCTGGCATTCCACGACGTCGAGATCGGCGGGTCCTAAGCCGGACTGCTCAAAGGCTGCCCGGGCCGCGAGCGTGGTCGGTGCTGCGATGGTGTCATCGGTCAGGCCGCTCATCGGGGTTGCTTCGCCGAGGACAGCGCCCGGAAGGTGTGAACGCAACACGGCAGCCTCGACGGTGACGATGTCCCTGCCGGGGCTGCGGACGTGGTCCGCTCGCCGCAGGATCACCGCGGCCGCCCCTTCGTTCGGCGAGCACATCATGTGGAGGTGCAGCGGTTCACACACCACACGCGACGTCAAGACCTTGTCGATCGAAGTCTCGGCGCGGAACATGGCATCGGGGTTGTTCGCGCCGTTGGCGCGGTTCTTCACCACGACGGCGGCCAGGTGCTCCTTGGTCAATCCCGTCTCGCGCATGAGGCGCTGCGCCCGTAGCGCAAAGTATGCAGGGGTCGCGGAGAGCCCGGCCTGCTCGCGCCATGGGTCGAAGAAGGACGATCGGATGACGCCCTTGGGCATCTTCTCCATGCCGAAGACCAGGACGGTGTCGTATTGGCCCGACCGGATGGCATCGGCTCCCAACGCCAAGGCGGCGCCTCCACTTGCGCAGCCTGCTTCGACATCGATGATGGGCATGCCCGTCATGCCAAGAGCGCTGAGCACCTTGTGCGCGGCGGCAACGCCTGAGTAGACGGTGCCGCAAAATGCCGCTTGAAAGCCCCCGCGGGTCAGACCTGCTTCGGAAAGCGCGCTCCGCACAGCGGTCGCGCCCATCTCGGTGACAGTCACACCAGCGTGGCGCCCGAACGGAAACAGACCGACGCCTGCGATCGCAACGCCGTACCCGTTGCTCATCGCTCGGCAACCGTCGTAACAGGCGCAAAGGCGAACATCACGACCGTGGTCGCGGTATCGGTCGGTGCGGCGTCTTCCTCAGGCACGGTCACCTCAACGGTGACGAGTTCCATCTCCTGGCCGAAGGCGAGCTTGTGAGGATCCGATTCGGTGATCCGTGTGATCACGCGTAATCCGACGGGCAGCTCGACCACGCCGAAGCCGAACGGGACCTCGCCGAGATATCCCGGCGGGGGAGCGGTCACGTTGGTCCATCCCCACAGCGTGCCTCGCTGGGGCAACTCGGTTGTGGTGATCGCGCTACCTTCCGCAGAGCAGTACGGACAACTCGCGAACACGGGGAAGTGAGAACGCTCACACTCGGTGCACAGTCCGCCCAATAGGTGGATGCCCGTGTCCGTTTCGACGAAGAGCCCTGGCTGGATCGGTCTCGTAGCGGGGCTGTGCATCAGATGACTCCGTGGTCGCGCAGGGTAGCGAGCTCGGATGTACCGAGGTGCAGCAACTCGGTCAAGACAGCGTCAGTGTGCTCGCCGAGAAGGGGTGCTCCGCTCGGAATGACCGGCTGCGCACCGACAACGCGTGGAAATGGCGCTTGTTGACGGACCGCGCCGATGACGGGGTCGTGGACCGTGACGATGTCGCCACGTGATTCCATGTGCGGGTCCGCGAAGATGTCCATTGCCGAGTACGCCGTGGCGACGGGAACGTCATGCGCGACGCATGCTGCCTCGACATCTGCTGCTTGGAGCTTCGTGGTCCAGTCGGCGACGATGCCATTGATGATGTCGCCGTGCGCTGCTCGGTCGGCAAGCTTGGTGAACCGGGGATCGGCAAGGAGATCCTCGCGTTCCATTGCCCGACACAGCCTCGTGAAGTTGGCATCGGAACCTGCGACGATACAGACGAACTTGTTGTCAGCGGTGGGATAATTGTCGAGCGGGGCCGAGTTTGCAAGACGATTGCCTTCACGTTCGCGTACAACGCCGAGGCGGTCGTAACCGGCGAGCGTCCATTCCAGGATGCGCAGAACCGAGCCATACAGCGCCGCGTCGATCACAGCTCCCGTTCTCTCGCCGTCGGCGTTGGTCGCTCTTCGAGTATCACGGCCGCTGCTCGTCGAGCGAGCATCACGGCCGTAGAGCGCGGCAATGGCGGCCTGCGCGGCAAAGACACCGGTGAGATAGTCCGAGATGGTCACACCGACTCGAACGGGGGGTCGGTCGGGATAGCCCGTCAGGTGCAACAATCCGCCATAACCGATGCCGACACGGTCGAGTCCCGGACGACGCGACTGCGGTCCGCTCTGTCCGAAGCTGGAAATGCGCACGATGACGAGTTTCGGGTCGAGCTGTCCTGGCGCGATGTTCCACCGTTCGAGCGTTCCCGGTCGGAAGTTCTCGATCACCACGTCGGCGGTTGCTGCAAGGCGTCGAAACAGAGCCTGTCCCTCGGGATTACGCAGGTCGATCGTGACGCTGCGCCGACCGCGCCCTTCGACTGCCCAGAACAGCGAATAGTCATCGCCGTTTCCGTCGGGAACGAACGGTCCGATCTCGCGCATGAAATCGCCGCTGCCGGGTTGTTCGATCTTGATGACGTCTGCGCCGTGTTCGCCGAGCAGGCCTGCGCAAAATGGTGCGGCGATGCGTGTTCCGAGGTCGAGTACTCGCAGGCCGGCGAGTGGGCCGTTCGTTGCTCTGCTCACGCATCACCGCGATGTTGCTCGGCCTTGACGGCGTCCATGCCACCTTCTTTTCGGGCAACGAGCCGGCTCGTTGCTGTCGGCGTATTGCTCACAAACTGGTGGATCATGAAATGGTATTTCCAGGACTCACGTTGGCCTTGGGAATCCAGCATGTGGTTGACCGAGTCCTTGATGGCCTGCGCGGTCGCTGGTGGGACGAGCGCGACCTTTCCGGCCATCTCCGCGGCGGCACCGGCAAGTTCCTCACGGGGGACGACCTTGTTGACGAGCCCGAGACGCTCCGCTTCAACAGCGCCGATCGTCTCAGCGCAGAGGAGAAACTCCTTTGCCTTGCGCGGCCCAAGCTCCCAGGGCTCGACGAGGAGTTCCACGCCCACGCCCGACATCCGGGCCACCGGGTTGGAGAACCGCGCATCGTCTGCAGCGACGATGAGATCACACATGCACGCCAACATCATCCCTGCTGCCGAACACGCTCCCTGAACCGCTGCGATCGTCGGCTTGCGGAAATCGCGAATTGCCACGAGCTTGTCCCAATACATGACCTGCTCGTGGCGAAGCTTCCCTTCGGGGGTCGCGCGCATGGCAGACCAGGCTTCCTCGCCGGAGAGGATCTCCTTGAGATCGTGACCAGCCGAGAAGTGTCGACCCTCACCTGCGACGATCACCACACGGACGTTGTCGTCCTCATCGGCAATGCGGAACGCCGTGTCGAGCTCGTCGATCATCGTGGAATTCTGTGCGTTTGCCGCGTCGGGGCGCGCCAGCGTGACCGTTGCGACTGGAACCCTCGGTGGTGTAGCGAATCGTGCTGAACGATCCAGGTTCGAACGACTGCATGGCGAGGAATCTACCCGCTGGTCTGGCGAGGCCAGGAAGCCCGCCGCTCGTGGTAGCTGGGATCGGGGGCGGTTATTGGGACGTGTTGGTGTAGACGGGAGCTTCGAATCCGTGGACCTCGGCGTCGAGCGTCAGGATCCAGTAGCCGGTGCCCGACTTGTTCGCTGCAATTGCCGAAGCGGGCATCCCCTTGGTCGTACCGACCGCCGAGCCGGCAAACGTGGCATCGCCGAAGGTGAAGACGCCGCCGTCGCGTGCGACGAGCCAGTAGCCGAGACCTGTTGTGGTGGCGGCGATGCCCACAATTGGTTCGTTGAGCTTGGTGGACCCTGTGGAGCCGTGGAAGGTGGCGTCGCCGAAGGTGAAGATGCCGCCGTCGCGTGCGACGAGCCAGTAGCCGAGACCTGTTGGGTGGCGGCCATGCCCACGATCGGTTGGTTGAGCTTGGTGGACGCCCGTGGAGCCGAGGTAAGGGGCGTCGCCGAAGGTGAAGATGCCGCCGTCGCGTGCGACGAGCCAGTACCCCTTGCCCGATGGAGTGGCTGCCATTCCGACGATCGGTTGGTTGAGCGGTGTCGCGCCCATCGAGCCGAGGTACTGGGCGTCGCCGTAGGTGAAGATGCCGCCGTCGCGTGCGACGAGCCAGTAGCCCTTGCCTGATGGAGTGGTCGCCATTCCGACGATCGGCTGGGTTAACCCGATGCCACCAGCGGAGCCCTCGAAGCGGGCATCGCCTCCCGTGTACACCGCGCCCGTCGATGCAGCGATCGCGTAACCGCCGCCGCTTGGACTCGAGGCGATGCTCCATGCCCATGAAACGGGCGGCAGATCGCTTTCCGTCGGCCCGAGCGCCAGACCCGTTGGTCCAACCTGCACCTCTGTGATCCGCATCCGCCGAGCGCCGTCGGGGTAGCCGACGTGGGGTTTGGTCCAGTGGTGATATGTCAGGTGCAGTGTTCCGTTCGCGTCCTCGACGAAGCCGCCACCTCCGGGACCCTGGATGGAGTCGATCGACGACAGGAACGGATTTGTGGGCAGTCGCACGCACGGACCCAAAGCCGACGCACACAGCGCCAATGACGTGTTGTACCGCGCGCTCTGCCAGGAACTCGACGAGTACGCGAGAACATAGAGGCCGTTGATGATGCGCATCGACGGCGCCTCGATGTTGGTGCGTTCATACGATGCGCCGGACACCAGAAGTTCGGCAGGGGCGCCGAGGAGCTGTGTTCCGTCTGGTGACAGTGGTTGGTTCCAGATTCGGGTCTTGCCGCCGGCGCTGCCAGGTTCGGTCTTGTAGAGCAGGGAAACGTCACCGTTTCGGTCGACGAAGGGCGACGGATCGATCGCGCCGCCGTGGTCGGGAGGGCAGATCAACGGCCCCGAGCTCGAGTCGACGAACGGTCCGGTCGCAGATTACGGAAACGGCGTACGAAATGCACTGGCGTTGGAGCTCGGCAGATGGGGTTGTGTAGAAGAGCACGTACCTGTCCGCCGAGCTGGGATCATTTCTGGCGCCCATGTGTCCCGCGGCAGTGACCATTGGGCTGTTTGGGGCAACGCGTCGCCCACCACATACCAGGCACGCAGGTCGGTTGATCGCAGGACGGGAAGGTGAAACCCTCCCGTCGACGTGCCATAGGCGTAGTACACGCCGCCGACATACCGGACGAACGGATCGGGAAAGTCGCCACGGTATCGCCGACCGGGGGTGAGCGGATCAGGATTCGCGGCGGTCGCAGAATGGGTGACCAGAGGAACGCCGATGGTGATCAGCGCTGTCGCCAACAACATGGTGGTCGCGACGGTCCTGGCTGTCGCGGTCTTGCTTGAAATTCGCGTGCTCGCCTTGGCCTTGCACCTGTCGGCAATTCGAAGCACCGGTGCTACTCGAGAATGTTCGTGTACACGGGGAGGTTGAACCCGAGAACTTCGCCATTGAGCAAGAGGAGCCAGTAGCCGGTGTTCGATGGGTGCCGGGCAATGCTCGAGATGGGGACTCCGCCAGTCGCTCCCGTAGCGGACCCGAGAAACTTCGCATCGCCGAATGCGAAAACGCCGCCGTCGCGAGCTGCGAGCCAGTAACCATTGCCTGTGGATGTCGGGGCGATCGCGACCATCGGTTCGTTGAGGTGGACGCTTTGGGTGGAGCCATGCAGCGTGGCATCACCGAACGCCAAGACGCTTCCACCGGACGTCAGGAGCCAGTAGCCGTTGCCCGATGGGGTAGCGGCGATGCCGACGACGGGCTCTTTGAGGGTTTGCTGCGCGGTCGATCCGTGGAATTGTGCGTCGCCGAATGCGAAGACGCCGCCGTCGCGCGCTGCGAGCCAGTAGCCGTTGCCCGATGGGGTAGCGGCGATGCCGACGACGGGCTCTTTGAGGGTTTGCTCCGCGGTCGATCCGTGGAATTGTGCGTCGCCGAATGCGAAGACGCCGCCGTCGCGCGCTGCGAGCCAGTAGCCGTTGCCCGATGGGGTAGTGGCAATCCCGACAACTGGTTGGGTGAAGCTGATTCCACCGCCGGACCCTTCGAAGCCGGCATCGCCGCCAGTATGGACCGCGCCGGTGGAGGCAACGACTCGATAGCCGTTGCCTTTCGGTGTCGGGTTGATTGCCCACGCCCATGACACCGGGGCGAGATCGCTGTGGGTCCTACCGAGGGCGAGACCAAGGCGACCGATGGCGATTTCGGTGATGCGGAGTCTTCGAGCGCCGTCGGGATATCCGAGGTTGCCCTGGTTCCAGTAGTGATACGCGAACTGCAGTTTGCCTCGCGCGTCCTCGAAGAACGATCCGCCGCCGGGGCCTTTGATGAAGTCGATGGACTCGAGAAATGGCTTGGTGTTGGTGCGCAGGCAGGGTCCCATTGCCGAAGCGCACAGCGCCAGGCCCGTGTTGTAGGTGGCGGAATCCCAGTGGCTACCCGAATATGCGAGGACGTAATTGCCGTCGATGATCCGCATGGACGGTGCCTCGATGTTGCGGTTCTCGTAGTTCGCTCCCGACGCGAGCAGCTCCACAGGGGTTCCGACAAGTTTCGTCCCGTCGTCAGTGAGGCGCTGGTGCCAGATCCGTGCTTGGTCACCGGGGTACGCGGGTTCGGACTTGTAGAGCAATGAGACCTGACCGTCGGTGTCGACGAATGGTGACGGGTCGATCGCCCCTCCGAATTGCGTTGGGCAGATCAACGGTTCCGAGGTCGTGTCCACGAATGGCCCCGTCGGGCTGTTGCTCGTGGCCCACGAGATGCACTGACGACCGAGTGCCACCGATGGGGTCGTGTAGAAGAGCACGTACCTCCCACCGAGTGGGATCATCTCAGGCGCCCATGTGTAGAGAGGCCCTGACCATTTCGCGGTGGTGGGGAGCGCATCACCGACGGCGTACCAGGCGCGCATGTCGGTCGAGCGCATCACCGGAATGTTCACGCCGGCGGTTGTCGTTCCATAGGCGTAGTAGACGCCGCTGATGTAGCGCACGAACGGGTCGGGGAAGTCACCTCGGTAACGGCGACCCTCCCGAAATGGGTTGCGATCCGCTCGAGCTCCGTCCAGTGCGACCATCGCGATCGGGGCGAACATCACGGCGCATGCAATGACCATCACCCATGTTCTGGGCATCCAACGAGCAAAGAAACCGAGTGAGGAATCCCCCGAACGCCGCCGCAAACCGAGGTTGATCATGAGCGTGTTGCGCGCGCCTCGCGGGGAAGGCCGAGCGTTCGCTCGCCGATGACATTGCGCTGGATCTCATTGGTTCCGGCCCAGATCGACGATGCCTGGTAGTACAGCCAAGACCGCTGCCATTCGCCGCTTCCCGGGTTTCCCTCGGCGCCACGCCAGAGCGGGGCCGACGGACCGAGGACGGCCATCGCAGTGTCATGCAGGCGCTTACTCATCTCACTCCACCAGAGCTTGTTGATGCTGCCTTGTGGACCAGGGTCGAGGCCCTTTGCCGTACGTGAGATTGAACGCCAATTGTGGAGCTGGAAGATGCGAACTTCGACAAACGCCTGAGCGAGACGCTGAGCGAGGCGATCGTCATCGAGTGCGCCGTTCTGCGAGGCGAGTCGCCAGAGCTCGTCGAGGAGCTGCGAGTGGATGACAAGTTGGCGTGGGTTGACGCCACGTTCGTGGGTCAGCGTCGAGTTGGCGATCCGCCATCCCTCGTGCTCCGGGCCTACGAGTTGTTCGAAGGGGATGAAGACGTCGTCGAAGAACACCTCATTGAACTCGGTCTCGTCGGTGATCTGGCGAAGGGGACGGACCTCGACGCCTGGACTGTGCATGTCAACGACGAATGCCGAAATTCCGCGTTGTTTGGGCACATCGGGATCGGTCCGGGCGAGGCACCAACCCCAATCGGCGAACTGCGCGTAGCTCGTCCAGACCTTCTGGCCGTTCAAGCGCCACCCGCCATCACACTTCGTGGCGCGGGTCCCGAGTGCGGCCAGGTCGCTTCCGGCGCCCGGCTCGCTGAACAGCTGGCACCAGAGTTCCGCTGCCGAGAGAATGTTCGGCAGCCATCGCGCCTTTTGTTCATCAGTTCCGTGCGCCAGCAGCGTAGGACCAACCAGGTTGACGCCGATCCGTCCGACGAGTTCTGGGGCGCGGGCGCGTGCGAGCTCTTCGGTGACGATGTAGTGCTCGATCGGACCAGCGCCGCGTCCGCCGAATGCTTCGGGCCAACCGACGCCAACCCAGCGACCGCCCGCGAGTTGCGCCTGCCATTCGCGACCGAAGCGCACTTCCTCGTCGAGGGTCTCGAAACGCGGCGGTAGACCTTTGCCGTACTCCCACGGAAGATGTTCGACGAGCCATGCACAGACTTCGGCGCGGAAGGTCGCCTCGTCATCGGTCGGCGTGAGATTCATTGCGAGCGCGGATCCCTGAGGTGCCGGTCAGCCGCGCTGGTCGATCATCACGTACTCGTTCTTGACGGGTCCGGTGTAGATCTGCCGCGGCCGGCCAATCTTGGTTCCGGGACTTTCGGTCATTTCCTTCCAGTGCGCAATCCAGCCGGGGAGGCGACCGATCGCGAACAGGACCGGGAACATGTTGGTGGGAAAGCCCATCGCTCGATAGATGAGGCCCGAGTAGAAGTCGACGTTCGGGTACAGCTTTCGCTCGATGAAGTAGTCGTCGTTGAGCGCGATCTCCTCGAGGTTTTTGGCGAGGTCGAGGAGAGGATCGTGCTTTTCGAGCTTGCCGAACACATCATCGGCTGCCTTCTTGATGATGCGTGCGCGTGGGTCGTAGTTCTTGTACACGCGATGACCGAATCCCGAGAGGCGGAACGGATCTTTGGGTCCTTGGCTCGGTTCACGTACTTACCGAGATCCCCACCGTCATCGCGAATCTTCTCCAGCATTTCGACCACGGCTTGGTTGGCGCCGCCGTGCAACGGGCCCCACAGCGCATTGATACCCGCGGCGATGGACGCGAACAGGTTCGCTTCGCTCGATCCCACCATGCGGACGGTCGATGTCGAGCAGTTCTGCTCGTGATCTGCGTGCAGGATCAGGAGCAGTTTGAGCGCGTGCACCACTTCAGGCTTGGCGTGGAACTCCTCAGAGGGGACCGCGAACATCATCATGAGAAAGTTCTCGATGAGGTCGAGCTTGTTGTTCGGGTACATGAAGGGTTGACCGATTGACTTCTTGTATGAATACGCCGCGATTGTCGGGAGTTTCGCCATCAGCCTGATGATCGTCTGATGGACCTGTGCGGGGTCCTTGGGGTCGTTGGAGTCCTGGTAGAAGGTCGAGAGCGCGCTGACCACCGAGGAGAGGGTTGCCATCGGGTGCGCGTTCTGAGGAAAGGCATCGAAGAAGCGCTTCGCGTCCTCGTGGAGAAGGGTGTGCTTGCGCACTGCGAAGCGAAACACCTCGAGTTGTGCGGCGGTCGGGAGCTCACCCCAGATCAACAGGTAGGAGGTCTCCAGAAATGAACCGTGCTCGGCCATCTCCTCGATCGGGATTCCGCGGTAACGCAGGATCCCAGCGTCGCCGTCGATGAACGTGATGGCAGATTCGGTCGACGCGGTGTTGACGAAGCCACCGTCGAGTGTGACCGCTCCCGTCTGTGCGCGGAGCTTGGAGATGTCGAGCCCGATCTCGTTCTCCGTCCCGCGAACCACGGGGAGCTCGATCTCCTTGTCGCCGTAGCGAAGTACTGCGGGCGTCTCAGACATCTCAGGGCTCCTTCGACTACGTCGGCAGGCGCAAATCTAGTCACGGCGCCGAGTCCACCCCGTAGCAGGACCGGCCGTTACGATCCGCCCATGGATTTCGACCTCTCTGACGACCAATTGGCCTTGCGCGACGGGGCCCGGGACCTCTTGTCAGCGTTGGCTTCGCCGGAGGCTGTTCGCGCTTCGTTCGAGCGCAACGGTGGCACGGACCCGGCGTTGTGGTCCGCGATGGTCGAACAGGGCTGGTTGGGCGTTGACGTTGCCGAGGCTGATGGTGGCATCGGGCTCGGCATGGTGGAACTCGTCGTGTTGCTCGAGGAGATCGGTCGCCACAGTGCACCCGTGCCGTTCGGTCCGACGGTGCTTGCTCTCGGGGCGCTGGCGCGTGCGGGGGAGTCAACGTGGACAAGTCGCCTGCTTGCCGGCGAGGCGTTGGGGTGTGTGGCCTGGAGCCGTGACCGGGCAGCGGTGACGGCGCGACGGACCGGCGAGTCCTGGACGCTCCACGGTCGACCTGATCCGGTGTTGTTCGCCCCGTCGGCTGATTGTGCGGTGGTGGTCGCCATGATCGAAGGCGACGGAGGTGAGGACGGCGGCGGGGCGCTGGGCCTCTTCGCAGTCGAGGTCGATGCGGCAGGTCGTCCCGAGCGTGAAGCGATGATGGACCGCACCCGCGAATTGGGTTGGCTGGTTCTCGATGGTGTGACCGCGACCCACCTCGGTGGATCCGACGCCGTGGAGGCGCTCGTCGATCGAGGAGCGGTGCTCGCGTGCGCCGACATGCTCGGCGGCGCCAGCCGTGCGTTGGACATGGCCGTCGAATACGCGAAGGACCGTGTCCAGTTCGATCGTCCGATCGGTTCGTTTCAGGCGGTCAAGCACCGGTGCGCCGACATGCTCGTCGACGTCGAGGGCATGCGTTCCACCACGTACTGGGCGGCCTGGAGCGTCGGTGCCGACGCGCCGGACGCTTCGGTCGCGGCCTCTACCGCGAAGATCTGGTGTTCGGACGCCTCCAAGCGCGTCATGGGCTCTGCACTGCAGGTGCACGGGGGCATCGGCTTCACCTGGGAGCATGACCTGCATTTCTTCTTGAAGCGTGCACAGCTCGACCAGATGAGCTTCGGCGATGCTGTGGTGCATCGGATTCGACTGGCAGAGCTGCTGCGGTCCCGCGTCCTGGTCGGCGAAAGCGTCGTGTAGCGCCTTGCCATGATCGCGGAGGCCGTCGAGCGCGGTGATCTCGACGAGCTGACTCGACTGGTCGAAGCGTTGTGCTCAAACCGTCAATGGGACGACCTCCTGGTGATGCGTGACCTGTGCATGCGAGCGCTGGAGCGTGGCAAACAGCTCTGGCCTGCAGCGCACTTCGCGGAGTACCGCTTGGCATTGGAAGCAACGCCGGAAATCGCTGCGCGGGTGCTCGTCGAAGGCAGCGGTGCGTTCGCGCTCGGGCCGATCTCGGAGGTCGCGGCGTCGACCCACACATGGAAGTCGTTGGCCCCACATATCCCGAGAGGTGCTGTTGGGGCGTTGACTGCGCATGAGCGTGTCGTGCGTGGTGAGGATCTCTCCGGTGTCGTGCTCGTTCCCGATGTGCTCGAGTTGCCGTTGCGCTTGGCGCCATGGGAGCCGCAGTACGCGCTCGCCACGTACCGATCCGATGGGGCGGACTTTCCTGCAGCTCCCATTCCTCGTCTCGACCCCGTTGCATTACGCAAGGTTTCGTCGGACATCTCGCTTGTGGGGGACCACAGTGCCGAACGTGCGCGGCGTGGCCTGCTGGACCTTGCGCAGGCATGGTCGGCCGGATCCGACGGCCGCGCCGAGGCAGTCGCCGTGGCAGGCAGTGCATTCGATGCGATCTCGGCGCTCGGCGTGCGTGATCGCGCGTGTTGCGCGCTGCCACGGTGCTGACGCTGTCGCGCACATGGCCTGGACCGCCGCGAGCGGCGGCGCCTTCGGACGACGTCGTGGCGCTGCTACGGGTCGCTTGGATGCCTGGCTGGCCGTCGGTGCACTCGGAGGTTTGGACGACGTGTGGCCGTTACCAGTCGAGGAGATGGGCGAGGTCCTCGATCGGTTGTCGTGGTATCACTGGGATGCAAACGAGCCCGTGACGGGTTGGTCGCTGCGGATAGCGGTGCACGATCCGGCGACGAATCGTGCGTGGGCGATCGCCGCTGTCGACGCGCGCTAGCGCCGCCCGCCGACCCGAGGTCAGTATTTGGGGGCGGCTCTTACTTCGCAGGGTGTGCGGCCAGTGCTCGCAGCGCGGCGCGATCGGGCTTGCCGGCGGGCAGTAGTGGCAACGTGTCGAGGCAGACAATGCGCTCGGGGGTCTTGAATTTCGCGATGCCGCGTTTGCTGAACCAGCTGCGTGACGTTTCGAGATCGAACGGGCCATTCGCCACGACGAATGCACAGACCCGTTCGCCCAACACGTCGTCGGGGTAGCCGACAGCGACCGCCTGGCTCACGAGCGGGTGCGCTTCGAGCACCGCTTCGATCTCGGCGGGGGAGATGTTCTCGCCGCCGCGGATGATCACGTCCTTGACCCGACCGACAATGGTGAGCCACCCGTCGGCGTCGATCGTGGCGAGATCGCCCGTGCGATACCAGGCATCGTCGGTGATGACCTCCGCTGTTGCGCTGGCATCGAGATATCCGGCGAACAGCTCTGGGCCACGAACCTGCAGCTCGCCGCTCGCATCGAGTCGCAGTTCGGCTGATCCGAGGGCGCGACCGTCAGTGTGCGAGGCGCGCTGCGGTGTGTCGGTCGCCAGGCTTGTCGCGACGGTGGGCGCTTCGGTCGAGCCGTAGCTGCGTTTCACGAGCGCGCCCATCGTTGTGGTTGCACGTTCGATGAACGTGGGCGTCACGCCGGCGCCACCGCTGGAGATCAAACGCAACGACCGTACGCGGTCGCGGTCGAAGCCGGGCGCGTCCATCAACTTGAGAAAGAACGTCGGTGGTCCGACCATGAAACTGACCTGATGCTCTTCGATGAGCGCGAGCGCATCTTCGGGATCCCAGCGGGCCATGAGCACCGTGCGCATCCGTGCGGCTCCCGGAACCAACACGCCGTTGAGCATGCCCGACACGTGCGCCAACGGCGCAGGCATCAGGACGACGTCATGGTCGGTCAGTTCATGCACACCGACCATGGAGTGAGCCTTATAGGCCAGTGACCGACGCGTGTGCAGCACTGCCTTGGGTACGCCGGTCGAGCCCGCGGTGAACAGCACCGCGGCGATCGCCGCTGGGTCGGCGGCACATGTGCCCATCGCGACCGACGGACCCGTCGGCAATTCCGTGGCGCCGATCAGGTCGAGAGCTGGGTTCAGCACCGACCGTACGTGTGCGATGTCGGCGGCGCCGGCGAGGTGGTGCACAGGCGCGGCAATCGCACCAACACGCCAGCATGCGCGTTGCAGCGCCAAGGCGTCGATCGAGTTGGGAAGCTGCCAGACCACGGCATCGCCGACACCGATGCCCGAGGCGACCAAGCCGCCGGCCAACGCTGCCACCCGCGCATCGAGTGCGACGGCGTCGAGTGAGCCGGAATCGTCGACGCCCGATGAGCCGACCCCGGCGAGGAGATCATCGACGGGCAGATCCCACGGACCCCCAGCGGCCCCGTACTCGCCAGCAAGGGATGAAACGTAGGTGGCAGCGATCGTCATCCGACGAGCAGGTTGCGCCAGGCTGCGCTGGTGGTGGTGGCGCCACGCGCGATCTGGGATCCGATGAAGTTCTTCTGGATCTCGATCGTGCCCGCACCGATGCAGAGGCCGCGGATGTCGCGGTAGGCCCGCTCCACGGGGTACTCGCGGGAGAATCCGTAGCCGCCGAGCAACTGGATCGCCTCGTCACAGACGAACTTTGCGGCTTCGTTCGCTGCGGCCTTGGCGAGCGCCGTCTCGAGCGCCGGCGGCGTACCGTGCGGACCTGCCAGTCGCACGGCGCGCCCAAGGAGCAACCGAGCGCCTTCGAGTCGAATCGCCATATCTGCGAGTTTCCATTGCAGGCCTTGATGCGCCGCCAGCGGTGTCCCGCCCACGACGCGCTCATTGACATAGCGCACAGCGAATTCGAGTGAACCCTGAGCCGCTCCGATGCACATCGCAGCATTGCCGCAGCGTTCGTGGTTGATGTGCGCGATGAGCGTCTTGAAGGATTCCGAGCTCGACGGGTCACCGAAGACCAACACGTCGGACGGCGCGATGTAGACGTCGTCGAACGCCAACTCGGCTTCGCTGGTCGCGCGAAGGCCCATCTTCACGTGTGTGCCGGCCACGGTGACGCCGGGTGATTCCAAATCCACGACCACCGCGCCGATGCCCTTGGTGCCCACGCTGTCCGGAAAGCGGCACCACACCAGGCATACCCGGGCCTTGTGTCCGCCCGTGACGTAGTTCTTGTACGCGTTGAGGCGATATCCGTCGCCGTCTGGTGTGAGGCGTGCACGCATGTGGTTGACCGCCGAACCGGCTTCGCTCTCGCTGATGCCGATCGAGAACAGGGCATCACCTGAGGCAGCCATCGGGAGCCACTTGCGCTTCATCTCCTCGGAGCCGAGGTGTTCGATCGCCCGTGGAGGACCGTTGTAGATCAATTGGGCGAGGATCGCGCTCGAGACGTCCGCTCGCCCGAGTTCCTCGAGCACGATGGAGGATTCGATGTCGCCGAGCCCCATCCCGCCGTACTCTTCGCCGATCGTGATGCCGAACAGGTCGGCCTTCTTGATCGCGTCCCACGACGCTTGCGGGAACGTTTCGGTCTCGTCGCCCTGGCGGGCGTTGGGGAGCAGATCGCGCTGTGCGACCTCACGGGCAAGGGCCCGCAATGCTTGCTGATCTTCTGTTTCGGCGAACGGGTCAATTCCCGCATATGTGTTGTTGGACATGCCCGAAACCCTAGTCAGCTTGGCTAGGTTGCCTTCCATGCGTCGGTGGCCCTTGTTAGAAGCATTCCGACACGCTGAGTTCCGGATCGTGTTTGGCGCTGGGTTCGTTTCGCAACTCGGCGACTGGATGCAAATCTTCGGACGTGCCGCGCTTGCATACGAGCTGACCGGATCGGCGAGCTCGGTCGGCCTGGTCTACTTCGCGTCGTATTCGCCTCACCTGCTCTTCAGTCTGTGGGGCGGCGTGATGGCCGACCGTTTCGAACGGCGAACCTTGCTGCTCGCCACACAGTCGGCCCAGGCCATCGGCGCGATCGCATTCGGGGCAATCGTTGCCACCGACACCGCAACGATCGCATCGATTGCGGCCCTTTCGTTCCTCCTCGGTTGCGCGTTCATGATTTCGGTTCCGGTGTCACAGGCGCTCGCGCCCGCGGTCGTGCCACCTTCAGCGTTGTCGAGCGCGATTTCGTTGACGACGGCTACGAACGCGTTCACGCGCGTTTTCGGTCCGTTACTTGGCGCAGTGATCATCTCGACGCTTGGTCTGTCGTGGGTGTTCTGGCTCAATGCCGTGACGTTCGTGTTCGTGCTGGTCGCCTGGACGACCGTCACGCTTCCTGCGCAGCCGAAAAGCTCAGCACCAGGGCAACCTCAAAGCACTCGTCGAATCGCTTCGCTACGTTGCGCAAACGCCTGCAGTGGCCGTTCCCATCGGTGTGAATGCCTTTCTGATGTTGGTTGGACTGGTCTACCAACCGTTCGCCGTCGTGTACGCCACCAAAGTCCTCGCCGGTGGCAGCACCTCGACAGGGCAGGATTACTTCAGTTGGATTCAAGCTGCGCTTGGTGCCGGCGCAGCAACCGGCGTGCTCATGTCGGCAGGAATCGGTCGACGCAATCCCGCCTCGACGTTTACGACGACGGCGTTGGCGTTCTCATTGGCGCTGGTTTTCCTTGGGCGAATGGAACACTTCGCTGGAGCCATGGCCGTGTTGGTGATGATTGGCGCGTTCCATTACGCCAACATGGCGCTTGCGATCAATCTGGTACAACACGAAGTACCGGAGGCGTTGCGCGGCCGCGTGATGAGCATCCTGTCGATGGGTACGGTCGGCGTCGTGCCGCTCACCTCGATCGTTGGTGGGCCGATCGTTGCGCGATTCGGTCCGACAACGGTCTTCACGAGTGCAGGGGTGTTGTGTTTCGCATTCTCGCTGATGATGTTCCGGTGGAAACGACACCTGCATTCGTACGTCGTCGAAGCGGAACCGACCACCACGATCGCCGCCGTCGGCGTGCTCCTTGAGGAAGAAGCGTGAGTGCGCGTGGTGGGGCGTCAACCGCCGAACATGGCGAGCCACTGGTCAAGTGACTTGGGTCGGAACACGTAGTTGTATCGACGGGTTTCCGCCATCGACGCCGACGGCTCGGGGGAGTAGAGGTGACCTGGGAACAAGGTCGCCGTATCGGGGATCCGAGCCAGCTTCTGAGTGAGGCTCTCGTAGAGCGCTACCGGGTCACCGCCGGGTAGGTCGGTACGACCACAGCCTTCGAGGAACAGCGTGTCACCTGCGACGAGACGGTTGTCGACGAAGAAGCATTGGCTGCCGGGAGTGTGGCCTGGGGTGTGGATCAACTGGATCCGTACTTCGCCGACCTCGACCGTGTCGCCGCTCGAATGCTCGACGAGATCGGTGGCCGAGATGCCCGTCCACTCCATGACCATCTGTGCCTCGGCTTGCTGGACGTGGACCCTTGGCTCCACATCCGCGATGGTGAGGAGCTCGCGAAGGCCTTCGACGTTGTGACCCATGAGGTTGCCGCCGACGTGGTCCGGGTGCCAGTGCGTCACGAGCGCGCCGGTCACGCGCAGGCCATCGGCTGCAAGGATCTCGACGAGTTCGCCCACGCCGTACGCGGGGTCGACGATGACGGCTTCGCCGGATTCTCGATCGCCGATGAGATACACGAAGTTGACCATCTGGCGGGCAATCGGGTCGGTTCGGGCGAAGTCCCGCCCGGCCAGCAGTTGTCTGAAGTAGAGCCGTTCGTCAGCCATGTTTCGCAGCGTACCGGGCAGGCCAAGCGCTCTCGGCGCTCGTGTTTCCCATCGCGTCGAGGGCCCTCTGGGCTCATGTGGATAAGTCCTGGCTGAAGGCTCGCGCCGCCATCACCTCTGCTTTACAAACCCGCCCGATAGTGATGTCGGACTCCTGGACAAACCCCAGGATCCTGAACGAACAACCGCACCCACTGCCCGAGGAGTACCCATGAAGCTCAAGCAGACACTGGCGACCGGCATCGCTGTCGGGGTTCTTTCCACCGGACTTGGTACGAGCGCCGCCTACGCCGCGTCGGAGCCCGGAACGAAGCCGTCGCGGCCGGCGGTCACCGCAAAGGAGCGTCAGGTCGGCGCCGAAGCCCGTGACCGGCTCGTCAAGGCGAAGGAGAAGGCGTGCAAGCGCCTGAAGGATTTCGAGAGGGCCAACGCAGACCTCCTGAAGAACATCGATGGCCGAATCAAGATCCTCGAGGACCTCAAAGCCGGATCCTCGGAGAAGATGGTCAAGCGCATCGACGGCCAGATCAAGCGCCTTCAGCAGCGCAAGGAGCGTCACGCCTCACAGCTCAAGAAGTTCGCGGACAAGTGCGCTGCCGCTACGGCATCTGCGAGCTAGTCACCCCAGACCCTGCGAACTGGTAGACCCTGCGAACTGGTACGCGCCACCTGCTCCAGAGGGGCACGAAGCACGATCGGTTCGCAGGGTTGGTGGTGCCCAGGTTGGTGTCACCGGGACCACGCGGCTATCGGGCGATAGCGACGATGCTCCAGAGCGACTTGCCCGTGGCTGATCCGATGGAAGGTGGCATCGCCGTACGGGAAGTAGCCGCCATCACGCGCGACGAACGAATATCCCGCCCCGGAGGCCGTCGCGGAGATTGCGGTGATCGGCGCGTTGAGTTTGATGGCGCCGGTCGAGCCGTAGAAGGTTGCGTCGCCGTAGGCGAAGATGCCGCCGTCGGACGCGACGAGCCAGTAGCCGGCGCCGGTCGGTGTCGTGGCCATGCCGACGATCGGCTGGTTGAGTTTGATGGCGCCGGTGGAGCCGTAGAAGGTTGCGTCGCCGTAGGCGAAGATGCCGCCGTCGGACGCGACGAGCCAGTAGCCGGCGCCGGTCGGTGTCGTGGCCATGCCGACGATCGGCTGGTTGAGTTTCATGGCGCCGGTCGAGCCGTAGAAGGTTGCGTCGCCGTAGGCGAAGATGCCGCCGTCGGACGCGACGAGCCAGTAGCCGGCGCCGGTCGGTGTGGTGGCCATGCCGACGATCGGCTGGTTGAGTTTCATGGCGCCGGTCGAGCCGTAGAAGGTTGCGTCGCCATACGAAAACACGCCGCCGTCACGGGCGACGACCCACAGGCCACCGCCGGACGGATTTGCAGCAGCGCCCACGATCGGATTCGTGATCGGAATGCCCAGGGAATTCGGGAAGGGTTTCGCCGTCCCGAAGTTGAAGACGTGTCCGATGTCGTTGACGATCCAGTAGCCGTCGGGGTTGGCGGTAGCGGTGACGGCGTTCGATGCTGACGATGCGGCGCTGGTTCCGGCGACATTTCGTGCCGTGGCGGTGAAGGAATAACGCGTGCCGTTCTTGAGGCCGGTGATGGAAGCGGTGGTGGCGGTTCCGGGGACCGTCGTGGTTGCCCCGCCCGGTGATGTGGTGACGGCGAACTCCGAGATGTGGCCGCCGCCATTGTTGCCCGGGGTCCACGAAAGCGTGGCCGAGCCATCGGCAGCGACTGCGTGCACACTGGTCGGTGGGGCAGGGGCGCCTGCCTGCATTGCGTTCCAGATGTGGATTCGCGGGGTCGTGACGCCGTTGCGCGTGTCGGTGACCGGGATCCCGGTACCGCGAAGCTGGGTCACGATGTCTTTGACCGTGGCACCGGGGAACCGCTGGCGCATGACAGCGAATGCGCCGGTGACGTGCGGCGTAGCCATCGAGGTCCCTTCGGTTTCCACATAGCCATGGCCGTCGATGGCGCCATCGCTGTTGGAGTCGAGCGGCACGGACGATGTGATGGCACGACCCACCCCCGATACCCCACCAGGCGCCAGCAGCGTCAGGTTCGACCCAGAGTTCGAATAGGACGCCACGCTGCTCGCGGGCGAGAAGGTTGTGCCGTTGCCGACCGCGCCGACACTGACCGCACTGGAGATACACGCAGGCGTTGCCATCACGCTCGAATTGGCATCGTTGCCAGTAGCCACGACGGTTGCAATGTTCAAGGCGCGGAGCTGGTCGATGGCGAGCTTGATCTCCGGCGAACCTGCGTCACAGGCTGCAGGGGTCGTGAGGGTCGTGTCCAGGTGTCCAAGACTCAGGTTCACCGCGGCGACCCCGCTCCGGTGAGCGATGACGTGTTGGAGGCCGCCCAAAATGCTGCTGTCGTACGCGCCGATGCACGTTGCCGGGCCTCCACAGATCCCCGTGCTGTCGATGCGGGAGAACACGCGGATTGCCATGATGGACGCTCCGGGCGCGATGCCGTCGCCCGCGGCCCCTGCTCCGCTCACACCCGCGGCAATCCCGGCGACATGAGTGCCATGCCAACAGCCCGGGTATCTCAGGTCGCACGGCGCGCCGGTCCCGGGTCCGCTCGACGAGAGGTTCGTCCCGGAGCAGTCACCGGTGAAGGTCGCCGGTCCGGTGACAAGCAGAGCGAAGCACGCTTCGCTGACCACGCGGCCACTGAAGAACGGGTGGGCGCTGGCCACGCCGGTGTCCAGCACGGCAATCGTGCCGCCCGCACCCGAGTAGCCATTGGTGGTTGCGGTGTTCGCGCCGACCAGTGGCGTGGTGTTGGCGTCAGCAAGGCGATTGAGGCGGTCTGGGCGCACCCTCGCGACGGCGTCAGAGCGTTGCAGCAAATCCAGCGCCGCAGGCGTGGCGTCGAGGGCGAGGAAGGGGAGTGTTGCGTAGCTCGCGGTGACCCTCGCGCCGGTTCCTTCGATGCTGCCCTCGACGCTTCGTTGGAGTGCGGCAATGCGTCCCGCATCGCTTGTTCTCGCGAGTGCGGTCTTGGCCGAGCCTGCCGGGCCGGCTTCTCGCAGGGACACGATGACTCGCACGGAGCCTTCGCGAGATGCCGTGTTGCGCAACGCCTCGAAATCCGGCGCGTGCGGAACGACGGACGGCTGCGGAACGGCGGAAGAGGTTGGCGCCACGGCCGAGACTGCCGGGACCGCACCGACCAAGGTGCCAAGCGATGCGATCGCAATGCTCGAAACCGCAATGCGTGCGACACTTCGAAGGGCTACAAATCGCGTCATATCGCGACGAGGTTATCGGCGCAACGCTGTGTGCGTGACGCTTTCATGGCGCGTGTCGAGCCGGGTGTCACGCCCGGCGCTCACGCGGAGTTCGCCGTGAGGTTTTTCCTTCTTCGAGGACGACCTTGGGCACGGTCTTGAGATCGTGAGCAAGCCCAAGCCAACCCAGGATCTTGATCGCATAGAAGGTGGGGTCGTATTCCCACCATTGGAATCCGTTACGCGCCGATGCCTGGAAGCGGTGGTGGTTGTTGTGCCATCCCTCGCCACCCGTCCAGAGCGCAATCAGCCACGAGTTCCGGCTCGTGTCAGTCGTCGTGTAGCGGCGGCGGCCCATCACATGGGCGAGCGAGTTGACGGTGAACGTCGCATGCCACAGCAAGACCGTCGACCCGAAGAAACCGACGACGAGGCCGCTCCATCCCCCGATGGCCAGTGCCGCAAGGGCAAAAGTCCACGGCGGGATCAGGTAATGCTTGTTGAGCCACTCGAGTTCGGGAAAGCGTGAGAAGTCGCGTATGGACTCGTGGTCGGTCGCGGAGTACCGGTCACAGAGGATCCAACCGACGTGACTCCACCAGAAACCCTTGCGTGGCGAGTGGATGTCCGCTGTTGTGTCTGAGTTCCGGTGATGGGCGCGGTGGTGTGCAGCCCACCACAGCGGTCCCTTCTGTGCAGCGGCGGTCCCGATCCACGCCACGACGAATTGGGTCACGCGGCCAAGCTTGTAGGCGCGATGTGAGAAGTAGCGGTGAAATCCTGCGGTGATGGCGAGCAGTCGGACGCTGTAGAGCGCGAATCCCAGCAGGACGGACTTCCACGTCACCCCCGTGAAGATTGCGAGCAATGGCAGGAAATGGAAGCCTAGGAAGCTCAGGGAAGTCCGCCAGTTGATGCGTTCGTCGTCGGCGCGCTCGAGGTGGGAGGTGTCGCAGGCAGAGTGGGTGGCGGTGGGATCGGTCTGGGGGACGGGCGCCGAGGAGTCGATCTTCTCGTGGGACTCGGCGACTTGGGTGCTCACATCTGTTCCTTTGCGCCGATGACCACGTCACGTAGCCAGCTCTTTCTCTGAGCCGCCAGCCTACCGACCTGTAGGTAGGCTGCACTGGTCAGGATCAGTTGCGGGATACATTCGTGACTGTGCGTACCGAACCAGTAGTCCTCATTCACGGGTTTGCCTCGTCCTTCGATCTGGAATGGCGAACCACGGGGTGGACCGATCTCTTAGGTGATGCGGGACGAGAGGTGATCGGCGTCGATCTGCTCGGCCATGGAACTGCGCAGAAGCCCCGAGACCCGGAGGCGTACCGCTCATTGCAGGACAGCATCTCGAAGTCGCTCCCGGAGCAGGGTCGTGTCGACGCTGTCGGGTTTTCCCTCGGTGCTCGCGTCCTGCTGACGCTTGCTGCGGAGCAGCCCGAACGATTCGGACGGATCGTGGTCGCCGGCGTCGGTGAGAACGTCCTGCGTGACGACGATCCCGAGGTTCTCGCGGCAGCCATTGCGGGTGAAGTCGACGGTGACGTCGAAGGGGTGGCGGAGTTGTTCGTTCGCTTCGCCCACTCCGGTGGCAATGATCCCCTGGCGCTTGCCGCCTGCCTTCGAGGGTCACGGCGGGCGCTCACGAGGGAGGACCTCGCGAAGATCACCTGTCCCGTACTGGTGGTGTTGAGCGACGACGACTTCGCCGGTCCCGCAGCGCCGCTTGTCGATGCGATCCCGGATGCGAGCCTTGTGAGGCTCTCAGGGGTGGATCACTTCGGCACACCCAAGAATTTCACGTTCATCGATGCTGCACTTGAGTTCCTCGATGCGATTCCGGCGTTCTGAGCCAGCATGCCAATTGAACCGCCCATCACCACCTGGCAGCTTCCCGGGCCCGAGAACGCCGACGAGCACGGCGTTGTCGGCATCGGCGCCGACCTCGAACCCGGCACGATCCTCGCCGGGTATCGCCGCGGGCTGTTTCCGATGCGGATCTCGCGAGGCGGTCCGTTGGCGTGGTGGTCACCGGATCCACGCGGGATCCTGCCGCTCCGCCGCTTGCGTGTGTCGAAGTCGTTGGCGCGGTCGAGCCGACGGTTTGAAATTCGCGTCGACACCGCATTCTCCGATGTGATCCGTGCGTGTGCTGACCCATCCCGTCCCGATGGCTGGATCGATGCAACCTTCGTCGTGGCCTACGAGAAGCTGCACCGTCTCGGTTGGGCACATAGCGTCGAGACATGGAGCGCCGACGGCGAACTGGTCGGCGGTCTCTACGGTGTGGCAATCGGTGGCTACTTCTCGGGGGAATCGATGTTCCACCACGCCACCGATGCATCCAAGGTGGCGTTGGTTGCGCTGGTCGAGCGTTTGAAGGCCGCCGGTTCGACCTTGCTCGACGTGCAATGGGCCACGAACCATCTCCGTGGTCTGGGTGTTGTCGAGATTCCGCGGGCCGACTATCTCGGGCAGCTCGCCGACGCGATAGCACTCCCGATCGATCCCTTCGCCTAAGGGCGTTCCGCTCCGCAAGCTCGGCGATGCGGCGGGTAGGTTGGGCAGATGGCCGACGTGCAGATCTTCCACAATCCAGCGTGTTCGAAATCGCGTGGCGCCGTTGAGATCCTGCGTGAGGACGGTATCGACGCGGAGGTGATCGAGTATCTCCGACACCCACTGGACCGTCCGACGATTGAGCGCATACTGGGTCTCCTCGGCGGCGACGCGGGCGAACTGGTCCGCAAGGACAAGCGATTCGCCGAACTCTCCTTGAATGCCGCCGACTACACAACGGCCGATGCCGTCGCGGATTTGCTCATGGCGCACCCCGAGCTGATGCAGCGTCCCGTTATCGTGCGCGGTGAGCATGCGGTGATTGCCCGGCCGTCGGAGTTGGTACGAACGCTGTTCTGAGGTTCTGCGGATCATGAAACTCGGGCTGATGATCGGGTACTGGGGCGCTGCGCCACCGCAGGGTGTTCCGACGTTGCTGGCAGAGGCGGAGCAGCTCGGCTACACCTCTGCCTGGACGGCCGAAGCGTATGGCTCCGACGCGCTGACGCCACTTGCGTGGTGGGGCGCGGCGACCTCGACCATCCAACTCGGGACGGCGATCGCGCAGATCTCGGCCCGGACGCCCGCCGCAATGGCGATGGCGGCAATCACGATGGACCATCTCACCGGCGGACGTTTCGTCCTCGGGCTCGGCGCGTCCGGTCCCCAGGTGGTCGAAGGTTGGTACGGGCAGCCCTACCCGCGTCCATTGGAGCGGACGCGTGAATACATCGAGATCATTCGGATGGTTCTGGCGCGAAATTCGCCCGTTGTGTACGAGGGTGTGCAGTACCCGTTGCCGTATCCCGGAGGCTCTGGCCTCGGGAAGCCGATGAGGTCGATCACCCATCCACTCCGTGAGGATCTGCCCATCTACCTTGCGGCGGAGGGACCGAAGAACGTCGCGCTTGCCGCTGAGATTGCGGACGGGTGGATCGCGATTTACTACTCACCAAAGGTTGACGACTTCTACCGTGACGCGCTGACCGAAGGTTTCAGTCGCCCGGGCGCCCGAAGGACCCCCGAGACGTTCGAGGTCGCTGCTTCGGTACCGGTGATCTTCCACGAAAGCGTTGAGGAGGCGGCGGATCTCCTGCGACCGATCATGGCCCTCTACATCGGGGGGATGGGGGCGCGTGAGGTCAATTTCCATGCGAACGTCTACGCGCGCATGGGCTACGAGAGCGAGGTCCGTGCGATTCAGGACCTGTACTTGCAGGGGAAGAAGGACGAGGCCGCCGCGCTCGTACCGTTGTCGCTCATTACCGAGACGGCGCTGATCGGCCCGGCCGAGCGCGTGCGCGACGAACTCGCTCGGTGGGAGGAATCGGTGGTCACGCAGCTGCTCATTTCCGGCGACGCAGCGACATTGCGGACGATGGCCGAAATGTGTCTCTGATGGCCGAGCCCGCAACGTAAAGGGCGGCCGACGCGCGCTATTCGGGTCGCGAGGCCTGTGTCGGTCCCGGCGCGTCGATCACGACGACCGGCGGGCCGTCTGCAGCGGTCGTCGGGGTAGGAGCCAATACGAACGGTTCAGGCGTCTGTGGTTGCGCGTCGGCGCCGGGATCGACGGTGGTAGTCGGGGTGCTGGGGGGCGAGACCGTCGGAGTTGTCGTCGAGGCATCTGGCGAAGCGAAAGGCGGGAGCTGCGGTCCGCGTTCGATCAACGTCGAGGGCGTTGTCGGCCCCGCATCCGGTGGTGCTGGAAGTGTCGTCGGGGCCGCCGCTGCGACGGTAGAGCCGGTTTCGCCGCGGGGCGTCTCGGGAGCGCCAGTGGTGCGCACGATCGCGGGAGGGCTTCTCGACGGAGCCGGCGTTGTTGTCGAGCGCCTGGAACCCGCCGAAGAGTCCGGCGCCGAGTGCGAGACCGGCGGCGGGGGTGAGGACGTGGCGACGAAGGATGATGCGACGAAGGCGCGTCGCTTCCTTTCGCGAAATGCCCATGAGATCGATGAGGCGTCGTTCGATCTCGCGCGGGGTGTTGCCGAGGATGTCGGCGAGGTTGTTGAGGTCGTCATCCCGAAGGTGCACCTGATCGTTCGGCTTCAACCCCCGCAGGGAATACAACAAATGGAGGTAGCGCTCGAGAATCTCACCGGGCTCGGTGATCGACTTCGGTAATGGCTCGGTGTGATGGCCGACGCGGAGGGTCTCGGTGTCCCGGTCAATGGTGATACCCCGGCGTGCCGGAGCAAGCGACTCGAGACTCACTTGGTACAAGACCGCGAGCTTGGCGAGGTTGTCGTCGCCGACACCGACTTCGCCGTGTTCCCAAGCGGCAAGCAGCTGCTTGGGAAAGCCCGTCGCTCGAGCGACGGCACGCGGCGAATAGCCCGCTTGGGTACGGGCTGCCCTCAACAGGGTGCCAACGCGGCGATACGGCAGGGTGGGCGAGCCCGGGTTGGGCGGCGGAGGTTCGACGAGAGCTGGGTTCGGGTTCACGGCACCGTTCATGACAGTGGTTTCATCGACAACATCCAGGCCCGAACTTGAGCAATTCGATACAAAAAGGTGCAGTTCCACTGTATTCGGTCGTCGGGGGTGGGATCCTGGCGACATATCGAGCAATCACTGCTCGCGATAGCGAGCGTGCGGTGCCGTCCTTGGGGGGTCGACGAGCGAGCGGGTAGGGTCGGCGGATGGCCCTCTATGCCCTCGGCGACCAAGTCCCCAACGTGCACCCCGAAGCCTACGTTCATCCTGACGCCACCGTCATCGGCTCGGTCACCATCGGCGCCGAGTCCACAGTCTGGCCCAGAGCGGTACTCCGCGGCGACTACGGAACCATCGTGGTGGGTGAGCGGACATCCATCCAGGACGGAACGGTGATCCATGCGGTGCCCGAGCTGCCAACCCTGATCGGCGACGATTGCGTCATCGGCCACCTTGTGCACATGGAGGGTTGCACGATCGAGTCGGGCGCCTTGGTCGGTTCGAACTCCGTGGTGTTGCACCGGGCAGTCGTGCATTCGAACTCGCTCGTGGGCGCGAATGCCTTGGTGCCGAACGGCATGATCGTGCCGACGGGAGCCATGGCGCTCGGCGTGCCGGCCAAGGTTGTGCTCGACCGGGTGACGCCAGGGTTCGCCGCCGAATCGGTGGAGAGCTACGTGGCCAATGGCGCGCGCTACCGGGAGTTGTTGCGCCGGCTCGATTGAGGGCCGAGTCGGCCTGCAGCGCGCAGCGGCTTCGCTGGATCCTCGATCGGACGAACGTCCCAGACGCTCGAAACGGCCACGAGTGTCGTCTCCTCACGCGTCGCAACGCGCAACGTCGACGCGCCGCGCTCATACCCGCAGAACTCGCCACGCACGATACGAATGCTCTCGTGGGGATCTCTGGGACTGCCCTCGGAGATATAGAACGAAAAGGTCCGTTGCTTGCCGAGGCGAAGTCGTTCGTCCCAGCCGTATCGCCATCGTCGGTCTGGCCCCAGACGCGCTGGACGTGCAAGACGAACTTTCTGTTCGGCGTACGACTGCGCTAGGGCCTCACCGCGTTCGCTGCCGAGGAACTCGAACGTCGCGTCCAGCATGATGCGCGCAAACGTGCGACCGTGGCATGGCAGGTCGTGGTCTTGGCGCATTGTCCAGTGTGTGAGTTCGTGGAGCACAACGGCCTTCGTCCGGTATCGCCGAGGCAGGGTGATGGTCGGACCGTCGGGGTCTTCGCGGTAAAAGGCCTGGCGCGCTCCGTGACCGGGCCGGAATCGCGGCATGCGCGCAGCGTCGTGATCAGGAAAGCGGTTGCGCCACCATTCGGCCTCCAGGACGCGGCGCGCATAGTTGGCGCAGGCGTCGAGACCGGGCAACGGGCTCGACGGCATTGGTCCTTCGGCGAGGTACACCCGACTTCGTTGCGCATCGCGGGGATGTCTTCGTGCGGGCGACATCGTGGCGTGTGGCACGTACCCGAAATTAGGCGATGGCGACGATGGGTTTGTTGAGTTTGGTTGCGCCGGTGGAGCCGTGGAAGGTGGCGTCTCCGAAGGAGAAGATGCCGCCGTCGGATGCGACGAGCCAGTAGCCGGCGCCTGTTGGGGTTGGGGCGATGGCGACGATGGGTTTGTTGAGTTTGGTTGCGCCGGTGGAGCCGTGGAAGGTGGCGTCTCCGAAGGAGAAGATGCCGCCGTCGGATGCGACGAGCCAGTATCCGGCGCCTGTTGGGGTTGGGGCGATGGCGACGATGGGTTTGTTGAGTTTGGTTGCGCCGGTGGAGCCGTGGAAGGTGGCGTCTCCGAAGGAGAAGATGCCGCCGTCGGATGCGACGAGCCAGTATCCGGCGCCTGTTGGGGTTGGGGCGATGGCGACGATGGGTTTGTTGAGTTTGGTTGCGCCGGTGGAGCCGTGGAAGGTGGCGTCTCCGAAGGAGAAGATGCCGCCGTCGGATGCGACGAGCCAGTAGCCGGCGCCTGTTGGGGTTGGGGCGATGGCGACGATGGGTTTGTTGAGTTTGGTTGCGCCGGTGGAGCCGTGGAAGGTGGCGTCTCCGAAGGAGAAGATGCCGCCGTCGGATGCGACGAGCCAGTAGCCGCCGTTCGAGGGTGTCGCGGCTCCGCCGACGATGGGCTGGTTGAGCCTGGTGGAGCCCGTGGAGCCATGGAACAGCGAGCCGCCGTAGGAGAAGATGCCGCCGTCCGAGGCGACCAACCGGTAGCCGAGGCCACGCTCTGCGTCCGTGCCGCCCACGGCGACCTCGCGATAGTTGGCCGTGAGCGTCATGGCCTTGGTGGGTGTCACCACGTGTGATGCCGTGCCGCCATCGGACCAGGAAGCGAACTCGTAATTGTGACCATTCACGGTGCGCGTGAAGGGGGCATTGACCGTAACCGGGGTGCCCAGGATCACATTGCGGGTGATCGCCGAGGCTTCGCCCACGGCTCCCGTCGTGCCGGTCGCGCTCACGGAACCCGTGCATTGCGCAGGTTCGCTCATGGACAGCGGCACGCTCGCCGGCGACGATCGGATGGTGAGCGCCGCGCGTGGGCAGAGCGCAACCGTTCTGGTGCCTTTGATGCCGGCACTACTCATCGCCGTCAGCGTCAACAACAATGAGAACGGCGCCTCGTGTTCGGGTACGACGAAAGCGCCGCTCGCACCGGCGCCGATACTGCCTCCGAAATGGAGATGGCAGCTGTTGATCTGCGCGCAGTGATTGATGTCGAGCTTCCAGGACAGCTTGTCGGCCGGGACCAGCTGACCGTCGGCCTCAGTGGCGCTTCCGGCAAATGCAATGGTGTCGCCAGGCATGAAAATGGATGTGTCGTTCGGAGCTGTGATCGAGACCGCTGGTGCGCCCGAGGTCACGGGTACCGTCACGCTGTGCGTGGCGCCCAAGGTCGAGGTCACCGTGGTCGTGAATCATCAACTCGGTGACCCCCGACGGGCCTTATTACACTGCGCCGATGAAGCCCTTCTCGTCTTTTACCGACCGCGCCCGTGACAGGTTCGGCGACGCCATGCTTGCGGCGTGGGACAAGGGCTCGCGTCGCGCCACGATCGGCGCGCACAGCCGACGTGCCAGGGAGTTCGGTGCGTTCGGAGTTGGAAGCGCGATCTGTTTCCCGTTTGCCGCGCTCTTCGGCGAGCCACATATTCGGATCGGATCGGGCACGATCATCGGTCCGTACTCGAGCTTGTCGGCCGGAATAGCCCCTGGTCACATTCCTGAGCACAGCCCGATCGTCACGATCGGTGACCGGACCGTTATCGGAAAGGGAAGCGGCATCGTGGGCCATCTTTCCATCGAGATCGGTGACGACGTCTGGACGGGACATCACATCTATATCACCGATGCCAACCACGGATATGAAGACGTCGATACGCCGATCGGACTGCAGTTCGGTGCGTCGAAGCCCGTCTCGATCGGCTCGAACTCGTGGCTCGGTCACGGTGCGGTCGTCCTGGCCGGCGCGACAATCGGCAGACATGTTGTGATCGGAGCGGGTGCGGTTGTGACGGGAGCGATTCCCGACCGATGCGTCGCAGTGGGCAATCCTGCGCGTGTCGGTGCGAACGTATGTCGATGGCGAGGGTTGGCAACGCGTCTGAGGTTCCTGTCGTGCGAACGTGACGTGGTCAGAGATTCCCGAACGCGCCGGCAGGTTGGGCTTACGCCTTCCACGAACGCTTTGTGTGTGAGGCCGAAATGTGAGCCTGCGGCAACAGGTCTGGGGAACCCGGCGACGAACTTTGCTCGCTTGCGTCCCTGGCCGCTGAGAGGCGTCGCTGATTTGCGCTCGATCGTGTTGTGTCGACCGGTGAACTGATCGGAGGAGACCCGCATCTGCCGTTCGACCGCAGAGCGGGTCCAGCGCGCGGCGAAGTACTGCGTTGCGAAACCGGTGACATGCGAGCGTTGCGGCGGGCCACACGAGGGGAGCACCGGTGCCTGCGACGACCGCTCCGGCGATTTCGCCGGGGTCACCGAATTCGGGCAGGACGAATCGAGGAAGGATTGCGGTCATGACGACCGCGATCCCACCGAAGCCGAACATCCATCGGCCAATCCGACCCACCGCCCATGGTCGGTGATCGTGGAATGCAACGGCCCCGCCGATGAGCAGGAGGGCGGCGAAGAGTCCCACGCCGGCGGCGGTTTCGATGAAACTCGTCGCCGATGTGAGGTCCGGGAGATCGTCGGTGGGAATGGTCACCATGAGTGATCCGTCGGGGAGCCATAACCCGAACCGCTGATCCCGGCGCATGAGCGCTTCCTTGACCGCACGGGTCAGGGGCGCCGAATCCAGAACGACTGGCGTTTCGATGTTGCCCTCGAACATCCGTCTCGAAACCTCGCCGATTCCTTGTTCGAAGGCGCGCTCGACCTCTGGATCCTCGAGCGCTTCGTTCGCCGCTGTTTCGAGTGTCGTTCGGTCAGTGAACGGCGCGCCGGCCTGTCGGGAGACAGCGTCGACGATGCGGTCTCGTACGGAGTCGCGTATGGCGCCGGATTCGAGCAACTCCGACGCACCGTCCTCGACACGCTGTGGATCGAGAGCGGTGACACGGATGGCCTGCGCCGCGAGTCCCGTTGTCGCCGCCAGAAGACCGAGGCTGAGAGCGATGCCGGCAAGGCGATGATGGCGCACGCCTTCAATGTCGGCCAAACGGCGTTCCGGCTGGAGTCCGGAGGTCATTTCGGGGGCTGAGCGCACTGCTTCTGGTGCTGTCGGTGCCTCGGGGCAGGGTGAACGGGAAGCGGTGGTGGGCGAGGATGTTTGCGTCCGCCTCCTTCAAGTGCAAGTCTGGCAGGCTGCAGACAAGGGCCATCGCCTCCGGGATGGCCCATGAATCGGGGGGAATTGTGCGACTACGAAGTTTGGTATCGGTAGCTGCCGCGTCGCGCTGCTCGGGGCTGCGTGCAGCCGTGACAGTGGCGAGAAGTCCGCGCCGGCGAGTGAGACGAGTTCAAGTTCGGCTTCGGCGACGAGTCGACTCGAAAATGGCGACTTCGGCGACATGAAGTCGGTCTGCGGGCCAAAGCCCGCCGACGTCGAGAACACTGCAAGCGATGTCGGTGTCACAGCCGATTCGATCCAGGTGGCAACCGTCGCGGACCCCGGTACGAGTTTTCGACCTGGTCTGAACCAGGAGTTCTTCGATACCGCCGAGGCATTCACCAAGTGGTGCAACGGTCTCGGTGGGATCAACGGTCGCAAGATCGACCTCAAGCTCCGTGATGCGAAGGCCCTCGAATTCCAGAAGCGTATGGTCGAAGCGTGTCAAGAGAAGGACTTCATGTTGGTCGGCGGGGGCTCGGCGTTCGACGACACGGGTCAGATGGACCGCCTCTCGTGTGGTCTGCCGAACATCGCCGGCTTCATGGTGAGTGCCAACGCGTCGGGTGCCGACTTGGTGGTCAACCCGGTTCCGAACCCGCCGAACGCGGTCGCCGGTGGTGACTACTGGTATATCAAGGACAAATTCCCGACAGCGATCACCAAGACGGCATCGATGACCGGTGCGCTACCGACACTCGTTGCGCAGATCAAAAAGGCTCGGAACGTCTCCAAGCAACTTGGCTACCAGGAGGTCTACACGAGCGAGTACAACCCCGCGGGTGAGACCACGTGGCGGCCGTTCGCAGAGGCGATCAAGGCCTCAGGGGCGAAAGGCCTGATCTACATCGGTGAGGCGTCGAGCCTGGTAGGGATCATGAAGGCGATCCAGGAGATCGGCTACAAGCTCGACTGGGTACGAACCGACAGCAACAACTACGACCAGATCCTGATGGACCAGGGCGGTACCGCCGTTGATGGTGTCGTCACGAACAACTCGATCTACCCGTTCCTCGACAGGGAGCAGGCCAAGAAGAACCCGGCAACGCAGGACTACATCGACCTGATCGAGAAGTACACCGACGGCGGAAAGATCGCGTCGTTGGGCGCGCAGGGCCTTTCGGGGTGGCTGCTTTTCGCCAAGTCGGTGAAGGAGTGTGGCAGTGATGTCACTCGCGACTGTGTGTTTGCAACGGCTTTGGACCACGAGGAGTGGACTGCGGGCGGCTTGCACGCAGCTCAGCTCGTGAAGGACAACATGCCGGGCCCGTGTGCAGCTATCACGGTCATCAAGGGCGGCAAGTTCGTCTTGGCCGACGACTACAAGCGCGACGAGGGCATCTATCAGTGCGACGATAAGTATTCGATTGTCACCGATGGCGAACTGGCGGACATCCAACTTGCGGCGGGCGAGAAGTGCCAGAACCCCGCATTCAAGGAAGATCCCAAGCCGTCCAAGTGTGTGAAGCAGTAGAACCTGACTAGATCGGTTCGGACCAGGCTGGCGCTGGGTTGGGCAACGGGGTCGTTTCCGTTACCCAACCCAGCGTCGCTCGGTGCACGCTAAGTCCACGCCAGCTCAGCGAACGGACGAACGTGAGCCTCGAGGGAGGCTCACGAGGGAGATTTCGTGGAACGTTTTTTGGCCTTCACGATCACGGGTCTCGCCACCGCCGGGATCTTCGGCATCGGCGCGAGCGGCCTCGTACTGACCTATACCACCACGGGAATCTTCAACTTCGCCCACGGCGCTATAGGGATGGCAGCGGCCTTCCTCTACTGGCAGCTGCGTTTCGATTGGGGCCTGCCGACACCTGTGGCACTGATTGCCGTGATCGCGATATCTGCTCCGCTCTTCGGCGTTCTGCTGGAGGTGGCGCTCATGCGCCAAATCAAAGGCGCCAACGAGGCGACGAAGGTCGTGGTCACCGTCGGGCTGCTGGCTGCCCTGATCGGCCTGGTGAATTGGATTCTTCCGCCCAATGAGGTGAGCAAGGTCGCGACCTCAAACCTTTTCCAGGGCGAGTATTTCAAGATCGGTGATGTTGTGGTGACGTACCACGAGCTGACCAAGGTGTTGGTCGCCGTTGTGGTCGCCATCGGTCTGCGGCTTTTCCTCTACCGCTCTCGTCCCGGCATCGGAATGCGCGCAGCGGTGGACGATCGGGACCTCGCGGCTCTCAACGGTATGCGGCCCGACCGGACGGCGATGCTCGCTTGGGCCATCGGATGCGCGCTCGCCGCAATCAGTGGAGTCTTCTTCGTCGGGTCTGTGTCGCTCGACGCTGTCGGAATCTCCTTGCTTGTCGTCAACGTGTACGCCGCTGCGCTCTTCGGCCGGCTGCGGAGCTTCCCGCTGACCTTTGCCGGCGCAGTGTTCCTCGGACTCATCGATGCGTACTGCAAGGGGTACGCGTCGCAGTGGGACTGGCTGACGAGTGAGTATCTCGGCGGCGCGTTCATCTCTGCCATTCCCGTGGTCATGCTCTTCCTGGTACTCCTCGCCCTTCCTCAGTCGCGTCTGCGGGCGCATGGCTCGGTTCGTAGCCTCGAGTTCTTTCCGATGCCGACAATTTCGGGAACGATGTTCTTCATCGGATGTCTCATCGGCACGGCTGCGCTGGCGACGGGCTTGTTGGGCACGTCCGACAAGCTCACGGCGGCGAGCATGTTCGCTACCGGGATTATTGCACTGTCGTTCGTTCCGCTCGTCGGCTTCGCCGGTCAGGTGTCACTGTGCCAACTCAGTTTTGCGGGAATCGGTGCGGTCACGATGGCCCATCTTGGCACCGACGGAAATCTGCTCGGACTCGGTGCTGCGATTCTCGATTCCTGCATGTGTCGGCATGCTGATCGCGCTTCCGTGCGTGCGCCTGAGTGGGATTTATCTGGCATTGGCGACGGCGGCGTTTGCCGTCGCGCTGGATCGTTGGATTTGGGCGCTTCCCGAGTTCGGGATTTTCGGGCAACGGTTTGCCATCTTCGGAAACGGATCACTCAGCGTCGCGCGCGTCAACTTGTTCGGTTGGCGAATGCAGAGCGAAGCGCAGCAGGTCATGTTGGGCGCGGTGATCTTCTCGCTCGTAGCTTTGCTGGTCGTCTGGATACGCCGAGGCACATTCGGACGGAGTCTGCTCGCGATGAAGGACAGCGAAACGGCGTGCGCGACCGTCGGTATGAATGTTCGCGCGATGAAGCTCACGGTTTTCGCGGTCTCGGCGGGTATTGCCGGTCTCGGTGGCGCCCTGTTGGGCGGGGTTTCGCGGACCATCAGCACCACCGACTTCCAGTTCGCCCGGGGCTTGCCGATCTTCATGCTGGTAATCGTTGGGGGCGTCGGTGCGGTCGGTGGATCCTTCCTCGCCGCAGCGTTGCTGGGATCCTTCACGGTCCTTCCGGCGATCTACGTCTCGATGTCTACCTTTCTCACCAATCTTTTCGGCGTTGTTCCCGGAACCTTGGGCGTCACCATGGGCCAGAACCCAAATGGTGTGACGCAGACGCTGAGACCGCGGTTCGTCGCCCTGTACCGCGCACGATCGCTGCTGGCAGCGGTCATTGCGGCAATCGTCGCCATGCGTTTCCTGCTGGAGTGGGACCTGCTCCCGTCGGTGGGTGACCTGACAGATGGCTGGATCTGGGTCATGGCTTCGGCTGCGGTTGTTTTCGGCGCTGCGTTCGTTGCCGAATACCACGCCGAAGGGCAGCTGGAGGTGGTGCTCGAAGATCCGGAGTCGTTCGACGGGACGGGTCTCGAGTGGCTCGGCATCGACGAGCCACTCGACGAGGAGCATCTGCGCAAGATCGACGCCTACCTCGCGCTAGCCGAGGTGACGTCGTAGTGGCTCTGCTCGAGGTCCGCGGGATCACGATCCGTTTTGGCGGTCACGTCGCGCTCGATAGCGTCGATATCGACGTCGAGTCGGGCTCGGTGACAGGACTCATCGGACCCAATGGCGCCGGCAAGACGACACTGTTTAATGTCATCACCGGTTTGCAGCCCAGCAATGGTGGTCGCGTGATACTCGACGGCAAGGATCTCGGAAGGCTGCCGCCGTACAAGCGAGCTCGTCTCGGGCTTGCCCGTACCTTCCAACGACTCGAGCTGTTCACTCACCTCACGTTGCGTGAGAACATCTTGGTGGCTGCCGATCTGCGTTCTCGCTTTGCTCGCATTATGTCCCGGGCAGATGCCACAACCGTTGGAAGTGGCGTGTTCGACGATGTCGACTCGATCATCGACCTTGTGGGATTGCACGGGCTTGCCGACATCCGCGTCGATGCCCTGCCGACCGGCCAGGCACGGCTGGTCGAGATTGCACGCGCGCTGGCATGTCGACCGCGGGTGTTGCTTCTCGACGAGCCGGCGTCGGGTCTCAACGACGGCGAGAGCGAGCAACTGGCCACCTTGTTGCACACGCTCGCGGGGCGGGGTGTCGCCGTGTTGCTGGTCGAGCATGATGTCCCGCTTGTTATGGAGGTGTGCGACGTCATTCACGTGCTGGATTTGGGAACCGTCATCGCTTCCGGTTCGCCCGACAAGATCCGTTCGGATTCCAGAGTCATCGCCGCCTACCTGGGAAGCACCGAACCGGAGGCAGTGCGATGAGCGCGACACCACTGCTGGAGTTGCGCGAGGTCCGCGCTGCCTACGGCACGATCGAAGTTCTCCAAGGGGTGAATCTTGGCTGTACCGGAGGCGAGCGTGGTCGCGCTCCTTGGGCCGAACGGCGCAGGCAAGTCGACAATGCTCCGTGTGATTGCCGGACTCCATCAGGCAACCTCGGGTGACGTCATGCTCGCGGGCCGTCGAGTCAACGGAGCCCGTCCCGAGGACCTTGCGCGACGAGGTTTGTGTTTGGTGCCCGAAGGCAAGGGAGTGTTCCCGAACCTCACGGTGCGGGAGAACCTCCTCATGGCAACCCACGTCGGCGTGAGCCGCGCCCGTATCGAGGAGACCGCATTCGAATACTTCGGTCGGCTGGCTGAGCGTCGAACCCAGCTGGCCGGGACACTCTCGGGTGGTGAACAGCGAATGCTGGCGATGGCGCGGGCATTGGCCACCGACCCGGCGATGTTGCTGCTCGATGAACTCTCAATGGGTCTGGCGCCCATCATTGTCGAGGAGATCTATACCATCGTTGCGCAGATCGCACGCTCTGGTGTGTCCATCCTGGTAGTTGAGCAATTTGCGCAGGCCGTGCTCGGCGTCGCCGACTTCGCGGCCATTATGGCTCACGGAAAGGTCGGGGAGTTGGGGCGTCCCGCAGCAGTGAACGATGAGTTGTCCTCCGCCTACCTTGGCGGCGCACGAGACGGGGTGGCATGAGCGAAACCGGTACGAACAGCAAACCTGGAGCAACGGCCGAAAGCGACGAGGCGACGAGCACACGCGTCGACCGGTTCAGGGCGGAGATCGCCGAGATGGGCATGAAGGATCCTGCGCTCGCGCGCGACCGGCTATGGCTGCGATCGAGTGTCGCGATGATGGCGGTTGGCGTCGCATTGACCATCATTGCGTTCATCGCGCATCGTGGCGTGACGCCGGGATTGACCACGACAGATCTTGAAGCTGGCGATTATCTGGTCCTTGCGTTGGTCGGTGTGGCTGTGACGGTCGCCGGGGGAGTCCTGTTCCTACGCTATTCATTCGCGGAGTTCGCTCGATTCTGGCTTGCCCGACTGATCTTCGAGCAGCGCGCGCAGGGTGACCGCGTCACCGAGGCGTGCAAGCGCTGAGAAAGATCGTTGTTCCCAAGCGGATTCTCCTGGGGTGCCGTCCCTCGGCGGGGCAGTCGAGCCTAAGCTCCGAGTCTCGTCAACGAAATGCCCGCCGTACGCGGGCATCGCCGTTGTTCCACCGTCGAAGGAGATGTGCTTATGTTTCGAAGGCGTCGGTCGATCTTGGCCCTCGGTGCAGCCATCACAGGTACCACATTGGTGGCCGCGATGGGTGTGGTGCCCGCAGGCGCGGCCTATGGAGATGGAGTGACGTCGAACGTGTCGCTCAACACGGCCGGCGCCCAATTGGCATCGACGAGCAGTAATCCGTCGGTCTCGGCCGATGGTCGTTTCGTGGTGTTCGACAGCGCCGCGGCGAATGCGATTTCGCCGTTCACTGATGGCAACGCCGGCGGAAGCGATGTGTATCTGCACGACCGCTTGACCGGCAAGACGAGTCTCGTCAGCGTGAGCACTGCAGGAGCCACAACCAGCGGCAACGGCTCGTCGGTGCTGGCGTCGATCAGCGCCAATGGAAAGTTCGTGGTGTTCGCCTCATGTGGCGACCGACCTCGTTGCCGGTTTCGTGGACGGCAACACCGCTGGAAAGACCGACCTGTACATCCGTGATTTGGATGCGGGAACGACGAGGTTGGTGAGCACTGCGACAACGTCAACTGCAGTCGCTCCGGCGGGTGGAAATGGCGAGGCGCGTGACCCTTCGATCTCTACGGACGGCACATCCATCGCATTTGAATCCGCGGCGACGGACCACTTGAGCGGCTTCACGAGTGGCGGTGCTGCGTCGGAGGTTTTTGTGTGGAAGGCAGGAACCATCTCATTGGTGAGTTCCAACGTCACCGCTCTCACCACCGGCGCCAACGACGCCTCGACTGACCCGGCCATCTCGCCCGATGGCAAGCACGTGGCGTTCGTCTCGGAGGCGACCGATTTGTTCACCGGTTTCGTTGACGGCAACACGGCGGCGGAGTCCGACGTGTTCCTGCGCGATGTGGCGGCGAAGACCACGAGGCTGGTCAGCGCGAAGGTCGGTACTCCGAACACGGGAAGTGCTGGTACTTCAACGGACCCGGCCGTGTCGATCGACGGCGGTCTGGTCGTCTTTTCCTCCACGACCGGAGCCGATCTTCTGACGAGCTTCACCGACGCAAACGCGGCGAGCACCGATGTGTTCCTCCGCGATGTCGAGGCGAACGCGACGGCCCTCGTCAGTCAGAAGACAACATCTGCGAGCACGGGCGGTGGCAGCGACAGCTTCCACCCGTCGATCTCAGGTGACGGTCGTTTCGTTGCGTTCGCGAGCATGGCAACCGACATCGTCGCACCTGCTCCGACGAACACGTTCACGAACGTCTTCGTACGGGACCGCAATCTCGCGACGACCACGATGGTGAACCTCGGGACGACCGGGGCGGAGTCGAACGGGAACATCGATAGCTTGATCAACCAGTCGGGTCCCGTGCTGAGCCTCGATGGTCGCAACATCGCGTATGCCTCCGGGGCGACGAACCTGGTGGCGTCCGATTTGAACACGGCATTTGATGTGTTCCTCACCGTGTTGCGATCGCCGGGATACTGGCTCGACGCCAGCGACGGCGGGATCTTCACCTACTCGTCGTCGTTGTTGCCGGCACCGTTCTTCGGTTCTGCCGGTGCGACGAAGTTGAACCAGCCGATCGTGGGGATGACTTCGACGCCGACGGGTAAGGGCTACTGGCTCGTCGCTTCCGATGGTGGTGTCTTCAACTACGGAGACGCCGTGCTCCACGGTTCTGCCGGAGCGCTCACGTTGAACAAGCCGATCGTGGGGATGGCTTCGACGCCGACGGGTAAGGGCTACTGGCTCGTCGCGTCCGATGGCGGGATCTTCGCGTACGGTGATGCCGTGTTCTACGGTTCCACCGGAGCGCTCACGTTGAACAAGCCGATCGTGGGGATGGCTTCGACGCCGACGGGTAAGGGCTACTGGCTCGTCGCTTCCGATGGCGGGATCTTCGCGTACGGTGATGCCGTGTTCTACGGGTCCACCGGAGCGCTCACGTTGAACAAGCCGATCGTGGGGATGGCTTCGACGCCGACGGGTAGTGGTTATTGGCTCGTCGCTTCCGATGGCGGGATCTTCGCGTACGGTGATGGCGCATTCCTGGGTTCGATGGGCGCCACCAAGTTGAACAAGCCGATTGTCGGGATGGCTACGAACACCGACGGCTTGGGCTACTGGCTGGTTGCCTCCGATGGTGGGATCTTCGCGTACGGCACTGCTGGGTTCTACGGTTCCACCGGAGCGCTCACGTTGAACAAGCCGATCGTGGGTATGGCAATTCGGTAGTTCCAACCTTCCCACGAACTCGTGTGAGCGGGGTCCGTGCCTTTCGCCTTCGATGGCGCGAGGCACGGACCCTCTCGTTAGCGTTGGGCCGGTATGGAAGGCGAGTAGTACGAGCGCTGTTCGAGCCGCGGCGCCATGACATGTTCGGGGGAGCGATGACGGCGCCAGGTGTTGACCACGAATACCGACTTCTGATCGACGGCGAGTGGGTCCTGCCGGAGAACGGCACATACTCGGTGATCAATCCTGCATCCGAGGCTGCGGTCGGTCAGGCACCCGAGGCGTCTTTCAGGCAGGCCGAAGACGCCAGCGCACGCTGCGCGCGATGCGTTCGGGTCCTGGTCCAGGACGTCACCACAGGAACGTGCTGAGTTGCTCGACGCCGCTGCACATGCCATTCGCGCCCACGCGGAGGACCTGATCCCTCTCGTCATCTCCGAGACTGGTTGTACTGCTGCGGTTGGGCGTTCGATGCAGGTGCCGGTTGCTGCAAGCCGATTCGATCGTTACGCGCGTGGAGCACTCGAACCGAGCGTGATTCCGTTGCCTCCCGAAGAGGTCGGTGGCACGGCGCTTGCGCCTGGTGGCCTGATCGGGGCGATCACGCGGCGCGCCCCGGTTGGTGCCGTGGCGTGTATCACGCCTTACAACTTTCCGATCGTCAACATGGCCGGCAAGCTCGGCCCGGCGTTGGCGATGGGCAACACCGTGGTGGTGAGGCCCGCGTCCCAGGACCCGCTCGCGGTGGTCGAGCTCATTCGCATCATCAACGACGTCGGCTTTCCTCCCGGTGTGCTGAACGTGGTCACCGGATCCACACCTGCGACAGGCGAAGCGCTCGTGGCATCACCCGATATCGACATGGTGAGCTTCACAGGCAGCACTGGCGTCGGGCGCCGTATCGGCGAGGTCGCGGGCGCATCTATGAAACGTCAACTTCTGGAACTCGGTGGTAAGGGCGCGGCGTTGGTGTTCGACGACGCCGTTATCGACCGAGCGGTCGCCATGATCAGTTCGGTCTGGACATTTCATTCCGGCCAGATCTGCACGAGCCCGACGCGCGCAATCGTGCACCGCTCTCGTTACGACGAATTCGTCGAGAAGCTGGCCAAGATGGCCCCGATGTTGACGGTGGGCGATCCTCTCGAAGCCAGGACCATCGTCGGTCCGGTGATCTCCGCGGCACAACGTGACCGGATCGAGCACTACGTCAAGGTCGGCTCGGACGAAGGTGGCGAGATCCTTGCAGGTGGTGCTCGGCCCGACACAGGTTCGGGCTGGTTTGCTGCGCCGACGTTGATCGCCAACGCTCGTCCAGAGATGACCGTTGCACAAGAAGAGATCTTCGGCCCGGTGATCGTTGCGATCCCGTTCGACGATGACGACGAGGGTGTCGAGATCGCGAACGGTACTGCGTTCGGTCTGTACGACTATGTCTTCAGCGCTGACGCTGGCAAGGCCATGCGGATTGCTCGCCGCCTACGGTCGGGCAATGTCGGGATCAACACCGTGCAGCGCAACCCGGAGACACCGTTCGGTGGTACGAAGTCGAGCGGAATCGGGCGCGACGGCGGTTCGTTTGGCCTCCATGCCTACAGCGAGTTGCAGTCGGTCGTCTGGCCAGGCTGAGTCTGCTGCACTGCCACTTCGAATTTGTCGGCGCCGGGCGCGACTCGGCGGACATTTCGGCGTGAGCGGATACTTCGATCGTCATACCCGTCCTGGGAGAATGGGGGTATGGGATATCAGGGTGTGCGGACATTGGAGCAGTTGGGCGAGCAGTTGCATGGTCTTGTGGGCGGTTTTGACGCCCGGACATGTGATGGGCGTTTGGCGAAGGAGTACGTGGAAGCGTTCGCTCGGTTGGAGCGTCTCGCTGTTGCGGGCAAGACGTTGGCGTTGGCGCAGGTTGACCGGACGCGGGCGTGGTCCCATGGTGATGGTTCGTCGCGTTCGACTGCTGACTGGTTAGCGGCACAGACCGGTACGTCGCTTGGTGAAGCAATCCGTGAGACGAACACTGCACGGCGGGTTGATGGGCTTTCGGCGACGAAAGCGTTGTTGCGTGATGGGCGCTTGTCAGGCCAACAGGCGTGTGAGATCGCCGATGCGGCAACCGATGCGCCCCACGCCGAAGAACGACTGTTGGCACTTTCACAGTCCGCCACGTTCGAGGCGTTACGCAAGCAGGCCCGTCACGAGAAGGCCGCGGCAGGTGAGGATCGTGAGCGGGCGGAGCGGCAACATTCGTTGCGGCGGGCGCGTCGCTGGACTGACCGTGACGGTATGCGTTGTTACGGCATAGCCCTGACTCCCGGGCAGGCCGCGAGATTCGAACCGACCTGGGACCGGTACTGCAAACAGGCAACAAACGAGGCCCGAAACGCTGGCCTCAAAGAATCGGGCGAGGTGTACGCGGCTGATGCGTTGGTCCGGATGGCCGAATCTGCACATGGAGACCGACCCGCCGGTGGCGGTGCAGGTTCGTCCGTGACGGCCCATGCGCTGCTACGCGTTGATGCCGCGGCGTTGCATCGTGGGCACACCACCGCCGGTGAGACGTGCGAAGTCGCTGGTATTGGACCTATCGACGTTGCGTCTGCCAAGGCGCTCCTCGGTGATGCGGTTGTCGACATTGTCATCGCCGATGGTGTTGATGTCCGGACGGTTGCGCATGCAGGACGGACAGCGAACCGACACCAAAAAGCTGCGTTGCTCACCAACTGGGAATGCGAAATCCGAGGTTGTGATGAAACACGCAACCTTGAGATCGACCACATCGTTCCGTATGCCGAGAGCGGTATCACGGACCTCGAACATCTCGGACCGAAATGCCGATGGCATCACCACCTCAAAACCCACAAAGGCTGGCGTGACAGCCCGCGAGGCCCAGACGGCAAACGCACACTCATCAACCCAAACGGACCCGACCCACCCGAACCACCTGAACTGCCTGGCCCGAACGGCGACGCGCTCGAGTACAAAACGGCACGCCGAGCAGAGCCAGCCGAGGAAACGGAGCCAACGGAGGAAGCAGCAGGGCCAACCAACGACGTTCCTCGCGTTGGCGACGGCGGCGAGCAACGGCTGTTCGCTTGAGCGGGCGCCCGTGTTCGGTACCGTCGGACGACTGGCTTGGCTATCGCGTCAAACGACATGCCGAAATCGGAAGGGCCTCGGGACCCGAGGTCATGTTTGCGGTGGTAGTGCGATGATCTCGCCGGGGTAAATCACGCTGGGGTTTCCGGAGCGCAGCGTGTTTCGATTCGCCGCTACGACAGCGCTCCAATAGGAGCCGACGGCGCTGGTGGACGGGTGCTGGAGGGATCGGCGGGAAAGTTCGGCACCCGAGATTGTCCAGAGACTCTCACCGGGAGCAACGGTATGCGTTCTTGCAGTGGTCGCCAACGCCGGGGGTGTGGGACTTGATGCGGGTGCCTGCTGCTGTTGTCGTGAGCCTTCTGGCGTCTCCCTGTCGCGGGTTTTGTTGCTGTCCCGAGCGTGGCGTTCGCGGTGCCCCTTCGTCGAACCACGGGCTCATGGTCGTCGGCGCAACGGATTCCGGCGGGACTGGTTGGGCGCGACGGAACCCTTGGTGGCGGAGGTCGGCGGGGTAGGCGCAGGCGCGGTGGAGCCTGCGGCGGCCGCCACCTGAGGCAGTCGACGGATTGTTGGATCGGAGGCCGGCGGGGTAGGCCGAGGTGCGGTGGAGCCCGCTGTGACGGGGCTCGGTGTGCGAGCAGGCGGAGGCGTCTGCGCTGCTGTCAGTGCGTGTGCTGGGGCGCGTCCAGTGCGAATCGGTGCGGCCACGGGCAGCGTCGCCACCGGCGCTGCCCTGGATGTCGAGAGCGCTGGTGCTGTGGTTGGCGTTGGCGTTGGCATCGGCATGCGATACGGTCGACGGCGCCTGTGCCGCGTGGGCCGGGACGGAGATGACGATGGTGCTCGAGGTCGTCAAGGTGATCGCCATCGCAGATTCCACGAGTCGTCGGGTGAGCGCAGGCGAGAACCGGCACGCGCGTCGACAGCGACGCGACCAACTGGCCGCCAGGCACAAGACAGTCCCTGCGACGAGCCAGGTTGTGAGAACGGCCGCGACAAGACGACCAGCAACTGCGAAGGCAGTCTCGGCCGATGTGTGCGACAACCAGTCGGCAAGGTCGTGGCGGGGAAGCGCGAATTCCTCGATGCGCCCGGCTGCGATGACGCCGAAAACCGCGGTCACCTCGAGCACGAGGAGTGCCATGAGCTGGAGGCGAGCACGCGTTTGGCCCGAGTGCTGCTTTGCCCGCTGCCAGTGACTGCATCGGTGGTCGTCCGTGCAATTGCTACCCCTCCCGGAATCCGTTTCGCTACTTACATCGGTACACGTCCTCGGGCGAGTCCTCGGCAAGCGCTGACAACAGATATATCAAGTTGTGTAGAAGTGTGTCAAGTGGGGTATGGCGGCGCGTTCGAGTATGATCGGCCGCATGCCCCGGATCGTTGTCGTGCGCCACGGTTCACCGATTGCGAGCGCCGCGGACGCCGCCGATCCCGGCCTCGACGATCTTGGTTGGTCCCAGGCCCGCACCGCGGCCGGCGTTCTGGCCGAGCAGATGGTTCGTCCGATCATCTCGTCACCCAAGCGGCGTGCCCTCGAAACGGCTGCGCCTCTCGTCGAGACTTGGGGCGCGGAACTTGTCGTGGACCACCGTTTTGGTGAGATGCCGTCGCCGCTACTCGCTCCTGCAGACCGACGTACGTGGCTGCGGGCGTTGCTCGGCCGACGATGGATCGAACTGAGCTCGCCCGAAGACGGAGCCCTGCACGCCTGGCGCGAGGGGATTCTCGAAGGTCTTGGAGCGCTAGCTTCGGACTCGATCGTCTTCTCGCACTACCTCGTCCTCAACGTGATCGTCGCCGCAGCCACCGGCGATGATCGTTTGGTGTGCTTCCGCCCCGACCACACGTCACGTACCGTGTTCGACGTGAACGGTGGGACGGTGCACCTCGTGGAACGTGGCGTCGAACGTGCGACGCGGGTCGTATGAGCGAGAACCGCGAAGACGACCGCGGCGGCTCTGGACCCGAACCCGACCGCTTCGACGCGTGGCGAGCGACGCTCGGGCTCACGCCACTGCATCGCCTACTCGGGATTGCCATCCTCGGAACCGAAGGTGATGGCATTGTCGTCGCCGAGATGCCGGTGCGCGAAGAGGCGTTCAATCGCAGCGGCAACCTTCACGGAGGGGCCATCGCCACGCTCTGCGACGTGGCGGCCGGCTCGGCGGCAGCCCGGACAGATGGATTCAAGCCCGGCGAGAACACGCTGGTCACCGCAGACCTTCACGTGCGTTACCTCGGTCGGCCCAAGGGGGATGTCATTCATGCCCGAGCCCAGGTCATTCGCGCCGGACGTCAGCTCATCGTCGTCGAGGTCCGTGTCGTGGACCTGCATGGCAACCTCATCGCCGTGGCAGACTTTTCCGCGATGATCGTCGCGCTGCGTCAGCCACTCGAAGGTCACGCCGCCCTTGATGCCAACGCCCCTGACCTATAAGGGCGGGTCAACTCCTTCGAACCCGGCGGATCTCGTTGGAAACCGGAAGAGCGGCGCCCCATCGCCACACGCGGGCCCTCCGAGGTGCTACGTTGCCGCGTCTGTCAATCGCAAGGGGTAGAAGCACATGCTCGGAGCTGCTCTCGAAATCTTCACACGTTTCGGCATGCAAGGCACGGCGCGCTGGGCGCACGTCCTTGTCGGCATCACATGGATCGGGCTGTTGTATTACTTCAATTTCGTGCAGGTCCCGGCCTTCGCCGAAATGGAGGCAGCGGCCCGGAACAACGCAATCGACAAGCTCGCGTCCAGGGCGTTGTGGTGGTTCCGCTGGGCTGCTGTGGCAACGGTCGCCTCGGGATTGTTGATCGTCTCCTTCGAGAAGGAACCAGGCGACTACTTCAAGAGTTCCATCGGTCTCAGTATTTCGACGGGCATGCTCCTCGGGATCGTGATGTTCCTCAACGTGTGGGGCGTCATCTGGCGGAATCAGAAGATCGTTATCGCCAACGCCCGCAACGTCCAGGCCGGTGGTCAGGCTGACCCCGAAGCTCCGGCGTCGGGCCGCAGAGCGCTGCTCGCTTCGCGGATGAACGCGATCTTCTCGATCCCGATGCTGTTCTTCATGGTCGGGACCTCGCATTTCTTCGCCGACACCAGTCACTTCGAGCTCTTCCCTGAAGGGGGAGTGAAGGGTCTGTATTGGGTGATCGTCCTGGCAATCGGTGGCGTGCTCGAGGCCAACACGCTCGGGTTGATCGGCGGCACTGGGCCCGGGCCGACCAAGACGATGTACGAGAGCCACAAGAACGCGATCATCGCCGGGTTCGGGCTCACCGCAGTGTTCTACCTGTTGTGGGAAATTCTGTTCAGGGTGTGACGCTGCTGCACTGAGAACGCACGAACCGCAGACGAACCAACGGGAGCCGTCGCGCTCCTCACATGCCGAGTGCGGCGCTGATTCGGGACCGATGCACGTCAGCGGTCCCGAAGAGCGCCGCATCGGTTTTTGCCCGCCTCGTGTACACGTGCATGTCGGCCTCCCAGGTGAAGCCGATGCCTCCGTGGATTTGAATTCCTTCCTTGCACAGCAGCCGTTGGGCGTCACCGGCGGCCGCCTTGGCGATGGACGTGGCAATGTGCCGGCGAGGGTCGTCTTCGGCGATTGCGAGCGCCGCGAGATAGCCCGTCGCGCGCGCGCGTTCGAGCGAGATGAGCATGTCAGCGAATTTGTGCTTGATTGCCTGGAACGATCCGATGGGTACTCCGAACTGCTCACGCTGTTTGGCATAGGCAAGCGTGACATCGAAGATGGTCTGACACGTTCCGACAATCTCGAGTGCCATGGCGACCGTGGCTTCCTCGACAGCGTGCCGGATGGCCTTGGCGGTCGTGGCGCCGCTCTCGCCCAGCACCCGCGATCGATCGACCGTCACGCCGTTGAGGGCAACGGTAGAGAATGACCGCGTGATGTCGAACGAATCGACGGGTGTGAGCACTGCCGATGCCACCGGGACAACGACCGCGGTCACGCCGTCGTCGCCGGTTGTTCCCTCGATTCGTGCAACGACCAGCATCTCCTTGCAAGTCGTCGCGTCCATCACCCAGCGCTTGGTACCTCGTACGGTGACGACGTCGCCACGGATTTCGACAGTCGTCGTGACGTGCGCAGGGTCATCGGACATCACGTCCTCGCCGATTGCGAGCGTTCCGGTGACCGAACCTGCCGCGATCTGCTCCAACCAGTCTTGCGGTGCGCCGAGCTCGCGCAGGGTTGGAAGAAACTGCGAGACCGTGGCGAGTAGGGGAGTCGGTGCGATCGCGCGCCCGAGTTCTTCGGCGAGGATGGCCAGTTCGACGGCCCCGAGCCCGATGCCACCGCAAGCCTGCGGGACCGTCAGTGCCGTCCATCCCAACTCGGACATGGTGTTCCAGAGGGAGGCGATGTCCCCACCGTGGTCCGCGCCTTGCTCGGCGACGCCCCGCACGTAGGACATCGGACACTCGCGGCCGAGCACCGAGCGCATGTTTTCGCGGAGCTCGTCCTGCTCGGGGGTGAAGTCCAGTTGCACGGCTCGAGGTCCTCCCTGGGAAGTGATCAGCAGAGCGGGCTTCAGGACTCACGCGCCGTGCGCGTCGGTCCTCCGGTGTGCCTGAAGGATCATTGTGGAACGTGCGTCATGCGGGTGTGGCCGGATTCGGAGCTGCGGACTCACCGACGGCCAATTCCTCTGCCGCGAGTTTGGTCGACACAGCGAATCCGTACACGCCGAGCGCGAGTGCGCCGATGCCGATGACGCGCGTTCGCCTCGCCAGCCCAGGAGTCAGGAGGCATACGGCCCCATCGCCGATGTCGGACAGGGCCGCAATTGACATCCATCCCGCGCCACCGTTGCGTTCACTCGCCGCGATGGAGGTACCGGCGCCGAGTGCCATGTCGCGCAGGCCCAGTATCCGACCGTTGAGCGAGACGAACGGTCCCACCGGGCCGCGCGCTCCCCACGCTCGTAGGCCAGCGCCCGGCGCGAGCAGGAGCAAGAGCCCCATGAGGAACCGGGAACGGCCGAGGTAGATGGAGGTGCGTCGGAGATCCATGTTGGCAGGAGGCACCGATCAGTCGACGCCGAGCAGCACGGTGCTCGACGAGGTGAACCATCCGCCGGTGCCGCTGGCGCATGCGATCTTGGCATTGGGGACCTGACGCTCGCCGCATTCGCCGCGAAGCTGCTTGACGGCCTCGACCAACAGGAACATCCCTCGCATTCCTGGGTGACACGCCGAGAGTCCGCCACCGTCGGTGTTGGTGGGTAATGCGCCTCCGAGGCGCATCTTGCCATCCTCGACGAACGGCCCACCTTCGCCCTTGCCGCAGAACCCGAGGCCCTCGAAGGTGAGGAGCACCATGGAGGTGAAGGCATCGTAAAGTTCGCAGATGTCGACGTCGGCCGGTGTGATGCCCGCGCGACGGAATGCGTCACGACCTGACTGGACGGCGGGAGACTCCGTGAAGTCATCCCATTCACTCATGGTCGTCTGGTTGATGCATTCGCCGGTGCCAAGCACATAGATGGGCTTCAACCGCAGGTCCTTGGCGCGTTCTTCACTTGTCAGGACCACAGCGCCGCCACCATCTGATCGGATGCAGCAGTGCAGCTTCGTCAACGGATCCGCGAACACCTGGGAGTTGTGGACGTCCTCGCGGGTGATTGGCTCGCGGTAGTAGGCATCAGGGTTGAAGCCCGCGTTGTAACGCGTTGACACGGCGATCTCGGCGAGCTGATCGACCGTGGTACCGAACTCGTGCATGTGACGACGGGCGGTCATCGCATACTTGGCCATGATGGTGTGGCCGTACGGAAGGTCGAACTGAGACGGGCCACGTCCACCGAACGCAAGGTTGGCGGTACGGCGCTTCGCCTTGAGGTCAGCACGAGCGGTGGAGCCGTACACGAGGACGATGACCTCGGCATGGCCTGCCTGAATGGCCTCACATGCATGTCCGACCATGAACTCCCAGGTGCTGCCACCGACGCCGGTGCCGTCGACCCAGGTCGGACGGCGAATCCCGAGATACTCGGCAACCTCGACGGGAGGCAGGATGCCCAAGCCCGTAGAGCCGAAGCCGTCGATGTCGGCCTTGGAGAGTCCGGCCTCGGCGATTGCCCGCGATGCGGCCTGGTAGTGCAATTCGAACGGCGACTTGGTGTCGACCCGTCCGCAATCAGAGAGTGCAGCCCCGACGACTGCGACGCGCTTGGCCACTTATCTCAGCTCCCACTCAATTCGAGTACCGGATTCGAACAACTTCTGACCTTCGGCGATGGACTCTTGGTTCGTGCCGAGCGCAACGAGCGCATATGCCTGTGCGAGGGCCGCTCGTCCGCCGTGGTCCCGTGCCGCCCAGAGCGCGCGCAGCGTTCCTTCGATTGCCAGGGCAGGCTGGGACACGATCTTCCCGGCGAGCGACGTTGCCCGTTCGAGAAGCGCCGCGCCAGGGACGACCTCGGAGACCATTCCGATCTGATGCGCGCGCTGCGCCGAGAGACGCTCGTAGTTTCCGAGGAGCGACAGGCGTGCGATTTCGCCGAACGGCATGATCCCCGACATGTGCATCGGCTCGAAGGATGCCGTCATGCCATAGGTGACGTGCGGGTCGAAGAACGTGGCGTGTTCCGCCGCGAGGATGAAATCGACTTCGCCAAGCATGTAGAACGCACCGCCGCAGGCCATCCCGTTCACGGCGCCGATGACGGGCTTCCAGAGGTCGCAGCTCTTCGGGCCGAGGTTGTCGCCAGGGTCGTTGAACATGAAGGGCGTCGAGCCCGAGCCGACGATCGCCGGGTCTGCGGGATCGTGCGCTGGTGCGCCCTCGCCGCCGAGGTGTTCCATCCTGTCGATCCCGGTGCAGAAGGCCTTCTCGCCTGCGCCCGTGAGGACGATGCAACGCACGTCGTCATGGCGGCGCAGACCCACCCAAAGCGACCGGAGTTCACGCTGCATCTGCACGTTGAACGCGTTGTGGCTCTTGGGGCGGTTGAGCGTCACGACAGCGACGCCATCCTGCTCGGAGTACTGGAGTGTCTCGAAGTCAGTGTTCATGTCGGCTGACGTTACAACGGGTGAGGGTCATGCTGCCTCTCGGACCTCATCCCGCTCGTCGGGAGCATCGCCTTGCGTCGTCCCGCGTCGGGCGGTGAGACTGGCGAGCGCACCATCGCAACAGCTACCTCGTGTATTGCACCATGTTTGGCCCACATCAATTCTGACGTTGAGGAGCACGACCGGAATGGCTGTCGACACCAGTGTCATCGGGAAGCCCACGGGTTCATGGAAGGTCACGATCGAGCGCAGCCCGATCTCCAATTTCGCCGGCGCCGTCACCGACACCAACCCCGTGTTCTTCGATCGGACCGCCGCACAAGCCGCTGGTTTCGACGATGTTCCGGCAACGCCGACCTTCACGATCGGCCTGCCGTATTGGGCTGGGTATCAGCACGAGATTCAGCCCGATGACCCGACCGGTGGCGCGGGCAGCCCGCTGATGGGGGTCATCGGCGGTCTGATGTCCAAGGGCGGGCTCATTCTCCACGGCGAGCAGGAGTTCCAGTACTTCAAGCCGATCGTGGTCGGAGACACCTTGATCGGTGAGGGCTCGATCACCGACATTTACGAGAAGGACAGCGACAAGGCCCTCATGACCTTCGTGGTGTCCGAGACCCGATGGACCGATGCGAGCACGGGCGAGCCCGTCCTCACCGAGCGTTTCAACCTCATCCACCGATTCACGAAGTAGCGAGACGTTTCGCGTCTCTCGGGCCGCGGCTCGGTTTCGGTCACCGGAAGGACCAGACATGGCAAGACTGCAGGACAAGGTCGCGATCATCACCGGAGCGGGCCAGGGCATCGGCCTGGCCTACGCACAACGTTTCCTCGCTGAGGGAGCGAAGGTCGTTGTCGCAGAAATCAACGAGGAGCGCGCCGAGGGCGCGATGAAGACATTGGCCGGTGACGGCCCGGCGATTTTCGTGCAGACGGACATTTCCGACGAGGCGTCGGCCAACGCGTGTGCCGCGGCGACCATTGCCGAGTACGGCCGTATCGACATCCTCGTCAACAACGCCGCCTTGTACTTCGACATCGAGATGCAGCGGAACGACTATGAGTATCTCCAGCGCGTCTTCCGGGTGAATCTGCACGGTCAGTGGCTGATGGCGCGTGCGGTGGCGCCCTCCATGGTTGCGCAGCGGTTCGGGAGGATCATCAACCAAGCCTCTGCAGCTGCGTATCTCCCGAACATGATGCAGACAACGGGCGAGTTCGTCGAGGTCGGCTCGTACAGCTACTCGCAGACCAAATGGGGCGTCGTCGGTCTCACGAAGTTCTTGGCCTCCGAACTCGGACGTCACAACATCACCGTGAATTGCGTGGCGCCCGGGGTCACGATGACCGAGGCGACAAAGAAAGCAGTCCCGCCCGAGATGGTCTCGATGTTGCCGATGATGAGCGCGATGAAGACCACCCTCGAGGCGGAGGACATCACCGGCAGTGCCGTGTTCTTCGCGTCCGATGATGCTCGTCTCGTCACCGGCCAGGTGCTCTGCGTCGACGCCGGCACCTGTATGCCCGGTTGAGCCGTTCGCTCGGTTGCTCGAGCTGTTAGTCGAAAGCGTGGTCTTCGGCGAGGTCCGCACGGGTTTGCGGACTGAGGCCGAGCAGTTCGCCGAGGACCCAGTCCTGGTCTTGGCCGAGTGTCGGACCGCTGCGTTCGTAGCCGCTCGCGGCGTCGGAGAGTCGAAATCCGTTGCGTTCGTAGAGACACGCGCCCATGTACGGATGCGTGAGCGGCACGAAGTGGCCGCGATGGCCGAGTTGCGGGTCGGCGTGTAGGTCTGCGAAGTCGGCGACGGGCACTGCTTCGATACCCAATCCCTGCAAACGGGTCGCCAGTTCCGAACGCGAGCACGACCGAGTGAAAGCGGTGACGATGTCCTCGACCTCGTCGACCCGTTCGAGTCGGGCGGCCGCAGTGCGTAAGGTCGGATCGTCGAGTCCCATGACATCGGCGAGGTGTGCCCATTCGTCATCGTTCCAGGTCGCCAGAGCGATCCAGCGGTCTGTGATCCCATCTTCGTCGACGCACGGGAAGACTCCGTGCGGTGCGGTCAGTCGTGACCGATTGCCGATGCGACCGTCGATGACGCCTTCGGTTTGGTAACGCACGAGCCAGGGCGCCAAGGCGTAACTCGCAGTTTCGACCTGGCTCACATCGACGTACGCTCCGTTGCCGGTCCGTTCGCGGCGCCAGAGTGCGGCGGCCAATGCTGCTGCAACGAAGCGGGGCGCGAGGGAATCGGTGATGGTGCCGAACGGTCCGACGGGCGCGCGATCAGGCCAGCCCGTCACGTAGTTGAAGCCGGACAGTGCCGCACCTTGGCCACCGAAGCCGGGATAGTCCTTGTGGGGACCCGTCTGGCCGTTGAGGCACGCGCTGATCATCACCAGATCAGGCTTCAGTGCAGCGAGTGATTCGTAGTCGAGGCCGAAGGAACGCATGGCCCGAGGCGCGAAGTTTTCCGAGACGACATCGGCCCATTCGACGACGAGACGTTGCGCCAGTGCGATCGCCCCGGGATGCTTGAGGTTGAGCAGGACGTTTCGTTTGGAGACATTGAGCCCGTCGTACATCGGGGCGCCTTCAAGACCGTGGGGATTGTCGGGGCCGAGGGCGTAGACACGGAGAAAGTCGGGTCGGCCTCGGGACTCGACGCGCAGCACCGTCGCGCCATGCTCGGCGAAGTACCGAGACGCAATCGGGCCCGCAGCGCCGGAGCCGAACTCCAGGATCTTGAGACCTTCCCACGCGGGTGTGCCGGGCGGTTGCGTCGCGCGCCGAGGTGCGGGCGCGGTCGAAGTGGTCGCGGCGGGTGATGTGGTGTCGGGTCCCGGCGTCACGGTGCAGAACTGCTGTGGCGCCATGACGCCGTCGCGCATCCCGAAAAAGCCCCGGGCTGCGAGCTGCGCGCTGGCATAGATCTCGCGAGGAGAATTGATGGGCGCCATCATCATGTTCGTCTCGCATGCGATGTCGTACAGCTCGGTCATCGTGTGTCGGGAGAAGTATTCGGCGACGGCGGCTTCGATTGAGCGGAGTTCTTCGTCGGTGGCGGTATTGGGCGAGAACGACGACCAGTCGCGCCCTCTGAGCGCGCTCGCGTCGATGTCACCCTCTGCCGTGACCAGTTTGGTGAGGAGTTCGAGGCTCGGCACGCGTGCCTTGCCTCCGCGCAGGCCGAAGCTGATCCAGCCGTCGCTCGTCGGCCAGATCTCGCGGGTCCTCCCCACGTTGGCGCCGATCCTTCGCCCACGAAAGCCCGTACGCGGAAACGATGCGGGGTTCGCCATGTTGGCGATGAGCACAACCTCCTGCATCGACAGGTCGACCTCTTGTGGGCGGCCCGACGCGAGCGCGCTCAGCGCTGCGAAGACCACCTCGGGGCCGGTGTGCGCGTATGCCGCGGGCTGTGAGGGCCGAACAGGGGGTCGGTCGGGGTCTCCGGTGCAGAAGAGATTGCCGCTCGACGCCATGACGCCGAGGTCCGATGCCCGCCAGGTGGACCGCGGTCCGTCGGCGCCGAAGGCTGTGATGTGGACCCAGACGGCGTGGGGAGCGTCGCCAACCTTCAACGAGATCGGCGCCGTTCCTGGGGCGCCGGGGACAGGGGCATCGATGATCACGGCCGCCCGTGCCGCGAAGGTGGCGACCTCGGCGAGGCTGACAGCGAACCTCCCCGGGCGGGCGTTGGGAGGCACCGTTGGCAGCCGCTCATTCCCCGGAGATGTGACGGTAGCGACACATGCACCGAGATCGGCGAACACGCGGCCCGCCAAGGTGCCGAACTCGCCGGCGAGATCGAGAACCTCGAGGCCGTCGAGGAGGTCGTTGTCGGAGTGCTCTGTCACGTCTTCACCGTCCCGTTGAGTTGAAGCTGCACAGTGGGAGGCTACTGTGACGTCTGCAATTCGCCGATGGAGGGAACCATGCAGAAGTACGAAATCGTCGACGCCGACTGTCATGTTCTTGAGCCGCCGGATCTCTGGGAGAAGTGGCTTCCAAAGAAGTTCGCGGACAAGGCGCCAAAGCTCGTCAAGGACTCCGAGGGTGGAGATGCTTGGCTGACCGCCGTTGGCGGTGACCCCGACCCGATCGGTCTGGTCGCGACGCCGGGTATGGCCTGGGATGACTTCCGGTGGTACGGGATCACCTACGAGGCTGCACGCAAGGGTTGCTACAACGGTGAGGCTCGCCTCGCCGACATGGACATCGACGGTGTCGATGCCGAGGTACTTTTCCCGCCGCAGCGGACGCTGAGTCATTTCCTCGGCGACGACGATGACGATTTCGTGCTTGCGGGCGTCGAGGCGTACAACAACTTCTTGATGGACGAGTTCTGCGCGGCCGGACCCGAACCGGCTGATCGGCCTCTGCCAGATCCCATCGATCGGAATCGACTCCACGGTTGCCGGTATCTACAAGGCCAAGGAACGCGGCGCAAAGGGTGTCATCGTCTCGAACTGGCCCGCAGGCGGGGAGAATCCCTCCGCCGACGACGACCCGTTCTGGGCTGCTGCGGTCGAGACCGGCTTGCCGGTCTCGGTGCACATCAACATGATTTCTCGCGCGACGCGCGCCAAGGGCCGCAAGGCAGCTGCGGCGAGTGGTAACGCCATGTACAACATGAACTCCGAGGCGACACGTGCCAAGGCAATCGGTGGGATGAGCCACGTTTTCTCGATGGTTGCCAACAACGTCACCGGGGTGCTGTTCACGGGTGTGTTCGAGCGCTTTCCCGAGTTGCAGATGTGCTGGATCGAGACGGGCGTCGGCTGGTTGCCGCACTTCCTGGAGAGTCTCGACGACCGGTGGTGGCGGAACCGGAACTGGGGTGCGCTGCCGATCAGCGAGCCGCCCAGTGCCTACTGGAAGCGCAACAACACGGCCAGCTTCATTACGGACCGTTCCGGTATCGCATTGCGCGAGATGGTCGGTATCGAGAACATGATGTGGTCGAGCGACTATCCGCACCACGGCAACGACTGGCCGTACTCGCGCAAGACGATCGCCGACATGATGGGCGGCATTCCCGCTGCCGAGCGTGAACTGATCACGGGTGGAAACGCCAAGCGTGTGTGGAAGCTGGGCGAATAGTCAAAGGCAAGAACTGAGCGTCACGAAAATGGAGGGGCAGCCACTCGGGCCGCCCCTCCATTTCGCGTGCGGGCACGGGTGTTCAGGCGCAGTGTGCTCAGGCGCGAATCCAACGGGGTATCGTGACGTCCCCAACCTGTTGGAACACGACCTTGACCGGTTCGCCGATTGTGATCGTGGCGGGGTCGATCTCGTTGATCGGTCCGTCTTGGCTCGCAAGAAGGTTGCCGACGAAGCGGATCGTCGGTTCCTCGTCCAGCTCGACGACGATCACGTTGTACGGCGACAGCTCGGCGTACGCCGGCAACAACGGCGGGTGCGGCACGACGAACGACCAGATCCGGCCGCGTCCGGAGGTCGCCTCCCACGTGTAGTCGATGGAACGGCAGTGTGGGCACATCGGGCGTGGTGGCATCCTGCGGCGGTTGCATGCGCTGCAGGTCTGCACGCGCAGCTCACCTTCGGCGGCGCCGAGCCAGAACCCGGCCGACTCCTCGTCCTCGAGGTCGGGAAGCATCAAGTCTGTTTCCACCTGGCTTGCAGCCATCGTCATGCCTCTTTCGTCAGGAGCAACGCGCTGGTCGGCACACCTTCGCCGCTGGTAACCAGCGAAACGTCGGCGCCCTCAACCTGGCAGACCGCGGTGCCGCGGATTTGGCGGACACCTTCGAGCACGAGATTGAAACCGTGCACGTAGGCCTCGGACATCCCACCCCCGGAGGTGTTGACCGGGAGCCTGCCGTTCGGCCATTCGATTGCGCCGTTGTCCGTGAACGGTCCGCCTTCGCCGCGTTCGCAGAAGCCGTACCCCTCGAGCGACAGGGGAATCAGTGGGCTGAACGCGTCGTAGAGCTGCGCGACCTTCACATCGGACGGGCCGACGTCGGCATTGGCCCACAGCCGCTGGGCGCATGCCCATGCCGGGCCCATCAGCGGATCCTCGGAGAAGTAGTTCGTCATGGTCTGGTGCTGAGCGTTGAAGCCCTGCGCCGCCGAGTGGATGTACGCCGGGGGGTTCGCCATGTCCTTGGCGCGCTCCGCGCTCGTGATGACCACGGCGAGCGCCCCGTCGGTTTCGAGGCAGTTGTCGAACAGGCACAGCGGCTCGGAGATCCACCGCGCATTCATATAGTCCTCACGCGTCATGACCTTGTCGCGCATCATCGCGATGGGGTTGCGGTTCGCGTGCGAACGAGATGCCAGCGCGACGTTCGCCAGGTGATCGCGTGTCGTGCCGTACTCGTGCATATGGCGACGGGCGAGCATCGCGATCTCGTCGACCGGACGCAGCAAACCGAACGGTCGGCTCCACTGCCACGGACCGGCCACGCGTTTGCTCGCCTGCGCCCATGGCCGACTCGTTTTTGATGCCCGTTTCCGTGCACGCCAGGCCACTGCCGTCGTGCACTGGCCGGTCGCGACGGCCATCGCAGCGTGCGCGACGGTGCCACACCCGCCGCCGCCGCCGTAGCCCACCTGGGAGAAGAAGGTGACGTCGCCCATGCCGACATTGCGGGCGACTTCGACCTCCCGGCCGTCTTCCATCGAGAAGAGTGCGAGGCCGTCGATGTCGGCTGGAGTGAGCCCGGCGTCGTCGATTGCCGCCGAGATGGCTTGACACGCAAGGGAGAGTTCGGAGCCGGGAAGCCCCTTCCCGTAGGCGGTTTGACCGATACCAACGATTGCGGTGCGGTTCTTGATGGTCTGTGCTGGACTCATCGTTCAGTACCCCTTGAACTCGGCCGGTCGGCGCTCGATGAAGCTCGCAACGCCCTCGGTCGAATCGAGCGTGTGCATGATCGTCTCGACGTGCCAGGACTCTTCTTCGAATGCGGTGGCACGGTCACTGTCGAGCGACCGATTGAGGAGTCGTTTGGCCAGTCCGATGCTCCGTCGTCGGTCCCTTCGCGAGGCGCTCTGCCCATTCGGTCGTGGTGGTGACGAGATCGGCAGGCGCCACGACCTTGTTGACCAGGCCGAACCGCTCGGCGTCGGTGGCGCTGAGGTCGTCGCCGAAGAACACCAGCTCCTTGGCCTTTTGGAGGCCGATGAGCCGGGGGAGGAGGTATGCGGCGCCACCGTCGGGAATGAGGCCTCGACGTACGAAGACCTGAATGATGCGCGCCGTTTCGGAGGCGATGACAAGGTCTGCGGCCATGACCAGAACGCCTCCGGCGCCCGCTGCGGTGCCGTTGAGAGCAACGATGATCGGCTTCTCGCAGTCCTGGATGGCGCCGACCAGGCGCTGGATGCCGGTGCGGATCATCCGAGAAGCGTCGCCGACGACCAGGTCCGGTGCGCCTTCGGGCTTTGGCGCCGGTTCGGCCCGACCCGTGCGAAGATCGGCGCCGGTGCAGAAATGGCGCTCTCCCGCGGCGGTCAGAACCACGGCCCGGGCATCGTAGGAGGCGTTGACCTCATCGAGGCGTTCGATCAGCCGATTGCGGACGGCAGGGGTAATGGCGTTGGCCGCATCTGGCCTGTTGATGGTGATCCAGGCGACGCCGTTCTCGACTCGGTAGAGGAGTTCGTCGTCGACATGAGGGGCAGTTGCGGTGAGTTCGGCCATGTTCTTCGAGTGCCTCCCGATGGCAGGAATGTCGGCGGTCACGTTACCTGGCAATGGTCGCGGAGGTTTGGACGGAGGCGCGCCGACCGCCAGCCGGGGGCTTGCGGGTGCTGGGATTGCCTGAATCGCCTCAAGTCGCCGGGCGGGGTGCCGATGTCGTCCTCGGCGCCAAGTGTGGCGTCGCAGCGTCACGGGAAATGTGGCGTCTTATCGACCAGGAGGGTCTGAAATGAAAGGTCGTATCGCTCGCCGCTTGGCTGTGACGCTCAGTGTCGCCGCGCTCGCGGGGATGCTGTCAGCCGTTCCGGCGTCTGCGGCGTCTTTCACGAATGTTGCATGGTCCGTTTCCAACAACGCCAGTTCGGTGTCGGGCGTTTCCTATACTTATTCGTTCACGACCGCCACGACCGGGACCATCGCGTCGATCACCTTCGGTGTGCCCGCCGGTACTGCGGGCACCCCGGCGGTCGTGCTCAACTACGGCATTGGTGCGGGAACCGTCGGCCTCGCATCGAACACGATCACCTACACGGTGACCTCCCCGGTGTCGGTCGCAGGGGGCATCCCGATTCTGATCGAGATCGGCGGCTTGACGAACACCCCGACGATCGGTTCGTACACCTCGGCCATCGCTACGCGTGACAGCGTGCCTGCCAACATCGACACTGCGACCTCGAACTCGATGCTCGATCGCCGATTCGAACACAGTGATCACGACGGTTGTGGCCAAGTCGTTGACCTTCACGAACGACACGTCGGCGTTCATGTTCCTGATGGATCCGGCGTCTTGCGGCGCTGGCCGATCAGTAGCGTGCGCGGTCACCTCACGGTGAAGACCAACGCATCGCTCGGCTACGCGCTCGCGGTCAAGGACAGCACGACCGGCCTGTATTCGACGGTGCTTCGCCGACACGATCGCCGACGTCTCGGCCAACATCGCCGGCGCCGTGGCGTGGCCTGGCGCGAAGCAGATTCGGGTATCGGCGGTCGGCACGCTCAGCGGCGATGCGGCGATGCCACGCCGAATGAACACGGCGACGAACTACGCCGGATATTCAGCAACGGTTCGACGTGAGACCGTGGTCTCCCGGGCGACTCCGACGGGGAACCTCGCTGACACGTTGGTGATTCACAACCGGGTTGCGATCGACTACACCCAGGATGCCGGAACCTACTCCGACACCGTGACCTACACGGTGACACCGAGTTACTGACATCATGAAAAGCTAGGGAGTCGATGCGGGGCTGGGAGCGCCGACGACATCTCGCAATCGCCAGTGTGGCCGCCGTTCTCGGCGGCCTTCTGGTGTTGGCGGAGCCGGCCGCAGCAGGAACCCTCACCAACCCCACCCTCAACATGTCGAACAACGGTAAGTCGGTGACCGGCGTCGACTATGCACAGTCGCTTCACGCCGGTTAGTCCACAGATGTCATCGACAAGGTGACCTTGACCGTGCCTGGCGGAACCACCGGTACCCCGACGGGTGCAGCCACTACGGTATCGGCGCCGGCACGGTCGCCCTGCGTCGGACACGATCACGTACACGGTCACTGTCGCCAACATCTGGGACCGCCGGGCATCTCGATGCTGATCGAGATCACCGGGATCACCAACACCCCGACGCGCCGGTACGTACCCGAGCGACGGTCACGATCTATCAAAGCAATGGGACCACCATCGACTCCGCCTCCAACCCCGATCTCGTCATCGTCGACACCGGATCACAAACGTCGGTTTCGGTTGCCAAGTCGCTGGTCTTCACCAACGACTCGGCGTCGTTTCAAACTCCTGCTGGACCCGGTCTTGCCGCTCTCACCGATCAGACCCATGTCGCGCATCTGACTGTTCTGACCAATGCGTCCCATGGTTACAGCCTGAGCGTGAACGACTCGGCGGCGGGTCTCGCTGTTGGATCCGATGCCATTCCACGATTCTCGAGCAATGGCCAGGCGGGTTCGGCCGTTTGGGGCTCATCGGTGAACAAGTTCGGATATGCGGTGACCGTGACGGGCGCGACCCTTGCCGGGCGCATTGAGTGGTGGGAAGTACGCCGGGTACACGTCCGACCGCCGAGGTCATTGCGTCACGTACCAATCCGACCGGACCGACCGCCGATACGATCGACGTCAGTAACAGGGTCGTGATCGACTTCAGCCAGGCCGCGGGAACGTACACGGACACCATCACCTACACCGTGACACCGAGCTACTGATGGGCCACGGTGTTCGAGGGCGGTGACGTGCCCAGCCTGTCGGCATTGAAACAGCGCTCAGGTTGCGGTGTTGACGTGCCGATCGAGACTCGGGCCCGGAGAACGGGCCCCGTCGTCGGCTTGGGAGGCCCCCACTGCAGCTTCGTGCGTTCCGATCGAATTTCAGCGTCGGCTGGCCTGCTCCGGCGCTGTCGGGCTCGGGGTTGTTCTCGCCGTGGCGCCGCCACGTTCGTCGGCGCCGTCGCCGGCGGACGCCGCCGAGGCACCTGTCGCCGCAGGACCGCGTAGCCTTGCGGTTGCGGTGCCGCCCGATGCCGTGGTGTTCAGGCCGGGTCACGACATCTCGGTCGAGGTGCGGGTTTCGAATCCCGGAAACGCCGAGGTCATCGTGACCGTTTCAGCAACGCGGGTTGGAACTTGGTGACAACGGGCGGGTGACCGTGCTCGACGACCCCGATCCGAAATGGGGATCACGGGTGATTCTTCCGCACGGGGACATCACGATCCCGGGGCAGGGCTATACCGACGAGGCACGGTCCGGTGGAGGTGCCCGAGGGTCCAGCCCGACATCTATCTCATTGGTTTCGTCGTGACACCGAGGCCCGCTCCACAGGGCTCGGTGCAGGTCATCAACGAGATCGGGTCGTTCTTCAAGGTCGACATTCCCGGTCCACGCGACTGGAGACTCGCAGCGAACCTTGACTTCCCATCGTTCGCAATCGCAGGGTCGGTGCAAAGAGACGTCGACATCCGCAATGGCGGCAGTCCTCGATCAACTTCTGGGGCGATGTGACGACCAAGAGCGTGTCCATCGTCCACTATTCGCCAGCAACGTATCGAAACGACGTTTCTCCCGAGGGGTAAGCGACGGGCGGTGGACGGTGAGTGCACGAGCCGAAGTGGGGTATCGGGATTGTCGATGTGCCGGTTCGAATCTCCTATCCGGCATGACCGGCGGCGGGACGCAGGACATCCTCTTACGCCAACGCGTGCATCGTGATCCATCCGGCGTGGATCGTCGTTACCGGGCTGCTGGCGCTGTTCGTGCTGTGGCGTGTCGTACGCCGCGTTCTGCGCAAGCGTGCACGGGTCCGAGCGGCACGCGAGCTCACCCACGGGAAGCTCGAGAGCAAGGCAAAGCGTCGTGAAAAGCAACGCCTCGACAGGCTGGTTGCGAAACAGACCAGGGAAGCGGAACTCGCTGTTGCTTCACCGGTTGAGGAGCCGGTCGAAGTTCCCAAGACCGACTACGAGCCGCCGGTGCTCGTGTCCGATACGCCCATCGAACGCAAGGTCGTCCTCGTGCGCGCCGACGACGCAGTTCCGCCGCAGACCACGCCCGATCCCGGGGACGCCGCGGAGGCAAACCCGGTGTTGCTCACACTCCCGCCAAGCGTTCCATCGGCTGGACCGCCGGAGTCGGGAGGTCCGCCGGCTTCGGCGACGCGCAGCGATGCAGCGCACATCGAGCGCATTCCGACGGCACCCGAACCCGGTGCGCCAGACGCGGCGAAACCCAAGACCGAACCGGCGCCTGAAACGAAGCAGTAGGCGAACGAACTATTTCCGAACGAACTATTTCCGAACGAACTACTTCCGAACAACCAGTGCGTCGAGCGCGACTGCGCCGCGGGGCTTGACGATGATCGGGTTGATGTCGAGCTCACCAACGACATCGCTCAGATCCATCGCCAAACGCTGAACCTTCATGATGACGTCGACCAGCGCGTCAACGTCGGCGGGTTTGGCGCCGCGCACACCCTCGAACATCTTGAAGCCTTTGAGCTCACCGAGCATGCGACGGGCCTCGACCGCATCGAACGGCGGGACCCGGAACGTCACGTCGCCGAGCACCTCGACGAACACCCCGCCGAGGCCGACCATCACCACCGGTCCGAACAGGTCGTCGTGGGAGACGCCCACCACTGCCTCGACACCGCCGGTCACCATCTCACAGACCAGGACACCGTCGATGCGGACGTTCCTGCCGCCGGCCTTCTCGGCCTTTGCCCAGATCTCCTCGAACGTGGCGCGCACGTCCTTGGCGGTCGCGACACCGACCTTGACGAGTCCGAGGTCGCTCTTGTGGAGCAGGTCTGGCGAGGAGATCTTCATCACGACCGGGTAGCCCAGGTTCGCGGCTGCGCGGACGGCTTGCGCCGCACTGGTGCACAGCTCGTCCTTGCTGGACTTTATGCCATATGCGGCGAGCAGTTGCTTGGATGTGTACTCCGAGAGCGCGCCGCCCGGCTCAGCCTCTTCCAAGAGGGCGCGTGCCTTCTTGGCCGCGGGCAATGGTTTGGTCGGAGCGGTGTCGAACGGTGAGGTGTATCGGTCGACGAATCCCCAATAGTCGAGGTAGGCGCGAACGGCGCCGACGCAGTTGTGGAAGGTGCGGAAAACGGGGAGCCGCGACTGCAGCAGGATGTCCCGATAGGCGGGCTCGGTTCCGACCGGCGATCCCCAGATCACGAAGATCGGCTTGTCGGACGTTTCCGCCGCTGCAGCAAGGTCTCGTGCCAACGGCGACGACATCATTTCGAGGGCACCGGTGATCGGGCAGATCAGGATGTCGACGTTGGGATCGGCGAGGATCAGATCGATGATCTGACGGCCCGCTGGAGTCATGACGGGCGGTCCACCACAGTCGATCGGGTTCGACACGCGCAGGTATGGAGGGATCAAACCGTCGTGCAATGCCGCTTGGGTCTTCTTCGTCAGATCCGGAATGCGAAGGCCGGCAGCGGCGGCCATGTCGGCCATGTGCGCGCCGGTGCCGCCCGAGATCGCGTAGATCGCCACGCCATCGCCCGTTGGGCGTTTCGTGCGCGCGAAGGCTGCGGAAGTGTCGAGCAACTCGTCGAGACCGTCCACCCGGGTCACGCCGAACTGTCGGAAGACCGCAGCGGTCACGGCGTCCGAACCGGTGAGGTGGCCAGTGTGTGACGCCGCCATCGATGCGCCCTCGTCGGTCTTGCCGACCTTGACGATGACCATTGGCTTGCGTTGCTGGGCCGCGTAATCGGCGGCCAGCATGAGGGAGCGGCCGTCTTTGAAACCCTCGATATACGCAGCGATGACGCCGACTTCGGGCTGGTCGACGAAGTATCGGGCGAAGTCCGCGAATTCGAGGTCGACCTCGTTACCCGTCGGTGCCCAATGCGAGAGACGGATACCGATCTCCTGACCTTGGAAAACTGGACGGCCTTGGTGGCCCGATTGTGTGATGAGCGCGATCGAGGGTCCCTCGAGATCGAGGAAGTCCTCGAAGGCGTTGAGGTTGGTGTTGGGTCCGAGGAGATGGACGTCGCTGTTGTGGACGAGGTCGTTGAGGCGCGCCTCGAGCTTTTCGCCGTCCTTGCCCACCTCGGAGAAGCCCGCGGCGAAGATCACGGCAAAGGCCGGCAGCGGGTCACGCTTCAATACGTCCTCGAAGGTGTCGACCGCCGCGCCGGTCAGGATCACCGCCAGGTCGATCTCTCCGGGTACGTCGTGGATGGAGGCGTAACACTTCTCGCCGGCGACGGTCTCGTAGGCCGGGTGCACCGGGACGAACTTGGCACCGTGCTTGTCTGCCCAGCGCTTGAACTTCGCAGTCATCGCCGAGTTCGGCTTGCGTGAGGCCTCCGAGGCGCCGATCAGGGCAACCGTTCGGGGGTGCAGGAAGCGGTCGAGGTCGACGTCGCGCAGCCGCAACGCGCGCCCGCTCACGTCGAAGTCTGCTCGCTCGGTTGCGCTGACAGGTGTGCCGTTGGACGCGCTCTTGCGCTTTGCAGACATGCGAAACTCCCGGAGATTGTCGGGCGTACCCTGGCCGAGTGACCAGATGAACCACGGAGAAGGCCTTCCAGTATGACGCTGTCGAATGCTTCGGTGCGAGCCGGAACCCTTCGGTAGTGTGCCTGCACTTCCAGGCGAGATGAACGGGTGCCAAACTATGTCGGAGCTGGGAAAGATCGTCGTTGTCGGAGCGTCGCTTGCCGGCTTGCGCGCAGTCGAGACGCTTCGGCAGTGCGGTTACGGCGGCGACATCGATGTCGTCGGTGCGGAAAGGCATCTTCCCTACGACCGCCCACCGCTCTCCAAGGAGCTGCTGGCAGGGAAGTGGGAGGCCGACCGCCTTGCCCTGCGCTCCGCGCCGTATGAGGAGCTCGACGCTCGGTGGTTGCTCGGCACTCCCGGCGAGTCTCTGGACCTCGAGGCGCGAACGGTCCGGCTCGCCGACGGTTCGACGCTCGCCTATGACGGACTCATCATCGCGACGGGCGCACACCCGCGGCCGATGCCCGGCGCCCCTGAACTCGATGGCGTGCTGTTTCTGCGAACGCTTGATGACGCACTGGCACTTCGAAGGCGTCTCGATCGCCAGCAACGTGTGGTTGTCATCGGAGCAGGATTCATCGGCGCCGAGGTCGCTGCGACGTGTCGTGGTCGAGGTCTCGATGTGACAGTCCTCGAGGCGATGGAGCAACCCATGGTGCGAGGTGTCGGTCCGATCATCGGCGCCGAACTCGCGGCACTGCACCGCAAGAACGGTGTCGACCTACGTTGTGGCGTCACCGTGGAGCAGCATCGTCGGGACCGAACGTGTCGAAGGCGTTCATCTCGCGACGGGTGAAACAATTCCCGCCGACGCAGTGCTCGTCGCGATCGGCGCGGTCCCGACGACACAATGGCTCGAAGGCAGCGGTTTGACGCTCGACAATGGTGTCGTGTGCGACGAGACCCTGCTCGCTGCTCCCGGCGTCGTCGCGATCGGTGACGTGGCCCGCTGGCCGAATGCCCTGTTCGATGGTGCGATGATGCGCCTCGAGCATTGGACCAACGCGAGTGAGTCCGCCGTGGCGGCGGTGCAGCGTCTGCTCGCCGCCGACAACGAGGCTGTGCCCTTCGCGCCCATCCCGTTCGTCTGGTCTGATCAATACGACACCAAGATCCAGTCGGTCGGTGTGTACGCAGGCGACGATGAGATGGTCGTCGCCCACGGCTCCTTCGAGGAAGGCAAGTTCGTCGCGCTCTTCGGTCGAGCCGGACGGCTTGTCGGCGCTATCGGTTTCGGTCGGCCACGTTTCGTGATGCAGTACCGCGCGATGATCGGGCGGCGCGCATCGTTTGATGAGGCAGTCACCCACGCTACGGCAGGCTGACCGCGCTGCAGTTCGACCGCGCCGCTCTGACGGCCAGCAAGGGGTCACCAGTTGTGCCATCGCTCCTCGTCACCAACGATTTTCCCCCCAAGATCGGCGGGATTCAGTCCTACCTTCTATGAGCTCTGGCGGCGCCTCCCGCCACAGGAGACCTCGGTCCTGACCACGCGTTACGAGGGCGCGACCACTTGGGACGCGTCGCAGGGCCTTCGATATCGAACGCGCCCGACAGCGGGTGCTGTTGCCGATGCCCGCGCTCGCACGCCGGGTCGATGCGATGGCTTCGGCGCGAGGGGTCGACACGATCTTCCTCGATCCGTTACTGCCGTTAGGGCTGATTGGTCCGCGCTTGGCAGCGGCGCCCTACGTCGTGCTGACCCACGGCGCCGAGGTCACCGTTCCCGGGCGCCTTCCGGTTTCCAGCCAGTTGTCTGCGCGCGTCTTGCGGAGAGCCGCGGGAATCGTGGCTGCCGGCGACTACCCGGCACGAGTAGCGCAGCGCATTGTCGGTCGAGCGCTTCCGACGTTGGTGATACCGCCGGGTGTGGACGTCGATCGATTCAAGCCGGTCGACGACGCAACGCGTTCGATGACACGCCTACGCTTCGGACTGCCGTCGGTCGACGGCACGCACCGGCTCGTGCTCGGTCTGAGCAGGCTGGTGCCACGCAAGGGTTTCGACGTGTTGATCGACGCTGTCGCGCGAATGGGCAGCGAGGTTGTCCTGGCCATCGTGGGATCCGGCCGGGATCGTCGCCGCCTCGAGGCACGAGCCGCTTCGCGTGGTATTGCCGATCGGGTGAAATTTCTCGGGCGGGTTGAGGACAGCGACCTTCCTGCGCTCTACGCAAGCGCCGACGTGTTCGCGATGTTGTGCCGCGATCGCTGGAAAGGCCTCGAGGCCGAAGGGTTCGGGATCGTCTTCCTCGAAGCTGCGGCATGCGGCGTGCCCGCGATTGCAGGTCGCAGCGGCGGATCACATGACGCGGTTGCCGACGGTGAGACAGGTCTCATCGTCGACCCACATTCGTCGAGCGAGATCCTCAGCGCGCTCACCCGATTGCTGGGCGACGATCAGCTGCGCCTTCGGTTCGGCGCCGCAGCACGCGCGCGAGCCGTCCTGGAATTCTCCTACGACATCCTCGCCGAACGGCTCGTTGGCCTCACCCGTGGCGATCTCACATGCCTCGTTGCCGGCGAGCGGTGATCGATCGGTGAACGACGTCGCGCACGACAGGTTCGGTGGCTCTGGACTGATCAAATGCTCGTGGGGGGCGACGGCGCTCTTCGGCGTGGTGGCGCTGCCGGCCGCTCTGGGCGTGTCGTGGCTCGAGGGAGTCGCCGTAGCGATCGCCGTTGGGGAGTTCATCATCTCGCTCGGCGTGTGGAGTGTCGCGTTCGCGAGCGGACTGGCACGGAGCAGCCGTGGCGAGAACGTCGCGGTCGCGAACCTCTTTCTCCTCCAGGGTTCGGCGCCAAAAGCGGTCCAACGCCACCTCGGCGGGTCGCTGCTGACGAGCGTCGTGCTTGCCGGCGTGGTCGCGTCGAACAATCCGTTCGCGGTGCTGGTTCCCATGCTCTCGTTGGGATTCATGGGGATTGTGGGGCGCGCGGCACGGGACATTCGGCGCGCGCGATTCTGGAGGCTGAGCGCGCGGCAGGGCGCAGCGACAGCGCGCCATGGGACCGCCAGGGCGGCTCCGCTAGCCTCGTCCCGGTATGCGCATTCTGTTGTTCGCCGGCAAAGGTGGAGTCGGTAAGACGACAACTGCTGCTGGAACTGCGGCGATCGCCGCTCGAGCCGGGGCGCGGACCGTGATCTGTTCGACCGACCCAGCACACTCGCTTGGCGATGTTTTCGACGTCGAACTGGGCGACGACGTCCGGCTGATAGCGGCGTTCCCGGAAACCGGTGGGTCTCTCGCCGGCCAACAACTCGATTCCCGCGTTCGTCTCGAGCAGGCATGGGGCGAGATCCGCGAGTACCTGGTGGCGCTGCTCGATTGGGCGGGGGCAGAGGTACTCGAAGCGCAGGAACTTGCGGTGATTCCAGGACTCGATGAGGTGTTCGCGCTGGCGGATCTCAAAACCTATGCCGAGAGCGACCTCTATGACCTCGTCGTTGTGGATTGCGCGCCAACCGCCGAAACGCTACGGCTGCTGTCCTTGCCCGACGTGCTCGGCTGGTACATGGACAGGTTGTTTCCGGCGCAGAGAAGCATCACCCGTGCGGTCCGTCCGGTGCTCAAACGCATGATGAACATGCCGATCGCCGGCGATGATGTCTTTGACGCAGTGCGGCGCTTCTATGACCGGCTCGACGGCGTACGCGAACTGTTGACGGATGGTTCGCGCTGTACCGCCCGTCTCGTGGTGAACGCGCAACGCATGGTTGTCGCCGAGAGTCGTCGTACCTTCAGCTACCTGTCCTTGTTCGGCTACCACGTCGATGCCGTGATCGCGAACCGGTTGCTTCCCGACGCAGTGACCGACCCGTGGTTCTCCCAGGCAAAGAAGGATCAACGCGAGCAGGTCGGCGTCATCGAAGGCGCATTCGCCCCGGTCCCGATACTGGTAAGCGAGTTGACTGCCGACGAGCCGATCGGGCTCCGACGTCTCCTGACGTTCGGTGAAGCCCTCTACGGAGATCGCAACCCCATGGACTGTCTGGCGACCGTTGAGCCGTTGCGCATCTGCACACGTGACCAGAGTGTCGTGCTGTCGGTGTGGTTGCCATTCGTCGACAAACGCGAGGTCGAGCTGGTTCGCAGCCACGACGAGGTGTTGCTTGCGCTTGGCTCCTATCGCCGTGCCGTTGCACTTCCCGACAGCCTCGCACGACGTCGGATCAGCGGCGCGCACATGACCGGTGATCGACTCGAGATCGAGTTCGTGGAGCCGTGAAGCGCGACGTGTCACGCGATGCGTTGGCCCAGATGTTGGCCGTCGCGCAGCAGTTCGTCGTTCTGGCGCGGTCGGCTCTGGAGATCGCTGAACTCGCGCTCGAGGTGGAACGCGCGAAGCTTGAGGTCGCTGCCGCCACCATGAGGGCTGCCTCGCGCGCCGGCGAACAGCACCAACAGCACCAACAACACGAACCGACGGCATCACGGGAGCGCAAGACCGCGCACGACTGCGCTCCCGGAGACCCCGGGGTCTCCGGCAACGGCGCTGCGGAGGGCTCCCGCGTGCAACACATCCGGATCGATTGAGGACATGACAACCTTCGGTATAGACCTCGGTGGCACCAGCATGCGATGCGCGGCGGTCGATGAGGGGGGACGCATCCTTGCGCACGAGCAACGCGAGACGCCCACGGGTGGCTGGCCCGCAGTCATTGAGGCCGGCGCGGAATTGGTGACATCGTTCGCCGTTCGATTTCCCCGCGCGCGAACCTCGGTGTCGGCGCGGCCGGAATGGTCAATCGCGATGGCGTCATGTGTTACGCACCCAACATCTTCGGTCTGGAGTCAGCGCCCCTCCAGGACGCCTGGCGGGAGCGGCTGTCCATGCCTGTCATCGTCGACAACGATGCGAATGTCGCCGCGTACGGAGAGCTTGTACATGGTGCTGCGCTCGGGGTCTCCGAGGCACTGATGATCACGCTCGGGACCGGTATCGGCGGTGGCGTCATCGTCGGTGGCCAGGTGTTTCGAGGACGTCACGGTTTCGCCGCCGAGGTCGGTCACTTCCAAATCGAAGCAGATGGTCCGCGTTGCGCATGTGGCGAAGTCGGACATTGGGAGGCATTCGCGTCCGGTACGGCGCTCGGTCGCATGGCTCGTGAGTGGGCGAGCGACGGACGGCTTCCCGCGGTCGTTGATGCGGTCGGCGGCGATGTCGAAGCCATTGCCGGCACGCATGTCGGCAAAGCCGCGCTCGCCGGTGACGGTCCTGCCGGTGAGCTCCTCGATCATTTCGCCGATTATGTCGCCATCGGGCTGGCAGGTCTGGTGAACATCCTCGATCCCGAACGGATCGTGATCTCAGGCGGGCTCGTCGTTCTCGGCGATCGGCTGATCGTTCCCATTCAACGGGCATTGACCCGGCGCATAGAAGGCAGCTTGTATCGGCCCGTCGTGCAGGTGGTGGCGGCGGCGCTTGGAGCAGACGCCGGCGTCATCGGTGCGGCCGCACTTGCCCGAGGCCTCGAATGAACCAACAGTGTCCGATGTTGCTCGACGGTGAGCCACGATCCAACATGATGCAGCGCCCTCGATGAGTCCGTTGAAGATCGGGCTCACGCTCCCGTCGTTCGTGGAAGACCCGCAGATCCCAATCGAGGTGGCGCGTGCGGCGGACGCGGCAGCCCTCGATGGTGTCTTCGGGTTCGAGCACTTGTTTCGCCTGGCGGCCGACGGCAGCCTTCGGCCGGCGCTTGACGGATTCACGCTGCTCGGGTCGGTTGCAGCCGAGACGGATCACATCGGAGTGGGGCTGCTGGTAGCGCGCGCGTCATTGCGTCCGCCAGAAGTGCTTGCGCACACGTTCGCGACGCTCGACGTCGTCAGTGGAGGGCGTTTGGTCGTGGCGATCGGTGCCGGTGACAGCCAGAGCGACGCCGAGAACACCGCGTTCGGCGTGGCGGTCGACACGATGGACGAGCGCGTCGCTCGTTTGGACGCAGCGCGCGCCGCGACTCAGGCCCGCGGGCTGTCCACATGGATCGGCGGCACTGCTGCGGTGGTCCGGTCCATTGCCGCGCGCGCCGATGGATGGAACAAGTGGGGGGGAAGTGCGGCGGATCTTGCGGTCCAGGCAGCGGAGGTGCGTACGGCCGCCGGCGACAAGGACTTCGTCATTTCGTGGGGAGGTTTGTGTGTTCTCGGCGCGACCGAACGCATCGCACGCGACAAGGCGGCGGAACTCGGGGCCGGACCTCACGTGATCGTCGGCGGCCCCAACGAGGTTGCGGACCGGTTCGGCGCATATCGCGAGGCCGGCGCCGACTGGATCATCGTCGGGCCGCTCGACCCCTCAGATCCGGAGAACGTCGGCCTCCTGGCTCACGAGATTCGCCCGCTCCTTCACGACTGATACCGGATGACGTCATCCGGTCCCTCGGCGCGGATCATTCGCGCGGCTCGGTCGAGTCGGTCGCCGCGTCCGGCGTCGGGTCCAGTCCCAGGACGCGATTGCGGTCGACCATTATGAACAGGCCTTCCGCTTCGGCGGTGATGACGTCGTTGACCTTCAACACGCCTTGTGCGGTAATGCGTCGCCCATCGACGCGTTCGGTCCAGCAGTCCACCGTGATCGGTACGAACAAGGGGGTGGGGCGTCGGTACTTGACCCCCAACTTCGCGGTCATTCCCGGGTGCCCACCGGCCATGGCCGCCATACCGAGCAACTCGTCGAACATCAGCGCGATCCAGCCGCCGTGTGCGTGGCGAGGAGGACCTTCGTAAGGGGCGTTGAACTGCCCGCTCCCAAGTACGTGATCGTCGACGATCTGGTAGTCGAACACCGGAGAGAGCGGATTGCACGCACCGACGAGGGAACTGCGCGGGAGGTAGTCGAGTCGTGCAGGTTCCTCGGGTGCGCGCCGCCCCTGCCACGGGGTACCCAACGGCGTGCGAGTGACGGCCGCCAACGTGGATTCGGCGTGCTGGACAGCGGTGGTGAGTTCGTGGAGTGTGGCAGATTCTGCAGTGAGCACGGCGTCGGCAAGCTGGCGAACGGCGTGCGCCAGCCGTTCGCGTTCAGGGGATGCGAACGGGGTCATCCACACCACGGTAGACGCCGGTCCGCCGCCTCACGGATCCGACGGTGGCGATTGGGCAGAGCGCCGGCGCGACACTTGCCCGCATGACGACTGAGGCTCCGACTCCAGTTTCCGAACTGTTCGATTCCGCCGCGTGGCGACCGGTCGAGGGTTTTCTGCTGCGGGACATCACGTATCACCGCAGTGTTGAGCACGGCACGGTCCGCGTCGCGTTCAACAGGCCCGAGATTCGCAATGCGTTCCGACCCGAGACAGTTGACGAGCTCTATCGCGTCCTGGACCATGCCCGACAGTCACCTGACGTGGGATGCGTACTGCTGACCGGCAACGGGCCCTCGGCGCGTGACGGTGTGTGGGCGTTCTGCTCGGGAGGCGACCAGCGAATCCGCGGCAAGGATGGATACCTCTACGCCGAGGGCGACCAGGTCACCGGAACCGGTGATCCGCACGCGGCAGCGCGCACCGGACGACTGCACATTCTCGAGGTGCAACGTCTGATTCGCATGATGGGCAAGGTCGTGATTGCCGTCGTTCCTGGATGGGCCGCGGGCGGTGGCCACAGCCTGCACGTCGTGTGCGATCTGACGATCGCGAGTCGTGAACATGCGCGGTTCAAACAGACCGATGCCGATGTCGCCAGTTTCGACGGCGGATTCGGATCGGCGTATCTCGCGCGTCAGGTCGGTCAGAAGTTCGCGCGCGAGATCTTCTTTCTCGGTGACGAGTACGACGCCGAAGCGGCACATCGTATGGGCATGGTGAACGCGGTGGTGGCGCACCAGGACCTCGAACGCATGGCATTGGAGTGGGCGCAACGAATCAATGCCAAGAGCCCGACTGCGCAACGAATGCTGAAGTTTGCTTTCAACCTCATCGACGACGGCCTCGTCGGCCAGCAGGTCTTTGCCGGTGAAGCGACCCGTCTCGCGTATGCAAGTGACGAGGCAGCAGAGGGTCGGGACGCCTTTCTCGAAAAGCGTGCGCCCGACTGGGCGCCATTCCCATGGCACTACTGAGTCGCCGGTGCTGAGTCGCCGGTGCTGCCAAATGGCGGTGTGTCAGAGCAGGAGGTCGACAACCTCGATGAGTGCGCCCACGCGTTCGTAGTCGGCGTCGAGGTGGAACTCGAACGGATCCATGAGAATCGAGCGAATGCCGGCCTTGCGCGCACCGACGATGTCGATGCCTGGCATGTCGCCGACATAGATCACTTCGGACGGCTCCATGCCGAGAGCGTCGAGCGCAAGGTGAAAGATGCGCGGGTCGGGCTTGGAAACGCCGACCGCGCCCGAATCGATCAGTGTGGCGACCTGGACACCCATGCCGGGACCGACCTGAAGGACTTCCTGTTCGAAGAGGCGTTCTCCGATGAGGCCGTCCGCATTGGACACAATTCCGAGCGTCACGCCGAGCGCGGCCAAGGCTCGGAGCCCGCCGACCGACCCCGGAATCAACCAATTCCACAGTGCCGCGGTCGCGAACTCGGATTCGAGGTGTTCCTTCACCTCGCCGCGTGACGAGGCTGGAATCTCGCACCCGTCCATGAACGCGTCGAGGTATTCGCCCCAGAGCGCATCCCAGGGGAGCTCGCCCTCATAATCGGTGGTGAAGCACGTCGCGCCGAGGTAGTGGGCCCGGGGGAGCGCCTCGGGATCGACCGTCACACCGCCGCGTGCGCATGCCGCGACGACGTGGTCCGGGTCTGGGAGGAAGAACACGCCTCCGACGTCGAGCAACACGGCACGGATTCGGTTGGTGGGCATTGGCGGGAATCTACCGGGACGCCGGTTTGGCGGCTGGTACCGTGCTGGGAATGGAGTTCCGCCGAATCAACGGATTGCCGCCGTACGTGTTCGGCATCATCGATGCGCTGAAGCTTGAGAGTCGCCGCGCTGGTGATGATGTCATCGATCTCGGTTTTGGCAATCCCGACATCCCATCACCCAAGGTCGCTGTCAAGAAGTTGGCCGAAGCCGCCAGGCAATACGCGAAACCATCGGTATTCGACGAGCCGTGGAATCCCAAACCTCCGTGGCGCGGTGTGTGATCTGTACAAACGCAAGTTCGGTGTCGAACTCGACCCCGAAACCGAGGTGTGCGCAACGATCGGGGCGAAAGAAGGCTTTTCACACCTGATGTGGGTGTTGCTCGGCCCCGGTGATAGCGCTTTGGTGCCCAGTCCTTCGTACCCGATTCACATCTGGGGTCCGATCCTTGCGGGTGCGGAGGTCCGCCACGTTCGCCTCGGCGGCGAGCACGATTTCTTCGCGAACCTTCTCGCCGCATGGGAAGAGTGCTGGCCGCGGCCACGCGTCATCGTGTTGTCCTTCCCACACAACCCGACCACGGCGTGCGTCGACCTCGAGTTCATGACGAAGATCGTTGCGTTCGCGCGTGAACACGATGTCCTGTTGGTGCACGATTTTGCGTACGCGGATCTCGGTTATGACGGGTACACGCCGCCATCGATCCTGCAGGTTCCGGGTGCCTCCGATGTCGCGGTGGAGCTGTACACGCTGACCAAGTCGTTTTCGATGGCGGGATGGCGCGTGGGATTCCTCCTCGGCAATGCCGAGGTCGTCGGGGCGTTGTGGAAGCTCAAGAGTTACCTCGACTACGGCACCTTCCAGCCGATCCAGATCGCAGCCACAGTCGCGATGAACGAGGCGTCGGACTATCCCGCCGAGATCGAGAAGATCTATGTCGGGCGCCGTGATGCGCTCATCGAAGGATTGGCTCGTATCGGATGGCACATCGAGAAGCCGAAGGGCACGATGTTCGTGTGGGCGCCGATTCCCGAGCAGTACGCAGAGCTCGGCAGTCTCGAGTTTGCGAAGCTGTTGGTTCGAGATGCCAAGGTCGCTGTCTCGCCCGGAATGGGATTCGGTCCCGGTGGCGAGGGCTTCGTGCGCTTTGCGCTGATCGAGAATGAGCAGCGCATCGGTCAGGCGGTTCGGGGCATCCGCAGCGCCCTTCCGCTGATCGGCTGACCTGCCTTCCCGGCTTCGCCCAACGGGTACCGCGTGGCGCCTAGAGGGGCAACGGGCGCGTACTGGTTCAGGGTTGGTGGCGGGCGCAGGCAACGGCATCGGCCCACTCTTGGAGACGACGTTCGCGCTGCGCGGTGGCGTCTTCGGTGGCAACGGCCGGGACGAACGACGCACCAGCCGACCAAGCCTGGGACACCGCATCCGGAGAGGGCCACACGTGCTCGGCGAGCCCGGCCAGGTATGCGGCGCCCAACGCTGTGGTCTCGGCAAGGCGAGCTCGACGCACGGGAACACCCAGCACATCTGCCTGGAGCTGACACAGCGAGTCCATGACCGAAGCTCCGCCGTCGACACGTAACTCCGTTACTCCGAAATCGCACGCCTCGCCGATTGCGAGGGTGACCTCGCGCACCTGCAGCGCAATCGCGTCGAGCGTGGCGCGCGCGAGATGCGCTCGCGTCGTACCGCGTGTGAGTCCGACGATGACGCCGCACGCGTGCGGATCCCAATATGGGGAGCCGAGCCCGGTCAGCGCGGGTACGAAGGTGACACCGCCGGCGTCCGGAACCGAGTTCGCCAACGTTTCGATCTCTGACGGTTCGCCGATGATGCCGAGGCCGTCGCGCAACCATTGGATTGCCGCGCCGGTGATGTAGATGGTTCCCTCGTACGCGTACGTCACCTCGTCACCGAGTTGCCACGCAATGGTGGTGAGCAAACCGTCAACGGGCGCGGGACACGCTGTGCCGACGTTGGTCAGCACGAACGAACCAGTCCCATAGGTGTTCTTGGTCATTCCTGGTGTGAAACAGGCTTGACCGAACAGCGCAGCCTGTTGGTCACCCGCGATGCCACTCACCGGTGCACGGATTCCCGCGGCTCGGCTCCGATCGGTCATACCGAAGCGACCGGAACTCGGGCGTACCTCGGGCAGTGCCCGGGCAGGGACGCCGAACAGATCCAGCAGCTCGTCGGACCACGCGCGCTCTTTGATGTCGTACAGGAGCGTGCGAGCAGCGTTTGACGGATCGGTTGCATGAACACCACCATCGGGTCCGCCGGTGAGATTCCACAGCAACCATGTATCGATGGTTCCGACGATCACCTCGCCCGAGGTGACCGAGCTGACGTCGACGCCATTCTGAAAGAGCCACTCGAGCTTCGTGGCCGAGAAGTACGGGTCGAGTACGAGGCCGGTACGACGGCGGATCATGGGCTGGGTGCCGATCGAGGCCAGCGCCTCGCAGCGCGCCGCGGTGCGACGATCCTGCCAGACGATGGCGCGCGCGACTGGTCGACCAGTCGCGCGCGACCATGCGACGACGGTTTCGCGTTGGTTGGTGACGCCGATGGCCGCGATGGTCTGGTTCTGGTCCTGGAGCACACGCGTGACGTCGGCGAGGGTTGCTGCTGTGGCGCCCCAAATTTCGAGAGCGTCGTGTTCGACGCGCTCGGGGCTCGGAAAGTGTTGCGTGAACGTTCGCGCCGCGTGGGTGACGATGCACCCGTCTGCGTCGAAGGCGATCGAGCGGACGCTACTCGTGCCCGCGTCGATCGCGACTACCGCCGTGATGACACATCCTGCGTGTCGCGGTACGGGCCGATTTCGTCGCCGCGGTTGTCCCAGCCGGCAGCATGCAGCGCATCGAGACGCCGGAGGCCTTCGGGGTCGAGGACGGCGACGGGCTGAGTGTCGAAGTCTTCCTCGGAGTCGAGGGGAATTTCCGCTCGGCGTTCATTCGCTTCGGCGAGATTGCCCGCGCGCGAGAGGGCGCTCGCATCGGTCGGTTCGCCGGCGTCCGCAGGATCGTGGTGTACCGCAGGGTCGTCCTGTACACCAGTTGCAGGCATCTGCGGAATGCTTTCGATGATCGCGGCGGAAAGGGGCCGATACCGGGGACGGAACTCGAAGATGAGTTCGCCGCCATCGGGTTGGCGAATGCGGAGGTGCAGCAGCGGTGTCCAACGTCGGATCTTCTCGAGGCGAAGGACGCTCAGGCGTGCACGCCAGATCACATCATCGGCTGTAAGGGCCTGAGAACCGGAGTTCTCGATGAGGAGCAAGCGCCGGTCTGTGAGCGCGACGCCGAGCGGTCGTCGCTTGATGAACATGGTCGGCGTGCCGGCACGGGGTTCTGTGACCCAGGACATCCCAAACATGACGAGAGACTCATCATCTCTCAGGATCGGCAGCACCGCTCGTTGCAATTTCGCGCGAAGCTTGGTGGCCGACACATAACGAAGCGTACTGGCAAGCGTGTCGTTGTGGTTGCATCTTCACGATCTGCGTTCGATGCGCGTACATGGTTGCGTTCCACGAGTTTGCCGACTGGCAGGATGGCCCAAGCAGTTCACGATTGACGCTTTTGACGAATCGTGGCAACAGGAGGAAGAAATGCGCATTGGAATGCTGACGGGTGGCGGTGATTGTCCTGGGCTCAACGCGGTGATCCGCGCTGTCGTTCGCAAAGGCGAACGAACCTACGGCGACACCATCATCGGATTTCGTCATGGTTGGCGTGGCTTGATGGACGGTGAGGTCATGCCACTCTCCGTTGCATCGACGCGTGGTCTCTTGCATCGCGGCGGCACGATTCTCGGAACCTCGCGGACGAATCCGTACAAGTCCGAAGATGGTCCGCAACGCGTGCTCGCAACCCTCGAACGCGAAGCTATCGATGCCGTCATCGCGATAGGCGGTGAGGACACGCTCGGCGTCGCGGCGAAGCTCGGCGCGCAGGGTGTCAACGTCATCGGTGTACCCAAGACCATCGACAACGATCTTTCGGAGACCGATTTCACATTCGGTTTCAACACCGCGGTTCAGATCGCCAGCGACGCGATCGACCGGTTGCACACGACCGCTGAAAGTCACGACCGTGTGATGATCGTGGAGGTCATGGGTCGCCATGCCGGCTGGATCGCAACGTATGCGGGGCTTGCCGGTGGTGCCGATGAGATCCTCATTCCCGAGGAGCCCTTCGACATCGAGGCAATCTGTGCGCGTATCGAGGCTCGCCATGCTCGCGGTACGAGCTTTTCCATCGTGGTGGTTGCAGAAGGTGCTCTGCCCAAGGAAGGGACGATGGTGACCGTCGAGTCCGGCGTCGACGAATTCGGCCACGTTCGTCTGGGTGGGATCGGCAACCAGATCCAAGCCGAGATCGAGGAGCGCACGGGCTTCGAATCTCGTGTCACCATTCTCGGTCATGTGTTACGCGGCGGAACGCCCACCGCATATGACCGTGTCCTAGCGTCGCGTTTCGGGATCGATGCCATCGACGCGATCCACGACGGTGCCTTCGGAATGATGGTGGCGCTGCAAGGCCCCAACATCGTGCGAGTTCCGATCGAGCGCGCGGTTGGGGAACTCAAGACCGTCGATCCGAGGCTCGTAGCGGTAGCGGTTGATCTCTACGGCTAGGAAGGTCCGGGACCGTGGCGACCCCATTCGCTCATCGCGCGTAGGACCAACACCGCGACGATTCCGGCGCCGAGCGCGGTGAGCACGCCGCCGATGATCGCCCCGATGGCCTGTGCTGCGGTGGCGTCCGGGCTGTCGAGTTGGACGAGCCCGAATCCGATGAGAGAACCCAGCAACCCGCACACGACGGTGCCGGCAAATGCCAGAATGAACGCAGCTCGCGGCGGGCCGGTTGCCGGGACTGGCACGACCTCGTTCGGATCGCTGTCAATCCTTGCGGGCTCGGATCGACGAAGACGGGGAATCGGCGGGCTTCACGCACTGATCGTACCGACCGGTAGGCTCCGATGCCGTGCGTGCCTTGCTCGTGTTGCCGACGTACAACGAAGCCGAGAATGTCGAAGCGGTCCTGCGCGCCGTTCGCGCTTGTGCTCCGCAAGTCGCCGTGTTGGTGGTCGATGACGGAAGTCCCGATGGCACGGCGAAGCTGGCTGAGGCGATCGGTGTCGAGTTGGGGGGCATCGAGGTGCTCCGCCGAGCGGCGAAGTCTGGTCTCGGCTCCGCCTACCGTGCAGGGTTCCGTATCGGCATGGCACGTGGCTATGACGTGCTCATCGAGATGGATGCCGACTTGTCGCATGACCCGTCGGTGATTCCCACGATGCTCGGCGTGATCGAACGTGGGGCTGATTTGGTAATTGGGTCACGGTATGTGCCCGGCGGTTCGATTCCGGACTGGCCGCGCCACCGCCGAGCCATCTCTCGCATCGGCAATCAGTATGCGAGGATCATGTTGCGCCTCCGCGTCAACGACGCGACGGCGGGCTTTCGTGCGTTTACCGCCGCGACCCTACGAAAGATCGATCTGGATCGTGTGCGTGCCGATGGCTACGGCTTTCAAGTGGAAATGGTGTACTCGGTCCAGCACAACGGCGGCGTTGTCACCGAGCTTCCGATCACGTTCCGTGACCGCGAGCATGGGATCTCCAAGATGTCGGGCCGGATCGTCATCGAGGCCCTCGTGCTGGTGACCTGGTGGGGGATACGCGATCGGCTGCGATTGTCCAGGCGGGCTCCATGAAGGAGTGGCTCGTCGCCGGCGCGCTGCTGGAGCGCTCGAGCGAGCTGCTTCTGGTGCGCAACGATCGCCGCGGCGGGCGTACTGATTGGTCAACGCCCGGTGGGGTCATCGACGCGACCGATGCCACCGTTCGCGATGGTCTTGCACGCGAGGTGTCGGAGGAGACGGGACTGGTGGTCACGCGGTGGGAGGGCCCGCTCTATCGTGTCCAGACGGTCGCCCCTGACCTCGGGTGGTCGATGCGTTGCGAGGTTCACTATGCGGCGGCCTTCAGTGGCGAGGTCACGCTCGCAGATCCGGACGGCATCGTCAGCGATGCTGGTTTCTACGGAACGGATGCGATTGCCGAGCGCCTCGGGCTCTGTGCTCCCTGGGTCGGCGAGCCTCTTGGTGAATGGCTCGAACACCGATGGGGACACCACGAGCCCCGTCATTTCAGGTTCGTGGTGCGCGGCACGGACATGGACGATCTCGTGGTGTCACGACTCCATCATGAGCCATGACCCCCGGCTGCCGCGGTGAGTGTCCGCAAGCGGGCACCCACGATGTTTCCGGAGTCGAGCGCAATCGCGCATGTGGATCTCGATGCGTTTTTCGCATCGGTTGAACAGCGCGACGATCCGCGGCTTCGCGGCAGGCCCGTCATTGTCGGGGGCCTGGGCAATCGAGGTGTCGTCGCAGCCGCGAGCTACGAAGCGCGAAAGTTCGGTGTATTCAGCGCCACCCCGATGAGTCGCGCTCGTCGGGCATGTCCCGATGGTGTGTTCCTCGCGCCGCGGTTCGAGGCGTATACCGAGGCGAGTCGTGCGGTGATGACGATTTTCGAATCGTTCACGCCGTTGGTCGAGCCGCTGTCACTCGACGAAGCGTTCCTGGACGTGACCGGCGCGCGTGGGCGTCACCGTCGGGCAGAGGATCTTGCGCAGGAAATTCGCGATTCGGTGAAGTCGAACACGGAGTTGGTCGTCTCCGTTGGTGTGGGGACGACCAAACTCGTTGCCAAGATCGCCAGCGCGCTCGCCAAGCCCGATGGGCTCCGTGTTGTCGAGCCCGGCACCGAGTTGGCGTTTCTTCGTCCGCAGTCGGTTTCCCGGCTTTGGGGCGTCGGGCCGGTAACGCTTCAGAAACTCCACCGGTTGGGCGTCACAACGATCGCGGAGCTCGCGGCGCTGCCAGGAGCGACGCTGGAGCGCGCTGTCGGGGTGTCCCTCGGTCGTCATCTCCAACGAGTTGGCGAACAATGTCGACGATCGGCACGTGACTCCCGACCGCCAGAGAAAGTCGATTGGGGCCGAGGAGACCTTCGCGACGGACCTCGTCGACAGGGCAAGCCTCGATCGAGAATTGGTGCGACTCGTCGACAGGGTCGCGGGACGCCTCCGCAAAGCAGACGTGATGTCTCTGACGATCCAGATCAAGGTCCGATATGGCGACTTTCGTACGATCACCCGGGCGCGTTCGTTCGAGGAGGCCACGAGCAGCTCGGCAGAGCTGTTGCGGGTGGCGCGCACGTTGTTCGACGCAATCGACATCAACCCAGGCGTACGCCTCTTGGGAGTTGCCGCACAACGGGTGGTCGCTCCCCGAGGCCCTGCGATGCAACTGTCGCTCGGCGACCTCGCCCCCGCGGCTGCGACGGACCGGGTCGCACTCGAACGAGCTGTCGACGCGGTGCGAGAGCGATTCGGCGAAGGGGCAGTGGGCTCCGCAACGCTCCTCGAAACGGGCAGATTGCACGTTTCGCGGCGTGGTGGAATGTGGGGACCGGACGTGGATGGGTAAAATTCCGCTGGATGTGAGGAAGTTGGCGGGTCATCGTGATTCTCGCCTCGTGGCGCCGGAGGCTCGGAGCCTCACCGGCGCGTTGAGGTACGTTCCCACGTGCGCGACAATGGCTGTGCTCCATTTTCAGGTGTTTTCTAAGGTCTGGTGAAGGCGATGCCCCTTTCTGAGGACGAGCTCCGCATTCTCAAGGAGATAGAGGCAAATCTGACCGCGACGGATCCGGCGTTGGTTCAGCAGGTGTCCGAGACGACGCTCTATCGCCATGCCGCGCGCGCGATCAAGTGGTCGCTGCTCGGGTTGGTTGCGGGGCTGGCGCTCATGGTCGCGACCTTTACGACCGCAACGCTCGTCGGTGTGGTGGGCTTTCTCGTCATGTTGGGCTCGTTGCTGGTGATCGAACGCAATCTTCGCAAGATGGGCCGGGCAGGCTTGGGCAAGTTCACCGATTCGATTCGGTCCGGTGCATGGAAGGGTGCGGTCGGTGAGCGCGGCGAGCGGTTCCGGAATCGCCAGAAACGAGATGATTCGTAGCCCGTGAGTTTTTCGTGCGCCCAGGCCGCCCGCCTGACGGGCTGTTCGCGTTCGCAAATCGATTACTGGGCGCGTTCGGGGCTCGTAACGCCCAGAATTACTGAATCCGGTCGAGCTCACTATGCGTTCGTCGATCTCATCGCGTTGCGGGTTGTTCATTCACTGCTCGATGCGGGTCTGTCGCCGGCTCGCGTGCGGCGCGCAGTTCGCTATCTCATCGATGCGGACGAGGACATCGCGGGGCTGCGGATCGTGACTGATGGCGAAGAGGTCTGGGCGTGCAGAGACGATGGCCAAATTCTCGATGCGTTGCGTCGCGGTCAGCTTGCCCTGTTCGTGGCAGTCGATCATTTCGTCGGCGATGTCGACGCGGAGATCCGGACGCTCGACGCCGAGAGGCAGGCATTCGTCGCCGACTTGTTGGCCGGTTCACGCGATGAGTGTCTCGTTGCCCCTTCGTGAGCAGAGCGGGTCTTGGATCCCCTCGATAATCGCCCTCGCCCGTCGACCCGGGCTGTGGCCGACGGCGGTTCGTCAGGTTTTTGTTCTTGCCCGTCCCGGGTGGTGGAGGAGCCGGCCGTTCCTTCCCGAGCCTGACCCGCGTTATCTGCGGTTTCGTTTGGAAACCCAGTACGGGGTGCAGGGGCAAAGCGACCCGAGCGACCTCGTTCGGTATATCGAATGGTGCCATCTCATGCGTCGGGAGCGATCGGGCCAGTCTCGGTAGACTCCGCCGAGCGCAGACCTGGGAACGGGGAGGTGGACCAAGTTGGGGAGGGCATTGCAGCTCAACGCCAGCTACGAGCCTCTCTGTGTCGTGCCCGTGCGTCGAGCGATCGTGCTGGTGCTCAAGGGGAAAGCCGAGATCGTCTCGGGCAGCGGAACGGTGGTTCGCTCCGAGCGTCTTGCGCTCCCAGAGCCATCGGTCATCCGCCTCATGCAGTACGTGCGAACGCCCTATCGCAGCCGGGTTCCGCTCTCGCGCCGCGCGGTCTTCGCTCGGGATGGCAATCGTTGCCAGTACTGCGAACGGACGGCCGAGAACATCGACCACGTGATTCCCCGTTCACGCGGTGGAGCACATGCGTGGGAGAACGTGGTGGCGTCGTGCCGGGCATGTAACGCCCGCAAGGAAGATCGGTTTCTGCATGAGACGACGTTGCGTTTGCGTCGGCCTCCGGTTCAGCCTCATCCCGCCCTCTGGTTGGCGGCACTTGGTGTGCCCGTCGATCCGGCGTGGACGCAGTACGTCGACCTGAAGGCGATCTCTGCGTAGCACGGTTCTCTGAGAATCGCCTTTCCCACAGCGCTCCCCCTTGCTCCACGCCTTTCGGGGGAGCCGAATGTGCCAATGCACCGTATTTCCGCTGGGTTGAGTCGCGCCCGGAATCGCCGACTTCGGTCACGAGGGCTCCGCGGTGCCTGTGAATGCCGGCGTTGGGACACGAAAAGGGGCCTCTTGGGACGAGTTTTGGTGGCTAGGTGGAGGAAAATGGTGTTGACGGGTGGAAAGTGGGGGCGTATGGTGTCACGCAGTGGTGCAGAGGGTGCGGCGGTGCGGGTTTCCGGGCCACCGGAGTCGGTGGATGAGGGGTGCGGATGTTTCTGGGGGAGTTCCAACACTCCCTGGACGCGAAGGGTCGAGTGATCCTTCCGGCCAAGTTCCGTGACCGATTGTCGGAAGGCGCTGTCCTGTCCAAGGGAGAGGACGCATGTTTGGTCGTCTACACCAAAGAGGATTTCCAGATGGAAGGCATCGAGAAGATGGAGCAGTCAAAGGGGGATCCGGAACAGCGTCACGCAGCCCGGGCCTTCTTCGCCGGTGCCTGCGAGTTCGTTCCCGATCGTCAGGGGAGGGTTGCGGTTCCGGCGCCGTTGCGCAAGTACTCCCATCTCGAGCGCGATGTCACGGTGATCGGTGTGCTCTCACGAATCGAGATTTGGGATACCGAGCGTTGGCGGGCGTTGGAGAGCAAGGGAGACGCCACGCTCGCCGGAGATGACCCGCTGACCGCGAACTGAGCGCAGGACGCGCCCGACCGAGACGCACCGAAACACGAAAGTCTTTGACAGGCGAGAAACGGGAAGTCCGGACTCGCTACCAGCCCCCTGGCCCTCGCGGTTGAAGCCCCTACTCCGCCCGCTTCCAACCGAGTCGCTCCCGGGGAGAAATCCGGACGGCATCGTGTGGTTCGGGGGGCTGGTAGCGAGCCCGGGTAGGTGACAAAGGGCAGGACTCCCCGACGGAGTCGTCAACGACTAATGGAAGGACAGTGCGTGAGCGCAGCGTTCGAGCATCGCCCGGTCATGGTCCGGGAGGTGATCGAGCTCCTCATGGATGTCCCGAATGGCATCGTCATTGACGCCACCGTCGGTGGGGGAGGGCATGCTCGAGCGCTCTTGGGAGCTCGAGATGACCTGCAGCTCCTTGGCACCGACCGGGATGCGGCAGCGGTTGCGGCCGCGCGAAGCGACGCTACGGGAGTTCGGTGATCGAGCCCTTGTAGTGCACGGCGGCTTCGAACAACTCGAAGGCATCGTGGAAGAAGTGATGGTCCGAACGCAGCGTCTTGAAGGGGATGTCGTGGGAATCCTGTTCGATCTCGGGGTCAGTAGTCCGCAGCTGGATCAGCCCGAGCGCGGGTTTTCCTACTGGGCCGATGCTCCCCTCGACATGCGGATGGACAGCGGTCAAGAACTCACCGCGGAAGTTGTGGTCAACACCTACGACGAACGCGCGCTCGCTCATCTCATATCCGAGAACGGCGACGAGAAGTTCGCCCAGCGAATCGCGGCTCGGATCGTGCAGGCGCGACCTGTCCAGACGACGGGGGAGCTCGTCGAGATCGTCAAGTCCGCCATCCCAGCTGCCGCGCGCCGCCGTGGTCGCCATCCCGCTCGCAAGACCTTCCAGGCGATACGCATGGAAGTGAACCGGGAGCTCCCGAACCTTGCAGAGGGTCTCGAGGAGTCTGTGCACCTGTTGGCCCCTGGTGGGCGTCTCCTCGTGATGGCGTACCACTCGTTGGAGGACCGCATGGTGAAGCAGCGCTTCGCGCAGTGGTCGGGAGCGACGGAGCGGGCGCAATACGTTCCGAAAGGACTCCCGCCGGCGGAGCCGTCGACCGAGCCAGTTGTGCGCGTCCTGACCAAGAAGCCCTTGCGGCCGCGCGCCGATGAGGTCACGACGAACCCGCGCGGAGAGCGCCCGGCTTCGTGCTGCCGAGCGCCTCGCCGGCGGTCAGGCCGGGCCGGATGGTGTTCGCGGTCGTGGTAGGTCATGAGCACGGTTGGGGCTCGAACACAGGAACGTCTCAGACCAGCGTTACCTGGTGCTCCCGGGGAGGTCGCCCAGCCAGTTCTTCGCGTTGTCGATCCGTCCGTACGTCGTCGGCGGCAGCGCGTTCGTGCGGTCATCACGTTCTTCACCCTCGTGACCGTTGTCCTGCTGTTGGTGGTTGTGATCGGTCACGTCAAGCTTGCCGAGTCCCAGCTCCAGATCGACCGAATGAATCGTGAGACCGCGAACGAGCAGCAGCGCTATCAACAGCTCCGCCTGCAGATCGCGGAACTGGCGTCTCCCAATCGAATCGTGCGCACGGCGATCGACCAACTCGGTATGCAACAGCCCGAGAACATCACGTATCTCTCCGTCCCGACACAGGCACCGGACAGCTCCTCCATGGGCGGGACACCCGCCGCTGACGACACCTCTGCGACACTTGCCCGGAGCTGGCCGCAGGTGAAGGAAGACCTTGTCGTCCGACCGTGAGCGCGGCCGAGGCTCGTATCCCCCTGAATCGCGTACTGGATCGCGCCCTGAATCGCGTACTGAATCGCCGCGCCGCCTTCGGCCGGCTGGTCAGCGTGTAGCGCCATTGGAGGACGGTGCGCCACGTCTGCGCCGATCGAGTGTCCGATCACGCAGCGCGTCCGAACCACGATCGGAACAAGTTGGCCTCACGATCCGAGAGGCGGTCGACGATTGGCATCCGACGGAGCCGCAACTGCGCGCGTACGCGCGAAAGTCGCCCTGGCTGGCACCGACGGGGCAACCGGTCGGTCGACTGAGAATTGTCTCGGCGACAACCTCGCCGGACGATGTCGACGCGATCGACGAGGAGCTCGCACAGGACCCGCCCCGACCGACGCAGCGACCACGCGCGCGGCGCCGTCCACCACGCGTCACGCCGCGCACGACCAACATTTCCAAGCCGGTGCAGCCAGGCAAACCCGGGCGTGCTCCATCACGCACCGCTGGTGTCCACCAGGTTGGTCAGCGCCTCCGCGCCGTACATGTCCGTCGTCGAAAGCGAGCGCTGCCGGTGGTGCGCCAATCGTCGCGCCGTCGCGTTGGCATCATGGTGCTCGTATTGGCGCTGGCCTTCACGGTTGTGGGCGTGCGGCTCGTGGACCTGCAGGTGCTGTCGCGCGATCGGTACACGCGAATCGGGATCAACCAGAGGGTCTTTCGCGTCGCGTTGCCTGCTGAGCGAGGTTCGATCTTCGACCGCAATGGCAACGATCTTGCGGTGTCGGTGCCGCAGCAAACGGTCTGGGCAGATCCGCGCCTGATCGTGAATCCCGACAAGGCAGCGAAGCAGCTCGCCCCGATTCTCGGTGTGTCCGTCACGACGTTGCAGGCCTCCTTGGCCCAGCAGGACAAGGGATTCGTCTACCTGGCGCGCAAAGTGGATGACGCCACGGTCAAGGCGGTTCGCGCTCTGAAGATCAACGGAGTCGCGTTCTTGCCCGAGTCTGCACGCAAGTACCCCGCCGGTCGGCTTGCTGCACCGGTCATTGGATTCACGGGCCTCGACAACAACGGACTTGGCGGTCTTGAGGCTCAGAACGAGGCTGCATTGCGTGGCAAGCCAGGTGAGATGGTCGTCGAGCGCGACCCGCGCGGCAATGAGATCCCGAGCTCGAAACGTGACCACCGAGCGTCTGCTCGGGGTCAGGACCTCGTGCTCACGATCGATCAGTCCATGCAATACGAAACCGAACGTGTGCTCTCCGAAGAGGTTGCCGCGACGGGCGCTAAGGGTGCAGTAGCGATTGTGATGGAGGTCAAGACCGGCAAGGTCCTCACAATGGCAACGGTCGATGGCGCTGTCCCAGCGGTTGCGGCAACCGATGGGAAACCCGCCAAGCCGGCTCAACCCGCCGGACCTGCGCCGGCCACAGAACGCAACCGACCGCTCACGGACATGTACGAACCCGGCTCCACGAACAAGGCGATCACGATCGCCGGGGCAATCGAGGATGGCCTCATCGGGCCGGACACCATTCTTGAGGTTCCCGATCACCTCAAGGTTGCCGACGCGACCTTCTCGGATCACGATCCTCATCCCACAGAGCCGTGGAGCACGACCGACATCATCCGCGAGTCCTCGAACGTCGGGACGATCATGATCGGCCAGCGGCTTGGCAAGGATCGCCTTGACTACTACCTCCGTGCCTTCGGGTTCGCCTCGACAACTGGCCTCGAATTTCCCGGCGAGGCGGCGGGACTGCTGCTGCCGACCGCGAATTACTCCGGGACGAGCATCGCGACGGTGCCGATCGGCAATGGCCTTGCGGTTACCGCAATGCAGATGCTGGGGGTGTACGCGACGATTGCCAACGGTGGTGTGATGAACCAGCCATCGTTGATCGGTGCTCACATCGATGCGAAGGGTGTTCGCATCGAAGCGCAGCGCTCTCCGACGCGCCGGGTGATCTCGACCGCAACGGCTGATGTGATGAACCAGATGCTCCGCACGGTGGTGCTTGGTGGTACCGGGAAACGCGCGGCCATTCCGGGCTACACGGTCGCGGGCAAGACGGGCACGGCGCGCAAACCGCCCTATGAAAGGCCACCGTACAAGTATGTGGCGTCGTTCGCGGGATTCGTTCCCGCCGAGAACCCGACGCTCGCGGGCATTGTCGTACTCGACGAGCCGACGTCCGACATCTCCGGCGGCGCGGTTGCGGCTCCTGTCTTCGCTCGCATCATGCGATACGCGTTACGGACCGAACGGGTACCGCCGACGGATCCGACGGCGACGGGCGGTGTCGTGTCCAGCCCTGCGACAGAGGCGGCGGCCGCTGCGCGGCGGCGCGCCGCGGCGACCCCGTCGCCACCCACCACCTCTGTGCCCGCGTCGACGACGCCGGCAACCCCGACCGAAGGAGCCCCCTCGAGTGGGCCTGCTCCTGGTGCGGTGAGCGGCGCGGCGGCACAGCCGGGCAGTACGCTCAACGTCCCACCAACGAGCGGATAGGGCGGAACGTGCGACTGCACGACCTGCTCGTCGGCATTGATGTGACGGAGTGGAGCGGCGACCCCGACGTGGAAGTGACGACCGTCACTCACGACAGTCGACTGGTCGTCGATGGCTCCTGCTTCTGCTGCATCCCCGGCGCAACCACGGATGGACACCATCACGCAGACGAGGCCGTGCGTGCGGGCGCGCGCGCTCTCATGGTCGAGCGACTGCTCCCGCTTGACGTGGTCCAGGTCCGCGTGCCGCGTGTTCGGGCGATTCTCGGTCCGGTCGCCGCAAGGGCAGCAGGACATCCTTCGCAGGCACTGCGCGTCATCGGCGTCACCGGAACCAACGGGAAGACGACCGTGACGTATCTCCTGGAGGCGATCGGGCGTGCGGCGGGTGATCACGTCGGGGTGATCGGTACGACAGGCGCGCGGTTCGATGATCACGTGCTCGAAAGTCTTCGGACGACACCGGAAGCGCCGGAGTTTCAGCAACTCCTGGCGCGGATGCGCGATGCCGGCGTAGGAACGGTCGCGGTGGAGGTGTCGTCGCACGCGCTGGTACAGCACCGGGTCGACGCCACCACCTTCGCATCGGTGTGCTTCACCAACCTCTCACACGAGCATCTGGATTTCCATGGGACGTTGGAGCACTACTTCGATGCGAAGGCGACGCTTTTCGATCCTCGCTTTACTCAGGTAGCTGCCTGCAATATCGACGATCCGGCGGGCAAGGAGCTCGTCGGACTTGCAGAGTCTCGTGGCCTGGAGGTCTTCACGTTCGGTGCCTCTGAGCATGCGCGATTTCAGGCGTTGCACTTGGTGATGAGTGACGGTTACAGCACCTTCGAGTTGGTCGACACCGCAACGGGCGACCGTGGGCAGGTGCGTCTGTCGCTGGTCGGTCGCTTCAATGTGGCGAATGCCCTTGCCGCCGCGGCCGTCGCTCGTGCAGGCGGAATTTCGTTCGAGGCAGTTGTCGACCGGGCTCTCCGCGCACGTGGTCGTACCGGGACGACTCGAGGCGATCGGTTCGTCGGAACCGATCGCGGTGCTCGTCGACTATGCCCATACCCCTGAAGCGTTGGCGCTCGTGCTCGATACGGCGCGATCGATCAGCCGGAGCGGACGGGTCATTGTGGTTTTCGGGTGTGGCGGCGATCGCGACCGCGAGAAGCGGCCCCTGATGGGTGCTGCCGCTGCTGCAGGAGCCGACTACGCGGTCATCACCGCGGACAACTCCCGTTCGGAGTCGACCGAGTCCATCATCGAGATGATCATGGATGGGTGGCGAGGTGGTACTCCGTTCCTGATCGAGACCGATCGCCGTGCAGCAATCCGCGCGGCTCTCGTCGAGGCGCGCGTCGGCGACGCTGTCGTGATCGCCGGTAAGGGCCATGAAGCAACACAGACAGCGAACGGCGTGACCGTGGTCTTCGACGACCGGGATGTCGCGCGGGAAGAGTTGGAGGCGCTGGGATGCGCCTGACGGTGGGGGAGTTGCTCGAGGTCACCGGCGGCTCGCTCGTCTGCGGGTCGCGGGAATTGACCATCGGTGCATTCTCGAACGATTCGCGAGCGATTGCGGTGATGGCCGACGGCGCCGGCCCGTGTTTTGTCGCGTTGAGCGATCGGCGCGACGGCCATGATTTCGTCGAGAATGCCTTCGACCGGGGCGCGGTGGCAGCGCTGGTAACGCGGATTCCCGAACGACTGACCGTCCCGGAAGGCGCCGCGCTGATCCTTGTCGACGATGTGCTGATCGCACTGTCGAAACTGGCCCGGTACGCGCGCCAACATCTCGGCGAGACGACTGTCGTGGGGATTACCGGATCATCGGGCAAGACGTCCACAAAGGACCTCCTTGCCGCAGCGATCGGGATCGAGCGCGAGGTCCACTCCAACGTGGCGAGTTTCAACAACGAAATCGGCCTGCCGATCACGCTGCTGCATGCGCCGGAGTCGGCGCAGGTCATTGTCACCGAAATGGGAGCGCGCGCCGCCGGCAACATTGCGGACCTCTGCGCGATAGCGATGCCGACCATCGGGGTCGTGACGCAGGTCGGCCTTGCCCATGCGGAGTTCCTCGGTGGATATGCCGGCGTCCTGGCAGTCAAAGGTGAACTGGTCGCGGCTGTTGGCGCCGATGGGACTCGTGGTCCTGAACGCCGATGACCCGGCGACCCCGGCCTTGGCCCGCATGACGGACGCGCGCGTTGTGCGTGTCGGCGCGTCCCCTGACGCGGAGGTTCGATTCGAGGGTGTCACACTCGATGCCGAGCTACGGCCGAGGTTCCGGCTTTCCTCGCCATGGGGAAGCGGGACGATTGACCTGGCGGTACGCGGCGAGCACCAGGTGCAGAACGCTTCCATGGCAGCAACGGTTGCATTGAGCCTTGGCGTGGCCTTCGCCGATGTCGCTGCGGGCCTTGCCGTTGCCCAGAGCGCCGTCGGTCGGATGCAGCTCAAGCACGGTCCGGGTGGCCTTGTTGTGCTCGACGATTGCTACAACGCGAACCCGGCATCGACCGCGGCGGCTCTCCGAGCACTGGCCGCGTTGACGAGTGCAGGCGGAGGCCGCAGGATTGCCGTGCTCGGCGCGATGCACGAGCTGGGCGTCCATTCCAGATCAGAGCACGCTGAAATCGGCCGGCTTGCGGCACGCCTTGGTCTTGATGTTGTCGTCGCTGTGGGCGAGCAGGCATGTATCGGCGAACTCGCCGGCGCCGCGCGTGATGCCTGGCGACGCGCGCACCGTGGTCCGAGAGGTCGACTCCGTTGCAGCGGCGCTCGAAGTCCTCGCAGCGCTCGGCGTGTTCGCAGCGTCGGGTCGACGATCCGGATGTAAGCAGCAGTACCGTGGAGTCCGCGGACATGGTGCTGGTCAAGGCGAGTCGGGCCGAACACTTCGAGCGTGTCGTCGACGTGCTGCTCGGAGCTGATGAGGCGGGCTTGGCGCAGTGATCGCGCTGCTTATTTCTTCAGCGTGCGCGTTCGCGCTTGCAGTCCTGGGGACGCCGCTGTTGATCAAAGTGTTGAGGAAGAAGGGTATCGGTCAACAAATTCGCGACGACGGCCCGTTCGAACATCCTCACGCTGCAAAGGCGGGAACGCCGACAATGGGCGGCATTGCGATTGTCGCTCGCTGCAACGGTCGGCTATTTCGTCGCGCATATCCGTACCGAGCAGATCAAGTTCGCTCGCTCGGGGCTCATCGTCATCGGTCTGATGCTGGGGATGGCCTGCGTCGGATGGATCGACGATTACCTCGGTGTTCGCCGCGGTCGCAACCTTGGCCTTCGAAAGCGCGGCAAGATCGGCGGACAGCTGTGTATAGCCATCGCCTTCGTGGTGTTGGCAGTGAATTGGGTTGGAACGTCGACGAACCTGTCATTTGCACGAACCAACTCGGTCGACCTCGGTCCGTGGGGATGGTCAGCGCTCGCGGTGTTCGTCATCATGGCGGCGACAAATGGTGTGAATCTCACCGATGGGCTGGACGGGCTCGCTGCAGGTTCGTGCACGTTCGTTTTCGGCGCGTTGGTCATTGTCTCGTTCTGGCAGTTTCGTCATCCCGATGTCTACGACCTGCTTGCCGCCAGCGCTCTGGACCTTGCTGTGATCGCAGCGGCATTGATGGGTAGCGCAGCCGGTTTTCTGTGGTGGAACGCAGCGCCGGCGCGCGTGTTCATGGGTGATACGGGCGCACTCGGTCTTGGGGCAGCAATGGCCGGTGTCGCCCTGTTGGCCAATATTGCGCTGCTTCTGCCGATCCTGGGTGGTCTGTTTGTCATTGAAACCCTCAGCGTGATCGCGCAGATCGTTTCGTTTCGTGGCTTCAAACGTCGGATTCTTCGCATGGCTCCGCTGCATCACCACTTCGAAGTCGGAGGCTGGCCCGAGTTCACGGTCATCGTCCGGTTCTGGTTGCTCGCAGGAATTTGCGTTGCGCTTGGCCTCGGTCTGTTCTACGCCGATTTCATTCGACTGGGGGGTCTCGATTGAGGAGACTTCTCGTCATCGGGCTCGGTGTTACGGGACGCTCGGTTGCAAAGTTCGCCGTTGCGCGTGGCGATGCTGTCACGGTCGTGGACGACGAGCCATCGAGTGAGCGATATCGAACCTGGGCTGCCGAAGCGAGCAGCCAGGGTGTCGCGCTCATGGCAACGCCACGTGCGGAGGCCTGGCGTGCTCTCGTCGGCGACGCGGATCTCGTGGTGCCCAGTCCAGGGGTTCCTGAACGTCACGTGGCCCTGCAGCTCGCCGCGGAGTTGGGCGTTGCGATACGCAGCGAAGTCGACTTGGCAGCCGAAATCGCCGTGATGCCACTGGTGGCGGTCTCAGGTACGAATGGCAAGACCACGGTCGCAACGATGATCACCGCGATGCTTGAAGGGTCGGGTATCCGCGCGTGCGCCGCCGGGAATATCGGTCGGCCACTTCTGGACGCGGTCAGAGATGACTTTGATGTCGTCGTTGCCGAGGTCTCATCCTTCCAACTTCGTTTCGTCACGGATGCATTCCGGCCGAAGGTCTCGGTGCTTGTTGAACGTTGCCGACGATCACATGGACTGGCATCCGAGCATGGAGTCCTACGCCGAAGCGAAGGCAGGGATTTTCCGCTATCAGCGCGACGACGACCTTTTCATTGCCTGCGGAGACGATGCTCGGGCGCTTGCGTTTGCAGCTTTGGCGCCGGCACGCTGCCTCACGTACCAACTGCAGCCCGACGGAGAGGTTCCGCAATTGGTGCGTCTTGCCGGTGATCCCATCGCCGTTGCGCTTGGAGAAATCCTTCTCGAACCCGGCCTACTGGACGGACTGCGCGCATTCGATCGTCCCAATGCGGTCGCAGCGGCGGCAGCCGCTTTCGCTGCGGGGGCGACGCCGGCTGGTATCAGCGCTGCGATTCGCGACTTCCGAGGGTTGCCACATCGAACACAACACGTCGGCGACGTTGGCGGCGTCGCGTTTGTCGACGACTCCAAGGCAACCAACCCTCATGCCACGTTGCGTGCCATACAAGGGTTTTCGCAGATCATCTTGATCGCCGGTGGCAGAAACAAAGGCCTGGACCTTTCGGTGCTTCGATCTGGCGCGTCGAGGATTCGAGCAGTGGTTGCAATCGGCGAAGCAGCCGACGAGGTTGTGGAGGCATTCCGTGGCGCGGTCGATGTCGTGTGCGCGGAGTCGATGCACGAAGCGGTTGTGACAGCGGCGACTCGAGCGCAGCCGGGAGACACGGTTCTGCTTTCGCCGGCGTGTGCATCGTTCGACTGGTACGAGAACTATGGAGCGCGCGGTGACGACTTCACCAGCGAGGTCGCAGCGCTCCTCGACCAACAAAGGGGCGCTTCTCAGTGGTAACCAACGCCGAGGGCCTGGTCGGCCCGGCTGGACAGGTCGGCGGTGTCGCCGGCTCGTTTCGTGAGCGTGTCGCGACGATTCGTCACCGACGCGCCCTGAACAGGCGCCGTCGGGTCGAGGAGTCGCCCGTGGCGACGACCGTGCCCGGAACCTACGTGGTGTTGCTGACCCTGATTGCGGTGCTGAACATCGTCGGAGTGGTCATGGTGCTCTCCGCGTCTTCGGTGTCCTCCCTCGATACGTACGGATCTGCATGGTTTGTGTTCCGTCGGCAAGTGATATGGGTAGCGTGCGGTGGCTTCGCGTTCCTCGTCGGTTCTCGGCTCGACTACCACCGGTGGCGCAAGTGGGTCATGCCGATGCTGTTTCTATCGTTGGCACTGCTCGCCTTGGTGCTCGTTCCAGGCGTTGGGATCCGGGTGCAGGGTTCCACGCGTTGGCTGGGTTTCGGCAGCATGCGTTTTCAACCCTCGGAGGTTGCGAAGTTTGCGGTTCTTATCTATTGCGCTGAGGTATTGACGCGACGCGCGTGAATGAACTCCACGACTGGAAGCGTGCGCTGCGCCCGATTCTGGGCGTGCTGTTCCTCTTCGGAGTTGTTGGTGATGCTCGAGCCGGATATGGGTTCGACGATCATCGTCGTCGTCATCGGCATATCGCTGTTGTTCGTCGGGGGGATTCGACTTCGACACCTCCTCCACGTCGTCGGCGCCGGACTCGGGATCGGACTTGTTCTCGCAATCGTCGAGCCATATCGGCGTGCCCGACTGTTCTCGTTCTTTGATCCCATTCATCACATGGCCGATGACGGCTACCAAGTCGTGCAGTCATGGGTTGCTCTCGGAAGCGGAGGATGGACCGGGGTAGGGCTGGGTGCCGGACGAGCCAAGTGGGCCTTTCTTCCGAATGCACATACCGACTTCATCCTGGCAATCGTCGGAGAGGAACTCGGACTGATCGGTTGCGTGGCGATCATCGGTCTCTTCGTTGCGTTCGGTATCGTCGGAGCACGCATTGCGCTGCAGGCGCCCGATCGTTTCGGCATGCTGGTCGCCGCTGGGGTGACGGTGTGGGTCTGCCTGCAGGCGTTCATCAACGTTTGTGCGGTCATCGGTCTGCTTCCTGTGACCGGCATCCCACTTCCGTTCGTCTCGTTTGGTGGTTCGTCGTTGTTGTTCACGATGCTGGGCACCGGCGTGTTGGCCAACATCGCGTCGTCGCGGTCGCGTGGCCGGTGGCGGATGACCACCACGACCGGCACCGACGGCCATGTCTTTGCATTGATCACCGGTGGCGGAACCGGCGGACACGTCTATCCGGCGTTGGCGCTGGCGGGCGAGCTCGTCGCCCGAGGCCACTCGGTCCCGGCGGTGCATTTTGTCGGGTCTCGGCGAGGCCTGGAAGCATCTGCGGTTCCAAGCGCCGGATTTTCGATTGATCTTCTCGACACGCGTGGGATCGAGCGGACGCTGAGCTTTCGTAGCGTCCAGGCGGTGTTCTCGATCCTTTGGGCGATGATCGTCGCGGTCAGGATCGTGCGACGATGCCAAGCCCCGCGTGGTGGTCGGCGTTGGTGGGTTTGCTTCCGTGCCATGCTTGGTGGCAGCCCGGTTGTTGCGGATCCCGACGGTTGTCCATGAGGCAAATGCTGTACCGGGACTGGCGAATCGTCTCGCAGTTCGCCTTGGAGCGGTTGCAGCGCTCGGGCTTCCATGTCCGGCGTTGCGACATGGAACCGTGGTGGGCGAACCAGTGCGATCCGAAATCCTCGATGTCCAGCGGTCGCCGGAGACGGCGCCACGGCTCGTGCTCATCACCGGAGGCAGTCTCGGCGCGGGACGTATCAACACCGCAGCGTTGGGTCTGGCGGATCGATGGCGCGCACGGGCCGACGTGTCCGTCGTGCATGTCACCGGACCACGAAATTTCGACGAGTGCCGAACACGGTTTGCGAGCATCCGTCACGACGATGACGCGCTCGGCTACAGCCTGGTCCCGTTCGCCGACGACATCGCCACCCTCTACGGGCGCGCGTCAATCGCCGTGACGCGCGCGGGCGCGATGACGGTCTCGGAGCTCGCTGTCGTTGGGCTGCCCGCGATCGTCGTGCCGCTGCCAAACGCTCCCGGCGACCATCAGAGCGCCAACGCCCGCATGCTGGCCGATGCGGGCGCTGCGGTGTTCATTGCAGATGACGAACTCGATACGGACCGCCTCGGCGCCATCCTCGAGGCACTCTTCGACGACCCCGGACGTCTCGAGAGTATGAGTGTCGCTGCGGCATCTCTTGCGCGTCGTGACGCTGCTGAACGCCTCGCCGACCTGGTGGAGGCTCATGCCCGTGTCGCCTGACGCCGTGGGGTCTCCCGCAATTGCCGCGATCGATCTCTCGACGCCGCGTGCCGTTCACATCATCGGTGTCGGTGGTGTCGGCATGAGCGCGATCGCGTTGGTGCTCGCCCGTATGGGCCATCGCATCACAGGTTCGGATCTCAGGGAGTCGCGGTTATTGGACCGTCTCCGACTGAGCGGTATCGATGTCGTGGCCGGTCACGCGCCGGGGAACGTCGCCGCCGCAACCGACGTCGTCGTTGTTTCGAGCGCGATACCTCCGAACAATGTCGAGGTAGCAGCGGCCAAGGAGCGCGGGATACCGGTCTTGCGCAGAGCGGAGATCCTGCGCGCGGTGGTCGCAACACGTCGGGCCATTGCTGTTGCGGGCAGTCATGGGAAAACGACCACGTCGTCGATGCTGGCGCTTATTCTGCGCGCAGCGGGCTGGCACCCGACGTTCATCATCGGTGGTGAGCTCAACGAAGTCGGTACCAACGCCGCGTACGACAGCGGCGACTGGCTCGTCGTCGAAGCTGACGAGAGTGATGGAACGTTTCTCGAGCTCGCTCCGGAGGTCGTGCTCGTCACCAATCTCGAAGCCGATCACCTCGACTATTACGGCACCTTCGGGTGTCTCGAGCATGCGTTCGAGGACTTCGTACGCCAAGCGCCTGGGCTACGTGTCCTCGGCGTTGATGACACAGCGTCGAGGCATCTCGCAACAAGGGTCCCGGACATTGTCACCTACGGTGAGCACCACGGTGCGGACTACCAACTCGTCGATTACCAGGGACACCGGGCCGGTTGCCGCTTCGAGGTTCACCATTCGGGCAGCGCAATCGGAACGATCGAATTGCCCCTTGCTGGGCGCCACAATGCGCGCAACGCGCTCGGCGCTGCGACCGTTTCCTTGGAGCTGGGAATTCCGTTCGACGTCGTCGGCGACGCGCTCGGAACGTTCGGTGGTGTTGCACGGCGATTTCAGTTTCGTGGTGAACGCTCGGGCGTTTCATTGATCGACGACTACGCGCACCTTCCCAGCGAGGTCGCGGCTGCCATCGACGCTGCGGCTGAAGGTGGATGGAACCGGGTTATCGCAGTCTTTCAGCCGCATCGTTATTCGCGAACTGCAGAGTTGTGGCGCGACTTCGCCGACTCGTTTACGGGTGCAGATCTCGTGATTCTCACAGAGATCTACGCGGCGGGAGAAGCGGCGCGTCCCGGGGTCTCGGGCCATCTCCTGGTGCGCGCGGTGCTCGACCAGCATCCGTCGCTGCCGGTCGTGTACCTGCCGCGCCGATCTGATCTCGTCACACACGTGCCGCGGCTCGCGAACTCAGGCGATGTTGTGCTGTACCTGGGCGCAGGAGACTTGACGTCGCTTCCGGATGAGTGGCCCGGCACCGATGGTGGCGATTCGTGAGCGGCGCAGCGATCGACGCTGTGGGGCTCACGATGGTAGAGCGTCTCGGTGCGGCTGTGACCTGTCGTGCTCCGGCCGGCGAGTTCGTGACGTATCGCACGGGTGGTCCGTTACGTGTGTTGGTTCGAGCGCACACGATGCATGACCTTCTCGAGGTTGCGACGGTCCTGCGGGAGTCTCCGCCGGTGAAGGTGGCGGTGATCGGGCGGGGTTCGAACCTTCTGGTCTCCGACGCGGGTTTCGATGGAGTTGTCGTCATGCTCGGGACGGCGTTCGACGCGATCGATGTCGATGTGTCCGTCGACGGGGCTGGCTCCTCCGAAGGGGTTGTGGTTCCCGAGATGCCGGTCGCCGACCGAGACGTTGGAGTCGGTCAAGTTGGGTCGTCGACCGTCCGTGCCGGTGGAGCTGTCGCGCTGCCGGTCCTGGCGCGTCGCGCCGCCGGCGCCGGACTCGCCGGCCTCGAGTTCTACGTGGGCATCCCAGGTTCGGTCGGCGGAGCGGTCCGCATGAACGCTGGTGGTCACGGTTGCGACACGGCGTCGGTCCTGCGGCGTGCGTTTGTCGTGAACCTGAGGAGGTCGAACCACGATGGCAGCTTCGGTGACGCAGTACTCAGCCGGAGAACTTGCGTTGGGCTACCGAGAATCCAGGCTGACCGAATATGACGTCGTCGTGGGAGCCGAGTTCGCCGTCTCTGCTGACGACCCGGAGCGCTGCGGCGCCCGCCTCGACGAGATTGTCCGCTGGCGCCGCGAACATCAGCCCGGTGGTTCCAACGCGGGTTCGATTTTTCGCAATCCTCCGGGCGATGCAGCGGGTCGTCTCATCGACGTGGCCGGCTGCAAAGGTCTGCGAATCGGCGGCGCCGTCGTCTCGGACAAGCATGCCAACTTCATTCAGGCGCAGCCTGGCACGAGCGCGGCGGACATCTCGGCGCTCATCGACGAGGTCGCCACACGTGTTGTCGAAGCGACCGGTGTATCGCTGGTTACAGAGGTGTGCCGCCTTGGTTTCGACGCAGTCGATGCCGTCGATGCCGTCGATGCTGTTGAACAACCCTCGGGAGGACAGGTTTGACCACGACCTATGACATCACCAAGGAAAATGTTCTCGAGTTCGACCTGGCGCCTGCGCCTGAGCCGACGTCGAACACGGTGCTTGCGCCACCAGAGCCGATGATGGACCCGCGCTTCGTCCAGCGGCGCGTCATGGTGGTGCGGGAACGGGGGAAACGACGCCTCCACGTCCTGATCGGTCTCGTCTCGGTGTTGGTAGCCGTCGTGATCGCGTACTGGGCTGTCCATTCGCCGTTCCTCGATATCGATCGCGTGAACGTCTCGGCAACGCGTAACGTCACGAGTGACGAAATCCGCGTGGCCGCCGGAGTCGACATGGGATCAGCGACGCTCTTTGCTGATCTCGGTGCGATCGCTTCCCGGGTCGAAAAGTTGCCGTGGGTTGCCGAGGCCCATGTGACACGGGCGATGCCTGGCACCATTCGGATCAAGGTGCGCGAGCGAGTCGCGCGCGTGTGGGCACGTCGCCCGTCGGGCCCGGTCGCGCTGATCGATCGACATGGCCGCATTGTGGACGACGTCGAAACCGCGCCCGTCGGCATTCCGGAACTGCGCGGTCTCGCAACGGTTCCCAAGGTCGGCGCGGTGCTCGCTTCTGCGGACGGCACTCGAGGTCTGGATGTGCTGGAGAAGCTTCCCGCGCATTTCCGGTCGAGCGTGTTCGCGGTGGAGGTGGTCAAGGGGCAGATCAAACTGGCGATGGGATTCGGCCTGGAAGTTCGCCTCGGCGATCTGCGTGACATCGCCACAAAAGCTGCTGCCGCGGAGGCTGTGATCCGTGCACTTCCCGAACGCGCTCGGTATGTGGATGTGCGCGTTCCGGGTGCTCCCGCGGTGGGATGATGCAGCGATCCGCGCGCTGCGCGTTCTGGGGATTGCCAAGCGCGACATCGATTAGGTAACGTCTTCACGCAAACCACAGGTTTACATAACTCTTGACCTCGACTAGAGGTTGAGAGTTACTCGATTACAGAACGCCATGACCTGCACTCATGGGACAGGAAGGTCAACATGCTTGGCGCACCGCAGAACTATCTGGCCGTCATCAAGGTGGTCGGTATTGGGGGCGGGGGCTGCAATGCCGTCAACCGCATGATCGACGCGGGTCTGAAAGGTGTGGAGTTCATCGCGGTCAATACCGATGCGCAGGCGCTCTTGCTGAGTGACGCCGATGTGAAGCTCGATGTCGGTCGCCAGCTCACGCGTGGACTTGGTGCAGGTTCGGATCCCGAGATCGGTCGTGCTGCCGCGGAAGAGCACCGCCAAGAGATCGAAGAGGTACTCAAGGGCGCCGACATGATCTTCATCACCGCAGGTAAAGGTGGCGGGACCGGAACCGGCGGCGCGCCGATCGTCGCGGAGATTGCCAAGAGCATGGGCGCGCTGACAATCGGTGTGGTGACGCGTCCGTTTGCGTTTGAAGGGCGGCGCCGTTCGGTGCAGGCCGAAGCGGGGATCCAAAAGCTCAAGGAAAAGGTCGACACCCTCATCATCATTCCGAACGACCGACTGCTTCAGGTGTCCGATCAGAAGACCTCGATGCTCAACGCATTCAAGATGGCTGATGAAGTCTTGCTCCAAGGTGTGCAAGGCATCACCGATCTCATCACGACCCCAGGCGTGATCAACACCGACTTCGCGGACGTCAAGATGATCATGAGTAACGCCGGTTCTGCGCTGATGGGAATCGGACACGGCTCCGGTGACGGGCGTGCGGTCAACGCTGCTCGTTCGGCGATCTCCTCTCCCTTGCTCGAGGCCAGCATCGAGGGAGCCCGAGGAATCCTTCTCAGTATTTCGGGCCCGTCAGACCTTGGGCTCTTCGAGGTCAACGAGGCTGCCGAGATCATTGCTCAGGCCGGGCATCCCGACGCGAACATCATCTTTGGAACGGTGATTGACGACTCCCTTGGCGATGAAGTCCGGATCACGGTGATCGCCGCTGGGTTCGACCGCTTCGAAGCGGAGAATCTCGTCGAAGGCTCGTTGGGTCTTCGCGAGGAGGAAGCAGCACTCGGCGGTCCTGCCGAGATCGACCTCATCGACGACGAATTCGACGTTCCCGAGTTCCTTCGCTGATCCCGAAGACCGGCGTTTGGAGCCTGCGTAACTCGTGTCAGTGACTCCGGTGTCGGTCGCGCCGATAGCCGTGGGACGGGCGAGAGTCGGCTTCACCACGCGCGTCGGCGGACACTCGTCGGGACCGTTTGCCTCGCTGAACCTGGGTGACCATGTCGGTGATGACCCCGCATGTGTAGCGGCCAACCGCGCCGCGCTCGCAGCGGGACTTGGGCTCCAGGATCAAACGTGGCACTGGATGCATCAGGTGCACGGGGATCGTGTCGCACTCGTCGGCAGTGCGGCGAATGGCATCGGTGACGATCCTCGCGAGGAGTCGCCCGTCGTGGCGGATGCCGCGCTGACGACCCGAGCAGGCCACGTCGTGGCGGTATTGAGCGCTGATTGCGCGCCGATCGCGCTGATTGGGGAGCACTCGCTCGCCGTCGTCCACGCCGGTTGGCGGGGACTGCTTGCAGGTGTTGTGACTCGGACGATCGCTGCGCTGCGTGCACACGATCCGGGACCGATCACCGCGATACTCGGGCCATGTCTGCATTCGGCACGGTACGAGTTCGTCGGTCCGGAGCTCGATGAGTTGGCGGCGCGCTTCGGGCCGCAGGTCCGGGCAGTGACGGAATGGGACACACCTGCCTTGGATCTGCCTGCGGCCGTCTGTTCAGCGCTCCGAGCCGATGGGGTCGCGGAGGCGGACATTGTCGACCTCGATATCTGTACCGCGTCGTCGGAGGAGCACTTTTCATATCGTCGTGACGGCGTGACTGGGCGCCAGGCGCTCATCGGGTGGCTGGAATCGTGACCGAACTCGACACCTCCGAAAATGGTCCACGCGCCGCGGACTCGGTTGGGGAGCGTCTGCGCGCGGTTCGCACGCGGATCGAACTCGCTGCGAACGCCGCTGGAAGGGACCCAAGCGAGGTCACGCTCATCGGCGTCACCAAGACCGTCACCGCGGCACGTATTGCCGAAGCGCTGGGCGCAGGACTTGTCGATCTTGGTGAGAACCGCGCCCAGGAATTGCTTGCAAAGACGGTCGAGCTCGGTCCGTGCGGGGCGCGGTGGCATTTTCTTGGGCAACTCCAGAGGAACAAGGTGAAATCCCTCGCCGGCCACATCGCACTATGGCACTCGGTGGATCGGGCTGAGCTGGTCGAGTCGATCGCAGTCCATGCTCCTGGCGCACGGGTCTTGATCCAAGTAAACCAAGGCGGGGAGCCCACGAAAGCCGGCTGTTCACCCGCCAGCGCACCTGGTCTGGTTCATCGCGCCCGGGGGCTTGGTCTCGATGTGTGTGGGCTGATGACCGTGCCCCCAGCGGAGAAAGAACCACGGTCCTATTTTGCTGAATTGCGCTCGATGGCAGCGTCTCTCGAAGTCGCCGAGCTCTCGATGGGAATGAGTGGCGATTTCGAAGCGGCAATTGCAGAAGGTGCCACGTTGGTCCGCATCGGCCATGCAATATTTGGAGCGCGCATCAGCCGATAACGTTCGAGGTGCACTGAGCGGACAAAGCAGGCGGGCGCCGGGTGCCGTCCCTGCGATACTCACCAGATGCGGGTAGTGTGACAAACGCGCAGGAGGCGTGGAGGATGGCGTCGATGTGGCGTAAGGCAATGGTGTACCTCGGTCTGCAAGACGACGAGGGGTACGACTACGAATATGAAGGCTACGGTGACCCTGAACCAGCCGAGGTCGCGGGTCCGCGCGAACCGTCGCGAGGTCCGGGAGTTTCGTGAGGTCCGAGACATGCGTGTCCCAGAGCCGGTAGTTGCCGTTCGCCCCGTCATGCGCGAGGACCCGAGTCGCCCGATTCCAACCTCTACGACCCCACACAAGACGCATTCCGAAACGCAACCCGCGAATCGACCGGCCGTGATTCGTACAGCGGCGGTGGCGGCGCCGCGAGTTCACGTCGTCGAGCCCTCCGGCTTCAATGACGCGGCAGGAGGTCGGGGATCGCCTCAAGGCGAATCAACCTGTTGTGATCAGCCTGACGGGGCTGTCGCGTGAATTGCAGCGTCGCTTGATCGACTTCTCGAGCGGTCTTGCCTACGCCGTCGGCGGATCGATGGCGCGTGTTGCAGACCAGGTGTTCCTCCTCATGCCAAGTGGTATGGAAGTGTCGTCGGAGGAGAAGGAACGCCTTCGGTCCCGCGGTCTCTACGACATCTGATTGGCTGGCCCGTGTCCTTTCTCTGTTCGCTCATCACCGTCTACATCGTTGTCGTGTTCGTGCGGGTCGTTCTGTCATGGTTCCCCATCTCCTACGACAGCCCATTCGCGCCGATCTCGCGTGTGGTCATCGATCTGACCGAGCCGGTGATGGCGCCCTTGCGTCGGGTCGTTCCGGCCGTCGGCATGATCGATCTCTCGACGATGGTCCTGATTTTCGGGCTCTATTTTCTGCGCGGCATTCTCTGCCAGTAGCGCGCATATGCCAGTGCACTTCTGGGCGAGCGACCGCGGCGTCGTGCCGATGTACCAGAGAACGCGCACGGCGTTGCTTGTGTCGCTAGAGTGGTCGCCATGGATGTGACGCCACGAGAACTCCGTGACCTCGAGATTCGTGAACAGTTCCGCGGCTACCACCGCGAGGACGTCGACGATCTCCTCGAGCGTGCAGCGAAGACGATCGAAACGCAGAACGAGCGTCTTCGCCAGATGAACGAAAAGCTGACGCACGAGCCGGTTGGCGCGCCCGCACCCGCGGCGCCGAGCGAGAGCACGCGCGAGATGGAGCAGACGCTGCAGCGGACCTTGGTCCTCGCTCAGCGCACCGCTGACATGGCGGTTGCCGAGGCAGAGGAACAGGCGCGCAGCACGCTCGAGGACGCCGAAGCGCGCGCGCGTGTGATCATGACCGATGCCGAGACGCAGGCACGGCGGCTCGCCGAATCCGAGCGCAACCGACTCCAGAACGAGATCCTCGAGTTGGGTTCCAAGCGCGAGGCCCTTCTCAGCGACGTCGAGGCGCTCGAACGCTTCGACAACGACTACCGGACGAGATTGCGCGAGGCGATCGAGGCAGATCTGTCCGCACTCGACTCGCGCTCGGCAGTGCCGATGGCTCCGCGGCCCGCAATTCATGAGGTCGCAATGCCCACGATCAGCGCGTCCGAGCGCAGCGTTCCCTTGGCTTCCTCCTTCGAACAGAAGGCGGCCAGCGGCGCAGGGTCGTTCTACGGCAATGAATCGGTTCCCGATGCGCCGGCGCCGGAATCGTCGAGCCCCGACGTGGAGGAGCCGAGCGAATCTGCACCGATGTCGGGTTCGGTTCCTGCGGCCCCGGCGGCACCACCGAGTAGTAGCGAGACGGCGCGTGACTCATCGCGCGACCCATCGCCGGGCTCCCACACCGAGCCGCCCCAGATTCAACCGTCACGACCTGCTCCGGCACGCTCGATGCTGTCGCGGCCAGAGCCACGGCCCGATCCGCGTGCTGATCCGCGTAACGACCCGCCGCGTGCGCAGGGATCGCGAGGGCCTGCACCGAAGGTTCAGCCTCCCCCGAAGCGCGTCACCGCGGTGTTCAAAGGTGACGAGCCGATCGAGGCGGAGGTACTTGACGACGACGCCTTCTTCGCAAGCCTTCGCGAAGCGGTGCGAGACGAATCGCCGCTGGGTCCCCGTGACGATATCGCGGCGACGGGCGACGACATGTCGGATGGGTCGTCGGACCCCAATCGCCTCGGAAGCGTTTTCAAGCGCCGCCGATAGTTTCTGGAACGGCCCTACCTACCCGCACGGGAGGTAGGTAGCGTCGGTTTAGGTGCTTGGCTGGAGCGTGAAGGCAACCTGCTGTTCGTCGAGCATCACCGTGGTCGCGTCGACTGGCGCTTCGGTGCGGACGATCCACTCGATTGTCAGGGTTTCGGAGGCAATCCAGTCCCCGTGTTCGACGAGTGTCGTACCGAGCAGCCCCTCGGCGAACACCTCGACGCGGATGCGGTCGGCGATCTCCAATCCAATGGCCTTGCGGTGATCGTTCAATGCACGAACAAGTTCGCGGGCAAGGCCCTCGCGACGCAGGGCGTCATCGATGGTGGTGTCGAGCGCGACGGCGAAGCCATCTTCCTGGGCGAGCGCCAGCTCCTCGTGTGACTGCGCGCGGATTTCGACATCGCCGGGTTCGAGGACGAACGGCGATCCTTCCAGTGCGATTGCGTAGGTGCCGGTGCCGTCGAACGACGCCTGTAACACGGCGCCGTCGAGCACGCGGAGCGCCTCCTTGAGGGCAGGCATCTGCTGACCGGCCCTCGGACCGAGCGTCCGAAAGTTCGGGACGACGGTATAGGTCAACAGTCCGGTGATATCGGTGATGACGTCGACTGCCTTCACGTTCAGCTCGTCCGCAATCTCGGCGGTGACGTCAGGTCCGAGCGCTGCGGCTCCAGGGAGAACGACGAGTGCACGATGCAACGGTTGACGAACACGGATCTTCGCCGATGTGCGAGCCGACCTGCCGAGCGAGACGATCTGGCGTGCGTCGGCCATCTCGGCAACGAGTTTCTCGTCGATTGCGTCGGCATCGGAATTCGGCCAATCCGCGAGGTGTACCGAGACCTCACCCGTGAGATTGCGGTAGATCTCGTCCGAGATGAATGGGCACATCGGCGCGAGAAGTTTCACAACTTCGACGAGGCACTCGTGCAAGGTTGCATGAGCCGAGGTGTCCGATGCCTTCCAGAAGCGAGCACGAGATCGCCGCACGTACCAGTTCGACAGGTCGTCGACGAACTCCGTGAGGGCCTGGGATGCGCTGAGCGCGTCGAATCCCTCGAGCGAATCGGTGACCACTCCGATGGTGTGGTGCAGTCGCGACCGGATCCATCGGTCGTTGACATGGGTCGAGTCGCCGACGTTGTGATCGGGTGACCAGCCGTCGAGATTGGCGTAGGTCACGAAGAAGGAATAGGTATTCCACAAGGTGAGGAGGAATCGCCGGGTGCTTTCGTCGATACCCTCCTCGAAGATGCGCCGCGGAGTCCAGGGAGACCCGGCGGAGAAGAAATACCAACGCAGGGCGTCGGCGCCGCGCGAATCCAGCAACTCCCACGGGTCGATGACGTTGCCCTTGGACTTGCTCATCTTCTGTCCGTCCTGGTCGACGATGTGCGCCAGGCACACAACGTTTCGGTACGGCGAGCGCCCGAAGACCAAGGTGTTCACAGCAAGGAGCGAGTAGAACCACCCGCGCGTTTGATCGATTGCCTCGCAGATGAAGTCAGCGGGGAAGCGTTCGTCGAATTGCGCCTCGTTCTCGAAGGGGTAGTGGTCTTGCGCGGTCGGGACTGATCCGGAGTCGAACCAGGCATCGAGAACCGGTTCGACTCGCCGTGCGCGAGGTGCACCGGGTGGGCATTGCGGGCAGGCAATGGTGATGTCGTCGACGGCCGGACGATGTGGGTCAAAGGCGGTGAGGTCGACACCTGAGAGCTCGCTGAGCTCGGCGAGTGACCCGACGCAGTGGTGATGTCCGGCGTCACAGCGCCACACCGGCAGCGGTGTGCCCCAGTACCGGTCGCGCGAGAGGGCCCAATCGACATTGTTCTCGAGCCAGTCGCCGAAGCGGCCGTTCCGGATGTGCTCAGGATGCCAACCGATCGCTGCGTTCTCGCGCAGTAAGGCTTCTCGGTACGACGACGTTCGAGCGAACCACGTTGGCTTCGCCCAGTAGATGAGTGGCGTGGCGCATCGCCAGCAATGCGGATAGGAGTGGGTGTAGTCGACCGTTGCGACGAGCTTGCCCAGCCCTGCCGAGCGCCTCGATGATCAGCGGGTCGGCATCCTTGACGAAGATTCCCGTCCACGGCGGGACCGACGCGTCGAACCTGCCCTCCGCATCGACGGGGTTCAGCACGCCGATTCCGGCGGCCTCGCAGATTTCACGGTCGATCTCTCCGAACGCCGGAGCAAGATGCACGATCCCCGAGCCGTCATCGGTGGTGACGAAGTCGGCGGCAAGGATCCGATGCGCGCCGGCCGTGGCCGCCGGATCGGCGAATGCCAGCAGGTCGAAGGGCCGCTCGTAGCGACGTCCGACCAGGTCATCGACGGCGATCGTGCCGATGATCTCCACGTCGTCGCCGAGCACCGCCTCGACGCGCCCGGCGGCGATCACGACATCGCGTTCGCCGTGGCCCGTTCGTGCGCGGACATATTCGACGTGGGGCCCGACTGCAGCCGCGACATTGGAGACCAGCGTCCACGGTGTGGTCGTCCAGACCAGGAGGTCGAAATCGGCGTCGACGACGGGGAAGCGCACATAGACCGATGGCTCGGTAACGTCGCGGTAGCCCTGGGCAACCTCGTGGCTCGAGAGTGCGGTGCCACAGCGACCGCAGTAGGGCACGACCTTGAAGCCCTCATAAATCGCGCCAGCGTCCCACATCTGTTTGAACAGCCACCACACGCTCTCCACAAAATCGGGTGAGAGCGTCCAATACGCGTTGTCGGTATCGATCCACATGCCGATACGTTCGGTCAGCGACGTGAACTCGTCGACATACCGTTTCACCGAGTCGCGGCATTTTGCATTGAATGCCTCGATGCCGTACGCCTCGATCTGTGCCTTGCCCGAGAATCCGAGTTCCTTTTCCACCTCGAGTTCGACGGGAAGGCCGTGACAATCCCAGCCACCTTTGCGTGCCACATGCTTGCCGCGCATGGTGTGGAAACGCGGGTAAAGATCCTTGAAGACCCGTGCCCAGACGTGATGTGTTCCGGGACGGCCGTTCGCGGTTGGCGGGCCTTCGTAGAACACCCACTCCGGGGCGCCGGCTCGTTGGCGCAGACTCTCGTCCGAAAAGGTCCAGGGCGCGCCAGCGCTCGAGTGTCCGGGTTTCGAGGTCGGGCATGTCGAGCGAGCTCGCGACGGGGTTGAACGCCATGCGGGAAAAGTTACCGTGCTGTTGGGTCGAATCCGTACGCCGCGTGCAGCGAAGTGGTGCGTGGTTCGCAGCGATCGTCTCCAGTGGGGCCGGCTGGGGTAAGTTTGCCCATCGTTGTAGCGGCGGCGAAGGGGCACCTATACTCCGCAACTTTCGCAGTGGAGCCATCTGGCCCACATCCCACGAGGTGCACATGGCAAAGCCGGCGAAGCCGCAACACCAAGAGCGCTCTGTCTCAGCCTCCACTGCTGCAAAGGGGACTGCTGCGAAGAAGGCTGTCGCAAAGAAGACCGTGAAAAAAGCCGCGGCCTCCAAGGCCGTGCCGACAAAGAAGGCATCCCCGGTGAAGAAACCAGTCGCCAAGAAGGCGACTTCGGCCGCAAAGGCCGCGCCCGTCAAGAAGGCGGCCGTCGCCAAGAAGGCGACCCCTGTCAAAAGGGCGACCCCTGTCAAGAAGGTTGTTGCCAAGAAAGTCGTTGCGAAAACCACCACTGTTGCCCGGTCCGGCGCGCCCGCGAAGAAGGCCGCGCCGGTCAAGAAGGCGGTGCCCGTCAAGAAGGCTGCGTCGGACGGCGTGGCTGTCGCGAAGAAGGCGGTCGCCAAGGCCAGCGCTCCTGCGAAGAAAGTCGTCGTAGCCGAGCGGGTCGAGGAAGCCGCAGTCGTCCCGGTTGTGAAGCCGTCGTTGCGTTCCATCGAGATGAAGGCGCCGCCGCGGCCTCCGATGCGTCCGAAGAAGCCGATTCCGTCGCCGGTCAACGCCAAGTTGGCGGAGCGACTCCGCGCGCAGTTGTACGAGGAGCGCGAACGGCACCTTCGGGCCGCAGAGGAGCTGCAGGCCGAAGCCGATACATTGGCGCTGGAGCGCGAGCCAGGCGACACCCAGTTCGATGAAGAGTCTGGCGAAGGAGACACCCTGACGGTTGAGCGCGAACGTGATCTCGCGCTGTCGGCATCGAATCGTCAGGTTGTCGACGAGATTGATGAAGCACTACGACGAATGGATGAAGGCACCTATGGCGTCTGCGCGACGTGCGGCGACAAGATCGCGCTGGCCAGGCTCGAAGTGCTTCCCTATGCACAGCTCTGCATCGCATGTAAGAGTCGCGGAGAACGCCGTCGGTAAGACGTGGTGATGAAAACAGGGCGCCACTGGCGTGTGCTCGGCATTGTGAGCGGGGTCCTGGTGGTCGATCAGATCACGAAAGCGTGGGCGGTTTCGGGACTTGCCGACGGACCGGTGTCGCTGATCGGATCGGCGGTCCAGCTGAACCTGACGCGTAATTCCGGGAGCGCGTTCGGCATCGTGCAGGGCGCAACGCCGGTCTTGGCGCTCATCGCAATGCTGATTGCCATCTTCCTCGTCAGGGCGATGCGCTCTGCTCGCTCCCAGGCGATGCTCATTGCTCTTGCACTCGTGCTCGGCGGAGCGATGGGAAACCTGGTGGATCGCCTCACCCGCGATCCGGGTTTCCTCCGCGGTCATGTCGTCGATTTCATCGATGTCGGCGCCTGGCCGATCTTCAACATTGCCGATAGCGCCATCACGATCGGTTCAGTGTTGATGGTCTTGGCCACGGCCTCGACCCAAAGGCAGGCGGGTGAGTCGACATGAACGAGCCAGGAGACCGAGAATTCGACACTGCGGGTTCAGAATCGTTGGACCGCGGACCAGTTGACCCAGACCCAGACCCGGACCTAGTGATCCAAGATCCTGTCAGCGAGCCGATGATCGTGCCGCCGGCGCTCGATGGTGAACGTGTGGACCGTGCCTTGGCGCTCCTGACGGGTTACACCCGTGCAGAGGTGCAAGGCCTGATTCTCGGCGGGGCCGTGACCGTTGGAGCCGTACCTGTCGCGAAGAGCTACCGCATTGCGACCGGTGAGGTGTTGGAACTCCTGGCCGAACCCCCGACGCTGCAGATGCCGGTCGCCGAGGACGTGCCAATCGTGGTCGTCGCCGCCGACGACGAATTCATCATCGTGGACAAGCCCGCAGGTCTGGTGGTACATCCCGGGGCGGGCAATACCTCCGGCACGATGGTCAACGGGCTCCTTGCGGTATTTCCGGAGCTGGCGGGAGTCGGCGCGCCGGAGAGGCCGGGCATCGTGCACCGTCTCGATCGCGACACCAGTGGGCTCCTGGTCGTGGCGCGGACGTCGGCTGCGTACGACGCACTGGTGGCCCAGCTGTCCTCACGGTCGATGGAACGTTGTTACGACGTTTTGGCGTGGGGCTCATTCGATTCATCCAGGGGTGTCATCGATGCGCCGGTCGGGCGTTCCCCAGCGCGCCGAACCCGGATGGCAGTCCGGGCCGATGGTCGTGCCACGCGTACGGGCTTCGAAGTCACAAGGTCGTTCACCGACCCGGGCGTGACCAGGCTTGAATGTCGACTCGAAACAGGTCGAACGCACCAGATTCGGGTACACCTCGCCGCGATCGGGCACCCTGTTGTCGGTGACGCCACCTACGGTGGCTTCCGACAGTCCTTGCCTCTCGATCGACCGTTTCTCCATGCTGCGACCCTTGGCTTTGTCCATCCGACGACGGGGGAGTCGGTGCACTATCGGTCGGCTCTACCGACGGAGTTGGCGGCGGTGCTCGAAGAGCTCGGGGCGCTCGAAGACCTGCGCTGAGGGCCGGGGCCGCGCGTGGCCGGGCCTGTCCGACCGGGGCTGGCGCGTACGTCGAAACGGGTGACTGGCTGGTTCTGAGGTACCGTCTTTGCGTGGAACCGATCCGGCCAGATTTCGACGGCCGGGCAGTGACGGGCATCGTTCCGGCGCTCGTGGTCGGTCGAGACATGCCGTGGATGCCAGAAGCGGTGCAGGGTGCTCGATCGGTGGTCCTGCTCGTCCTTGATGGGTTCGGCTGGAACACGCTGCAGTCCCGTCGGTCGGCGCTTCCGGCGATGGGCGCGATGGACGGTATTCCGATCACGACTGTGGCGCCGTCGACGACCGCCGCGGCGCTGACATCGATCGTGACCGGCTTGGCTCCTTCGCAGCACGGCATCGTGGGATATCGCATGCGGGTCGACGGCGGTATCTTCAACACGTTGCGCTGGACGTACGCCGACGGTCGTCGTCCGCCGGATCCTCTTGACGTGCAGCGCCATGCGGCATTTGCCGGTCGTGAGATTCCGGTTCTGACCAAGGGTGAGTTCCGGACAACGGGATTCACCGATGCTCACCTTCGCGGTGGACGATTCATCGGCTGGAGCACTCCCGCGACACTTGTGCAGCACTGCCTACAACAGGTCGATCAGGGCGAAAAGTTCATCTACGCGTATTACCCGGGCATCGATGCGGTTGCGCATGAACACGGATTGAACGATCGTTTCTTCGCTGCCGAACTCGATGCGGTCGATGCGCTCGTCGGTGGTCTTTTGGACCAACTCCCCGAGTCGGCGACGCTGCTGATCACGGCCGACCATGGACAGGTTCATTGGGGACGCGAGGGCTGGGTCGGCCTGGAAGGTATCGACCCGCTTGTCGACGCATACGGCGGTGAGGGGCGATTTCGGTCGCTGTTTGCACGCCGTGGTGGCGCAGATCAACTTCTTGCCGCAGCGCAGGACCAGTTCGGACATCTCGCATGGGTATTCAGCCGCGCGCAGCTGTTCGACGAAGGTTGGCTCGGTCCACCTCCGACGAGCGCCTCGATCCCGCGCCGTGTCGGCGATGTCACGCTTGCCGCGCGCGCCCCCATCGCGTTCATCGATCCGACGGCAAAGGGCGAGACCAAGCTGCTGGCGGGCCATGGCAGCCTCACCCCGGATGAGATGCTGGTACCGCTCCTTGCGAGTCGCGGGCGACGTCACTAAGCGCCCGGCGTTTGGCACACTCGGCGTTTTCAACGCGCGCGAGAATGTGCCGATGGGGTTGGCCGAGTGACGAAATCGTTTACGCACCTGCATCTGCACACCGAGTATTCGATGCTCGACGGGGCGGCCCGGATCAAAGAGGTGGTCGCTGCTGCCGCTGCCGATGGTCAGCCGGCGATCGGGATCACCGATCACGGAAACATGTATGGCGTGCTCGACTTCTATCGGGAAGCTCGCGCCGCAGACCTCACGCCCGTCATTGGCACCGAGGCGTACTTCGTGACCACTGCCGCGTGCTGATCGTCCGAGACGGTCGGACCATGAGATCTTCCATCTGACGCTGCTTGCCGAGACGACGACCGGGTATCGCAACTTGATCAAGGTTTCGTCGCAGGCCTTTCTCGATGGCTTCTACTACAAGCCCCGTGTCGACTTCGCTCTCCTCGAAGCTCACCATGAAGGCCTGATCGCGACCACAGGTTGTCTCGGAGGTGTGGTTTCGCAGCACCTCCTGAAGGGCGACTACGGCGAGGCGCGTGACGCTGCGGCGCGCTACCAGGACATCTTCGGACGCGACTCGTTTTTCGTGGAACTCCAAGACCACGGATTGAAGGAGCAGATCGAGGTCAACCCGCAACTCATCAAGCTGGCACGCGAGCTCCAAGCCCCACTCCTTGCGACAAACGACAGTCATTACACCCGTCGAGAAGACGCCGACGCGCACGCTGCGTTGCTGTGCGTGCAAACCGGCTCGACGATCGATGATCCAAAGCGGTTCAAATTCGACGCCGAAGAGTTCTACTTGAAGACGGCGGCGGAGATGCGTGACCTGTTCTCCGACTATCCGGAGTCGTGTGACAACACGCTGTGGATCGCCGAGCGCGCCAACGTCGAGATCGAGTTCGGCAACGCCCTCCTTCCGGCGTTTCCGACACCTGCCGGTCACGACGAGGACTCCTTCCTGCGGGAGCTGGTGACCGAAGGAGCCAAAGATCGCTACGGGACGACGCCGCGGGCCGATGTGATCGAACGCATCGAATACGAACTTGATGTCATCAAGCGGATGGGCTTCTCGGCATATTTCCTCGTTGTGTGGGACCTGGTCCAGTACGCGCGGAGTCGAGGCATTCGGGTGGGTCCTGGCAGGGGAAGCGCGGCGGGCTCGGCGGTCGCCTATTGCCTGCGGATCGTCGACATCGACCCGATTGCCTACGACTTGCTCTTCGAGCGGTTTCTCAACCCGGGGCGCAAGCAGATGCCCGACGTCGACATGGACTTCGACTCGCGATACCGCTCGGAGATGATCAAATACGCCGCAGAGCGATACGGGTGGGATCGTGTTGCGCAGATCGTGACGTTCTCAACGATCAAAGCGCGAGCTGCTGTTCGGGACTCGGCACGCGTGCTCGGGTATCCCTACGCGGTTGGCGACAAGATTGCCAAGCTCATGCCACCGCTCATCATGGGTCGCGACACGCCGCTCGCCGGGTGTTTCGAGAAGCTGCCCAAGCACGAAGACGGATACAAGATGGCCTCCGAGCTGCGAGCGCTGTACGACGTCGACCCCGATGCGCGGCGCGTGCTCGACGTCGCGCGGGGTCTCGAAGGTCTTCGCCGCCAGGACGGCATCCACGCAGCCGCGGTCGTGATCACGCGTGAGCCGCTCACCGATTATCTCCCGATCCAACGCAAGCCGATCGCGGGCGGGGAGATCGAGGACGCGCCGATCGTTACCCAGTACGAGATGCACGGTGTCGAAGAGCTGGGTCTGTTGAAGATGGACTTCCTGGGTCTTCGCAACCTCGACGTGATGGAGATGACGCGCGACCTGGTCGAATCGTCCGTCGGCCGCCGTCCTGATATCGACAACATTGTCCTGGACGACCCCTTGACCTTCGAACTCTTGCGCGCCGGAGACACGATCGGGGTGTTCCAGCTCGAAGGCGGTCCAATGCGCGCGCTGATCCGCAGCCTCGCGCCGACGACGTTCAAAGACGTCGCCGCGCTCGTCGCGTTGTACCGCCCAGGTCCTATGGCAGCCAACATGCACAACGACTACGCGGATCGCAAGAACGGCCGCAAGGAGGTCGTGTACTACCACGAGGACGTTGCCGAAATCTTTGAGGACACCTTCGGACTCTGTATCTACCAAGAGCAGATGATGCGAATGTCTCAGAAGCTTGCGGGCTACACCCTCGAAGAGGCTGACAATCTGCGCAAGGCAACCGGCAAGAAGAACCGTGAGCTCATCCGCAAGGAACGATCCAAGTTCGTCGATGGTTGCGAGACGCAGGGATATGCGAAGCAGTTCGGCGAGCAGATGTTCGACATCATCGAGCCGTTCGCCGACTACTCCTTCAACAAGAGCCATTCCGTAGGGTATGGATTCATTGCGTATCAGACGGCCTATCTCAAGGCGAACTACCCGAAGGAGTATCTGGCTGCACTCCTGACCTCGGTCAAGGGCGACAAGGACAAGTCGGCGATCTACCTCAACGAGTGTCGGCAAATGGGCATCGCCGTTCTCGTCCCCGATGTGAACGAATCTTTGTCCGACTTCTCGGTGTGTGACGGTGCTGTCAGGTTCGGTCTCTCCGCTGTCCGCAATGTCGGTGAGGGACTCGTGTGCGCTTCTGGTCGCTGAACGCGATGAAGGAGGACCGTTCAGTGACTTTTACGACTTCACCGACCGCGTGGATCTTGCGGTTCTGAACAAGCGAACGGTCGAGTCGTTGATCAAGGCGGGCGCCTTCGACTCCATGGGGTATTCCCGCGCCGGCTTGTTCCAGGTGTTCGAGCAGATTGTGGATCTTGCCGTATCGCGGCGACGAGAGCGTGACGCCGGTGTGATGAGCCTCTTCGGCGATGAGACCGGTGTTGCCGAGGTTGCGGCCGGTTCCGTGTTCAGCGAACGTCCGCAGATCGCAGACACCGAGTTCGGGAAGTCCCAACGCCTGGCATTCGAGAAGGAGATGCTGGGCCTGTACGTGAGTGACCATCCGATGATGGGCGCGGAGCGTGCGCTGCGTCGGTATATCGACTGCACATTGGCGGAGTTCCGTGACGCCCGCGAGGGTGAGATGCGCACCGTTGGTGGGGTCGTTACGGCCTTGTCGCGCAAGTACACCAAGCGCGGTGATCTGATGGCGACGTTCGTCCTCGAGGACCTGGCTTCTGCGACTGAGGTGATGGTCTTCCCGAAGACCATGGCGCTCTACGGTGAACGCCTCGCCGAGGACGTCATCGTGTGTGTGAAGGGGCGTCTCGACTCTCGTGATGACGAAGCAAAGATCATTGCGATGGAGATTTCCTGTCCTGAGCTCGTGCTGGACGGGGGACCGCCTGTCCGCCTGCGTGTCAAGGCCGGCGGGCTGACCGAGTCCAAGGTGGCGAACCTCGCGCAGCTGCTCAGAAAGTCGCCAGGCGACAGCGCCGTCTTTGTTCACCTCGATGGGCCGGATAAAACGACGGTCCTACGCCTGGGCGATGACCTTTGCGTCGACGCTCGCGACGGACTGTTTGCCGAGTTGCGACTCCTGTTCGGCGGCGACTGCATCATCACCTGACCTCGTTCGGTCCCCGCCGCGTGCGCGGACGGCTCGGCGCGCGTGTCAAGCTCTCGGGATGCGAATAGGGATAGTTGGTGCGACGGGGCCGGCAGGGAGGGGACTCGCCGCCAGGCTTGGCGCAGTGGGTCATGATGTGGTGCTCGGCTCACGTGACGCAGCAAAGGCCGCCGCCGTGGTCGCCGAGTTACGTGAGGCCTGGCGGGATCGCGCGGCGACGCTCGTTCCGGCAGATAACGATGGCGCCTGCGACGCGCCGATCGTCATCCTTGCAGTGAGTGCCGAGGCAGCGATCCCGACGGCGAAGCAGCATGCGCGACATTTGGCGGGCAAGATCGTGGTTTCGATGGCCAACAACCTCGTCAAGAACGGTCGCGAGTTCAATGCGGTGTTGCCCCCACATGGATCGGTCGCTGCCGAGATGCAGTCACTGCTGTGGGACTCGAAGGTCGTGACCGCTTTTCACCTGGTACCGGCGGTCGAGTTCGGCGAACTCGACCATGACATGCATAGTGACGTGGTCGTGCTTGGCGACGATCCCGACGCCGTGGCCACCATCATGGAGCTCGTGCGCAGCATCCCCGACATGCGTGCCCTCGACGGCGGGTCACTCCTCAATGCAGTCGGAATGGAAGCGTTCGCTGCAGTCCTCTTGACGATCAACATCCGGCATAAAGGTCGTGCGAGCCTTCGGCTCGTCGGAATCTGAGGGCGGGCGAAAACGTGTCCATGTCTTTGTATGACACTGCACGACGCGCCGTGGTTCCTTTCGAACCCGGACCAACGGTCACGATGTACATCTGCGGGATTACCCCGTATGACTCGACGCATCTCGGTCACGCTGCGACGTATCTCACCTACGACCTGCTCATTCGTCGTCTCGAGAGCCTTGGTCACGAGGTGAGGATGGTCCGGAACATTACGGATGTGGACGACTCGATCCTTCCAAAGGCGCGATCGTTGGGCATCGGATATCTCGAACTCGCAGAACGCGAGATCACGAGGTTTCGCGCGGACATGGAGGCCCTGGACATGCGACCGCCGATCGCGGAGCCGCGCGCGACCGAATCGATACCCGAGATCATCGAGATGGTCGCCACATTGCTCGAGCGCGGCCACGCATATCTCACAGCGGGCACGGTGTACTTCGATGTCTCGACCTTCGAGAGATTCGGCGAACTGTCGCACTATTCGCGTGATCGCATGTTGAAACTGGCCGAGGCACGCGGCGGGCGTCCCGACGATCCGCATCGGCGCGATCCGATTGATTTCGTGTTGTGGCAACCGTCGTTGGCTGACGAACCCGCGTGGCGCGCGCCCTTTGGGGTAGGTCGTCCCGGGTGGCATATCGAGTGCTCGGCGATGGCGATGGCAGCACACGGTCCGACAATCGACCTCCATGGCGGTGGAACCGACCTGATCTTCCCGCACCATGAATGTGAGATCGCGCAGAGCGAATCGATCACGGGCAAGCCGTTCGTCAGGCATTGGCTGCACTCGGCGACGGTCAACTACGAGGGCGAGAAGATGAGCAAGTCGCTCGGGAATCTCGTGTTCGTCAGCGACCTGGTGAAGGTGGCTGATCCCCGAGCAATTCGCCTTGCCTTGATGCATCACCACTACCGCTCGGGTTTCGAGTGGTACGACACTGATCTCGACGACGGGGTGGCGCTCCTGCGCCGGCTCGTCGCTGCCGCCGGGGCCGGCGGCGGACCCGACCCGCAGCCGTATGTCGCTCGTGTCGGCGCTGCGCTGGATCACGACCTGGATGCGCCTCGCGCATTGGAGGCGCTTGGGGAGATGGCCGATGCAATCCTCTCGGGAGGCAGCGATCCAACTGCTCCCGGTGTGCTCTGTGATGTCGCCGCATCCCTGGGCGTTGATCTCAGGAGAGCGCTCTAGCAGATGTCGGTTCCGAAGTCGTCGGGTCAGGATGCAGCGGCGCGGGTAACGTCGGCCGTTCTATGAGTAGTCACATCACGATCACACTCCCCGATGCAACGACGAGGGAGTTCCAAGCCGGTGTGACCGGTGCCGAGATCGCCGCCTCGATCGGTGCCGGCCTGGCGAAGGCGGCCCTGGGCATCGTCGTCGATGGCGTTGCACGCGACCTGTCCACGCCAATCGATGAGGACGCAACGGTTGCGATTGTCACCGGCACGTCCGAGCAGGGTCGAGAGATGCTGCGCCATTCGACAAGCCATTTGCTGGCACAGGCCGTCGTGGACCTGTTCCCGGGCACGAAATACGCAATCGGACCGGCGATAACCGACGGCTTCTACTACGACTTCGAGCTCCCGGGCGGCGCGCATTTCTCCGACGGCGATCTCGAGCGAATCGAGGCACGGATGCGCGCGTTCGTTGCCGAAGATCAGCGCTTCGAGCGCGCGGAGTACGACGTCGCTTCCGGGACTGCGCTCTTCGCACATCAGCCGTACAAGGTCGATATCATCGAACGCGCCGCGGCCGGCGACGTCAGTTCCGAAGAGGCACACGACGCGGCAGGTGGGGCATCTGCGGTCTCGGTCTACCGCAACGTCGTCGCAGACGGATCGGTCGCCTATATCGACCTGTGTCGCGGTCCCCATGTCCCATCGACAGGCAAGCTCGGCGCGTTCAAACTCACCAAGGTCGCGGGCGCGTATTGGCGTGGCGACGAGAAGCGCCCGATGCTCCAGCGAATCTATGGAACGGCGTGGGAGAGCAAGGCGGCGCTCGCCGAGCATCTCCAGCGGGTCGAAGAGGCCGAGCGTCGCGATCATCGCAAGCTCGGCACCGAACTCGACCTCTTCTCGTTTCCCGAGGAGCTCGGCGGAGGTCTCGCGGTGTGGCACCCGAAGGGCGCTGCGATACGTCGGGTGATGGAGGACTACTCGCGCGGTGCACGACGAAGCCGGATACGAGTTGGTGTTCACCCCGCATCTGGCCAAGGCCGGTCTCTGGGAGACCAGTGGACATCTTGATTTCTACGCGGACGGTATGTATCCGCCGATGGAGCTCGACAACGGCACGTACTACCCCAAGCCGATGAACTGTCCGTTCCACATCATGATCTTCAAGAGTCACCAACGGTCGTACCGCGTGCCTGCCGTTGCGATTCTTCGAACTCGGAACGGTCTATCGGTACGAGCGCTCCGGTACCCTCCACGGACTTTTTCGGATTCGCGGCTTCACGCAGGACGACAGCCATATCTTCTGCACGCGTGAACAGGCCGCCGATGAGCTCGCGAGCCTGTTGGCGTTCGTCCTTCGCGTGCTGACGAACGTTCGGCTTCGAGGATTTCGAGGCACAACTCGCGACCCGTCCCCCGGAGAAGTCCGTTGGGGCCGATGCCGACTGGGACCTTGCGACCGAGGCGTTGCGATCTGCCATTGTCGCGAGCGGATTGAAGTTCGCCGTCGACGAGGGCGGCGGGGCGTTCTACGGGCCGAAGATCGATGTGAAGGTACGTGACGCCATCGGACGGGTCTGGCAACTCTCGACCATCCAGGTCGACTTTCAGCTCCCTGCGCGGTTCGACTTGGAGTACGTCGGAGCCGACAACGATCGACACCAGCCGATCATGATTCATCGTGCACTCTTCGGATCGGTCGAGCGATTCTTCGGAATCCTGCTCGAGCACTTCGCCGGCGCCTTTCCGTTCTGGCTTGCGCCGGTGCAGGTCACGGTTCTCTCGGTTGCGGACCGTCACGACGAGTACGCGCGAAGTGTCGTCGCAACCTTGAAAGGCGGGGGTTACCGAGTCGAGTTCGGCAGCGCTGCCAACGACACGCTCGGTGCTCGAGTTCGTCGCGCCAAGCTCGAGAAGATCCCGTTCGTGCTCGTGGTAGGCGATGACGACGCGCGCGACACAACGGTCGGTGTCAATGAGCGGGGTTCGGAGCGACCAGAACGTGCCGTGCCCGTTGCGGATTTCGTGGCGCGCCTGGCCGTGCTACGTGACTCGACCGATGCCACACTGCACGGTGTCCGATGAGCCTCGATCGTTTGTGGGCCGGCTGGCGCTCGGCGTACGTCGAGACGGTGGCGAACAAGCCGCCGGTTGGGCGCAATGGCTGCGTGTTGTGCCGTCTTGCCGACAGCAGCGACGACGAGGGTCTCGTGCTCGAGCGAGGCGAGTCGACGTTCGCAGTTATGAACGCCTATCCCTACACGTCGGGGCACCTCATGGTGGCACCGGTGCGCCATGTCGGCGAGATCGACGAGCTGACATCGGGCGATGCGGCCGGGTTCGGGGAGTTGATGGAATTGGCGGCGATGGTGCAGCACGCGCCGTGCGAGCGATGCGAGCTGCTTACGCACCCGACGGCATGAATGTCGGTGTGAACCTCGGCCGCGCTGGAGGGGCTGGGGTCCCGGGCCACGTGCACGTTCATGTGCTGGCGCGGTGGAGTGGGGATACCAACTTTATGACCGCGGTCGGTGAGGTGAGGGTCATTCCCGAGGACCTTGCGCATTCGTATCAGAAGCTGCTCGACGCCTGGCCGGCCCAGTAGCTGCACGCGGATGCTCGGTCGGGCGCTTCTCGCGTCTGCGGGCTACCGTCGCGTGCGATGAGCGATTCTGAACCACTCGGCGACGGACCCAACGAAGCTACGGGGAATGGCGCCGCAGGGCACGGCGCACCAGGAAATGGCGTTGCGGACGTGAGCAAGCCAGGCGGGCCCGCGCCACGCGATGTGCTTCCTGCGGACCTCGACGTGACCGCCAACGTCGGCGTCTACCAGTTTCCCGACATCACGCGCCGGAGAATTCCGGCAGTGCTGTACTTGGTTGTCGCCGCCGCCTGTCTCGGCGGCTGGTTGTATTCGGACAACACCGGACTGTTAGGCGTCGCGGTCATGCTGGTCGCGTTCTCCGCGTATCACTTCGCGTGTTCATGGTCGCTGAACATCGACCAGACCGAAGCGTTGGTCGTAGCGTCGCGTGCCGTTGGTTTTCCCGTGGGGCATGCCGGCGCGCAGCTCGCTTGGCGGGGTCTGAGAAGCCGTCCTGCGTGGCGCATATTGCTGTACAGCGCGGACGAGCCCCCGAGCATGCGAGGCTTGGTGGAACTCGACGCTGTCGACGGTCACGTGCTGGGCGAGTACACCGAACTCAACCCGGAGGACTGGTCCTCCTTTGGTGTGACGCCGCCGTCGGCGAACTGACGACAGGCATCACGCCCGTACCGGAACCGGCGGTCTGGGCAGCGTGGTGATCTTTTCCATCTGTGACAACGGTACGGGATCGTAATGCGCATGATCGGCGGTGAACCGTGCTCGCCCACCCGTGATCGCTCGTAGATCAATCGCATACCGGACGAGTTCGGATCGCGGGACGAACGCCGTGATCTCGACCGTTCCGTCGCCGCACGCTACCGAACCGTGAATACGGCCGCGCCGGACTCGCAGGTCACCCATGACGTCGCCAAGGTGTCGCTCAGGACAGATGATCACAACCTCGCTCACCGGTTCCAGCAACAGCGGAGCAGCCTTGGTCATCGCTTCACGCAACGCGAGGGAGCCGGCCATCTTGAAACTCATTTCGGAACTGTCGACGGAGTGGTACTTGCCGTCGAAGCATGTGACGCGCAGATCCACCACCGGATGGCCGAAGACGCCACCTCGTGCCATGGCCTCGGCGATGCCCTTCTCCACGGCGGGGATGAACTGGCGGGGGATCGCGCCCCCGACGATCGCATCGACAAAGGTGAATCCTGCTCCACGATCGTTCGGCTCAACGCGAACCGAGGCAACACCGAACTGACCGTGCCCGCCCGTCTGCTTCTTGTATCGGCCTTCGGCGACGGCGCACTGTGTCACGGTCTCCCGGTACGGGATCTTGATCTCCTCGATCGAGACCTCAACGCCATACTTGGTTGACAACCGCTCCGTGGCGATGTTGAGATGCGTTTCACCGAGGCCCACCAGGAGGGTCTGACCCGTCTCGACCTCACGTTTCGACCGGATGGACGGGTCCTCGAAACACAGTTTGTGGAGGGCGCTCGTCAGCTTCTCTTCGTCATGGGTGGACTTCGGACGGATCGCGATGCTCAGCATCGGTGACGGGATCTCCAACGGTTCGACGGCAACGCCGACGCCGACGCCGGCACCGCGCGCGCCCAGCAGGTCGCCGACGCGTGAGTCGTTGAGTTTCGCGGCAGCGCCGATGTCGCCTGCAGAGATTTCCGTAATGGAATCGAGTTCCTTACCGCGCACGATGGCGAGTTGATGTAAACGTTCGTCTGTCAACGTGCGACCGTTGGTGAGCGCCGCGTTCGCCGACACGGTGCCTTGGAGCACCTTGAACAGAGCGACACGTCCGACATAGGCGTCGATCAGTGTCTTGAACACGAACGCCACCGGCGGTCCATCGTTCATTTGGGGCGGGGGTCCCTCGGTCACGATGAACGAGGCGAGGCGGTCGATGCCGATGAGTTTCGTCGCACTGCCGCACAGCACGGGGAACACCGAAGCCGAAGCAATGCCGTTCGCGACGAGCAGTGGCAAGCTCCTTGGTCTCGATGTGTTCGTCCTCGAGATACCGCTCCATCAGATCGTCGTCGCCGACGACGATCCCCTCGACGAGCGCGTCGTGAATCGCATGCTCTTCGAGCGCCATCTCAGGCGGGATCGGTTCGTCGAGGCCTCGAATCGCACCGTGCGCGTAGATTGTGGCGTGGTCGTCCAGTAGGTCGATGACGCCGCGGAAGTCGCCTTCCTCGCCGATGGGAATCTCGAGTGGCGCGATACCGGCGCCGAGCTTTTCCTTGAGTTCTTCGAGTGTCCGGGTGAAGGATGCTCGTTCGCGGTCCAGCTTGTTGACGAAAACGACGCGCGGCGTGCCGAGTCGTTCGGCAATCGCCCAGATGATCTCGGTGCCGACTTCGACGCCTTCGACGGCGGAGACGACGAAGATTGCGAGGTCGGCAACGCGAAGGGCCGTCATGACGTCGCAGACGAAGTCGGCGTACCCCGGCGTGTCGATGAGGTTGATCTTGTATCCCTCGAACTCGAGCGGCGCCAGTGCCAACGAGATGGACATTCGATGGCGGACCTCGAGCGGGTCGAAATCGCAGACCGTTGAGCCGTCCTCGACGCGCCCAGGTCGGGAAGTCGCCGGGCTCAGCGCGAGCAGGGCTTCGGCGAGCGTGGTCTTGCCGGTGCCGACGTGGCCCACCAGGGCGATGTTGCGAATCTTCTCGGACGGATAGGCCTTCATCGGACCCCCTGTCGTGAAACGCTGCCATGATCGTAAAGAGATTCGACAGCTTTGGAAAGGGGGTGGCGAGGGTATCGGTTGCCCGGCCGAATTTCGGTGCCGTGCTATCCTGGCGGGCACGTCCACAAGCGCGAAGGAGCGCCACCATGCTCGATCGCCGTTGGCGCGCGCGGGTCGAGAAGGGACTCACCCCTCTGGGCAACGGCCTGGGGCGCCTAGGGGTCACTGCTGACCTGCTCACCATTGTCGGCCTCGTATGTTCTGCGATCACCGCCGTGCTCGTGGCGCGAGGCCACCTCCTGTGGGGGGTCCTCGGCCTTCTTGCGACCGGCGTTCCGGACATTCTCGACGGAACTGTTGCGCGCAACAGCGGCAAGGCCGGCCCGCGTGGTGCCTTTTTCGACTCGGTCAGTGACCGTCTCTCCGATGCGTTGCTCCTCGGCGGTGTGGCCTGGTACCTCGGCGTCGGTGATTCGAAAGCCCCAATCCTGGTGCTCGCCGTGACGGCATTGTCGATGACGATTTCCTACGAACGCGCGAAGGCCGATGCGTTGGGCTTCGATGCGCGCGGAGGCCTGATCGAACGCGCCGAGCGGCTGATCCTGATCGGTGTAGGCCTTGCGTTCGACATCCTCGTTCCGGTGATGTGGATCATGTTGGCGCTCAGCATCGCGACGGTTGGGTACCGATTCTGGAAGGTGTGGCGTCAGGCCACACCGACCCTTGGAAGGCTGACTCCCGGGTGGAAGGGTGTGCGGCATTCCCGCCGCGGTTGGCGTGATCGCATGGATGCGCCCGCCGAGCCGCGGAGGCTGGCGGTTTGGTGGGAAGCGCGTCGCCCGAACTCCGAACGTCGTCGCGCTCGCCAGCAAACTCGTTCGATTCGCCGACGTACTCGCCCTTGACCGTTGGAGTCAGAGAAGCGGTTTACGACACCGTCGGCTGTGGGTGGGGCCATGACGCTGCATGCGTACCGGATCGGTTCGCGTCTTGCTCAGCGTGTTCCTGCACGGATGGCCGAGCCTGCAGCGACTGCTCTCGGACGGGTATTCGCGACTGCGATGCGGGGCCGACGGAGGATGATCAGGCGGCACCTGCGGCGTGCGGGTGTTCACGAGGATGCGCTCGATCAGGCTGTGCGCGACGCATTCGCATCGTATGGTCGTTACTGGATGGAGTTGTTCCGTCTTGGGGGTCAGACGCCCGCCGAGATCATCGAACGGTTCGACGTGGTTGGCTATGAACGCATCGACGACGCCTTGGAACGCGGGAAGGGCGCGATACTCGCCCTTCCACATCTGGGCGGCTTCGACTTCGCCGGCGCATTTCTGGCCGCGCGCGGGGCGGCGCCGATTGTGGTCGTCGAGGCTCTCGAACCGCCGGCGCTGTTCGACTGGTTCGTGAGCGTTCGCGACAAGGTCGGTATGACCGTGATAGGCCTCGATGAGAACGCGGGAACTCGTGTCGCTCAAGCGCTGCGCGACAACCGCGTCGTATGCCTCCTGGCCGATCGCGATATCGCCGGTGATGGAGTGGAGGTCGATTTCTTTGGGGAGCGGACGACGATGCCCGCGGGTCCGGCGGTGCTTGCGTTGCGGACGGGTGCGGCACTGATGACGGTGGCTTGTTACTTCACGCCACACGGTGGCCACAACGCAACGATTTCGACGCCGATCGTCGTGCAGCGTGAAGGGACGTTGCGTGCAGACGTGGCACGCATTACACAGCAACTCGCGGATGAGTTCGAGGAACTCATCCGCGCTTCACCGGAGCAGTGGCACCTGATGCAACCGAACTGGCCTTCGGACTTCCTGGCCGTCGAAGGCTGGCGAACGTGAATGCGACCGAGGACGAAGAGCGAGCGATTCGCGTGATGCTGGCGTCGCCCTATTCGCTTTCGACACCGGGCGGCGTGCAGGGACAAGTGTTGGGCTTGGCACGTGCTCTGCAGGATCTCGGCGTCTCTGCACGCGTCATCGGGCCCTGTGACGGACCGCCGCCGGAGCCACACGTGATCAGCGTCGGTCCGAGCACGAAGATGTCGAGTAACGGTTCAATTGCGCCCATTGCGACGAGCAATACGGTGCGTGTTCGAACGCTGGAGGCGTTGCAGTCGTATCGCCCTGACGTCGTACACCTCCATGAGCCATTCGTTCCTGGCCCAACGCTGGCAACGTTGCTGGGAGCGAACGTGCCGATTGTGGGCACCTTCCATGCTGCGTTCAAGTCCGGGCGCAACCGTTGGTACTCGGCTTTGCGCCCAGCGACGCGTCGTGTCGCAAACGAGATCACCATACGAACAGCGGTGTCCGAGTCTGCGCGTGGCGATGCGGAGGCCGCGCTCGGTGGTTCGTATCTGGTCGTTCCCAACGGCGTCGATCGAGAGCGATTCGCCGGCGCTGTGCCATGGCCGAAAGCGCGCCCGGCCATTCTGTTCGTGGGACGTCATGAGGAGCGCAAGGGTCTTGCCGTCTTGTTGGATGCCTTCGAGGGGCTCGAACGCGACGCCGAACTCTGGGTCGTCGGCGATGGTCCCGAAACCGAGGAGATGGAGGCGAGGGGGATCCCGAATGTTCGTTGGCTGGGTCGGGTCAACGATGTCGAACTGGCGCGGCGGCTCCGGGGTGCGACGACGTTCTGCGCGCCGTCGCTGTACGGGGAGTCGTTCGGGATCGTCCTGCTGGAGGCGATGAGCGCGTCGGTGCCGGTCGTCGCTTCCGATATCGCCGGGTATCGCGCCGTTGCGCGCCCGGATGTCGAAGCCATCCTGGTCGAACCGGGTGACAGCGCGGCACTGCGGATCGCGCTGCGGCGGGTTCTTGACGAACCGGCGACGGTCGAGCGCCTTGTCGAAGCCGGAAATCGGCGTGCGTCGGAGTTTTCGCTCCATCGTCTGGCCGAGCGGTATCTGCTGATTTACCAGGACGCGATCGACCTCTTCCAAGCCCAGGCGCGAGAGTAGGGCGTTGCGCGCAGCGCGTGCGCGTACGCGAGCAAGAGGAGAGCACATGCTGACAGAGAAGGTTCGCGACATTTTCTCGATGCCGACGTTCGGGCACCTCGCGGTGGTCGATGAGCAGGGTCGTCCGCACGTCACGCCCGTCTGGGTGGACGTCGCCGGCGATCAGGTGCTCGTCAATACCGCGGTGGGACGCGTGAAGGACCGGTTGTTGGCCGTCGGTGCACCGGTCGCGATCTCGGCGGTGAACGTCGAGAACCCGTACGAATACGTCCAGGTGACGGGGTCGCGTGGCCGAACGTCGCCTGGACGGCGCCGATGCGGTGATCGATGGTCTCGCCAAGAAGTACCTCAACCAGGACACCTACCCGTTCCGTCAAGAGGGCGAACAGCGCGTGACCGTCCTGATCGATGTGGAGTCCACAACGACCTAGCCTGTCGGGCGCTAAGCCGTGGATGTGCCAGGTCTGAGGAGCCGTGACCGGTACAATGTGGCCCGTTCGTCTACCGAGGGAGCCCATCGATGAGCGCACCGGTCGTGGTTGGCATCGTCGTTGTCGCCCTCCTTGTTTTGTGGCTCGTTATGTCCTACAACGGGCTGGTTCGCGCTCGGAATCAGATCGGCAACGCGTGGTCGCAGATTGACGTGCAGCTCAAGCGCCGTTACGACCTGATCCCGAATCTGGTCGAGACGGTGAAGGGCTACGCGGCGCACGAAAAGGGTGTTTTCGAGTCGGTGACCGCTGCTCGAAATTCGGCGATCACGGCGCAGCAGACGGGATCGGTCCATGACGTTGCGCAGGCCGAAAACGTGCTTTCGGGTACCTTGAAAAGCCTGTTCGCCGTCGCTGAGGCGTATCCGGATCTGAAGGCCAACCAGAACTTCCTCAGTTTGCAGGAAGAACTCACATCGACCGAAGACCGCGTGGCCTACGCTCGGCAGTTCTACAACGACTCCGTGCTCAAGTACAACAACAAACTCCAGACGTTCCCGCGCAACATGATCGCCGGGCCATTCGGATTCACGGCCAAAGAGTTCTTCGAAGGTGATCCAGAGGCAACGGGAGCGGTCAAAGTTCAGTTCTGAGGTCGACACGCACATCGTTGTCGTGTCACCACCCTGTCTGAACCATCGAGACCCTGCTGAACCATCGAGCCAGTCGGCTCTCGACTTCGAGGATCTGACCCTGTACGAACAAATCGCGGCCAACAAGCGCCGAACGTTTGCGATGCTGGCGGCCTTCGTCGCGCTGATCGTGCTGACAGGGATGGCGTTCAACTGGCTGCTCGGTGGCGGTCCGACCGGCGTCGTCATCGCGGTGGTCGTCGTGGGCGCGATGGCCTTCATGTCGTACTTTTCGTCGGATCGCATTGCGCTGGCGGCGAGTGGGGCGCGCCCGCGCCGATGGCCCGGAGTTCAAGCGGTACCACAACCTTGTCGAGGGCCTGTGCATCGCAGCCGGGTTGCCCAAGCCGAAGCTCTACGTCGTCGAGGATCCGTCCCCGAACGCTTTCGCGACAGGGCGTAATCCGCAACACGCGGCGCTTGCGGTGACGACGGGCCTGCTGGACCAGCTGACACGCGTCGAACTTGAAGGCGTGCTCGCGCACGAACTGTCCCATGTCAAGAACTACGACATCCTGGTCACCACGCTTGCGGTGACGGCGGTTGGCGCGATTGCGCTGCTCGCCGACGTGGGTTTCAGGTTCATGTTCTGGGGTGGTCGGCGGTCGAACGACAATGAACGCTCCGGTGGTCCTGGCGCGATTTTGGCGATCCTGTCACTCGTGCTGGTGGTTCTCGCCCCGCTTGTCGCTCGAATGATGCAGTTCGCGATGAGTCGTAACCGTGAGTATCTCGCCGACGTGAGCGCGGTCGCGCTCACGAGGTATCCGCCGGGTCTGTGCTCGGCGTTGGAAAAGCTGCGTGGCGATCAGGCCGTGGTCCGCAAGGGCACCCGGGCAACTGCGCAGATGTGGATCGAATCCCCCCTCGATCGAGCTGACGGAAACAAGGGCTCATGGCTCAATCGGGCATTCGATACGCACCCCCCGCTCGAAGACCGAATTCGTCGCCTCAAGGAGATGTAGTGCAAAAACGTCGACGTGTTCTCGCCGGATCGGCCGTCGTCCTCGTGGCAGGTTTGCTCGCGACTGCATGTGGCGGCTCTGACGAGAGCGCAGCCACCTCCAAGCCGGTGCGATCGGTCAAGAAGAAGGCGCCGGTCGCTGCCGAGGCCAAGCGCGCGCCGCTGACGGGGCTCCCTGATACGTCGGGACGCGCGGCAACGCGTGCAGCGTTGGTGGTCAAGACGGGAAACAACCCCGAGGCGCGCCCGCAGGTCGGGCTCGATGTCGCCGATGTCGTGTTCGAAGAAATCGTCGAGGGCGGGATCACGCGTTTTGCGGCGGTGTACCAGTCCGATGCGCCCGTGCAGGTTGGGCCGGTCCGCTCGGTGCGTGGCATGGACCCGAACCTTGCATTGAGCGTCGGTGGGATTTTTGCGTACTCGGGAGGGACGCCACCCAACGTCTCGAAGATCCGCTCCACTCGAGGTGTGATCTCGGTCGATGAGACACAGGCGCGTGGCGCGATGGTGCGCGACAGCTCCGGTGGCCGAGGCGCGCCCAACAACCTGTTCGTACGGACCGAAGAGATGTGGGCGAAGGGCGGCGCTCCGATACCGCCACATTCGTTGTTCGAATTCCTCGCATCGGGTGGGGAGTTCGCCGGCGAGCCGGTCGCCTCCTTCACCGTGCGGTTCGGTGGCTCCTTCGACACGACCTACACCTACGACGCAGCGACGAAGACGGTTCTTGCGGACCAACGCCGGTCGGCCGTTTGTCGCTTCGAGCGGTGCACAGATCGCCCCAACCAATGTGATCGTGCAGTTCATCCAGTATCCGCGTGACAGTGAAGGCGTCACTGTCGGTAGTGGTGCGGCATGGGTCTTCTCGGCGGGCAAGCTGGTTCGCGGTACCTGGCAACGACCGGACCCGGCGGTACCGCCGGTGTTCCTCGACAACGCGGGGAAGGAGATTCTCCTGACGCCGGGTCGAACATGGGTCGAGTTGGCCAAGACCCAGATGCGTGTCGACGTTGTCGCGGCCCCTCCTACGCCGACCACGGCCAAGCCACAGGCCACGACGACACCGACGACGGTCAAGTCACAAACGACCGCCAAGCGATAAGGCACGGCGGACCGGAAAGGCCCCAGACGCCACCCTGGTGCTCAGCGCGGAATATCCTTCGAGGTGCTCAACGGCAGCGTCGATACACTGTTGAGCATGTCGGAGACGAGGTCCACGGGAAGTGCGCGGGTCAAACGTGGCCTCGCCGAGATGTTGCGCGGCGGCGTCATCATGGATGTCGTCAATGCGGAGCAGGCCAAGATCGCTGAGGACGCCGGTGCGGTCGCCGTGATGGCTCTCGAGCGTGTCCCATCCGATATTCGCCGCGATGGCGGAGTCGCACGGATGAGTGATCCTGCGATGATCGAGGAAATCCAGACGGCGGTCACGATCCCCGTGATGGCCAAGTGCCGGATCGGCCACTTCGGCGAGGCGCAGGTGCTGGCAGCGCTCGGCGTCGACTACATCGACGAGTCCGAGGTTCTGACGCCCGCCGACGAGGCCAACCACGTCAACAAATGGGATTTCACCGTTCCGTTCGTGTGCGGGGCGACGAATCTTGGGGAGGCACTGCGCCGGATCAGTGAGGGTGCGTGCCTGATCCGTTCGAAGGGCGAAGCGGGGACCGGCAACATCGTCGAAGCGGTCCGTCATCTCCGCTCGATCCTTGGTGATGTTCGCAAGATCACCCAAGCCGACAGCGCCGAGCTCTTCGCGTGGGCCAAGGAGTTGCGCGCGCCGTTGGACCTGGTTCAGGAGATCGCCGAGCGCGGTGAGCTTCCCGTTCCGTTGTTCTGTGCCGGAGGTATCGCCACTCCGGCCGATGCGTCGCTCGTCATGCAGTTGGGCGCGCAGGCAGTGTTTGTGGGAAGCGGGATCTTCAAGAGCGAAGACCCGGCGCCACGAGCAAAGGCGATTGTCGAGGCGACTGCGCACTTCCTTGACGCTGCGATCGTGGCGAAGGTCTCTCGAAACCTTGGCGATGCGATGCGAGGCGAGGGTTCCGAGGAGCTGTCGGTCAAACTCGCTGAGCGCGGCTGGTAATCGTCGTCGTTCGGTGGCGAGGGAATGAAGATCGGCGTGTTGGCTCTCCAGGGGGCATTCCGCGAGCAGTGCGCGGCGTTTGACGCCCTCGGGGTCGAGTCGGTCGAACTCCGCTCGGTCGACCAGCTCGCCGGACTCGACGCGGTCGTCCTGCCCGGTGGCGAGTCGACTGCCATCACCAAGCTTCTCGACGGCGCTGGTCTCTGGGAGCCGTTGGCCGATCGTACTCCGCGATGGAATGCCCGCCTTCGGGACCTGCGCGGGACTGATTCTCATGGCCGCTGATGTGGTCGACGGTCTCGGCGTCCAGCGCTCCTTCGGCGTGCTGGATTGCTCGGTGCGTCGCAATGCCTATGGCACGCAGGCAGCGTCGTTCGAGGCCGACCTGATGATCACCGACCTTGGCGGGGGGCCATTTCCGGGCGTCTTCATCCGGGCTCCCGTCGTCGAGGCCACGGGTCCGGATGTGAAAGTTCTCGCCACCTATGGTGGTAGCCCCGTGTTGTGCCACCAGGGCTCGGTGATGGCAGCCACATTCCATCCCGAGCTTTCCGGTGATCTGCGCATTCATCAACGGTTCCTTCAGGAGGTCGCCACATGAGCGGACATTCGAAGTGGCATTCGATCAAGCACGCCAAAGGTGCGGCAGACGCCGCGCGCGGGCGAGTCTTCGCTCGCTTGGCACGCCAGATCGAGGTTGCCGCCCGCTCCGGTGGTGGCGATGTCGAGGGCAATCCCACCTTGCGTTCAATGGTCCAGAAGGCCCGCGATTCATCCATGCCCAAGGACAACATCGAACGTGCCATCAAACGGGGAACGGGCGAACTCGAAGGTGTCACCTACGAGTCCATCAACTATGAGGGCTACGCACCCAATGGCATTGCGGTGTTTGTGGAGGTCCTCACGGACAATCGAAACCGCACGGGTGCTGAGATCAAGAACATCTTCTCCCGCAACGGCGGGTCGATGGCGGAGCCGGGTGCAGTCGCATGGCAGTTCGAAAGGAAGGGCCTCATCACCCTTCCCAAGTCCGCAGGCTCCGAGGACGATGTGATGCTCGCCGCGCTCGAGGCTGGAGCCGAAGATGTGACCGACCTGGGCGAGACGTGGCAGATCACCACACCTGCGACCGAGACCGCAGCCGTGCGTGATGCCCTCAGCGCGGCCGGGATGGAGGTGGGCAGTGTCGATCTGACGCTGTTGGCCAGCACGACGATCGAAATCGCCGACGAAGGCAGCGCCAAACAGGTGCTCCGGGTCATCGACGCGCTCGAGGATCACGACGACGTCCAGAATGTGTATGCCAACTTCGACATTCCAGACGACGTGCTGCAAGCCGTCGTGGGATGATCCGCACGACGAGGGTGCTTTGCGGCAACCGATCGCGAGGCCGTGGCAGGCGATAGCCTGCGCGCGACAGGCATCGAGGTGGGGGGAGCGTTCGTGCAGGTTGCAATTACCGTCAATGGTCAGGTCACCAGGCACGAGATCGAGCCGAGGCTGTTGCTTGTGCAGTACCTGCGCGAGAACCTCGAGCAGACCGGCACGAAGATCGGCTGCGACACGTCCTCGTGCGGCGCGTGCACCGTGCTCGTCGACGACGAGTCCGTCAAGAGTTGCACGATGCTCGCGGCACAGGCCGACGGCCGCTCCGTTGTCACGATCGAGGGTCTCGCCGGCGAGGATGGGACCCTGCATCCAGTGCAGGCGGCATTTCAGGAACACCACGGCCTGCAGTGCGGATTCTGCACTGCAGGAATGGTGATGGCCACGATCTCCCTGCTTGATGAGAATCCGAATCCAACGGAACGAGACGTACGGCTCGGACTCGAGGGAAACCTCTGCCGTTGCACCGGGTACCACAACATTGTTCAGGCAGTGCTTGGCGCGTCACGAGGCAGGATCGGGAGCGACGCATGATCCCGGCAGCTTTCGAGTACGAGCGAGCGGACTCGGTCGACGCGGCGCTCGCGGCGCTTGGCGAGCATGGCGACGAAGCGAAGCTCATTGCCGGGGGCATGTCGTTGCTCCCGCTGATGAAATTGCGTCTTGCCACGCCGACCGTGCTGATCGATGTCGGTCGCTGCGAGGGATTGTCCTATGTGCGCGACGGTGGCGACCATCTTGCTCTCGGTGCGCTGACCCGCCACCGTGACATCGAGACGAGTGAACTCCTCGCGCGTGAATGCGGTGTCCTGCGCGCCGTTGCCGCCGAAGTTGGCGACAACCAGGTGCGCCATCGTGGCACGATCGGTGGATCGGTGGCGCATGGCGACCCAGCGTCGGATCTTCCAGCGGTGCTGCTTGCGCTCGATGCAACGATGGTTGCGCGATCAGCCGGGGGAGAGCGAACGATCGCTGCGGGCGAGTTCTTCCTGGGCTTTCTCGAGACGGCTCTCGAACCCGACGAGTTGCTCACCGAGATCCGTGTGCCGAAGACAGGTCCGACGGGGTTCTCGTACCAGAAGTTCAACCGGCGGGCGCAGGACTGGGCAATTGTCGGCGCGATTGCGGTCAGGAACGGCAGAACACGGGTCGCGCTCGTGAATATGGGTAGCACGCCGCTGCGTGCAGAGGCCGTGGAAGCGGCACTCGAGGGCGGGGCGAGCGTTGCCGATGCGAGCGAACTCGCTGCGCGCGACACCGAACCACCAACCGACCTGAACGCGACGCCCGAGTTTCGCGAGCATCTCGCACGCGTCTTGGTGCGGCGTGCGCTCGACGGCGCCGCTTGAACCTTGGCCATTGCCATCGCGTTACTCGCTGCGGGCAGGGGCGCCAGATTCGGCGACGGCGTTGCAAAGCCGCTGCTCGAACTGTGCGGCGTGACCCTGCTCGAGCGGGCGCTCAGCGCAGCGATCGGCAGCGGGCTGGCGCCGATTCTCGTCGTCGTCGGCCACCGCGGCGATGAGGTCGCAACAGCAGTGCCCGCATCGGTCGAGGTCGTGCACGCCGCTGACTGGGACGATGGGATCTCGTGCACGCTGCGGCGTGCGTTGGAGGCGCTCGATCACAAACTCGACGTCGAGGCTGTGATCGTCGGTCTCGCGGATCAGCCCCTGATCGGCGCCCAGAGTTACCAGCGTCTGGCGGCCGCCTACCATGGCGGTGCGGAATTCGCTGTGGCGACCTACAACGGCGAGCGGGCCAATCCCGTGCTGCTGGCTCGGCGGTTGTGGCCGGAGGCACGCTCGCTCGTTGGTGACGTGGGAGCGCGCGCCCTGCTGCGCACACGAGCGGCATTCGAGGCCGACTGCACCGATACCGGTGATCCGATCGATGTTGACACACCCGACGACCTGGCGAGCCTGGAGGAACGATGCAGATCCAAGATGAGTTCAGGGTAAACCTGCCTCTCGAGCAGGCGTGGCTGGTGCTGCTCGATGTCGAACGCATTGCTCCGTGCCTGCCAGGCGCACAGCTCCAGGAGATCGAAGGTGATGAGTACCGCGGAATTGTGAAGGTCAAAGTCGGTCCCATCACCGCGCAGTACAAAGGGACGGCCAAGATCGAGGTTGCCGATGTCGACGCTCGGCGCGTCGTGATTCGCGCATCGGGGCGCGACACGCGCGGCCAGGGCAACGCATCTGCGACGGTCACGCTCGACATGCGCGCCGATGGCGAAGGAACCGCGATCACCGTCGACACCGATTTGTCGATCACGGGCAAGGTTGCGCAGTTCGGGCGGGGAGTTCTTGGCGACGTATCGGCCAAACTCCTCGGCCAGTTCGTCGAGAATCTCGAGCGCGACGTGCTGAACGGCGCGGACGTGGAGATGCCGGTCGATCCCGTCGTCGACCTCGAGGACAATGGCGCCGATCCGGCGATCGCCAAACCGGCCGCCGCCGCGGACGCCGCTGAAGCGAAGGGCGGCGGTGTCCGCCAGATTTCCTCGGTTGAGGCCGAACCGGTGGATCTGTTGGCAATGGGTGGACAGCCCGTCGCACGTCGACTTGGCCCGCTCTTCGCCGTCGCGGGCGTCACGCTCGTCATGTGGCGCCTGATGCGTCGGCGGTCGCGGTGCGCATCCAGGGTCCACCGGTCGGGTAAGGGTGCGATCTAGAGTCGAACTCATGTTCGATGTGCACGAGGTTGGTCCGTTACGAAATGACGCGCCTGTGCTCGGGATCGACCCGGGCGTATCGCGTTGTGGCTATGGCGCGGTTCGCCGTCACCGGATCGACGATGGAGGCCGTCGCCTACGGGGTGATCCGTACCGCGGCCGGCGATTTGCTCCCAGATCGGCTTGCGCAACTCCTCGCCGAACTCGAAACGTTGGTTCGTGAGTTGCGTCCAGGTGCCATGGCTGTGGAGCGAGTGCTGTTCCAGAACAACGCACGTACCGCGATGTCGGTTGGCCAGGCCAGTGGCTTGGCGTTGGTTGTGGCGGCGCGCGCGGGGATACCCGTCATCCAATACAGCCCGAATGAGGTCAAGCTCGGAATCTGTGGATACGGAAACGCCGAGAAGGAACAAGTGCAGCAGATGGTGACGCGCCTGTTGCGTCTGGCTGAGGTGCCGCGACCTCCCGACGCTGCCGATGCGCTTGCCTTGGCGGTGTGTCACCTTTGGGGTTCATCGTTGCAGGACGCAATCGCAGCCTCCGGTGGACGCTCGAAGTCTCAGACGCATCCGAGTGCGGGCAACGGCGTCAACATGGGCGCGAACATCGGACTCTCGCGTGCGATTGATGCGGCACTGGCCAAGGAGACCCAACGATGATCGGTTCTGTACGCGGCACGGTGATCGAGCGCGACGCCACTGGCGAAGCGCTGGTCGAGGTGAATGGAATCGGGTATCGCGTGCTCGTGCCGACCGGTGTGCTGCCGACACTCGATCCGGGCATGCCGACCTTTCTGTTCACACATCTGCACGTTCGTGAAGACGCCATGGTGCTGTACGGCTTTCCTTCCCGAGACGAACGTGACACATTCGAGGTCTTGATCTCTGCCAACGGCGTCGGCCCGAGACTGGCGCTGGCAGTGCTGTCGGTGCATTCGCCGAACAGTCTCCGTCGGGCGCTTTTTGATGACGACCTCGGAGCGCTCACATTGGTACCGGGAGTCGGCAAGCGCACAGCGCAGCGGTTGCTCGTCGACCTCAAGTCCCGACTCGATGTACCGGATTTGGATCTGGTCGAGGGTACGCCCAGTGGAACCGCTGCTCCGCGTGCCGAGGTGCGTGCAGCGCTCACCGAGTTGGGCTACGGCGCCGATGAGGTGCGTGACGTGTTAGCCCGTCTCGGCGAGGAGGGCACCGTCGAGGCCCTCTTACGCGAAGCGCTGAAGATGCTCTCGGTGCGTGCCTGATGAGCCGTGAGGAGCTGCTCCGAGCCGAAGCGGATCCCGTCGAGGTTGCCGAGGAGACGAGCCTGCGGCCACGACACCTCGATGAGTTCGTCGGTCAGCAACTCCTCAAGGAACATCTGCAGATCCTGATCGAGGCCGCTAAACGCCGCGGGCAGGCCGTTGATCATGTGCTCTTTGCGGGGCCTCCGGGGCTCGGAAAGACCACGATGTCGGGGATCATGGCCGCAGAGATGGGTGTGGCGTTGCGCGTGACGAGCGGTCCAGCGCTCGAGCGTGCCGGGGATCTCGCCGCGATCCTCACCAACCTCGATGACGGCGACGTCCTGTTCATCGATGAGATCCACCGTTTGCCCCGCGCCGTCGAAGAGGTCCTGTACCCGGCAATGGAGGATTTCGAGCTCGACATCGTGATCGGCAAAGGCCCCTCGGCGCGTTCGATCCGTCTCGACCTTCCGCGCTTCACGCTCGTCGGCGCAACGACTCGGACGGGCCTCATCACAGGACCCTTGCGTGATCGTTTCGGCTTCGTGGCGCGCCTGGACTACTACGAAGTCGCCGATCTCATCGCGATCCTCTTGCGGGCGAGTCGCATCTTCGGGGTTCCTCTCGCCGATGATGCCGCGCACGAAATAGCGCAGCGTTCAAGAGGAACGCCGCGAATCGCGAATCGCCTCCTCAAACGTGTCCGGGACTTCGCAGAGGTTCGCGGCAACGGATCGGTCACGACCGAGTCGGCACGGGCGGCCCTGACGTTGTTCGAGGTCGACGCACGGGGCCTCGACAAGGTCGACCGCGCAATCCTGGGTGCGCTGTGCCGGACCTTCGCTGGTCGCGCAGTCGGCCTGTCGACCTTGGCAATCGCGGTCGGTGAGGAGACCGAGACGGTGGAAGATGTGTACGAGCCCTACCTCCTCAAGCAGGGTCTGATCGAGCGGACCCCACGGGGTCGGATTGCGAGTGCCGCCGCATTCGCGCATCTCGGACTGGTCATGCCGGCCAGCCGGGCTGTGGAGCACGTGCTGTTCGACCCCGAGCTGGGCGCGACGCCGTGAACTCGGTGGCAGGTTCCGGATACTCGGGACGCCACTACGCCAAGAAGCTCGAAATTCGCGCAGGTCGTGGGCGGTCCTGTCCATCCTGCCGCAGGCTGGAAGACTCCAACCGCTACCATCACCCCGTTTACGTCCGCCGGCAAGGATCCCAATGGCAGCATCGCTCATCTACCTGGTTCTCCTCGTCGCCGGGTTCTTCTTCTTCCTTGTGCGCCCCCAACGTCGTCAGGCGCTGGCGCACAAGATATTGGTCGACGGACTTCGTAGCGGCGACGCGGTCGTCCTGTCATCCGGGATCCACGGCACGATTCACAGCCTTGACGACGAGGACATGCGGGTGGAAATCGCCAGTGGTGTCATCGTCACCGTCGCACGCGGTGCGGTAACCCGGGTCGTATCACCGTCTGGTCTCGATGACCCACCACGGGTCGACCCGTCTCCGGGTTCCAACGGCAACTGAGAACCGACGGGAGTCAAGGTGACGCGAAGGTACGTGTGGCTGTTTTCGATCACGGTGCTGATCGTGCTGGTCACGTTCGTCGGAACGCTATTTTCGGGCAAATCGCCGATTCTGGGGCTCGACCTCCAGGGTGGAATCTCCGTTGTCCTTGCTCCAGTCGGCGAGTCGACCACCGAATCACTCGATGTCGCGAAGACCATCATCGAACAGCGCGTGAACTCCCTTGGTGTCGGTGAACCCGAGATCAGCCGACAGGGAAAGACCATCGTGGTGGACCTGCCAGGTGTGAAGAACCGTGACAAGGCGCGCCGACTTGTCGGTCAGACGGCGGAGGTTCGGTTCAGGCCGGTTCTGGGGTCGTTGCCCGTTTCGGCGGCGGCGAAGCCACGCCCATCCACGACGTCCCCGAAGACGTCGACCACGACAACGACGAATTCCGGGTCGAGTACCACCGTGGGCAGCTCGACGACCGTTGCCACGAACACCACGGGCACGTCGGGGGGCGGCGCCGGTGGCGGTCAATCCCGAGCCGCTCAGGCGACCGGGTCAACGACAACTGCGCAGGAGACAACTTCGACGGCGGCCGCGACGCCTTCGACCTCATCGACGGCAGCGCCGGTCGCGGGACCACAGCCTCCGCCGACGTTGCCCGCGTTGACCACACGGGATGAGGACAAGGCCGACGCAACCGTGATCCTTGCCGGACCGAAAGGGCGAGGTCTACTACGAGCTGGGTCCGACACCGGCGAATCTCAAGGGAGACGCGGTGAGTTCTGCGACCGCGTCGCTCGATCCCGCCACGAGCGAATGGGTTGTCAACGTCGAGCTGACCTCCGCAGGAAGCACGGCGTTCAACCAGCTCGCTGCCGCATCTTTTGGCAAACCGCCGCCGCAGAATGCGGTGGCAATTGTGCTCGACAGTGTGGTGCAGTCGGCGCCGGCCTTTCAGACCTCGTCGTTTGCCGGTGGCAACGTGCAGATCTCGGGAGATTTCAGCTCGAGCGAAGCGGAAGACCTGGCGCGTGTCCTGAAGTTCGGGTCGCTTCCCGTTGCGCTCGAACAGCTCACGAGCGAAAGCGTCTCGGCGTCGCTCGGTAAGGACCAACTCCATGCCGGAATCATCGCCGGTGCGCTCGGGCTCGGGCTCGTGGCGTTGTACATGTTGTTGTACTACCGGCTGCTCGGCATGGTCGTCATCAGCGGTGTCCTGTTGACTGCCGCAGCCTTGTACACGCTCGTGGTGTGGCTTGGCCAAGGGATCAGCCTCACGCTGACCCTTTCGGGCGTCACCGGCATCATCGTCTCGGTCGGTATCACCGTCGACTCCTACGTGGTGTATTTCGAGAAGTTGAAGGACGAGGTCCGGATGGGTAAGACCGTGCGTAGCTCGGTGGACCGCGCCTTCGTGAAGTCGTTCCGAACGATCGTCGCCGCTGACCTGGTGTCCCTCCTTGGAGCGATCGTGCTGTATGTCTTCGCAATCGGATCGGTTCGCGGCTTCGCGCTGTACCTGGGAATGTCAACGGCACTCGACCTGATCGTCGCCTACTTCTTCATGCACCCGTTGGTTTCGATCCTGGCGCGCCGACCGGCCTTGGTACGCGGCCGCTTCGGCATCGCGCGAGGTCTCGATGTCGCGGAGGTCGTGGCATGAGTCCTCGCCTCGATGGCAAGCGCCACACCTTCGCCGACCTCTACCACGAGCGCACGAACTTTCAGTTCATCAAGCGCTCGTGGCGCTGGGTTGTGCTCTCCGGCGTGATCTTGCTGATCGGGTTGGTCGGTTTCGTCGCGAACGGCGGTCTCAAACTCGGCATCGATTTCGAAGGCGGTACGTCCTGGCAGGTCACAACCGTCGGCAAAGCCCCCGATTCGGGTGATGTTCGGGACGTCTTGGCCCCACTCGATGTCAAGAACGTCAGGATTCTGATCGTCGGTGGACAGACGCTTCGGGTGCAAACCGAAACGTTGAGCGAGGCTCGTCAGACGAAGGTCACTGGGGCGCTCGCGAAGTACAGCGGCGTCGACCCTACGGATGTGAGCGTCAGCTCGATCGGGCCGACCTGGGGTGATGAGGTTTCGAAGAAGGCGATTCAGGCGCTGCTCGCGTTCGTCGTGATCGTGATTGCCGGATACCTGACAATCCGCTTCGAGTGGAAAATGGCCGGTTCGGCCTTCTTGGCCGTCATCCACGACATCCTCGTCACAGCTGGTGTCTATGCGGCAACACAGGTCGAGGTCACGCCAGGAACGATCGTGGCATTTCTGACGATTCTGGGTTTCTCCCTTTATGACACCGTCGTCGTGTTCGACAAGGTCAAGGAGAACACGGCAAGCATGGTGTCCCGTACCAACGAGACCTATGGCGAGATGGTGAATGTCTCCCTGAACCAGGTGTTGATGCGTTCGATCAACACGTCGTTCGTGGCGTTGTTGCCCGTTGCCTCGCTCCTGGTCGTCGGGAGTTGGTGGCTTGGCGCAGTCAGCTTGCGTGACTTTGGGTTCGCGTTGTTCGTGGGGTTGATGTCTGGCGCGTATTCGTCGATCTTCGTCGCTGCGCCGGTCTTGGTCTGGTGGAAGGAACGCGAGCCTCGCTATCGTGCGCTTGCCGAACGCAGCGCGACCCGGGCGCCCGTTTTCGCCGGCGCCGAGGCGGGAGGCGCGGGCGGGATCGATGCCATTGCGGCGCAGCGCGAGCCGCGTCCTCGCAAGCAGCGCCGTCGCAAGAGCTGACCCACGAACCCTCGAGGCGGCGGATGTCGGCGGATTCATGCCCCTTTGAAGCGTGAATCGAACGCACAAGCGCGCCCGGATCGTCTACTACCCTTGTTGTGGGTGGTGAGCCGATGAGCGCGCTTGAACTGCGTCCCGACCAGGTTGGTAGCGACCGGCGTTCCGTGCTGCCGTGGCGCCGCCAACATGTCGATGCGGCGGTCGCTCCACTGATCGGAGCCTTTCGGGAACACCACAAGCGAGCTGATATCCAGCGCATACTGCGCGCTTTCCAAGTCGCAAAGACCGCACATGCCGATCAGGTCCGTCGCTCGGGCGAGCAGTACATCGCGCACCCTCTCGGTGTTGCGCTGATCCTCGCCGACCTCGGCCTCGACGACGTGACGATCGCCGGCGCTCTGCTGCATGACGCTGTCGAGGATACCAGCGTCACTCGTGGCGATATCGAGCGGGACTTCGGATCCGAAGTCGCCGCCATCGTCGAGGGTGTCACGAAGTTGGATCGACTCCAGTTCGATTCACGCGAGGCCCAACAGGCCGCCACGTTACGCAAGATGTTCGTGGCGATGGCGAAGGACATTCGCGTCCTGTTGATCAAGCTCGCCGATCGGCTGCACAACATGCGCACGATTGCGTCGCTCCCCGAGGCGAAACAGCGGCGCATCGCGCAGGAGACGCTCGATATCTATGCACCGCTCGCGCACCGGCTCGGAATAGCCGAGGTGAAGTGGCAACTCGAGGATCTGTCGTTCGCGGTGCTGCATCCGAAGCGATACGCGGAGATCGAGCAGATGGTCGCGACGCGCAATCCCGGACGCGCGCAGGTCATCGATTCCATTCTCGAGACGCTCAAGGCTCGCCTTGGTGAGTTGAATATCGACGCCGAAGTCCGGGGTCGGCCCAAGCACTACTGGTCGATCTACGAGAAGATGATCACCCGGAACAAGCAGTTCGATGACGTGCAAGACCTCTTGGGTGTTCGCGTCGTCGTGGACTCGGTGAAGGACTGCTATGGGGCGCTGGGTTCGATCCACGCGTTGTGGAAACCGGTGACCGGTCGCTTCAAGGATTACATCGCAATGCCGAAGTTCAACCTGTACCAGTCCCTTCACACCACGGTCGTCGGACCTGGCGGCAAGACCGTGGAGGTGCAGATTCGGACCCGCGAAATGCACCGCCGCGCCGAGCACGGCGTTGCGGCTCACTGGGGCTACAAGGATCAAGGGTCGAGCGTGCAAGACCTGCTGTGGCTTCAGCGAATGGTCGATTGGCAACAGGACACCGATGATCCAGCCGAGTTCATGGAGTCGCTCAAGATCGACCTCGAGCAAGACGAGGTGTTCGTTTTCACGCCCAAGGGCAAGGTCGTGACCTTGGTGACGGGAGCGACGCCCGTCGACTTCGCCTACGCGATCCATACCGAGGTCGGTCATCGCTGTATCGGTGCGCGAGTCAATGGACGGCTTGTCCCGTTGGAGTCGAAGCTCGCGACGGGTGACACGATCGAGATCTTCACCAGCAAGGTCGAAGGCGCCGGACCGAGCCGCGATTGGTTGCAGTTCGTCGATACGCCGCGTGCACGGACGAAGATCCGTCAGTGGTTCTCACGCGAGCGTCGCGTCGACTCGATCGATGCCGGGCGCGAAGAGCTCACCAAGGCGCTGCGACGCGAAGGCATCTCTGTTCAGAAGGTCCACGGCTCAGCCATGCTCACCGCCGTAGCCGTCGCACTGCACTATGCCGATATCGACACGATGCTCGCGGCGATCGGCGAAGGCCATGTTTCGGCACGCGCTGTCGCTCAGCGCGTGGACCGCGAGCTACGCGGCGGAGAGGAACAGCTCAGCGTCACGACGAGCCGCCCACCACGCGCTGCGCGGGCAACGAGTCGGCGTACCGTCGGTATTCATGTCGAGGGTCTCGATGACCTGATGGTTCGCCTGTCGCGTTGTTGCACACCCGTTCCGGGCGACGACATCATCGGTTTCGTCACGCGCGGCCGTGGCGTATCGGTCCATCGAGCCGACTGCGCCAATGCGGCGGGGCTGGTCAGCCAGTCGGAGCGTCTCATCGAGGTGGAATGGGACCATGACCAACCGGCCACCTATTTCGTGTCGGTGACGGTCGAGGCGCTCGATCGGTCTCGGCTCTTACGGGATGTGGCACAGGTCCTTGCCGAGCACCATGTGAACATCCTGGCAAGCAGTACCCAGACTTCGAGCGACCGGGTGGCGCGCCTCCGGTTCGATTTCGAGCTTGCCGATCCAAATCACCTGAATTCGCTCATCAATGCGATGAAAAGGGTCGATTCGGTCTATGACGCGTACCGGGTGTTGCCCGGGCACTCGGCGAGTTCGTCGAAATCCTGAGATTTCCGGCTCGCTCCATCGCCAAAGGGCACCAGAAATACCGGAAAGTTAAGTAGTAACCCCTTTTCTGCCGATATATGCAGCGACTTGGTCTCAAGTCGGTTTCGTCTATCGAGGGCGCCCATAAGGTGCGGAAGTCGAGCAGTCAGGGATGAAGCGATGCTCTCCTCGTCATGAGGGTCGGCGACGTCATGCTCCTCGCGTGCCTTTCGTCGGTGGATGCGATGCAGCCGCGCGTGACGGTGGCTTCAGCATCGTTGAGGTCATCGTGGCGATCAGTGTGTTCGCGATCCTGGCGACCGGTGTCGCAACCACGGTTGGCGGCGGACTGGACCTGGCTCGTACCAACCGGAACCGCGATGTTGCGGCGAACCTTGCGAGCCAGGAGATGGACAGGATTCGCAGCATGCCGTTTGCCTCGCTCGTTGTTGGCCAGACGGTGAGCACCGAGACCGTCCAAGGGGTGGCGTACACCGTGACACGTGATGCGACCTGGGTGGCGTCGAACGCGACCGTTGGCGCGTGCGACTCGGCCGGTGGGATTCCCAGCCTCCTTCGGGTGGATGTCTTGCTGCGGTGGGCCAGCATGGGGACCATTACTCCGGTGAAGTCATCAACGGTGTTGAGCCCGCCGGTCGGCGCGTACGACGCGGACACGGGCCACATCGCGGTGAAGATCAGGGACCGCAATGCGCTTCCGGCATCGGGAATTCCGGTCACGATTTCGCCTGCGCCGCCCGTTCCACGGCCCGCGACGATCACTACCACCACCGACGGGTGCGCATTCTTCGACCATCTCCCGGCCGGTACCTATTCGGTGTCGGTGAACTCTTCAGGATGGGTGGATCGTCAGTCGATCGTGGGTCCGGCGCAGAGCGCCGGAGTGCTCACAGGGGCGACCGTCGCAGTCGGCTTCGATTATGACCAGGCGGCGGCGTTGTCGGTGACCATCGCGCCCGCCGGTGGCGGAGTCATCCCGAGCGACATTCCCATTTCTGTGGGAAACACTGCGCTCTTGCCCAACGGGATCAAGGTCTATGCCGGAACCGGTGCGACCCGGACGATCGCGAATCTCTTCCCTGCGGCGGATGGCTACGACCTGTGGGCGGGCTCGTGTTTCGACGCGGATCCTGCTGCGAACGATGGTGTCAGCGATGTCTGGCCGGGTGGTCAGCGGACGGTCAAGGGTGAGACCGATCCGCTCGCGACAGGGATCGTGACATTGCCGATTTCGAGCGTCAGCGTCCTGGTGACCGAGCCCGATCCGCTTCCCGGCCCGCCGGTTCCGCCTCCGTTGCCCGTTGCCGGCGCCACGGTGATCGCGACACATGCGCCGGACGCCGAGTGCCCATCGGGACAGACCTTCACCTTGGGCGTCACCGACGCCACTGGGAGCATCGTGGCGGGGCTTCCCTATGGCGAGTGGCAGATCGAGGTTGTGGGGAGTCCGACACCCCTTTCCGGCTGGCCAACTGCGACGCTCGACCCGACTGGCGCCACGGTGGTCTCGGCAACGGTGGAACTCTCATGACGAGGATGCAGCGCTTGGCGCGGCGAGCGATCCGCAACGCGCACGACGACAGCGGAACCTCCTTGGCGGAACTCGCAGTGACGATGCTGTTGTTGTCGGTGATCCTGGCTGTGTCCTACCAATCGGTTGGCTCGTTGTCCAAGGCCGTCGCCGGGACCGACCGGCGCGTGGAGAACCTCGGCGAAGCACGTCACCTGATGAAGGTCACCAGCCGTGATCTTCGGACAGCGACGCGACTCCAGGCCGGTACAGCCGCGTTCGTCACGGCGGACGCCAAGAACGTGATCTTTTACGCGAACCTCAACAACCCGACGAGCGGTCCGCGACGCGTTCGGATCTATGTCGACACGCAGACGCGCCTCATCGAGGAGGTGACTCCGCCGGACGCTTCCTCGGTGCCACCGAACTACACCTACCTGGTCGGGCCGGTCACTACTCGCCTCGTTGGAAGGTTCGTCGCGAACGCGCCGAGCCAGCCGATCTTCACCTATTACGACGTGAACGGCACCCAACTGACCTCGGTTCCACTCAATGCCGCGGATCGGTTGGCCGTTCGACAGGTCAAGGTCGCACTGTCGATTCGCAGATCAACGGTGCTCAATGTCGGTCTGACGACACTCGAGAACCGGGTACGCCTTCCGAATCTCGACTACCAGACCGCACTGGCAGGCCCGTGATGTTGTACCGATGGGTCCGAAGTCGTGTCGATCCGGGAGTGCCCGGCGAGCCAAATCATGGCGAGGGTGGTATCGCACTGGTCGTGGTGATGCTCATGGTGGTCGCGCTGTTCACGCTTGCCGCCGCAACGGTGAGCTTCGCCGAGGGATCGCTCAACCTGTCCAAACAGGATCAGGACTGGAACGCGTCGCTGGCGGCCGCGGAGGCGGGCATCGACGACTACATCCATCGCATCAACGAGAACGGGAACTACTGGATCTATTCGGCGTCGAGTCCGCCGCCCGACGGTAACGGGGCGTTCTCGGGATATGTGCCGGTCCCGGGAAGTTCGAGCAGCTCCAAGTTCCGTTACAGCGTTGACAGTTCCAAGATCACGGTCGACGGCACGCTCAAACTCACGTCGACCGGCAACGTCGGTGGTGTGAAGCGGACCGTTGGAGCGACGCTGCGTCGGCGTAGTTTCATCGACTATCTGTGGTTCACCGATTTCGAGACGCTCGACCCTGCGCTCTACGTCGGGTCGTCGTCGTCGTTCACCCCGGGCGGAGGCGCAGACCCGCTGTGCTCGCTATTACTACGGCCCGGTGGGTACTCGTCGCGATGTGAGCGGGGTCTCGGACTACTCCGGTGACACCAACACCAAGAACTGCGTCGACATCAACTTCATCACGGCCGACACCATCAACGGGCCTGCCCACAGCAACGACGCGTACTTGCGTTGCGGCGCACCGCGGTTCAACGGCGACACCTCGACGAGCTGGAACACGAGCGCACCTCGATACCGCACGAACACCAGCTGCTCGACTTCGCCGGCTCCGATATTCGCGAATGCCGGCGATCCGAGATACCTCCCAACGCTTCCGATCCCGCCGTCGAACTCCGCGATCAAGGTTGAGACGGCACCGTTGACCGCCGGCGGCTCCTACGGTGGATGTCTCTATACGGGCCCCACAAGTATCGTGCTCAATGCGGCGGGAACGATGACGGTGACCAGCCCGTTCTCGAAACAGACGAACAATGGCTGCGTCACCTCCGGCACCGGTCCTCTTCCGGTCAACGGCGTGATCTATGTGCAGAACGTGCCTGCAGGGTCGAGCGATCCGAACTACACGGCGGGCTGTCCCTACAGCGTGCGATACGGCGGTATCGCGACCAATCCGCTGCGGGCGCATCCGCTCGGGTATCCGACGGCCAACGACACGGCATCGTATGACTGTCGTGCGGGGGACCTGTTCGTGGAGGGCACCCTCAAAGGCCAGCTCACGATCGCGGCGGACAACAACATCGTGGTGACCTGGCACCTCACGTACAACGGCGGTTCGACCGGTACCGATCTGCTCGGCCTCGTCGCGAACAACACCGTGCAGGTGTATCACCCGGTCAACAGCAGCGGCACCCTCCTCGATGTCCGGCCCGCCACGGGCGGGACGCAGACATTCTCCAATGCGCAGATCTTTGCCGCGCTTCTCTCGGTCCAACACTCCTTCTTCGTGCCGCGATGGGACAAGGGAGGCTCGCTCGGCGACCTGATCGTCACAGGCGCTATCGCGCAACGCTTCCGTGGTCCGGTCGGAACCACCGGTGGCAACGGCTACGAAAAGACGTACACCTACGACCAACGCCTGAAGTATCTCTCACCGCCGCGGTTCCTCAATCCGATCGCGTCGGCCTGGGCCGTCGCCGTCTGGGTCGAGCAGAAGACACCCGCTGGGCTCTGAATCCCACTCTTGGATCGGCCAGGCCACGAGTGAGGCCGCGAGGGCCTGCCCGGTAGCATGCCCATCGCATGAACGAATCCAAGGCTGGCGCCGACGTGTTCCGCGCGCCCATCGGCACCCACGACGTGCTGGCCCCGGCATCGAATCGGTGGATCGAGCTCGTCAGCCGATTTGCCGGCCTGGCGGCTCGTTATGGCTTCGGCTTGGCGATCACGCCCCTGTTCGAGCACCGCGAGGTCTTTGCCCGGGTTGGTGAAACGACCGACGTCGTACGCAAGGAGATGTACGACTTCGAGGACAAGGGTGGCCGGGCGCTGGCGTTGCGCCCCGAAGGTACAGCGCCGATCGTGCGCGCCTATGTGCAGCACCGCCCGACGCCACCGTGGAAAGCCTGGTACCTCGCACCCAACTTTCGCTACGAACGCCCGCAGAAGGGCCGGTACCGACAGCACTACCAGCTCGGCGCGGAGGTCCTCGGCATCGACGATCCCGAAATCGACGTCGAGATCATCGCGCTCGCGCATGCCTTCTATCGTGAGCTCGGTCTGACGGGTGTGCGGCTCCTGCTCAACTCGATGGGTGACGAACACAGCCGTCCGCGTTATCACGGCGCGCTGCGTGCCTACCTGCTTGACCACTGTGCCGAACTGGGCGAGGAGTTCGCCGCTCGCGTCGAGGCAAACCCGCTGCGGATTCTCGATTCGAAGAATCCCGACTGGCGTGCAGTCACCGAAGGCGCGCCTGTCATCACCGACTTTCTCTCGGACGAATCGGCGGCGCATTTGGCGTCGGTCCAAGCCGGACTCGCCGAGCTGGGTATCGACTACGAGCCTGCGCCACGGCTCGTTCGCGGCTTCGACTACTACACGCGCACGGTCTTCGAGTTCGCTGCCGATGCCCTCGACGCCGCACAGAACGCGATCGGTGGCGGTGGTCGCTATGACCGGTTGGCAGAGGAGATGCACGGCCCACCAACGCCTGGTATCGGCTTCGGAATCGGTATCGAACGAGTGCTCCTGGCTTGTGATGCCGAGGAGGTGCTCGCGCCGCCGACAGCGACCGTCGACGCATTCGTCATCGATGCGCTGGAGCCTGATGCGCCCGTCGGCATGTCTTCGGCACTGGTGCTCGCTGCATTGCGATCACGGGGTATCGCCGCGGATCGTGCCTACGGCGGCCGTTCGGTGAAGGCGCAATGGAAGGTCGCCGACCGGTCCGGCGCACGATTCGGCGTGATGCTCGGCACCGCCGAGGCCGAGCGCGGCGCGGTTGGTGTCAAGGACCTGCGCAATGGTCGCCAGGTTGAAGTACGCCAGGAGGACGTTGTCTCCTGGATCGCCACTCGTCTCGAGGAGCAACGCCCGTGATGCGCACCCACATGGCCGGCAAACTCGGCGCCACCGACATCGGTACCGATGTCACGCTGTGCGGATGGGTCGCCAGCCGACGTGATCACGGTGGCGTCGTGTTCCTTGACGTGCGTGATGTCTCGGGCATCGTGCAGGTCGTCGTCGATCCGTCTCAGGCAGGCGGTGAGGACGCGCACCGTGTGCGTGATGAGTTCGTCGTTCGCATCACCGGCACGGTCCGGTCCCGACCCGACGGCACGCGTAATCCCGATCTTGCAACCGGTGACATCGAGGTGAGCAGCGTCGCCCTCGAGGTCCTTTCCGAGTCGGATCCGTTGCCGTTCCAACTCTCCCAAGCCGACGATGTCGACGAAGTCCTCCGACTGCGGCACCGTTATCTCGATCTCCGGCGTCCGCGACTCGCAGGCAACCTTCGGTTGCGCGCGAACGGTGAATCACGCGCTGCGCACGTCGATGGCCGCCCAGGACTTCACCGAGGTCGAGACGCCGATGCTGATCGCCTCGACTCCCGAGGGTGCGCGTGACTTCATCGTGCCGTCACGGCTGACCCCCGGATCGTTCTACGCGCTTCCGCAGAGCCCACAACTGTTCAAGCAGCTCCTGATGGTCGGCGGGATCGATCGTTACTTCCAGATCGCCCGATGCCTACGCGACGAGGACCTGCGCGCAGATCGTCAATTCGAATTCATGCAGTACGACGCCGAGATGAGCTTCGCCGACCAGGAAGATGTCATGGAGGTCGTGACTCGAGCCGTCGGCGATGCTGTCGAGGCGGCGACAGGCACTCGCCCGAATCCGTTCGCGACGATGACCTGGCGTGAGGCCATGGAGCGGTTCGGTTCGGACAAGCCCGATGTTCGATTCGCCATGGAGCTTGTCGAGCTCACCGAGGTGTTCGCGACGACGGAGTTCAAGGCATTCCAAAGTGAGGCCGTCAAAGGAATCCTCGTCTCGGGCGAGGGCGGTGTCTCACGCTCGAAGCTCGACAACCTCACCGATCGCGCCAAGCAACTCGGTGCGGCAGGCCTGGTCTGGATGCGTGTCGAGGCTGGTGGAACCCTCAATTCCCCGGTGGCCAAGTTCTGCTCCGAGGACGAGCAGCGCGGCATTGTCGAAGCGCTTGGTGCACGCGAAGGCGATCTTGCGCTCCTGGTGGCGGGGGAGCGCCGCGTGTGCAATCACGTGTTGGGAGTGCTTCGCCTCGATCTGGGACGGCCTCCGGTCAATGAGGGCGGCCTCCACTTCCTGTGGGTCGTCGACTTTCCGTTGTTCGAGGGTCTGGCCAGTGACGGCGCGCCGATTCCTGCGCATCACCCGTTCACGATGCCGCACCCCGACGATCTTGCGATGCTTGAAACCGCGACCGGCCCAGAACTGCTGGCGGTCCGCTCACAGGCCTATGACCTCGTCCTCAACGGCTGGGAGCTCGGTTCGGGCAGTGTTCGAATCCACCGTGGGGATCTCCAGGCGAGAATCTTTGCGCTGTTGGGTATCGGGGCGGAGGAGGCACAGGCGCGGTTCGGATTCCTGCTCGACGCCTTCCGCTTCGGTGCGCCACCACATGCCGGTTTTGCCTTCGGCGTCGACCGACTCGTCGCGCTCCTCGCCGGTGAGGAGAACATTCGCGAGGTCATCGCCTTCCCGAAGACGCAGTCGGGCCATGACCCGCTCACGGGCGCGCCGACCGTCGTCGACCCCACACTCCTGCGGGACGTCGGTATCAGCGTGTTGGCGCCCCGCAAGAAGTAGCAATCGGTGCGCTCGCTAACCTTGGCGCATGGCCGAAAACCTCTTCGCGAGTGCGGTCGAAACGCGCCTGGCGCAGCGCGCGCCGCTCGCTGCGCGCATGCGGCCTCGAGCACTCGATGAGATCGTCGGCCAACGACATCTGATCGGACCGGGTCAGCCTCTTCGGACGTTGATCGAATCGGACCGGCTGTTCTCCGTGGTCCTGTGGGGGCCGCCCGGGACCGGGAAGACCACGATCGCGCGCGTTGTCGCAGGAGTATCGGAACGGTATTTCGAACCGCTCTCGGCCGTCACCGCCGGCGTGAAGGACGTCCGCGATATCGCCGAACGTGCGCGGGCGCGTCTGGGTGAGCACGGGCGAGGAACGATCCTGTTTCTCGATGAGGTGCACCGCTTCAGTCGTACGCAACAGGATGCGCTGTTGCCCCATGTCGAGGAAGGCTTGTTCGTCCTGATCGGTGCGACGACCGAGAATCCGTTCTTCTCGTTGACGGCGCCGTTGCTCTCTCGCTCGACGTTGTTTCGTCTGGAGCCCATCGTCGCGGAAGACCTCGCGAGGCTGGTGCGGGCAGCGCTGGAGGAGGAACGCGGCCTGGGCGCCGACAAACTCAGCATCGACGACGACAGCCTGGCCCACCTTGTCGACCAGGCCGAGGGCGACGCTCGCCACCTCCTGACCTCGCTCGAAGTCGCCGCGGCACTTGCGCTCGAAGCGGAACGCAGCACGATCAGCGTCGGCGACGCGGAGGCCGCGTTGGCGATGCGCGTCATCCGTTACGGCGCCGATGACCACTACGACGTCGTCTCGGCGTTCATCAAGAGCATCCGTGGTTCCGATGTCGACGCGGGTCTGTACTGGTTGGCTCGGATGCTCGAAGCGGGCGAGGACGCTCGCTTCATCGCGCGTCGGCTCGTCATCCTGGCGTCGGAGGACATCGGAATGGCCAACCCGCTGTCGTTGCTGATCGCCGAGTCAGCCGCGCGTGCGGTCGAGTTCGTCGGACTCCCCGAGGCGCAACTGAATCTCGCGCAGGCGGTGATCCATCTTGCGACCGCCGCAAAATCCAACTCTGTCACGACCGCACTTGGCGCCGCGTTCGCGGATGTGCGCGATCGTCCCTCGGGTGCGGTGCCTGCTCACCTTCGGGACGCGCATTTTGCCGGCGCAGCGAAACTTGGCCACGGCAAGGGTTACCAGTACCCTCACGACGCGCCCGGCGGCTGGGTCGACCAGCAGTACCGGCCCCCGGAGTTGGCGGGCAGGCGGTATTACCAACCTGGTCCACACGGGGCCGAAGCTGCGATTGCCGCAGCGTGGTCGCAGCGCCGCTCCGCTGGATTGGCGATGGATGCAAGCATCGAAGAACCGGAGCGCTGATGGATGATTCGGATGTCGCAATCACGGTGATCGTGATCGGTTCGGCGATGATCGTCGGCGGGCTCTGTGTCGTTCTGGTCATGTTGGTTCGTACGTTACGGGCGTTGCGCGCCACCGTCGATGAGCTCCAACGCGAGACGCTCAGCACGGTGCGCGAGCTGCATGACGGCGCGCGGCTTGCCGCCACGGACCTGGACAATCTGGATACGTTGCTCTCGACGGCCGACACCGCATCACGTCTGGCGTATAGGACCGTGACCAACCCAGTGGTGAAGACCGTCGCTGCAGGAGCCGGTGCAAAGAAGGCAATCTGGCGTTTACGCCATCCACGCGGCACGCCTCCCGGCAACGGACCCCGGTAGGAGCAGAAGGTAGCGATGTTCAGGCGTACGACGGGGTTCGTCTTCGGATATGTGTTCGGTTTGGCGTCGTCGTGGTACGTCGTGCGCCGGCTACGTCTCCGTTTGCAGCGTTATCGGCCACCGCAGGTGGCCACGCGGCTGACTGATGGCATCGACGCGGCTCGACGAACGGTCGGAGTGGCCGTGAGCGAGGGACGCGCCGCTATGCGTGAGCGCGAGGCCGAACTGCGAAGCGACTTCGCTGCCGAGCCCGGCCATGAGACCGGGAGTCCAAAAGGCCTTGTGAGGTGAGGTTGGGGCAGCAGCGGTGGAGCCATGGATCCGCCGAGGTCGCGGAGCGGGTGTCGGGGATCGGGGGTTTCTGGCGGTAGCCTGAACCTATGCGTCCCCTGACGGCGGAAGAGTTGCGTCGCGCCTTCATCGACTTCTTCGTGGCGCGCGACCACACGGCCGTGCCGTCGGCGAGCGTCCTCCCCGTCGATCCGTCGCTGTTGTTCACAGTCGCGGGGATGGTGCCGTTCAAGGCCTATTTCGTCGGTGACGAGACCCCACCCTACGCACGGGCTGTATCCGTGCAGCGATGTATCCGGGCTGGTGGCAAACACAACGATCTCGACGACATCGGGCGCACGAATCGCCACTTCAGCTTCTTCGAGATGTTGGGAAACTTCAGCTTCGGTGACTATTTCAAGGCCGAGGCGATTCCGTGGGCGTGGGAGTTCTACACCGAGGTGCTCGGTCTCGATCCCGAACGCCTGTGGGTCACGGTCCACGAAACCGACGACGAGGCCGCGTTGATCTGGCGTGATGTCGTGGGTGTGCCCGAGCGGCGTATTCAGCGACTTGGCGACGACAACTTCTGGCGGATGGCCGATACCGGCCCATGCGGTCCGAGTTCGGAGATCTTCTGGGACCTCGGGCCCGAGTTCGGCGCCGACGGAGGACCGGCGTTCGGCGACTCGGATCGATTCATCGAACTGTGGAACCTCGTGTTCATGCAGTTCGACGCACAGGCCGACGGAACCATGGTGGCGTTGCCGAGACCGAGTGTCGACACGGGTGCAGGGCTCGAACGAAATCTCACCGTTCTTGCCGGTGCGGCGTCGGTGTGGGACATCGATGTCTTTGCTCCGATGCTCGCAGCAGCAGAAGCAATCACCGGCCGTACCTACGGTGGATTCCCTGGGGCCGAAGCAGACGTGTCGTTGCGGATCCTCGCAGAGCACGGTCGCACGATGACCGTCCTGGCGAGCGACGGCGTGGTTCCCAGCAATGAGGAACGTGGCTACGTGATGCGCCGAATCATCCGCCGAGCGGTCCGTCACGCGTATCTTCTCGGTGTCGAGCAGCTCGTGACGCCGGCAATGGTCGACGCCACGGTCGCGACGATGGGCGACGCGTATCCCGATCTGGTCCGCAATCACTCGTCGATCCGGACGATCATCGCGCGGGAGGAGGAACGCTTCCGTGCGACCTTGCAGCGTGGGCTCGACCTACTGGATGAGCTGATCGCCAAGGGGAACATCACCGGCGACGACGCCTTCTTCCTGCATGACACGCTCGGGTTCCCGATCGATCTCACTCGGGAGATCGCCGGTGAGCGTCGGCGATCGACTGATCTCGACGGTTTCAAGGCGCGAATGGCCGAACAGCGGACCCGCGCGCAAGATGCACACAAGGCGGCCGGCGGTAAAGTCGCTGCGCCGATCGAGCTCTACCGTGAACTCCTCGAAGTGCACGGAACGACCACCTTCACGGGTCGCCAGGAAACGATCACCAAGAGCGCGACCGTGCTGGCATTGATCAACGGTCGTGAGCGTGTCGCGCGCGCTGGTGTGGGCGAGGTCGTTGACCTCATACTCGACATGACCCCGTTCTATGCGGAGTCCGGTGGTCAGATCGGCGATACGGGCACGATCACGTCCGCTTCTGGAGCGGTGATCGTCGTGAATGACACGCAGCTTGGACTGCCGGGGATGCATGTACACCGGGCAGTGGTGACCGAGGGGTCGATCGAAGAGGGCCAGACGGTCACGGCTGAGATCGATGCCGTGCGCCGCGACTGCATCCGGCGGAATCACACGGCGACGCACATCTTGCATTGGGCCCTGCGCCAAGTCCTTGGCGACCACGTCGCGCAGGCTGGTTCATGGGTTGGGCCCGAGCGTTTGCGGTTCGACTTCAGTCACCATGAAGCACTCACACCCGCCCAATTGGACCGCATCGAAGAACTCGCCAACACCGAGGTGCTCAGCGACGCGCCGGTGCGGCACTACGAGACCACCAAGGACCATGCAACGAGCCTGGGTGCGATTGCGTTCTTTGGTGACAAGTACGGCGATCTCGTGCGTGTTCTCGAAGCGGGCGAGCATTCGATCGAGTTGTGCGGTGGTACGCACGTCCATGCGCTCGGTTTCATCGGGCCGATCAAGATCGTCAGTGAAGGGTCGATCGGCGCGAACCTGCGCCGCGTCGAGGCCATGACCGGAACCGGCGCTTTGGCCCGAATCCATGACGACAATCTGCAACTTCGCAGGGTGTCGGAACTCCTCAAAGTCAAGCCAACCGAGGTTGCAGAGCGCGTCGAGAAGCTGCTTTCCCAGGTGAAGGCACTCAATGACGACCTGAGTGCCGTACGTTCCCAACAGATGGCGGTTGCAGCCCGCGAGTTGGTTGCAACGTCGGAGGGACCGGTCGTGGTCGTGCGACGAGATGGGCTCACCTCCGATGAGATGCGCGCGCTGACGCTGGCTGCGCGTGACGCACTGGGTTCGGGCATCGTCGCGGTCATCGGACTCGGCGCCAATGGCGACAAAGCGGCGTTGGCGGTTGCGATCACCGCGGACGTGCGAGAAGCAGGTGTCTCTGCCGCGGAGATCGCTGCGCCTGCTGCCAAACTCTTGGGCGGTGGCACAGCCAAGAACCCCGATTTCGTACAAGGTGGCGGTCCTCGGATCGAAGGACTTGATGAGGCAGTGCGGTTGGTGACCGAGCAGGCGGCGCACGCCATGGTGGCGCCCTGATGGGTCGAGTGCTCGGAGTCGATCTCGGGAGTCGCCGGATCGGCGTTGCGCTCTCAGACCCCAGTGGTGTGATTGCCGGCCCGCTTGTCGTTCTCGAACGCAGTGGCGATCGGGCGTTGGACCACCAGGCGATACTTCGCCTCGCTCGTGAGCACGAAGCGGACCGGATCGTGGTCGGGATGCCGACAACGCTCTCGGGTGAACAGGGTCCTGCGGCAACCGCAGCGCTCGAGGAGATCGAAGCCTTGCAGATGCTCGCCGGTGACGCGCTCGAGGTCGAGGCCTTCGATGAACGGCTCACGACGGCAATAGCGCAGCGAGCGCTGCTGCACGGCAACGTCAAGCGCGCACAGCGCAAGCAGACGGTCGACAAGATTGCTGCTGCAGTGCTGTTGCAGTCATACCTGGAGCAACAACGTGGTTGATGAGCACGATGCACACGAGCGCGCCGTCGATGCGCTCGATGCAATCGATGAGCAGGATGCTGCAATTGATCATGATGCGGAGATCGGCGAGCCTGCTGAGGATCGCACATCTCGAGCCTCGGCGCGCGAACTCCGGCGTTCACAACGCAGGCGTGCGCGACGTCGGCGCCGGACGGTTATAGCGATCCTGGTCCTGGTCCTGTTGCTACCGGTGTTCGTCGTCGGCGGCTGGGTATGGGTTCAAATCGATCCTCCCGGGAGTCCGGGAAGTCGCGTGAGTGTCGTCGTGCAGGATGGCTGGAACGTCAGTGAGATAGGTGACGAGTTGCAGGCGAAAGGAGTCGTCGGATCGTCGCTTGTGTTCCGGCTCTACTCGCGTGCGACAAAGGCCGGACCATTTCGCGCCGGCCGCTTCGACCTGCGCCGTGATATCGGCGCGCGTGCAGCGGTCACTGCGCTCGAGAAGAAGCCGAAGTTGGTGTTTCGCAAGCTGGCACTTCCACCTGGACTGACGCTCGAGATGATCGCCGCGCGTGTTGGTGAGCTTCCTGGCTTGTCGGCAGAGCGATTCTTGGAGGTCGCCGGCGGAAACCTGGTTCGGTCTGCATTTCAACCCGGTTCGGTGAGCTCCCTGGAGGGGTTGACATGGCCCGATACGTATTTCGTCGACCCGGCGCAGGATGAACGGTCGATTTTGGCGATGATCGTTGCTCGGTTCGACGACCAACTCCAAAAGCTCGGGGTGAGTTCGCTGCCTCCACCCGCGGGCGTGAGCGCCTACGAGGCGCTGGTTGCGGCGTCCCTGATCCAAACCGAGGCGAAGGTCCAGGAGGACCGACCGTTGATCTCCGCGGTGATCTACAACCGGATCCGAGCCGGAATGCTCCTGCAGATCGACGCGACGGTCCTCTATGCACGCGGGAGCCGTGAGGGCGCCATCACGAAGTCCGATCTCGCGTTGGCCTCGCCGTATAACACGTATGCGACAAAGGGTTTGCCGCCGACACCGATCGCCACGCTTTCGAGCGCTTCGATCATGGCGGCATTCCAACCGGACGACGTGCCCTATCTGTTCTACGTCTTGGCCGACGCGAATGGCAAGCACGCGTTTGGCGTGACCGCCGAGGACCATGAGCGCAATGTTGCAGCGGCACGTGCAAAGGGTTTGCTCGGGTGAGCGAACGATCCTCGATCACCGCGCGCACGAACGTCGTCGCACTCATTGGTGACCCGATCGGACATTCGTTGTCGCCAACGATCTTCAACGCGGCCTTTGACGCCGCACAACTGGATTGGGTGTGCGTCGCGCTGCCGGTACCGGCAGGCAACGGTGAGGCAGCGGTCGCTGCAATGCGCCTGTTCGGGATCCGGGGACTCGCGGTGACAATGCCCCATAAGGAGGCCGTCGTCGCAGGCTGCGACGAGCTGACCCCCGACGGTCAAGCCCTCGGAGCCGTCAACTGTCTGACGCTCCTCGAGGACGGTCGAATCCAGGGGGATTCCACCGATGGCCGGGGGTTCGTCCGGTCGCTGGGCAACGAGGGCGTCGATGTTTCGGGCCGGCGTGTCCTCGTTCTCGGTGCGGGTGGTGCCGCGCGGTCGATCATCCTGGCACTCGGGCGTGGCGGTGCGCGGGTCACGGTCGCGGCTCGCCGCGTCGAGGCCGCCCGTGCGGCGGGCTCACTCGCTCGCGAATCACGGGCGGTATCGATGCTCGAACTGGACTCGGCTGCGAGCGACGCCGATGTCATCGTGAACGCGACGCCGTTGGGTATGAACGGGGAGATTCCGCCGCTGTCCGTGGAAATGTTGCACACGGGGCAGTTCGTGGCGGACACGGTGTATCACCCGTTGGAGACGCCGCTGCTCGCGGCCGTGCGATCTCGCGGAATCCCGGCGGTCAATGGTGTGGGGATGCTGATCGAACAGGCCGTGCCGATCTTCGAACGTTGGACGGGACGCCAGGCGCCCGTCTCGGCCATGTACGGCGCGGCGCAGGACGTACTCCGGCGCGCCGCGGCGCGGCGCGCCGGACACTGAACCCCGGGCCGGCGGGCCCGCACCCGGGTGTGCAGAGGTTTCGCTCAAGGTGCACCCTTCAGGATGCCGATCACCATGTGTTAGGAGGTATCCGTCAGTGGCCCTTATGGGAACTCTGGACACAATTGCACTGGATGACGTGTTCGGTCTCCTGGAGCATGCCAGGAAGACGGGCGCGCTCCATGTGAATGCCCCGCATTTCGCCGGATTGCTGTTCTTCGTCGACGGTCAGATCTCGGCCGGGCAGAGCGACCTCGCCTCCATGGCGGTGGAAAGGACCCCTGAGGAGTTCTCGAACCACATCGTCGATCTCATGTGTGAGCTGCTGCTCCTCAGCGAGGGAGACTTCGAGTTTCGCACCGAAGAAGTGTTCGACGCAGGCGGTGTTCAACCGGTGTCGACCCAGGCAATGCTGGGGCACGTCCGTTCGATCCTCGCAGACTGGCCGACGGTCGAGACGGTGATCCCGTCGAACACCGTGCAGCCACGCCTGGTCGATGAGCCCTACTACGAAACCGTGACGGTCGATCGTGCGGCATGGCGGGTGCTCTTCGCCGTCGACGGCGTTCGTACGGTTCGCGAGATCGCATTGGCGGTCAATTCCGGCATCGTTGCGACGAGTTTCGCATTACGTGACCTGGTTCATGTCGGCGCCGTGGAGATCTTGGGGTCCGATGGGAGCGTGATCGCGGACGTTCATTCGGTGGACGTGGCCTCGCCAGACGTCCAACGAGTGGGTCGAAACGCCGGCCCGCCCTCGGAGGTGGTGGAGGACATGGGCGACGACGATTCGGCGCTCGATGCGCCATTGGACGACGATCCCACGACCGACCATGACGCGCTCTTGGCATCCCTGCACGACCTTTCTTCGTATGGGACTGCGGGATCGAAAACTGCAGGCGCCTCGGTCTTCGACCAGACCGGCGAAGGTCGGTCCGGCAGGCTCGGCCTTACCGACCTGAGCAGATATCCACGGATTCCTGCGGCACGGGAGATCGAGGCGCAGGGCGAGGTACAGGGCGACGGGCCGGGTTGGGGGCCGGGGGAGTTCCCAGCCGACATGACGAACGCCGAGGACGCCTCCTCTCAAACCGAGGAGCGGGGTGTCCTGATGCGGATGTTCGCCACCCTCCGCGAGAGCTGACCGAAGCCTCACGGCGTTTCGACGGCAGGGGTGGTCGCCAGATCCAAGGGTTCAGACGCGCCCGGACAACGCCGATAAATGGGGAAAATGCGGCTCTCTGTGCGTCTGGAGGAAACGCTGTCCACGAGCCAAAGCCTGGGAGCACTGCTCCGTGCAGAGGGCTTGCTAACGCAGGCCCAGCTCGACGCGGCAATTTCCGACCAGGAAGGCAGCGCCAAACCGCTCGGACGGATTCTTATCGACCGTGGTCTGATCACCGAAGTGGAGCTTGTTCGGACACTTGCTCGACAGCTCGGCATGGAGTTCGTCGACCTCGACGGCGTCGAGATCGACGCTTCGGCTGCCAACACGATTCCCGAAATGTTGGCGCGTCGCTACCAGGCATTGCCGATCGGCTGGGAAGGCGAATTCTTGGTCCTCGCCGTCGCCGATCCCGCCAACGTGTTCGCCGTTGACGACATTCGTGCGATTGCGGGCGTCGAGCTCAAGACCGTGGTGGCGACCAGTTCCCAGGTTCTCGACGCCATCAGTCGAACATATCGCGCCGGCGGTGAATCGCCGACCGCCGGTCTCGTCGATGAATCTGAGCTGGTGCCCGACGCCGAGGTGGCCGACGCCGCTCACGCTGCGGATCGCGATGGCGAGAACGGAAGTTCGCTGGATGTTGCCAGGGCGATCTTCGACCAGATCTCGGACTTCGATGCGCCCGCCGAGCCGGAGCGCGGCGACAGCGTCGAACCAACGACCGCCGAAACGGCCGACGCAACGGCCGATGCAACGGTCGACGTAACGGCCGAAGCCGATGCCGTCGTTGCGGGGAGCGAGGTCGTCGAACCTGCGCCTGAACCGCCCAAGTCGCGGCGCCGGTCGAAGAAGGCTGCGATTGAACCCGAAGCGCTCGCCGACCTCGACGTGATCGCACAGGCAGCATCCGAAGCTGCGGCCGTCCTCGAATCCCCACCCGAGGAGGTGAAGGCCCCTGAGTCTGCGCGTGAAGGTCGTGGCGTCGGTGATGGCGTCAACGCCGAGATCGACCGTCAGCGCGAGCGCGCCGCGAAAATTGGAATGCCATTCGTTGACCTGACCGAGTGGCAGATCGACGCGAGCGTGGTGTCGCTCATTCCCGAGGCTGTCGCTCGTCGATACCAGGTGCTCCCGATTGGATGGGACGACGACCGTCTCGTCATCGCGATGTTCGACCCGACGAACGTGTTCGCGATCGACGACATCCGCGCGATCACGAAAAGGGAGGTCAAGACCGTCGTCGTTGCGGGGTCGCAGCTTGGTGATGCGATCGACCGTGTCCACCGTCTCGATTCCGAAGTCGACACCGTGGCGCAGGCCGCGGCGACCGAATTCGACACGCCCGACGACATCGCATCATTGCGTGAGGTCGTCGAGGATGCCCCGATCGTCAAGTTCGTCAACCTCTTGATCGCGCAGGCTGTGTCGGATCGGGCGTCGGACATCCATGTCGAGCCCACCGAACGTGACCTGCGGATCCGGTTCCGCATCGACGGTGTGCTGCACGAGGTGATGCACTCGCCCAAATCGATCCAGGCTGGTGTGATCAGCCGCCTCAAGATCATGGCTGAGATCGACATCGCCGAGCGCCGGATCCCCCAGGATGGACGCATCTCGCTGTCGATCGGCGGCAAGCCGGTCGATCTTCGTGTCGCAACGCTTCCCACGGTGTACGGCGAGAAGATCGTCATGCGAATCCTCGACAAGAGCACCGCGCTGTTGCGGCTCGACGATCTGGGCTTCCTTCCCGAAGCGGGAAAGCGTTTCGAACAGTCCTACCGCAAGCCGTACGGAACCATTCTCGTAACCGGTCCCACCGGGTCGGGAAAGTCGACCACGCTGTACGCGACGCTGAACATTCTCAATGAACCGGATCGGAACGTCATCACCGTTGAAGACCCGGTTGAGTATCGACTGGCCGGGATCAACCAGGTCCAGATCAATCCCAAGGCCGGGCTCTCGTTTGCGGCGGCCCTGCGATCGATCCTCCGGTCGGATCCCGACATCGTCCTCGTCGGCGAGATCCGCGACCGGGAAACTGCGGTGATCGCTGTGGAGGCAGCGTTGACCGGTCACCTCGTGCTCTCGACCTTGCACACCAACGATGCCGCCTCGACACCGATGCGACTGGTCGAAATGGGTGTGGAGCCGTTCCTCGTGACGAGCGCGCTCGACTGCGTCGTCGCCCAGCGGCTGGCTCGGCGCCTCTGCGAGCGCTGCCGCGAGCCGTTCCAGCCGACGGAGGCGGATCTGCTCGCTGCGTCCTGGCACGTCGAGGATCTCGACGAGCTGCCGACGCTGTATCGGGCGGCGGGATGCGCCACCTGTGGGCGGACGGGCTATAAGGGGCGTTTCGGTATTCATGAGGTGATGACGCTTTCCGAGGAGATCGAGCGGGCGATCATCGAGCGCAGGTCGACCGAGGACATCAAGAAGATCGCGACCATGCAGGGGATGGTCCCGATGCGAGATGACGGCCTCCGTAAGGTTGCGGCAGGGCTGACGAGCCTCGAGGAAATCTTCCGAGTCGTCGCCTGAGAGCGGCCGGGCCGACTTGGCTCATCAAGGTTTGGGCTCCGATCGCCGATATGTGGGCATGTTGGCTGGTCAGGCGCGACGCCTGGGTGAGTTCCTTGTGGATCGTCACGTGCTCTCGCGCGACGACCTCGAGGTGGCGGTTGCCGAGTCCCGCCAGTCGGGCGACGCCCTGCCCAAGATCCTGCTGCGTGCAGGTCTGGTGGCGGAGAAGGATCTCACCGCGGCGATTGCCGAGTCGCTCAGTCTTCGCTTCATCGACTTCAGTGCCACCCCGTTGCATCCCGATGCCGCGTCGATCATTCCGGCCGACGTCGCTCGACGGCATCTTGCAATCGGGGTGCACTTCGAGGGTGACAAGTTGGTTGTGGCGTTTGCGGAGCCCAACGACGACGAGGCGGTCGCTGCGGTTGCGGCCTCGACAGCATTCGAGATCATCGCGGTGGCAGCGGGTCGCCTCGAGCTGAGCAACGTCGTGAAAGCGGTATACGGCGCGGGTGCTCACTCGGCCGATGATGTGGCCGGCAGCGATGGGGTTCCGCTCGACATCAACGAGCTCCTCGAATGCGTCCTCCAGCGAAAAGGATCGGACCTCCACCTGACGGCGGGTTCACCCCCGGTCGTGCGCGTGCACGGCCAGCTCGTGCCACTTCGTGAGTTCCCGGTGCTCAACGGCTCCCAGATCCGCGAGATGATCTACGCCGTGCTGTCCCAGAAGCAGCGCGAGAAGTTCGAGAACGAGCACGAACTCGACACGTCGTACTCGATGCCCGGTCGCAGTCGCTTCCGCGTCAATGTGTTTCTGCAGCGCGACTCGGTCGGATGCGTCATGCGTGTGATCCCATACGAGATCGTCGACTTCGACACGCTGGGTGTTCCGCCGACGGTTCGCCCCTTTGCCGAACTCCCGCGGGGGCTGGTGCTGGTCACCGGTCCGACCGGTTCGGGAAAGTCGACGACCCTCGCGTCGCTCATCGACATCGTGAATCGGACGAAGCCCGTTCACATCATGACGGTCGAGGACCCGATCGAGTTCCTGCACCAACACAAGCGCGCGATCGTGAATCAGCGCGAGGTGGGGGAGGACACGTATTCGTTCGCAGCGGCGCTCAAGCATGTGTTGCGCCAGGATCCAGACGTCATCCTCGTCGGCGAGATGCGTGACCTCGACACCATCACCACGGCGTTGACGGCTGCCGAGACCGGTCACCTCGTCTTCGCGACCCTGCACACGCAGGACGCGCCGCAGTCCATCGACCGCATCATCGACGTGTTCCCGTCGGCGCAGCAGCAGCAGGTTCGGGTGCAGCTCGCATCGTCATTGCAGGGAATCGTGACGCAACAGCTCCTACCGACGCCTGACGGTACGGCCCGGGTCATTGCGTGCGAGGTACTGGTCGCCACCCCGGCGATCCGGAACCTGATCCGCGAAGGCAAGGTCCATCAGATCTATTCCTTGATGCAGGCAGGCGGCAAGTTCGGAATGATCACGATGGATCAGTCGCTTGCGAGCTTGGTGACCGCCGGACGCATCACTTTTGATGTCGCTGCCGAGCGTTGTGCGAACGAAGGCGATCTCCAGCGCCTCTTGGGCCGGTAAGGCGAGGAGTCCACGACATGGCAACGACATTTGCATACAAGGTTCGGGATCGCAACGGCAAGATCGTCGAAGGCGAGCTCGAGGGCGACAGCTTGGTCCTCGTGACCGGAAAGCTTCGGACGATGGGCTACACGCCCATTTCGATCCAGCAGCAGGACGCCTCGAAACTCAAGACCGAAATCAAGATCCCCGGATTTTCCAACCGGATCAAGCTCAAGGACGTGGCCGTCTTCTCGCGTCAGTTCGCGACGATGATCAACTCCGGCCTCTCGATGCTGCGTGCGCTGACAATCCTCTCGGAACAGACCGAGAACAAGGAGCTTGGCAGGGTTGCCGGTGAGGTCCGCCTCGACGTTGAGCGCGGCAGTTCCCTGTCAGGCGCGCTGTCTCGCCACCCGAAGGCGTTCAACCGGCTCTATGTCTCGATGGTCAAGTCGGGCGAGGCCGGCGGTGTGTTGGACTCGGTGCTGATGCGTCTCGCCGACACGATCGAGAAGCAGGTGGAGCTTCGCCGCAAGATCAAATCCGCGATGACCTACCCGGTCGTTGTGGGCTTCCTCGTGTTCGCCATCGCAGGCGCGATGATCGTCTTCGTGGTCCCGATGTTCGGGAACATCTACAAGGATCTCGGCGGCACGCTGCCGTTACCGACACGGGTGCTGCTGAAGGTCTCCGAGATCGTGCGCAAGTTCGTGATTCTGTTGGTGATGGCCGGAATCGGAATTGTCGTCGGGCTGCGGAAGTGGGTCAACACCCCGTCGGGTCGTCGTCAGTGGGATGCGTTGAAGTTGCGCATTCCGGTGTTCGGCGGACTCGTGCGAAAGACCGCGTTGGCTCGTTTCTCTCGCACGCTCGCCGCATTGACGCGCTCGGGCGTTCCGATTCTGGAGTCGCTCGAGATCGTTGCCGATACAGCCGGCAACGAGGTCGTCGCCGACGCGGTGCGCGATACCCAGGCTGCGGTGAAGGGCGGCGAGTCACTCGCGAAGCCGTTGGAGCGCCATGAGGTCTTCCCGCCGATGGTTGTGCAGATGATGGCGGTGGGTGAGGAGACCGGTGCGCTCGACGAGATGCTCGACAAGATCGCGGACTTCTACGACCAGGAGGTCGAGGCGACCGTTGACGCGCTGACCTCGCTGATCGAACCGCTACTGATCGTGGTGATGGGTCTCACCGTCGGAGGCATGATCATCAGTTTGTACATGCCGATGTTCAACATCGTGAAGCTCATCGAATAGCGGCGAGGCCCGCCTCGAGTATCACGGGGCGCCCTGGTGGAGGCGGTGACTGTGAAACAGGCCGCGCTCAGCCGATGTGAGCACGCTCGCCGCGCAGATGATGATGAACCAGGGGGCGAGGCCGGCGCCGAAAACCTCTGCGCCCATCACCACGCACGCGATCGGTGTGTTGGCTGCCCCGGCGAAGACCGCGACGTAGCCGAGCATGGCGAACAGCGGAATCGGTGCACCGAGCCAATCGCCGAGCGTGACACCCGCCGTCGCGCCCATGACGAAGAGCGGGGTGACCTCGCCTCCCTGAAAGCCGCTTCCGAGGGTCACTGCGGTGAGGACGAGCTTCCACGCGAAGGCGAACGTAGCGATGCCGACGCCGCCTGCGAGCGACGCCTCCACCAGATCGGTCGAGGCGCCGAGATATTCGCGAGTTCCGACGATTCCGGTCAGGGCGATGATCGCCAAACCGCCGATTGCCAAACGGAGCGGCGGGTACTGCAGGAGGTGGCCGAGCACCTTCTGGATCCGATGGGTGAGGCCGACGAACGAAGCCGCAAGGAGCCCGCACGCCAGCCCGGCGAGCGCGACCTTCACAACGAGCAGCGCTGATACGTCGAAGTCGGGCCGAGTGCTGAGCACGTCCTCGTGGAGCCCGAATCCGCGCACGATGCGAGCGGCGACGAACGCCGCCGCGAGCGCAGGAACAAAAGCGCCGTAGCGGCGGTGTCCGCGTGCCTGGACCTCGAGAGCGAATACCGCGCCCGCGACAGGCGTACCGAACGCGCCGCCGAAAGCACCGGCCACGGCCGTGACCAAGACCAGGCGCCGGTCGTCGCGGTCGAGTCGCAGCATGCGGGCCATCGCGTCGCTGAGGCTCCCCGCCATCTGTATCGCGACGCCCTCACGTCCGGCCGAACCGCCGAAGAGATGCGTACTCACGGCTGCTACCAGCACGAAGGGCGCCATGCGACGCGGCACCCACGCGCGGCTCGTGGATCTCGTCGATGATCAGGGCGTTGCCATGGCGCGCGTCGCCCGCGAAGTGGTGGTAGATCGCCCCCATCGTCAACCCGGCCACCGGCAGGATCCACAACATCCAGGAATGCGCGAGGCGGGTTCGGGTCGCCCAGGAGAGGCCCTCGAGGAAGGCCGAGACGGCGAGACCGGAGACGGCGCCGACCAGTACACCGAGCCCGATGCCCCGAGCGGTGCGCCGAGCGGCACGCGCCGGGAACCATCGCCACATCCCGAAAGTCACGTTATCGGCCGTATCGGGGTGAAATGCGCAGGTTCAAATAGCCCGAAGGTTCCCAACGAGTACTCAAGGTCCCCTCGGGAACTGGCCGATAGGGATTTTGACGGATCGGAGCCTGCCTTTACGCGAATCGTCGAGCGGTCCCGACGCCCCAAGGTCGAGGTCACTCGTACCAACTGAGGCAGGGTCGAGACGTCACTGACATCACTATCAACCAAACCTACCCAGCTAGAGGAGCACCAGATGATTGACACCCTGCGAGCCATTCGGGCGAAGCGGGATTCCGAGGACGAGGGTTTCACCCTCATCGAGCTCATGGTGGTCGTACTCATTATTGCGATTCTCATCGCGATCGCCATCCCGACCTTCCTCGGCGCCCGTACCAAGGCCAACGACCGCGCTGTGCAGTCCAACCTGCGCAACGCACACTCCAACGCAAAGACCGTGTTCACCGACTCGGAGGACTACGGCACCACCGCCGCCCTCGTGACGGCGCTGGGTGCTGCTGAGCCTGCGTTGACCTATTCAGGGACTGCTGACACCGCATCCACGGCACCGAAGGAGGTCTCGGTGAACGTTCCGGCGTCGTGGCTCCCGCTGTCGGCGACCACCGTCTACATGGCGGGTCTTTCGAAGAGCGGCGACTGCTTCGCCGTCCGCTCGCAAGACGGCACCGGTGGGTTGGGCACCAAATTCGCCAAGGTTCCCTCCGGGTCGGCCTGCACCGGTGCGGTTGCTGCCGGCTTGGCCGCGAGTCGTGGTCGGACAAGTGGTAGACGCACGGGCGTGATCAGCGTTTGATCACGAGCTGTGTGCGAACTGCGAAACACGTCGGCGCCCGGGATGGAACGTTCCTCCCGGGCGCCGACGCGATCGCACCACGCAGCTGGACGGATCGCCGTCTCCCACAGCATCGCTGCCTAGCCTTCGATCATGGATCCCAACACCTTCCTCACCATCGCCGCGGGAATCCTCGGGCTCCTCGTCGGATCGTTTCTCAACGTCGTGATCTGGCGTGTCCCGCGTGGCGAATCGGTGGTCGCGCCCCGCTCGCAATGTCCCGTCTGCGCCGCGCAGCTCCGCGCCATCGACAACGTTCCTGTCATCTCGTGGCTCGTGCTGCGGGCGCGGTGTCACCATTGCGGTGCGCACATCTCTCTTCGCTACCCGCTCGTCGAGCTCGGATGTGGCGCCCTGTTCGCCGCCGTCGGCGCCGAGTATGCAGAGTCCTGGGCCATGCCGGCGTACCTCGTGTTCGCCGGCGCGCTGCTTGCGCTGTCGGTCATCGACATCGAGCACTATCGGTTGCCGAACAGGATCGTCTACCCGCTCTCGATCGTTCTGCCCGTATTGGTCGGTGTCGCTGCGATCGCGGATCACGATCTCGGCGGGTGGGGGAGAGCCCTCGCTGCAGGGGCGGCGGCATTCACGGGAATGCTGGTGCTGCATCTCATCTCGCCCAAGGGCATGGGACTCGGCGACGTCAAGCTCGCGTTCTCGCTCGGTGTCGCGCTCGGGTGGCTCGGATGGGTCGAGCTCATGCTCGGGCTGGTGCTCGGATTCCTCTACGGAGCGGTGATCGGCGTGTTCCTGATTGCCACGAAGCTGCGGGGCCGGCGCGATCCCGTTCCGTTCGGTCCGTTCCTCGCCGCCGGCGCGATGACCATGGTGCTCTGGGGTGCGCCCATCGTCGATTGGTACACGGGGCGCGGATAGCACGACGCCCCATCTCTGCAAACGGGAGATGTTGCGCAAGGGGAATAAGTTGCGCATTATGACCAAAGTGCAAAAGAGTCGCTTTGAGTCGCTCAAACACTCAATTTGAGCGTCAGATTGACGATTGTTGTCAGTGAAGCCTACTGTTGACCGAGTTGCTTGAAGGGCGGGGGTCGTGACTCCTGAGCATCGTCTACTCACCGTTAGTGAGGTCGCTGATGCGATGCGGGTTTCGACGATGACTATTTATCGGTTGATCAGGGCCGGGGAAATCGGGGCAATACGCGTGGGGCGCCATTTTCGGATTCGTGAGGCGGACCTTTCCGCGTATCTCGACGCGCAGACCGTGAAAGGAGACGGATCATGGCCCGCCGCCTGATCGGTCTCGACATCGGCACGAATGCCGTCACGGTCACCGAGGTCGAGGTCGGCAATCCGGCGACGCTGCGAGTGTTCGGCCAGGTCGCGCTGCCTCGCGACGTCATGCGCGAAGGCGAGATCGTCGACGTCGAGGTCGTCGCGAGCGCAATTCGTCGCCTCTGGCGCGAGGTCGGTCTGAAGAAGGGCGCGGTCCGCGTTGGCATCGGTACGCCGCGTCTGATCGTTCGTCCGGTCGAGCTTCCCGAGATGAACGAGGCCGATCTTGCAGGCGCGCTGCAGTTCCAAGCGCAAGATCTGATCCCGATACCGCTCGATGACGCGTACTTCGATTTTCAGGTGCTCGGCGCTGGCATCGATCCCGAAGGCAATGCCACCACGCGGGTCTTGCTTGCAGCAGCGCCACGAGAAACGATCACGCGCATCGTCGCGGCGGTCGAGTCCGCCGGGCTGAGTGTCGAAGCCGTCGACCTCGTCCCTCTCGCGCTCGTGCGCAGCCTCGCGACACCGGTCGATCCTGGCGCCGAACCCAGCGCCGAGGCGATTGTCTGCGTCGGTGCGGGTGTCACGGTCGTCGTCGTGCACGAGTCGGGGAGCCCACGCTTCGCGCGAGTGTTGGGCTCCGGCGGGCGTGCCCTGACCGAAGCAATCGCAACCGACCTCGACCTCGCGTTCGAGGCGGCAGAGGCGCTGAAACGTCAAGGGATCAACACCGATGACGAGATCGGCGCTCGTGCACGCAGTGCAATCGAGGGTCCGCTCAACTCTTTGCTCGAAGATGTCCGCAGCTCGCTCGAGTTCTACCGCGCCCAGTCGGGCGGCGCCGAGGTCAAATCGGTGCTCCTCAATGGCGGTGGTTCACAACTGGTCGGTCTCGCCGACCGTCTCGAGACGGTGCTCGGTCTTCCCGTTACTCGGGCACATTGTCGATCACGGCTCGCGATCGGTGACATCGGCTTTGCTCCTGACGAGTACGAGATGCTGGACCCGTACCTCTCCGTACCGGTTGGACTGGCATTCGGCGCAACGTCGACGGGACGAGCGATCGACCTGTCCCCGCCGAAGGACCGGGGCGCGGCTGATCGGCGCAAGTTGGTGGCCGTCGTCGTGGTGATCGCACTTCTCTTGTTGGGCGGTCTGGGTTTCCTCACTGCGTCGCAACGAACGAAGCGGTCCGACCAACAAGCGCTCCTCGATCAGGAACGCGACACGAATGCCGCGGTCCAGGCAAAGATCGACGAGCTCGCGACCTTCGAAGCCCAACAGGCGCAGATCGACGTGATTCAAGGTCAGATCGCGGCGCTGTTGGCAACGGACGTCTCGTGGTCCCGCTTGCTCGAGGACATCGCGATGAAGATGCCGCAGAACGATTGGTTGAGTTCGTTCCAGGGTACGGTCACCGCGGCGGCTCCCGCTGCTCCAGCGCCGGTTGCTCCTGCGCCAAGTGACGAAGGCTCGACGAGCACGACGGGTACGACGAGCACGACGGTCCCTGCCGTTCCGGCACCAGCGGCCGCTGGGCTGTCCGGAACGGTGAGTATGACGCTCACCGGGAGAGACTTCACCGACGTCTCGCAATGGCTCCTTCGGATGGCAGAGATCCCATCCCTGACCGATGTTTGGGTCCCAACTTCGACGAAGTCGGTGTCCGATGGTGGTTCCCAACAGACGGTGTCGTTCTCCTCGACGGCGAAGATCACACCTCAGGCGAAGGCAACACGCAGTGAGCTCCGACAGAAGCTGAAGGTCGGACAATGAATCGCCGGCCGCTCTTCATTGCGCTCGGGGTTCTTGTTGCCGTTTCGGTCGCGTGGTACTTCCTGGTGATCAAGCCCGTCAGCTCCGACGTCACCGAGCTCAAGGACAACGTGGCCATCGCGAAGGCCGAGGGGCAGGAACAACGTGTTCGGCTCGGTCGCCTCGAGAATCTGCGCAACGCCGCAGGTACCGCAACCGACATCAACCGGGTCATCGATCAGCTCGTGCCTGCGCAAGCCGACCTCGCGAACTTCTTGAATGCGGCAACGTCAATTCAATACGACACCGGCGTCGACTGGCTTTCGATCAGCCCGGCGCCGCCGGCAGCCAATCCGGCGGGTGGTCCGAGCGTGATTGGATTGTCGATCTCCATCGAGGGGACGTTCTACGACCTGCTCCAGTACCTCGACGCTCTCCAAGATCCCAAGCAGATGCCGCGATTGGTCGTTGTCGAAGGCTTGAGCATCAGCGCGGCCGGTGGGACCGAGACGGCGGCGGCGGGCGTGTCGCCGACGCTGTCGGTTTCGCTGAGCGCCAAGATGTTCACGCGCTCACCGGCAGCAGGGCTCGGTGGAGCCGCCTCGGGTTCCACCGCAGCGCCGGGTGCAACGACGCCGGGAACCTCCACCTCTTCACCGGGAGCATCGACGTCTTCGCCGGGAGCCTCGACACCGGCGACAGCCGTCCCGCCGGCATCGAGTTCGAGTTCCACGAGCAGCGGAGCAGCGCCGTCATGACCCCCGAACGCCGCCGCCTCACCATTCTGCTCAGTGTGCTGGGCGTCGTCATCGCCGCGGTCGGGGCATTTGTGCTCTTCTCCGGAAGCGATGACACGGACTCGACTGCTCCGACGCTGAACCCGAGCGGTGGCCCGTCGACGATCAGCACCAATCCAGGGAGTCCGCTGTCGTCGCAGGTCCCCACGACGACGACGCTTCCGGTTCGGGTCGTGACGGGCAACATCGCAGATCCGTTTGCTCCGAAGTTCGTTCCCATGTCGGCGTCACCCGCGGTGCCGGGCACGCCGGCGCCGACCGGTACGAGCACGACGTCGACGACGACCACGACAGGCCCAACCGGGGGAACGTCCGTCACGACCACGACGACGGGTGCTCCGGCGACGACAGCGCCGCCTACGTCGATCCCGGCAACCCAGGGCAAGGCGGCGCCGATTCCGGTGCCGACCATGTCGATCGCACTCATCGACATCTATGGCCAGGATGGGACGCTCCACGCGCAAGTGCGCGTGTCCAACAAGACCTACACCCTTGTCGCAGGCGACGCCTTTGCCACGAGTCTCAAGCTCGTTGCTCTTGACGGAAGCTGTGGGCAATTCCTCTTCGGCGACTCGCCCTTCAAGTTGTGCAAGGGCGAGGAGGCGTTCAAGTAGACCGATCGTGTGGATCCGCCTCGGGGTCACGAGGCGGGCGCCGGTATCCTGTGGCATTGCTCCCGAGGAGGTCGAGGCGTGCTGCGCTTCCTGACCGCCGGGGAATCCCATGGCCCGGCCCTCACGGTCGTCGTCGAAGGGCTCCCCGCCGGTCTTCCCATCTTGATCGACGACATTGCCTCTGAGCTGGCACGCCGCCGGCTCGGCTACGGGCGCGGTCCGCGCATGCGTTTCGAGCAGGACGACATCGAGATCCTCGGTGGGATTCGCCACGGCGTGACGCTCGGCTCGCCGGTGTCGATCATGATCCGCAACACCGAGTGGCCGAAGTGGGTCGACGAAATGTCGGCCGCTCCGGGTCTCACAGCTTCGCCGCTGCGCAGGCCACGTCCCGGCCACGCAGATCTCGTCGGTATGCAGAAGTACGGCTTCGACGACGCACGCAACGTGCTCGAACGAGCGAGCGCCCGTGAGACCGCCGCGCGGGTTGCCGCGGGAGCCCTCGCCAAGGTCTTGCTCCGCGAGTTCGGTACCACGGTGATCAGTCACGTGGTGCAGATGGGAGCGGTCCGTGCGTCCGTCGAGCAACGGCCCGGTCCCGACGATCTTGACGCGGTCGATGCTTCCGAGGTTCGGTGTTTCGACGGCAGTGCCGACGCCGAGATGATTACCGCGATCAAGGCAGCTGCCAAGGAGGGTGACTCACTGGGCGGCGTCGTCGAGGTCCTCGGCTACGGCGTACCACCGGCGCTCGGGTCGTACGTGCATTGGGACCGCCGCATCGACGCGTTGCTCGCCCAGGCGCTCATGAGTATTCAAGCGATCAAAGGCGTCGAGATCGGCGACGCCCTCGAAACGGCAGGGCTTCCGGGAAGCCTTGCGCACGACGAGATCTTCTGGGATGAGGACAACGCCCAGTACTCCCGCGAAACCGTGCGCGCGGGCGGAATCGAGGGTGGCATGACAACCGGTGGGCTCCTCGCTGCCCGTGTGGCAATGAAACCGTTGGCCACACTGAATCGTCCTGTGCTGCGAACCGTTGACACCGAGACGAAAGAACAGGTGGTGTCGTTCAAGGAGCGCACCGACGTGACAGCGGTTCCCGCTGCAGGTGTCGTCGCCGAGACGATGGTCGCGCTGGTGATCGCGTCGGAGGCGTTACGAAAGTTCGGCGGTGACACCCTCGCCGAGGTCACCAGGAACTTCCGGTCGTTCCTGAACACCCTGCGGTGAGACGGCGGTGAGATGGCGGTGAATCCGTCCGATCCACATTCAGCCGCGCCACGGCATCTCGTCCTCGTCGGGATGATGGGAGCGGGGAAATCCACCATTGGTCGGCTGTGCGCGGTGCGTCTTGGACGCACCTTTCTCGACACCGACGAAATGGTCGAGGGCCTTGCCGGAACTTCGGTCGCGGAGGTGTTCGCCGCCGAGGGTGAGGAGGCCTTTCGCGCCTTGGAACGAAGGGCGCTGGCCGACGCGTGCGCACGAGCCGAGCCGTTGGTCATCGCGTGCGGCGGTGGTGCGGTGTTGGAACCGGCAAATCGCGAGGCATTGCTCGCGACCGGTTTCGTCGTGTGGTTACAGGCGCCCGCTGCGATTCTGGCGGCGCGTGTCGGGCAAACGGGTGGTAGGCCCCTGCTTGACACCACCTCGGCCGGTCCCGACACGGCTCGGGCAAGGGCCGCCTCCAACCCGGACATCACCGAAGTCCTGAGACGGATCGCCGAGGAACGAGAGCCGATCTACAGCGCTGTCTCCGACATTGTTCTCGACGCCACCGATGGCAACGCCGAAGAGATCGCCGCGACGGTTGTGCGTGCCTATGAGGATGCACAGCTCTTCGCGACACCGCGCAGCGCTGTTCAGGACCGGGAATTGCCGACGAGCCGATCCACTCGGCGGATACCCGTCGCGCTCGGCGAGCGCAGCTACGAGATCACGGTTGGGACGCACGCGCTGGACCATCTCGCGGTGCTGCTCGCCGGCCGGCGAAGGGTCGCGATCGTGACGCAGCAGGCGGTCGCCGACGCGCATATCCACCAGGTCGTCGAACCGCTCGAGCGAGTGGGTGTGACCTCCGAGGTTTTCGTCATGGGCGATGGTGAGGGCGCCAAGACAATGGCGACCGTGGAAGCGCTCTGCAGCGATCTCGTCGCATGGGGTCTACTGCGCGACGACGCACTGGTCGCGTTCGGCGGCGGAATCGTCGGCGATACCGCTGGGTTTGCCGGGGCCATTTACCACCGCGGGATCGCAGTCGTGCAGGCGCCGACGACACTGCTCGCGCAGGTCGATGCGGCAATCGGTGGAAAGACCGCCGTCAACCTCCCCGAAGGAAAGAACCTGCTCGGAGCGTTTCACCAGCCAATCGGTGTCGTCGCCGATGTGTCGACCCTTCGGACGTTGCCCGAGCGCGAGTACCACGCCGGGCTCGGTGAGGTCGCCAAGTACGCACTGATGGGTGACCGGCCGCTCCTCGAGTTACTCGAGACGCGCGCTCCGGAGGTTCGTTCTCGAGATCTGGATGTGCTCGTCGAGTTGGTCGCGCACTGCGCCGAGGCGAAGGCCGCAGTGGTGACATCGGACGAGACCGAACGGACCGGCCTTCGCGCGACGTTGAACTACGGGCACACACTCGCGCACGCGCTCGAAACGGCAAGCGAACACGAACTGCTCCACGGCGAAGCGGTGGCGATCGGGCTTGTCTTCGCAGCCGCGCTCGCCGCCGAACTCGGTCGTGTCCCTGCTGCATTTGTCGACCGCACCGAGGCCATGCTCGCGGGAATGGGTCTGTGCACCCGCGCGCCCAAGGGACTGCAGGTGCCGGCGCTGGTCGCGCTCATGCAGCGGGACAAAAAGGCCCGTGGAGGTCTGACGTTCATCCTTGCCGACAACGATGGACTCACACGGGTCGATGACCCGCCGATGAGGGCTATAGAACGCGCGTGCGCGGTCGTCGGCGTGGGAGGCTAGGGGCTATGGCAACGATTCTGCTCATTTCAGGACCGAACCTGAACCTGTTCGGGCAGCGTGATCCTGCGGTGTACGGCACCGACACCCTCGAGGACATGGTCGCCGATGTGGCTGCAGTGTTGGAGCCTGCCGGCCATCAGGTACGTCATGTCCAAAGCAGCTCCGAAGGTGTCATCGTCGATGCCATCCACGACGCGCGAAACGACTGTGCGGCGATCATCATCAACCCAGGCGCGTTCGGCCATTACGCGTATGCGATCGCCGACGCGCTCTCGATGTTCGACGGTCCGAAAATCGAATTGCATGTCTCGAACCCGTTGGCGCGCGAAGCGTGGCGGCATCAGTCGGTCATAGCGGGTGTCGTCGACGCCGGCATTGCAGGATTCCGCCGTCTCGGCTATCGCCTTGCGGCGATCGCGGTCGTCGAACAATTGGGAGGCAAGAGCGTATGAGCACGACCAACGCACCCGGCGAGACTCGACCGCTCCAGTTGTCACCGATGCAGCACGGAGCACGGCTCCCGCGCGTGCATGCGGCGATCGACGAGGCCGACGTCGACGCGCTCTTGGTCACGAACCTCGTCAACATTCGTTACCTCACGGGATTCACCGGTTCTGCTGCGATGTTGCTCGTCGCCAACTCGGGCCTGTTGCTGGTGACCGATGGTCGCTATGCCACACAGGCAGCTGAACAGCTCGCGGCGGCGGGCGTGGCGGCACGGCTCGAGATCCACGCAACGGCGTCAGCGCAACTCGACGCGATCGCCAGTGCGCTCACGGCCGAGGGTGTCGGACGCCTCGGCCTCGAAGCAGGCAACATCACCTGGGCTCGGCAGCGCAGCTTCACCGAGCGGTTCGTTCCCATCGAGATGGTGGCGACGTCGGACCTTGTCGAGGACCTCCGACGATGCAAGGATCCCGAAGAGGTCGCAAGAATCCGTGCCGCCTGCGCGATTGGTGATGAGGCGCTCGCAGCGGTGGCGCCGACCTTGGCGCAGCGGCCGCGAGAGCGTGACGTCGCGTTGGCCCTGGAGGTCGAGATGCGCCGCCGCGGCGCGAGCGGCACGAGCTTCGAGACCATCGTGGCGTCCGGGCCGAACGCGGCGAAGCCACACCATCGTCCGACGGACCGCCAGATCGAACACGGTGAACTCGTGGTGCTCGACTTCGGTTGCGTCGTCGACGGGTATTGCTCGGACATGACCAGAACGCTGAGCGTCGGCGATCCCGGTACCGAAGCAACCCGCATCTACGAAGTGGTTCGTGCCGCGCAACAGGCTGGGCGCGATGCGCTCAAGGCCGGAGTGACCTGTGCAGAGGTGGACGAGGCATGCCGGGAGGTGATCGCTGCTGCCGGTTGGGCGGAGGCATTCAGCCACGGCACCGGCCACGGTGTGGGCCTCGACATTCATGAGGCGCCGAGGGTCGGCGCGACGGTCCGTGATACTTTGGCCGTTGGCCACGTCGTAACCGTCGAGCCGGGCGTGTACCTCCCGGGCCTCGGCGGCGTCCGAATCGAGGACACGCTCGTCGTCACCGGTGAGGGTGCAGACGTCCTCACCACATCCCCGAAGGGACTGCTCTTGTGAGCATCTCCACCAATGATCTGAAGAACGGCATGTCACTTGACCTTCCCGAGGGGTTGGTCTGTGTGGTGGAGTTCCAGCATGTCAAGCCGGGCAAGGGCGGCGCGTTCGTGCGGACCAAGCTCAAGAACTGGCGTACGCACAACGTGCTCGAACGGACCTTCCGTGCTGACGAGAAGGTCAAGCTGGCAATGATCGACAAGCGTGAAATGCAGTACCTCTACCGTGAGGGCACCGCGTATGTCTTCATGGACAACTCCACCTATGACCAGATCAACGTCGAGACAGCGGATCTGGGCAGCGCCGTGAAGTACCTCAAGGAGGGCGACTCGGCGATCCTGCCGATCTACGACGACCAGGTGATCGGTGTGGATCTGCCCGCCTCCGTTGAGCTGACCGTGACCGAAACCGAGCCCGGACTCCAAGGAGACCGCGTCTCGGGTGCACGCAAGCCTGCCACGATGGAGACTGGGCTTGTCGTGCAGGTGCCGCTGTTCGTCGAGGTCGGTGAGCGCATCAAGGTTGACACGCGCACCGGGGAATACCTGACGCGCGCGTAAGCGTCCGACACGGATGGCGACACGACGCGAAGCGCGAGAGTGGGCACTCGGACTGTGTTACGAACTCGAGATCCGTAACGCCGACGCGGAGTCTGTGTTGGCAGACCTTCCGGCCGAACCGGATCCTTTTGGTGAGCACCTCGTGCGCGGTGTCAGCGAGCACCAGGAAACCATCGACGCGCTCATCCGCAAATACTCCGAACACTGGTTGCTCGAGCGGATGCCGTTGGTTGATCTGGCGATCCTGCGGATCGGGACCTTCGAGCTCGGCTGGGACCAAGAGGTCTCCGCGGGAGTCGTAATTTCCGAGGCGGTGGAGCTCGCGAAGGCGTATTCCACGGAGAACTCGAGTCGTTTCGTCAACGGCTTGTTGGCGCGCATCGCCGAGGACGTGCGGGTGCGCGACCGAGCGCCATGAACGCAGGTGCGCCGGCAGCGCCCGCGAAGGAGGAAGTCGAGGAGGTCGAGGTCGGCGAGCCCGTCGAGGATCTCTCGATCATCACCGACCGACCGTGGGTCGTGATCGTCTGGAACGACCCGGTGAACCTGATGTCCTATGTCGTGCTCGTCTTGCAGCGGCTCTTCGGGTACTCCCGCGAGAAGGCAACCCGGTTGATGCAACAGGTCCACCAAGAGGGGAAGGCAGCAGTGTCCCACGGGACGCGCGAGAAGGCGGAGGCCGATGTCGCCCGTCTTCACGCGAATGGGCTGTGGGCGACGATGGAACGCGACTCATAGGCCCCTGTGATGGCACGAAGATTCCGATCCAACCGTGACGGGCTCCTGGTCAGGCTCCACGAAGACGAGCTCGAACTGCTCCGGCGTATGCCAGAGGAGCTGCGTGAGCTGCTGGCGAGCAGGGGTGCCGATGCGGATGACGCGATCACGGCCCGCCTGTTTCCCCGCGCATATCTGGACCCGACCGAGGAGGCAGCCGAACAGGTCTGGAGCGAGATTGTCGTTCCGGACCTTTTGAAGGATCGTCTCGCGGCATTGGAGCTGGTGACTGCGACGCTGCAGCGTGCACGGCCGGCCAAACGCGAGATGTTCGACGTCGTGCTCAATGACGACGAGGTCAGCGCGTGGCTGGGCGTGCTCAACGACCTTCGTCTCGCGTTGGGCTCTCGCCTCGGAATCGCTGAGGACACCGACTACACCAACCTGGATCCCGAGGATCCGGCGACCCCGGCTCTGCGAATCTACGCATGGTTGACCTGGTTCCAGGGGGACCTGGTCGAGACGCTCCTGCGCTGATCAGCGCAGTGGCGCCGTCCGTGACGGCTGGCCTGCGGCGCCTTCTCCAGATGGAGCTCTCGGTCGTGACTTGGCTAGGGTCTCGGGCGGTTCGACACCAAGATCAGACAGATGACGGAGGCGACACGGTGGGATATCTCGACGGAAAAGCCATCGCGGTGACGGGTTCGGGTCGGGGAATCGGCCGTGCCGTTGCGATGGCATGCGCGGCGGAAGGCGCCTCAGTGGTCGTCAACGACTACGGGGTGGCAATGGACGGCAGCGAGCCGACCAGCGAGATCGCGAACGAGGTCGTTGCAGAGATCAAGGCTGCCGGCGGCAACGCGGTGGCCAACGCCAACTCCGTGACCACCATGGAGGGCGGTGCGTCGATCGTTCAGAGCGCCATTGACGCGTTCGGTCGCATCGACGGTGTGGTGTGTGTCGCCGGAATCCTGCGCGAGCGGATGCTGTTCAACATGACCGAGGCCGAATGGGATCCGGTTATCGAAACGCACCTCAAGGGTACCTTCACCGTTTTCAGGGCGGCTGCGCCGATCTTCCGGGAGCAGAAGTCGGGCACGTTCATCGGATTCACCTCGGGCGCGTTCGCCGCGTCGGTGGCGCAGGCCAACTACTCGGCTGCCAAGGGTGGAATCGTGTCGCTGGTTCGCAGCGCAGCTGCGGGCATGTACAAGTACGGCGCCACGGCAAACTGCATCGCCCCGGTAGCCAAGAGCCGAATGTCTGGCCAGGTGCCGTTCGGTCTCGAGATGGGCGAGCCCGAAGATGTCGCGCCGCTGGTTGTGTACCTGTTGGGCGAGCACGCCCGTCAGATCACCGGCCAGGTCTACACCGCGAACGGCGGCAAGGTTGCGGTCTACAACCAGCCGGTCGAGGTCCGCGAGATGCACAAGGACGGTCGCTGGACACCTCAGGAGCTCGAAACCCGCCTGCTGACCGAGGTCGGCCAGGAGCCGATGCCGATCCTGGCGATGCTCGCTGCGCGTGAGGCGGCCGCCAAGGAAGGCACCAAGCCCAACGCCTGACAGTGTCGGTAACGACCGCAATCGCGGTCTAGACTGACTTCAGCCGTCAAAGGGATCCCGTGAGGTCCCTACGGAGGAGCAACGATGGGTAACCCGAACGCGGGCGTCTCGCCCGCGGTGCAGCCGCCTGTAACGGATGTGCCGCCTGTGCCGGTCGTGCGTTCCTCCGTGGTCGAACCGCCTGCTCGACAAGTAGGCAAACAAGTAGGCGAAGTAGACGACGAAATCGACGTTGCAGTGCCCCCTTCTGGGGGCATTGCACTTTCCAGACGGGCTGTGGTGTTCACCGCGCCTGACCTGCGTCGTGCGATCTCGCGGATCGCCCATGAAATCGTCGAGCGCAATCGTGGCGCGGGCGATCTCGTGCTTGCAGGCTTGTACACACGAGGTGTTGCGATCGCCGGGCGACTTGCGGCCGCAATCGAGGACTTCGAAGGCGAAGCGGTCCCCGTGGGAACGCTCGACGTCGCGTTTTTCCGCGACGACATTGCCCTGCGGCCTGTCCAACCGCTCGGGCCGACGGAAGTGCCGGTGGACATCACGGGCCGCACGGTGGTGCTCGTCGACGATGTCTTGTTCACGGGCCGTACGGTCCGTGCAGCTATCGAGGCGCTCAACGAACTTGGCCGACCACGGGCGGTGCAGCTCGCGGTCCTGGTTGATCGGGGGCATCGTGAGCTCCCGATTCGGGCGGACTACGTGGGCAAGAACCTTCCTACCAAGGTCACCGAGGATGTGCGCGTGCGCCTCGCCGAGACCGATCGCAGCGGTGATCAGCGCCGACGACCTCGGCGATGAGGACGGCATCGATGCCGTCGAGCTGTGGGGACCGAGGCAGGGATCGGCGTGAAGCATCTTCTCGCTATCAGCGACTTGGCTCGCGCCGACCTTGACGCACTACTGGAGCTTTCGGAATCGTTCGTCGAGGTCACACGTCGAGACATACCGAAGGTCCCGGCACTTCGCGGCAAGACGGTCGTCTCGCTGTTCTATGAGGATTCGACGCGCACGAGGCTGTCGTTCGAAACCGCGGCGAAGCGGCTCTCCGCTGACGTCATGACCTTTGCGAAGGCGACATCGTCGGTCTCCAAAGGTGAGAGTTTGCGCGACACCGTCCAGACGATCGAGGCCCTGGGTGTGGATGCGATCGTCGTGCGTCATCCCAGCGCCGGCGCTCCATTGCGTGTCTCGGAGTGGACCGATGCGGCAGTCGTGAATGCCGGCGACGGATGTCATGAGCATCCAACCCAGGCGCTGCTCGACGTCATGACGTTGCGGCGCCACCGCGGTGCGTCGTTGGACGGGATGCGCGTGGCAATCGTCGGCGACATCCTGCACTCTCGCGTCGCCCGAAGCAATGCTGCGGCGCTTGATCTGCTCGGCGCGAGCGTCACGCTCGTTGGGCCGCCGACGTTGATGCCACGATCACTCGTTGGCTGGTCGCCCGTCGGGCCCCCACCTTCGGTCTCTTCGACGTTCGATGACGTGTTGAGCGAGATGGACGTCGTCTATGTGCTGCGCCTCCAATTGGAACGCCAGGCACAGGCGCTGTTCCCGAGCACACGCGAGTACACCGCTCGCTACGGACTCACCACCGAACGTGCTGCACGCCTGAAGCCGGACACTCTGGTGATGCATCCCGGTCCGATGAACCGGGGGATCGAGATCGCCGCCGAAGTCGCCGACGGCCCCGCAGCGATCGTCAATGAGCAAGTCGCCAACGGTGTCGCGGCGCGCATGGCGGTGCTGTATTCGTTGTTGGGTGGAGGAGGCGCGGCCGTGTCTGGCCAGAGTGCCGCCAGAGGGGATGCCGGTGTCTGAGTTACTGCTTCGCGGCGGCCGCGTCATCGATGAAACGGGTGAGCGGGTTGCCGATGTGCGGGTCCGTGACGGCCGGATCGCCGAGATCGGTGTCGGGCTCGAGTCAAGTGCTGGGCTCAAGGCAAGCACCGAGCTGGACTGCGGTGGATGCATCGTCGCGCCAGGTCTCGTGGACCTGCACGTACACCTTCGTGAGCCCGGTGACGAGGAGGCCGAGACCATCGAGACCGGCGCCCGTGCCGCGGCGCTTGGTGGATTCACCGCGGTCGTCGCGATGCCGAACACGACGCCACCGCTCGACGATGCGACGGTCGTGAGTGCTGTGCTCGCTCGGGGCGTGGACGCCGCATGTGAAATCGTTGCGTCGGGATGTATCACCAAAGGCCGTGCCGGCAAGGAGCTTGCGCCGATCGGTGAGCTGTACGCCCTCGGCGTCCGGATCTTCACTGATGACGGCGCGTGCGTCGCGGACCCCGCGGTGATGCGTCGTGCGATGGCCTATGCGAGCGCGTTGCCGGGTGCGGTGGTCGCCCAACATGCCGAGGATCCCTCGCTTGCCGACGGCGGGCACATGCATGAGGGAAGTTGGTCGAGCCGGTTGGGAATTGGCGGGCGACCGTCGGAGGCCGAGACGGTGATCGTCGCGCGTGACCTCGCGCTGCTGGAGCACACCCGCACACCGCTGCATTTCCTGCACCTGTCATGCGCGGAGTCGGTGGCACTCGTACGGGAAGCCAAACGACGTGGGCTTCCCGTGACTGCCGAGGTTGCGCCGCACCATTTCACGCTGACCGATGCCAACTGCGCAGGCTTCGACCCGCTCTTCAAGGTGCATCCACCGCTGCGGACGGCAACGGATATCGAGGCGATCAAGGCAGGGCTTGCCGACGGGACCATCGACACGATCGCGACGGATCACGCGCCCCACACACCAGAGGCCAAGGAGCGTCCCTTCGATCAGGCGCCGCCGGGCATGCTCGGACTCGAGACGGCGCTCGCGCTGACACTTACCGAGCTGGTGCTGCCCGGTGTGCTCAGCCTCACGCAGGCGTTGGCGCTCTTGTCGTGGCGTCCGGCCGCGATTGCCGGCCTGACCGAGCGGCATGGCGGAAGGCTCGTCGCAGGTCGTGTGGCAAACCTTTGTGTCATCGATCCGGCAGTCGTCTGGGAGGTTGATCCGTCACTCCTGGCCAGCCGATCGCGCAATTCGCCATTCGTCGGGCGCAAACTCACCGGGCGAGTACGGCACACGATCCAACGGGGGACCGCAGTGGTAGAGGATGGGCACCTTTGATGCGTCGGAACCCTGAAGCCGTCTTGATTCTCCGTGACGGTGAACTCTTCGAAGGTGAGGCAGTCGGCGCGAGTCCGGACGACGCCGTGGCAACGGGCGAAGTGGTGTTCAACACGGCGTTGTCGGGCTACCAGGAGATCATCACCGATCCGAGCTATGCCGGTCAGTTGATCACCTTCACGTATCCGCACATCGGTAACTACGGTACGAACGTCGACGACGACGAGAGCCTCCGCCCACGTTGTCGCGGGGTCATCGTCCGCGAACTCTCGCGGTTTTCGTCGAACTGGCGGTCGACCGAGGATCTCGGCGCCATGTTGCGCCGATGTGGAGTCCCTGCGATCAGTGGTATTGATACGCGCCGCCTCACCCGGCACCTACGCGAGGCGGGCGCTGTCCCGGGCGCATTCGGCGCCGACGAGGCAGCAGTGCGCGAGGCGGTTGCGGGCGCTCGTAGCACCGAAGGTGTTGACCTCGTCGCGACCGTGACCACCGAGGTGCCCTACGTCGTGGGCGATGACGCAGCGCCGTTCTCGGTTGTTGCCTATGACTTCGGCATCAAGACGACGATCCTGCGACGGCTGGTTGCAGCTGGGTGTCAGGTCGAGGTCGTGCCGGCAGGCACGGCGGCCAGCGATGTTCTCGCCCGCAATCCTGACGGCGTGTTCCTCTCGAACGGTCCCGGCGACCCTGCTGCAGTCGAGGGCGCCGTCGACATCGTGCGGTCGTTGCTCGGAGAGGTCCCCATCTTCGGCATCTGCCTCGGCCATCAGATCCTGGGTCTGGCGTTGGGAGCATCGACGTTCAAGTTGCCCTTTGGGCATCACGGCGCCAACCATCCCGTCCGTCACCTCGAGAGCGGTCGGGTGGAAATCACGAGTCAGAACCACAATTACGCGGTCGATGTCGACTCGATACCGGGCGGTGTCGAGATCACACACGTGAATCTGAACGACGGCATCGTCGAAGGTTTGCGAACGCGTGACATTCCGGCGTTCAGCGTGCAGCATCATCCGGAGGCTGCTCCGGGTCCCCATGACGCGTCGTATCTCTTCGAGGACTTCACCGACCTCATGGCGGAGGTGGACTAGTGCCGAAGCGGACGGATCTGCACTCGATCCTGATACTCGGTAGCGGTCCGATCGTGATCGGTCAGGCATGCGAGTTCGACTATTCGGGAACCCAGGCGTGTCGCGTCCTGCGCGACGAGGGCTATCGCATCATCCTGGTCAACTCGAACCCGGCAACGATCATGACCGACCCTGAGTTCGCGGACGCAACGTACATCGAACCGCTCGACGTCGAGACCGTGACGCGGATCATCGACCAGGAGCGTCCGGACGCCGTGTTGCCGACGCTCGGTGGCCAGACTGCACTCAATCTCGCTATCGCACTCGACGAAGCGGGCGTGTTCGAGGAGTACGGCGTCGAGCTCATCGGGGCGAGTGTCGAGGCAATCCATACTGCAGAGAACCGCCAGCGTTTCAAGGCTGCAATGCAGGAGATCGGCCTGAGCGTTCCGCGTTCTGGCTTTGCCTACACGCTGAACGAGGCATTGGCGGTGGGTGACGAGATCGGATACCCGGTCATCGTGCGACCGTCGTTCATCCTCGGTGGCAGCGGAACGGGCCTTGCCTACGACCGGGATCAGCTCACCGGTGTCGCGGCAGCCGGGCTGGTCGCGAGTCCGATCACCGAGATCCTGATCGAGCAGTCGGTGGTGGGCTGGAAGGAGTACGAACTCGAAGTCATGCGCGATCACGCCGACAACGTGGTCGTGGTGTGCTCGATCGAGAACTTCGATCCGATGGGCGTCCACACCGGCGATTCCATCACGGTAGCACCAGCACAAACGTTGTCCGACGTCGAGTACCAGCGAATGCGTGACGCGGCATTTGCGTGCATCCGTCGAATCGGTGTCGACACCGGTGGCTCGAACATCCAGTTCGCATTGAATCCGACAAATGGCGCGATGGTCGTGATCGAGATGAACCCGCGGGTGTCGCGTTCGAGCGCGTTGGCTTCGAAGGCAACAGGATTTCCGATTGCGAAGATCGCCGCACGCCTCGCAGTGGGCTACCGACTCGACGAGGTCCTCAACGACATCACCGGTGTGACACCGGCGTCCTTCGAGCCGACAATCGACTACGTCGTGACGAAGATCCCGCGTTGGGCGTTTGAGAAGCTGCCGGGTTCCTCGCCGGTACTGGGCACCATGATGCAGTCGGTGGGCGAGGCAATGGCGATCGGGCGCACGTTCCCCGAGTCGCTGCAGAAGGCGATCCGTTCGCTCGAGACCGGTCGGCACGGACTCAATTGTGATCCCGGCGAAACGGCTTCGGATGCCTTGACCAATGAGGAGTTGGTGGTTGCCGCGTCGACGGCGACACCTGAACGGATCTTTCATGTCGAGGCGGCGCTGCGACGGTTCGCGTCGATCGAGAGGATCCACGAAGCGTCACGGATCGACCCGTGGTTTCTCGATCAGATGCTGCAGATCACCGAGATGCGTGACTATCTCCGCAGCGTTGGTTTCGCTGCGATGACCCGCTCGGTTTGGCGCGCGGCGAAGCGTTGTGGATTCGGCGACGGGCAACTCGCCTACCTCTGGGGTGTGAGCCAGGACGAGGTACGTGCGGCGCGCCTCGAGGCCGGGGTGCGAGTTACGTACAAGACCGTCGATACCTGTGCTGCTGAGTTCGAAGCCGAGACGCCCTATCACTATGGGACCTTCGAGGACACCGACGAGGTGGCGCCTGCGAAGAAACGCGTCGTGATGATTCTTGGCAGCGGCCCCAACCGGATCGGACAGGGTGTCGAGTTCGACTATTGCTGCGTTCATGCTGCGTTTGCCGTTTCGGAAAGTGGCTTCGAAGCAGTGATGGTGAACTGCAATCCCGAGACCGTATCGACCGATTACGACACCAGCGACCGGTTGTTCTTCGAACCGTTGACGATCGAAGGTGTGCTCAATGTCTGCGACGCCTTGAACCCACACGGTGTGATCGTCTCGCTTGGCGGGCAGACGCCCCTGAAGTTGGCACACGCGCTCGCAAGTTGCAGGCGTTCCGATCCTGGGGACGAGCCCCGCTTCGATCGATCTTGCCGAGGATCGTGAGCGTTTCAATGAGGTCTGCGCTCGCGTGGGTATCCCACAACCTCCTGGCGGCATGGCAGCGACACCGGAGGCGGCGCTCGCCGTCGCAGAGCGGTGGGATACCCCGTCCTGGTGCGACCGTCGTATGTGCTGGGCGGGCGTGCGATGCAGATCGTTTACGACGCCGATGCGTTGTGCATGGCGATGGCCGAGCTCGATGTTGCGGGGAGCCTGGGGAGAGAGGGTGGCCTGTCCGCCGAGCGACCGGCGCTCATCGACCGCTTTCTCGAGGATGCGGTCGAGGTGGATGTCGATGCCTTGCGCGATGGTTCGGGCGAGGTTCTGATCGGCGGGATCATGGAACACATCGAGGCGGCCGGTGTGCATTCGGGCGATTCTGCGTGTGCGATCCCTCCGCAGACGTTGTCCGCGGAGGTGGTCGAGGTCATCGAGCGTTACACCGTTGCCCTGGGTGACGCGCTCGATGTTCGTGGACTGTTGAACGTCCAATATGCGGTGAAGGACGGGCAGGTATTCGTACTCGAGGCCAACCCGCGTGCGAGCCGTACGGTTCCTTTTGTGAGTAAGGCGACGGGTGTTCCATTGGCCAAGATCGCGACGCGTGTGATGCTTGGCGCGACGTTGGCTGAGCTTCGCAGCATGGGGGTGCTCACTCCGCCGAGCAACGGTGGGCACATCGCCGTGAAGGAGGCGGTCTTGCCGTTCAATCGCTTCCCTGAGGTCGATACGATCCTCGGACCGGAGATGCGCTCGACCGGTGAAGTGATGGGTATCGACCGCTCCTTCGGATTGGCCTTTGCCAAGAGTCAAAGTGCAGCCGGCAACGCGTTGCCGTTGTCGGGAACGGTGTTCCTCTCACTTGCCGATCGCGACAAGCCGCAAGGGTTGCTCGCCGCTCGTCGATTCGCCGAACAGGGATTCGCGCTCGCTGCGACGGCCGGCACAGCTGCAGCGTGTGAATCCGAGGGGATTGCGGTTGCAACCGTTGTCTCGAAAGTGGGCGACTCGGCGGGAGTTCACGACAGCCGTGTCGACGCCGTTGAGCTCATCGCATCGGGCAAGGTCGACCTGGTTGTCAATACGCCGCGTGGTCGGGGACCGCGTGCCGATGGAGCGCATATCCGCCGAAGCGCCATGAGGCACAAGGTTCCCTGTCTCACGACGGTCGCCGCCGCTCTTGCTGCCTCGGCGGGCATTGCCGAGTTGAGCACCTCGTCACCCACGGCGCGCGCGCTGCAGGATTACCACCGCGATCAGCAGCTGCGTCTGGACGTCTGAGGTGTCGGACCGCCTCGCTTTCCCGGGATTCGTCGTGTGTTGCGACCACGTGAACGGTCGGTGTTGGCGCAATCGGTGTTGGTGTCGTCGACACGACCGTTCGTGTCGGTCGCGTCGAGCTTCGCAATCCGATCGTGGCAGCATCGGGAACGTTTGGTCACAGTGACGAATTGGCGTTGATGTGTGATCCGACGCAGTTGGGCGCGGTGACGGTGAAGTCCGTCGCGCTCTTCCCGTGTGCGGGCAACGCAGCGCCCCGGTTGCATACGAGTGCCGCGGGAATGATCAACTCGGTCGGGCTTCAGGGTCCTGGCGTCGACGTGTGGATCGACGAGGAGCTTCCCGTGTTGCGGGCCAGGGGGGCGCGTGTGGTGGCGTCGATCTGGGGTCGCACGCGTGAGGACTATGCGGGCGCTGCGCGCAAGATCGCCGCGGTGGCCGACGAGCTTCTCGCGCTCGAGGTGAATATCAGTTGTCCGAACGTCGAAGACCGCTCGCGGATGTTCAGTCATGACGAGACCGTCACACGTGAGGTCATCACGTCGGTCGTCTCCGCTGTCGGCGACCTGCCGGTCTGGGCCAAGCTCTCGCCGAACGTCACGTCGATCGTTGATATCGCAGGAGGCGCAATCGCAGGAGGCGCCGACGCCCTCACCCTCATCAATACGGTGATGGGACTCGCGGTCGACGCCGAGCGTCGTCGGCCCGTCCTGGGCGGCGGGGGAGGCGGACTCTCGGGTCCGGCGGTGAAGCCGGTGGCGCTGCGAGCGGTTGGCGACGTCAGGCGCGCGTTCCCTGAGGTGGCGTTGATCGGTACGGGCGGGGTGTCCTCGGGGCTCGATGCCGTGGAGATGATGGTGGCGGGTGCCAACGCTGTCGGCGTCGGCACGGCAACGTTTCTGGATCCGCGCGCGACGATCAAGATCCGCGACGGGTTGGTCTCGTGGTGTGCCCATCGGGGTATCAGGCAGGTCGCGGAGCTGAGCAGCACGCTGATCTGGGACTGACACGACGGGTGCAGCTGGAGGCCTTCCTGTTGCCCAGTGGAGGTGTTGCCCTCTACTGTCGCCGGATCTGCGAGCGGGGCGGAGCCCCGCCGGACGTTGTCCCAGCCGTTGACCAGGAGGTTTCCCGCATGCCGCTTCCACCGACCCTCTCGCCCGAACAGCGCCAAGCCGCGTTGGAGAAGGCCGCTGTCGCTCGGCGCGTGCGAGCCGAAATCAAGGAGAGGCTCAAGATCGGGACGCTCAGCCTTGAGGAGCTCTTCGATCAGGGTGACGCCGATGAGATCCTGGCGAAGCTGAAGGTGGTCAGCGTGCTCGAGTCGATGCCCGGCGTCGGCAAGGTGCGTGCTCGCAGGCTCATGGAGGAGTTGGAGATCAGCGAAAGTCGCCGGTTGCGGGGTCTTGGCCGCAACCAGCGCGAGGCGCTGCTCGGCCGATTCGCCTGAGCCCGTTCGACACCGTGGCGGCGCGATCGGGGCTCTTGCTGGTTCTCTCCGGCCCTTCGGGGGCGGGCAAGGGTGCGATCGCCGCCGGCATGTTGGAGCGTGATCGGGGCTTGTGGCGATCAGTGTCGATCACGACGCGCCAGCGGCGTACCGGTGAGATCGATGGCGTTGACTACCTGTTCGTGACGCCGGAGGAATTCGAGGCGATCCGTGAACGCGGAGGATGTCTCGAGTGCTTCGAGGTCTTCGGCCACTGGTACGGCACACCGCGCGAGCCTGTGGTCGGACACCTGGCGACCGGCCAGGATGTTCTCCTGGAGATCGATGTGCAGGGCGCCATGGCAGTCCGGGAGGCCTACCCGGATGCCGTGTTGATCTTTGTGCGCCCTCCGAGTCGGGCCGTGCAGCGTGCGCGACTCGAGCGTCGTGGCCAGGATTCGCCTGAAACCATCGAGCGACGTCTGGCCAGGGCCGATTCCGAGGAGGCGGCCGCTGAACGATTTGACGGGGTTGTCATCAACGACGACCTGGGGCAAGCCATCGATGAGGTGGCTGCTATCGTGGAGGCACACCGAGCGCCGTAGCGAGCGGGTGCGCCCGAGCGCCTGAGCGTGCGGGTTCTGTTGGATCCCCCGAATCGGAGCACCAAGCCATGGCTGACCGTCGCGCATCGCTGATCGACCCTCGAATGGAGTCCCTGCTCAGTAAGGTCGACTCCAAGTTCACCCTCGTGACCTCGTCGTCGAAGCGTGCCCGCGAGATCAATGACTACTACAACCAGCTCGGCGAGGGTCTGGGAAAGATCGTCCCGCCACAGGTGACATCGGTGTCGCGCAAGCCGCTGACGATCGCTATGGAAGAAATCGCAGCGTCCAAGATCGGCTGGTTTCGTCCTGAGGGCGTTGATGGCTCGGACATCGTCAGTTCGGACGCTGTCGCGGCCGACCCGGAAACCACCCAGTAGGTCGCACGTTCGGTGGGCCCGATTCGCTACTCCGTGAGCACGGTGTTCCACCAGCAAGTCGGTGCGTGGTGAGTTCCGGGTCCGGCGATTCCGCCGTGTCGCGGACCGCGTTGCGGGGCCGGCGGATCGTCCTTGGCGTCACAGGTGGCATTGCCGCGTACAAGGCGATCGACATCTGCCGTCAGCTGGTCGACGCCGGCGCGTACGTCATGCCTGTGATCACCGACGACGCGCAGCGCTTCGTCGGCGCCGTGACGTTTTCGGCTCTGGCGTCGGAGCCCGCACGCACCTCGCTCTTCGATGGGGATGATCCCATCCCGCACACGAGGCTTGGTCAAAGCGCGGATCTCGTCCTCGTCGCCCCGGCCACCGCCAAGCTCATCGGCAAATACACCGCAGGTATCTCCGACGATCTGCTCTGCGCCACACTGCTCGCCACACGTGCACCCGTGATGTTGGCGCCTGCCATGCACACCGAGATGTGGGAGCATCCAGCGGTTCAGGAAAACCTCGCGGTGCTGCGACGACGTGGTGTGCACGTCATCGATCCCGAGTCCGGCCGCCTTGCCGGCGGCGATGTCGGCGAAGGGCGTCTCGCCTCACCCGATCGAATCGTCGACGCGGCCGCCGAGTTTCTCGGTCGCGATGCGCCACTTGCGGGTTTTCGCGTCCTGGTGACGGCTGGGGGAACGCGCGAGCCGATCGACCCTGTGCGATTCGTAGGTAATCGATCCTCGGGCAAGATGGGCTACGCCCTCGCGAGTGCGGCGTCGATGGCCGGCGCCGCTGTCACGCTCGTCACGACCCAGGGCCGTCCGGCTCCTCCGGCGATCGATGTGGTGCGCGTCGATACCGCAGCCGAGATGGCCGATGCTGTGCTGAGCAGATTTCCCGAATGCGACGTCGTGGTGATGGCAGCTGCGGTTGCGGATTTTCGGCCGAAGGCCGTTGCCGAGGAGAAGCTGAAGAAGCACGCCGGCGTTCCCGAAGTGCTGCTCGAGCCGACGCCCGACATCTTGGCGATGCTCGGAGAGCGAAAGGAACACCAATTCCTGGTGGGGTTCGCGGCCGAAACCGAGGCCGTCCGGGAACACGCAGCAGAAAAGCTCCGCAACAAGCGCGTCGATTTGATGGTCGCAAACGACGTTTCGGGCGCCGACGCCGGCTTCGAGGTCGATCACAACCGCGCCTCGCTCCTCTTTGCCGGCTCTGAGTATCCAATCGAGGAACTCCCGTTGATGGAGAAAACGGAGCTGGCCGCGATTATCGTCGCTCGTATCGCGAAGTTGCTCGGTCCAGCGAACGCCGCGACCTGACTTTCCGGGGCCTCGCCTGGATTGCGCAGGCAGGCACAGCTCGGGCCGGCTCCGGCACACCGCAGCAGCGCACGGCTGGGACACACAACCGGAAACTTGTACAGGGGAGAGACAGTGGCGAACCGTTTCACGTTCACGTCGGAATCGGTGACCGAGGGTCACCCCGACAAGATGTCGGACCAGATCAGCGATTCGGTGCTCGACGCCATTCTGGAACAGGACCCGCAAAGCCGCGTGGCCTGCGAAACGCTCTGCACGACGGGTCTGGTCGTCGTGGCAGGTGAGATCTCGACGAACGCCTACGTCGACATTCCACGTCGCGTCCGCGACACCGTGCGGGCCATCGGTTACGACCGCGAGTCCTACGGCTTCGACGGGAACACCTGTGGAGTGATCGTTTCGATCGACGAGCAGTCACCTGATATCGCACAGGGTGTCGACAAGGCCCTGGAGCAGCGCGGCGGCGCGAGCGACCGCTTCGACGAGGTCGGCGCCGGCGACCAAGGAATGATGTTCGGCTACGCCGCCGACGAGACCGCCGATCTCATGCCGATGCCGATCTGGTTGGCGCACAAGTTGGCGTTCCGTCTCGCCGAGGTACGCAAGCTGGGCATCCTGGACTACATCCGACCTGACGGGAAGACGCAGGTCTCGATTGACTACGAGAATGGCGTGCCCAAACGCCTCAAGACCGTTCTGATTTCGACGCAACACGGACCCGGTGTCGACATCGAAGGTCAGATGAAGCCCGACCTGCTCGAGCACGTCATTCGTCCGTTGCTTCCGCCGCAGTTCGCGGACGATCCCTTCGAGACACTTGTGAACCCGACAGGCGTGTTCGAACTGGGTGGTCCGCATGCCGACTGTGGCCTGACAGGCCGCAAGATCATCGTCGACACCTACGGAGGCGCAGCGCGTCACGGTGGGGGCGCGTTCTCAGGCAAGGACCCGACCAAGGTTGACCGCTCGGCTGCATACGCCGTTCGCCATGTCGCCAAGAACGTCGTCGCTGCGGGCCTCGCTCGTCGTTGTGAAGTACAGGTCGCCTACGCGATTGGTGTCGCTCGTCCGGTATCGGTGATGGTCGAGACGTTTGGCACGAGCGTCATCGACGAAGAGAAGCTCTCGACGCTGGTGCAGGAGTATTTCGACTTGCGCCCGGCGGCGATCATCGAACGTCTCAACCTCCGGCGGCCGATCTTTCAGCGCACGGCCGCGTACGGCCATTTCGGTCGCCCCGAGGTTGATTTCACGTGGGAGTCGACCGACGAGGCGGCCTTGTTGAAAAAGGCGGCTGAGGCGCTCGCCTGATTCGACGTCCGATTCAACGCCCGGCGCGGTGGGGACGCCCGATGATCCAGAGCGGGTCTGTCGCGTGCGCCCCGACCTCCCGGCAGTTGACAAGGCTTTCGACTATCTCGTTCCGGCGTCGATGGCCGACGATGTCGTGGTCGGCGCGATCGTGCGGATCCCGTTGCACGGTCGCCGCGTTCGAGGCTGGGTCGTCGCTGACGATGTGGTCCCCGAGACCGATCACGCCCGGTTGCGGCCGCTGCTGAAGGTTTCGTCGGCTGGGCCACCTCCGGAGATTCTCGACCTGTGTGCCTGGGTGGCGTGGCGCTACGCCGGGCGTCAGGTTGGCCTCCTGCGAACGGCGTCGCCACCGAACACGGTGCTACCGACGCGACCTGGTGTAGCTGACGCGCGCACGGCACCTGCTGGAACGGCGAACGGTGTCGATCCTGCGCGAGAACTGTGCCGCGAGGTGTTGGTCTGGCCACCGGCAACGGATAGGCGTCCGCTCGTCCTCGATCGGTTGGCAGCGTCGGGATCGACGATCGTCATCGTTCCCGACGCTGCTCGCGCGCCGGTGCTGATGCGCGAGCTTGTCGCACGTGGCCACGCTGTGCTGTCGCTCCGTGCTGATCAGACCGACGCCCAGCGAAGCGCCGCGTGGGATCGGGCGCGGCGCGGGGGATGTGTCGTCATCGGATCTCGTCTTGCGGTGTTCGCACCAGTTCCGGATCTCGAGGCGATCATCGTTCTCGACGAAGGCGACGAGTCGCTGCAGGATGAGCGTGCCCCAACCTGGAATGCACGCGAAGTCGCGCTCGAACGCGCGCGGCGCACCGGCGCGGCGCTGACGTTGGCGAGTCCGGCGCCTTCGCTCGAAGCGGAAATGGACGTCGGTTTGCCCATCCGGCCGAACCGCGCGGTCGAGCGCGAAGGATGGCCGACGCTCATCGTCGTGGACCAACGTGACGAGCCGCCAGGCCGAGGAATGTTCTCCGATGGTCTGGTCGCTGCGCTCCACAAAGCCTTGACTGACAACGGGCGGGCTCTGTGCGTCCTGAATCGGAAAGGGCGCGCGCGGTTGATGGTGTGCGCCGCGTGTGGGACCACCGCAACCTGTGAGTTCTGTGGCGCGGCTGTCATGGAGACCGCCACGGGTCTTGCCTGTCAGCGTTGTGCTGCGGAACGACCGATGGTGTGTCGAACGTGTCATGCCGTGCGTTTCAAAGCATTGCGGCGCGGTATCACGCGCGTTCGCGATGAGTTGGACGCGCTTCTCGCTCGGGCGCAGGTCGCCGAGGTCGACGCCTCGACCGAAGATGTTCCCGTTGCCGATGTTCTCGTGGGAACCGAGGCAGTACTGCACCGCGTGCCGAGAGTGCCCGAACGACCCGTGCGACTTGTCGCGTACCTCGATGTCGATCAGGAGCTGTTGGCGCCGCGCTATCGCGCTGCGGAGCAAGCCTTATGGCTGCTGATCCGCGGAGCGCGTCTGGTGGGTCCACGGAGCGGCGGCGGCTGCTTGCTGGTACAAACCAGGGTTCCCGACCATGAGGTGCTCGAATCGGTGCGAAGTGCCGATCCCGGCCCGGTGACCGAGGCCGAACGTGGACGACGCCGGCTTCTGGGATATCCACCATATGGTGCGCTCGCCGAGATATCGGGTGCCCCGGATGCGGTCACGGCGGCAGCGAGTTCACTGCGCTCCGCTGGCCTGACGGTGCTCGGGCCAACCCTGGAGGGTTTGTCGGCCCGGGCGCTGGTTCATGGGCCGACCGTGTCGCTCCTCTGTGATCAGCTGGCCGTGACGCTCGAGGCAGGGTCTCCAGCAGGACGTCTACGGGTGGCGGTGGATCCTCCCAGGATCTGAAGCAGCGCCGGAGGCAGGTGGGCTCACTGGTACGATCGTTGCGTGAGTTTCCCGATTCGCCTGTTCGGCGATCCCGTTCTGCGCCAACGTGCGCGCGAAGTCACCGACATCGACGGCAATCTGGCGCGCCTCGTCGAGACGATGTACGACACCATGTACGAGGCGATCGGCGTCGGGCTTGCCGCACCGCAGGTCGGAGTTCAGAAGCGTCTCTTCACCTATGACGACAGCGACGATGAGGCCGTGCCGAGCGTGATCATCAATCCACGGATTGTCGATTCCAGCGGCGAGTGGGTCTTCGAAGAGGGTTGCCTGTCGATCCCTGGATTTCACTTCGAGATCGTGCGCCCCGCGGCAGTCACCATCGCGGGTCTCGATCTCGACGGGAACGAGATCGTCTTGGAGGCCGAGGATCGTCTCGCACGGATCTTCCAGCACGAACTCGACCACCTCGACGGGATCTTGATGTTCGATCGTGTCGACGACGACACGCGCAAGATGGCCTTGCGTGCCATCCGTGAGCACGGCCTCGAGGGCACGGCCCGCGAAGACGCCGCCGCTCCGCGCCTGTAACGGACCGACGAATCGCTCGTGCGCCTTCTCTATCTCGGTACGCCGGTCGCGGCAGTTCCGCCATTGCGTGCGCTCGTCGAGAGCGGTCACGACGTTGCGATGGTCATCACGCAACCCGATCGCCGGCGCGGTCGTGGAGGCGCAATGACTCCGAGCCCTGTCAAGGCTGCAGCGTTGGAGCTCGGGATTCCGGTCCGTACCCCAGAGCGGGTGACGGAGATCGAATCCGAGATCAGGTCGTCTGACGCAAAGCTCGGCGTTGTTGTGGCGTTCGGGCAAATCCTCAAGCCGTCAGTTCTGGCAGCGGTGCCGGGAGGCTTTCTCAATCTGCACTTCTCACTGCTGCCACGTTGGCGTGGGGCAGCACCGGTGGAGCGCGCGATCCTCGCCGGTGATCAGGAGACGGGCGTCTGCCTGATGCAGCTCGACCCTGGCATGGACACCGGTCCGGTGCTGGCGCGGCGATCGGTGACCATCGGGATCGAAGAGACCGCGGGGGAGTTGAGCAATCGATTGGTCGGCCTCGGAACCGATCTGCTCGTGACATCCCTGGATGAACTTGGAGACGCTCACGCCCGTACCGCAAGCCGATGGGGCCACAACGGCGGCGCGACTCACCGTTGCGGAGTTCGAATTGGACTGGACCCAACCCGGCGAGGTGCTGGCGCGGTACGTCCGAGCCGGTAATCCCCGTCCCGGTGCGTGGACCCTGATCGACGGGCAGCGCCTGAAGGTTTGGCGTGCCGACGCCAGCACGGAATCCGACGATGAAGACGCGAGCAGTGGCCAGCCCGGTTCGGTGCTGAGCGGCGGTCGGATCGTGACAGGCTCGGGAATCCTTCGCCTGCTCGAGGTGCAGCCCGACGGCAAGCCGAAAATGGCCGGTAGTGCGTGGGCGGTTGGCCGGCGCGGCGAATCCGGCACAACGGTGGCCGGCACGTGACGAACGGCGCACGGACGAATCGCGAAGGGTCGAACCGCGCAGGGTCGAATGGCGCACGGTCGAATGGCGCACGGTCGAATCGCGGGACTGCATCCGCGGTCGCGGCGCCGCCGGAGACGGCCCGTGGTCTCGCGATTGATGCGTTGCTCCGTATCGAAGATGGTGCGTACTCGAACGTGCTGGTTCCCGAATTGCTGCGAGGATCGAAACTCTCCGTTCGTGACCGGGCGTTTGCCACGGACCTCGTCTATGGAACGCTGCGCCGACAACGCTCGTTGGATTGGTTGTTGGCGCGTTCGTTGCGACGCCCGCTCGTCGGGCTTGACGCAGTGACGCGCGCTGCGTTGCGGATCGGTGCCTATCAGCTCCTCAACGGTGTCGCTGTTCACGCGGCTGTGTCCGAGACAGTTGACGCCGTCGGCGCCCGACAGGCCCGTTCGCGCGCGTTGGTCAACGCGGTGCTCCGCGCGACGTCTCGTCTTGGGCCCGACTGGCCGTGGCCGGGAGGTGATGCGAGCGAGCGCAGTGTCGATGCGATCGGTGTGCGGACGTCGCATCCGGACTGGATCGTCGAGCTTCTGGCCGACGCGTTCGGATGGCGCGACGCGCTCGCAACGTTGGAGGCCGCCAACGTGGCCGGCGCTCTCACACTGCGCGTCGAGATGGATCGGGCATCACCGGACCAGGTCCGCGCTGAGCTCGAAGCGATCGGCGCGACGGTGGAAGCTGGCAGTTTCGTCTCCAGCGCCCTCGTGGTTGGTGGCGCCGGCGACACCGGACGTCTTGGCGCCGTGGCCGAAGGCCGGGCAACGCCGCAGGACCAGACAAGTCAGGCCGTGATCGAACTGCTCGATGTTCAACCCGGGAATCGTGTCCTCGAGGTTGGTGCGGCACCGGGTGGGAAAGCGACAGGTATCGCGGCGCGTGTTGCGCCTTCGGGAATGGTCGTCGCGCTCGACGTGCATCCGATGAGGGCGCGTCGGATCACGACCGCTGCCCGTCGATTGCAGCGCACCAATCTGGACGTCATGGTTGCCGATGGCCGCGCGCTGCCCTTCAGTCCGGCGACGCGCTTTGATCGGATCCTGATCGATGCGCCCTGTTCGGGGCTTGGCGTGCTCCGTCGCCGAGCCGAGGCCCGGTGGAGGATCACCCCGCACGACGTGACCGATCTTGCTGCGCTGCAGCGTGAACTTCTGGCTGCTGCCGCTCCGCTCCTGGCAAGCGGGGGTCGTCTGCTGTATTCGGTCTGCACCCTCACCATTCCCGAGACTCGCGAGGTCGATGAGTGGGCGGCCGAAGCCTTGCCGCACCTTGTGGCGTGCCCACCGCCGGGTGGACCGTGGCGGAGCTGGGGGCGTGGAGCGATCCTCTTGCCGGGTGATGCCGGCACCGATGGCATGTATGTCCTCATCTTGGGGACCGGATTGCCGCTGACGGCGTCCACGCCTTTGCGGGCTAGCCTCGGGTGATGAAGATCGCACCGTCGATCCTGTCGGCCGACTTTGCCGACCTCGCTTCGGAGGTCGCGAAAGTCGCGGATGACGCTGACTTGTTGCACGTCGATGTGATGGATGGCCATTTCGTTCCGAACTTGACCATTGGCCCGCCCGTCGTGAAGTCGCTCCGCAGCAGGACCAAGCTCTTTCTCGATGTGCACCTCATGGTTTCCAACCCAGGCGTGCTGCTCGACGACTTTGCCGCGGCGGGCGCCGATAGTTGCACCATTCATGTCGAGCTTGGTGATCCCCGTCCGCTGTTCCGTCGCATGCGCGACCTCGGGATCGGGGTTGGTTTGACCCTGAACCCGGCGACTCCCTTTGGCGCCGTCGCCGAGTACCTCGAGGAGATCGACCTGTTGCTGTTCATGAGTGTGTTTCCCGGCTTCGGCGGTCAAGCCTTTATTCCCGAGGTCTTGGACAAGGTCGCCGAGGCCCGCGAGCTGGTGGACAAGCTCGCGCTGCCCGTGGAGCTCGAGATCGACGGTGGCATCAAGCTTGATAACGCCGCAGCCGCTGCTCGCGCCGGTGTCGACATTCTCGTCGCGGGCAGTGCGATCTTTCAGAGTGACGATCCGGGTGCGGCAACGCGGGCGATCCGGGCGGCGGCATGTCCGAGCTGATCCTCATCGCCGATGACGACTGCGATGTCGCAGGGGCTATCGGAATCAGCCTGGAGCTCGAGGGTTTCACGGTTGTCATGGCCGCTGACGGACTGCAGGCGCTCGAGATGGTTCGGGAGTTGCACCCCGATCTGGTCCTGCTCGATGTGACGATGCCGCGGATGAATGGAATCGATGTGTGTCGTGCGCTGCGGGCAGATTCGCGAACGCACGATGTCTCGGTCATCTTCCTGACGGCCAGGAGCATGTCGATCGACAAGCTCGCGGGATTTCACGCGGGAGCTGATGACTTCGTTGTCAAACCGTTCGAACCGGAGGAGCTGGTCGCCCGTGTGCAGAGCGTGTTGCGACGAACGCGTGAGATGCGTGATCTCTCGCCACTCACGCAGCTTCCGGGTAACCGTCGTATCGCCTGTGAGATCGAGGCGCTCGTTGCGCGTCCCGATGCCGAGTTTGCCGTGCTGTACGCGGATCTCAATAACTTCAAGGCGTACAACGACCACTACGGGTTTTTGCGTGGTGACGAGGTGATCAAGTTCACGGCGCAGGTCGTCACCGGGGCGATGGCGCAGTGTCCGGGCGTACCGAGCTTTGCGGGCCACGTCGGTGGCGACGATTTCATCATGTTGTGCCATCCGTCGTTCGCAGAAACTGCATGTCAGGTACTCATCGATACCTTCGACGCGAAGATCCTCGACTACTACGACTCCGCGGACATCGAGCGCGGCTTCATCGAGACAGCGGATCGGCGCGGGGAGAAGCGTCGTCACCCACCGATTTCGATTGCGGTCGGCGTGGCATCGACCGAACGGCGCCCGATCCGTTCGCAGTGGGAGGCGTCGGTCATCAGTAGCGAAATGAAGAGTCACGCAAAGCGTCACGGCGGTTCGGCATATGAGATCGACCGTCGCGAAGTCTGAGCGCCAGAGGCCGCGATGGAAGAACCCGTGAGGCTCGAGGCAAAGGTCATCACGGTGTCCGATGGGGTCGCCGCCGGGGTCCGCGTCGACGAATCCGGTTCGGCGCTGAGCGATCGGCTCACCGCTGCGGGCTTCGAGGTCGTCTCCCGCACGGTGAGCGCCGATGGTGTCGAAGCGGTCGGCGCGGCGCTTTCCCGAGCAGTCGCCGGGTTTCGAGGACTTGTCGTCACCACGGGTGGGACCGGTTTCGGTCCGAGGGACCTCACTCCGGAGGGCACGCGCATGGTCATCGAGCGTGAGGCTCCCGGTCTGGCCGAGGCGATGCGTGCCGCCAGCAACCGGGACGGCCCGTTCGGCATGTTGTCGCGTGGGGTGTGTGGCACGACCGGTCAGGCGCTGATCTGTAATCTGCCGGGCTCGCCACGTGGTGCGGTCGAGCATCTCGAGGTGATCCTGGGCGCCCTCGAGCACATCCTGGACCTGCTCGGGGGTGGGCGCCCGCACTGAGCCTCGGCGACCGCGGGCGGCCTGCTGCGCTTCGTGGCCATTGCCCACAAAGCGCGTTCGTCTGGCCTGGAAATCAGTGGATACCATTGTTTCCTCAGGGAATTGCGTTCGGCGAACACATGGGCCGAACAGGTGGGGGAATCGTGCAGGACGAGCTCGGGATGCGCAGAGCGCGGGAACTGGGCCTCGGTGCGCGACGCACCGCGCCGCGCAACCCATGGGTGGGCTGCGTCATCGTGCGCGACGGTGTGATCGTCGGCGAGGGGGCAACCTGTGCTCCCGGAGGTCCTCACGCCGAAGTGGTCGCGTTGCGGGCGGCGGGTGAGCATGCCGTGGGCGCGACGGCGTTCGTCACACTCGAGCCCTGTTCGCATCACGGATCGACGCCGCCGTGTGCCGATGCCCTCATCGACGCGGGAATCGCACGCGTCGTCGTTGCCCTCGCCGATCCCGATCCTCTGGTGAACGGTTCGGGGTTGGCGCGGCTACGTGACGCCGGGATCGAGGTTGCGCTGGGCAGCGAAGCAGCAGGGGTTGCGCTGGACCTTGCCCCGTATCTCCATCACCGTTCGACGGGGCGCGCGTGGTGCCTCGTCAAGACCGCTATGAGCTTCGATGCCCGAAGCGCGGCCCGTGACGGCTCGTCGCAGTGGATCACCGATACACCCGCCCGCGCGGATGCACACGGGCTCCGAGCCGATTCGCAAGCGGTTGTCGTCGGCGCCGGCACGGCGCTTCGCGACCGGCCTCGCCTGACCGTTCGTAGCCGTGAGCACGCGAATGGCGCACCGCCGGCTTCGGCGGCGCCATTGCGGGTGTTGCTCGATGCCCGGGGCCGTGTACCGGCGATCGGACCGCTCTTCGACATGACGTTGGCGCCGACCTTGGTCATCACGACCGAGCACTGTGCCCCGAGCGCCGCGGATGCGTGGCGTGCGACGGGCGCTGTGGTCGAGGTCGTGAGCCCATCGAGCACCGGTACAGGAGTTGAACTCACGGAGATGTTGGCGTGCTTGGGCGCACGTTCGGTGTTGCAGGCGATGGTCGAAGGCGGCCCGTCGTTACACGGGGCGCTGTTCGACGCCGGCCTCGTCGACCGGGTGGTCGCATATGTCGCGCCGACGGTCTTGGGCCGTCACGGCATGCCGGCGTTCGACGTCGAGGGTCCGACGAGCATGGCCGATGCATCGCGCTTCGCGTTCACCGATGTCAGACAGGTCGGGTCCGATCTGCGTGTGGAATTCAGCCCGTGCGAGCGTTGAGTCCGAGTGCGTTGAGTCCGAGCGCGTGGCGGGAGCGGTAGGCCGCTGATGTTCACAGGGATTGTCGAGGAGACGGGACGAATTCGGACGATCGAACCCATCGAGGGTGGAGCGCGATTCGTGATCGACGCTGCGGTGGTTTTGGAGGACGCCGTCCCTGGGCGCTTCCATTGCCCTCAACGGATGTTGCCTCACGGTCGTTGAGCTCGGGGAGCGACACTGGGCGGCCGATGCGGTGATCGAGACGATGGCACGCACGACACTCGGCGATTTGTCGGTCGGTGATGCCGTGAATCTGGAACGCCCTGTGCGCCTGGCCGATCGTCTCGGTGGCCATATCGTGACGGGTCACATCGACGGGGTCGGCGTCATCACCGAGCTGAGCCGCGAGGCAGACGGTTCGGCCCGGATCGTGGTGGCGATCCCATCCGAGCTGGCCCGCTACGTGGTGGAGAAGGGCTCGATTGCCATTGACGGGATCAGCCTGACGGTTGCTCGCGTCGGGGACCCGATCGGCGGCGAAGCAACGGTCGCTGTCACCATTGCGGTAATTCCTCACACCCAGGCTGTCACGACGTTGGGTCGTCGAGGAGTCGGCTCGCGGCTCAACATCGAGGTCGACACGTTGGCAAAGTACGTCGAGCGGTTGCTGGTTGGAACATCGCTCACCACGGTTGCGCTGGCATTGGGCCGGCCTTCGGAGAGGAACTGACATGCACTTCGACGGGATCGAAGCCGCACTCGGGGCAATTGCTCGAGGCGAGATCGTGGTCGTGGTCGATGATGAAGACCGCGAGAACGAAGGCGACCTCATCATGGCTGCCGAGAAGATCACACCTGAGGCGATGGCGTTTTTCATTCGGTACACCAGTGGTGTGATCTGTGTGCCACTCACCGGCGAGCGTCTCGACGATCTGCGGCTACCGCTCATGGTCGCAGGAGGGGACAACACCGAAGGCCAGCGGACGGCGTTCACCGTTTCGGTCGACGCCGTCACCGGCGTGAGTACCGGAATCTCCGCGGCCGATCGTGCGCAAACAGTCCTGACTCTGGCTGACCCGGCGTCACAGCCCGGTGACCTTGCGCGCCCAGGCCACATCTTCCCGTTGCGTGCTCGCGAAGGCGGTGTGCTCAAGCGCGCGGGACACACCGAGGCGGGCGTCGACCTGGCGCGAATGAGTCGTCTGCGGCCTGCGGGTGTACTGGCCGAGATCGTGAATGACGATGGCACGATGATGCGAGTCGAGGGGCTCAGGGCTTTTGCCGACGAGCACGGGCTCGTGATGATCTCGATCGCAGACCTCATTCGCTACCGCAGTCGTCGCGAGAAGCTCGTCGAACGCGTGTCCGAGGCGCGCATTCCAACGCAATACGGAACGTTCACCGCGTACGTCTTTCGTTCGCTGATCGACGGCGCCGAACACATCGCGTTTGTGCGAGGCGACGTCAGGGGCAAGTCGGATGTTCTCGTCCGTGTTCACTCCGAATGCCTGACCGGCGACGTGTTCGGGTCATTGCGGTGTGACTGTGGTCCGCAACTCGACCTGGCAATGGAGCGGGTGGCAGCCGAGAGCGAAGGGCGTTGTCGTTTACCTTCGTGGCCATGAGGGTCGTGGTATCGGCCTCGGTCACAAGCTCCGGGCCTACCACCTCCAGGATCAGGGTCGCGATACCGTCGAGGCCAATGAGGATTTGGGGCTGCCCGTCGACTCCCGGGAGTACGGGATCGGTTCACAGATCCTGGTGGACCTCGGTGTGACGACGATGCGGCTGATGACCAATAATCCCGCAAAGTACGGCGGCATCGACGGCTACGGTCTGGAGATCGTGGAGCGGGTCCCACTGGCAACGGTGCCGACCACCGAGAACATCGCCTACCTCCGGGCGAAGCAGGCCAAGCTCGGCCATCTCCTCGACGTCGAGGAAGCAAGTGTCGAAGGAGCGTAATGGGTAGTTACGACGCATACGTCGGCGAGCTCGACGCAACAGGTATGCGCGTAGCGATCATCGCAGGCAGGTTCAATCGTCACATCACCGAACCACTTGTCGAGGGTGCGCGCCGTGCGCTGCGCGAGCGAGGCGCTCCCGATGATGCGTCGAGCGAGTACTGGGTACCTGGCGCATTCGAGATGCCGCTCGTGGCGCAACGCCTCGCCGTTTCGGGCCAGGTGGACGCGGTGATCTGTTTGGGAGCGGTGATCCGTGGGGACACGCCACATTTCGAGTTCGTGGCGGGTGAGTGCGCGACCGGCCTGGCGCGCGTTGCGCTCGACAGCGGCATTCCCGTGATTTTCGGGGTCTTGACGACGAACTCGCTCGAACAGGCTCAGGCGCGTTGCGGCCCGGGAGATGACAACAAGGGATTCGAAGCGGGCCTGGGTGCCATCGAGATGGTCGCCTTGCTCGATCGCCTGGGAAAGAGACCCGACTGATGTTGCGTTTGGTGTTGCCCAAGGGTTCGCTCGAACGTGCGACGCTCCAGCTTTTCGAGGAAGCCGACCTTTCGGTGTCGCGATTCTCGGACGTCGACTATCGGGCGTCGATCGATGATCCGCGAATTGCGGACGTGCGGATTCTCCGACCCCAGGAGATCCCGCGATACGTCGCCGACGGCCTCTTCGATATCGGGGTCACCGGCCGCGACTGGATTGCCGAAACGGGAAGCGATGTCGAGACGCTCGCCCAGTTGCATTACTCCAAGGCGACTGCTCGTCCGATCAAGCTGGTCCTTGCCGTGGCGCAGGACTCGCCGGTCCGTCGCGTCGAGGACTTGCCTGCCGGTGTCAGGGTGCACACCGAGTACGTCGAGTCAACGCGTCGGTACCTCGCCGAACATGGCGTCGATGCCGAAGTCAGCCTGTCATACGGCGCGACGGAGGCCAAGGTCCCCGAGATCGCCGACGCCGTCGTGGAGATCACCGAGACCGGTCGCGCGCTGCGTGCCGCGGGACTGCGCGTCGTGGACACGGTGCTCGTCTCGCACACGGAGCTGATTGCGAACCGCGAGGCCTACCGCAATCCCGAAAAGCGCCGGGCGATGGAGCAACTCCGTACCCTTTTGACGGGCGTGCTCGAAGCGCGTGGGCGCGTGCTGGTCAAGCTCAACGTCGACGGTTCCGGGCTCGACTCGGTGATCGCGCTGCTTCCGGCATTGAAGTCGCCCACGGTGTCAAAGCTCTTCGGGGGAGATTCCTATGCGGTCGAGACCGTTGTCGCAAAGGCGGAGATCAACATCTTGATTCCGGCGCTGAGCGAGGCCGGAGCGACCGACATCATCGAGCTGCCGATTTCCAAGATCGTGCACTGAGGTAGCTTCGTTCATGGCGACGCGCCTCGAGGGAACGGTCACGCGGTTCGACGAGCAGCGTGGCCTCGGCGAGATCACGCTCGCCATGGATCCTCTGCACACCGGCGATACGGGCATCGCCGATGATCCCGAAGTCCGCGTGGCATTTCACTGCACCCAGATCGCGGATGGGTCACGCACCATCGCCCTCGGCGCGAGGGTGTCGTTTCTGCGAACGCCCGGACTCGCCGGTCGATGGGAAGCCGCGGCGATTCGGGTGCAGTGACACGTTCACGTTCACCGATCGTCGCCGTCGCCCTTGTCGTCGCGGTGGTGCTCGTCATCGGTGGAGCGCTCGGTCTGCGTGCCTGTGATGCGGCGCCGGACACCGAACGGTCCCGCACAGGTGTGCCCTCGTCGCGCACATCCCCAACGGCGGCGGGTAAGCCGGTCGTACTTTCGTACACCATCGGATCGCGCCGGCCACATGACACGGGCGCCTGGACCGAAGGTCTGCTCTTCGAGAGTCGTGCCGGCCTGCTCGAAAGCACCGGGCGTTTCCAGCACAGCGAGCTGCGGTCGCTCACGTTGGAGACCGGTGAGGTGCGAACTCGAGTCAAGCTCCGACCCGATGACTACGGCGAAGGACTTGCCCGCGCTGGTGATCGTCTCGTGCAGCTCACGTACCAACAGGGCGTCGCCTATCAGTACGACGCGGAGTCGTTCGTTCGCACTGGTGAGCTGCACTATGCGAACGAAGGGTGGGGTCTGGGTTTCGACCCGTCGCGCAAGCAGCTGGTCATGTCGAATGGCTCCGCAGAACTGACGCTTCGCGATCCGAGAACCTTCGCTGTGACCAAGACCCTGAAGGTCACGAGCGATGGTATGCCGGTTGTCGGGCTCAACGAGCTGGAGGTCGTCGAGGGCGTGGTGTGGGCGAATGTCTGGCCGACCGACGAGATCGTCCGAATCGAGCTTGCGACGGGCAGGGTGACGGGGGTGCTGAACGTCGGTCGCCTCAGGTCGTTGGCGGCGGCGAAGTTCGCGGGTTCGGAGGTTGCCAATGGCATCGCCCATCGGCCGGGTGACCCTCCAACGCGGCTCTGGGTCACCGGCAAGCTCTGGCCGACGATGTTCGAGATCGACCTCGGCGGTCGGTGAATGGGACAGACGGGCGATCGTGGTCCCAGCGTTAGTCGTTCCCAGCGTCTGCGTTGACGATCTGGTTGACCTGGACGTAAGCAAGCCGCAACTGCGCCAAGGCTTCACGCAGGGTCGTTTCGTGGTCAGCCAACTTGGGCCCGAGGCCTTCGACGAGGGCTCCCATTGCATCCACTGCGAGGGCGGCTTCTGCCAGGTTCGGTGGGCGTTCTCCGTCCAGACCGAGGTGCAGCACCGCGAGTTGCCACAGGCCGACGACATGGTTCGCAACCATGTCGAGAACGGCCGTCCGGGCCAATTCCTCCCGCATGGCAGCGAATTCCTCGGAAGCGACACGTTCTTCCTCGGTCAGGGGTCGCTCGCCGAGCTCGACCTCCGGAGAAGCATTGGATGGGACATTTTCGCCGCCAGGTGTCCAAAGTCCGCTCACGCTTGGTAACCTTCCTCGACATTCGAATTGGGAAGTGGGTTTGGTCTGCGGGGAGCGTCTCGCACACCACGAGCCCCACCTGGCCGCAACCCTACGACACCGCTTCACTGCAGTTCTCGGCGATGAGCCAAGGATTGCTGAAGCACTTGCAGGGTCGGCGCGCCAGGTCCGTGGTCACCGTCGGCGCCAAGCCGGCTTGACGGCGGACGCTTCCCGTGTCCGCCGTCGGCGCGTCCGGCGACGGTCCACAACCAAGGAGTGGTGCTCATCGCCGCAACTGACGCCAGGATCAACGACCGCATTCGGGCACGCGAGGTCTTCCTCGTCTCTGCCGAAGGTGAGCGGCTCGGGGTCAGGCCATTACCCGAAGCGCTCAACCTTGCCCGGGAGCAGGAGCTCGATCTGGTTGAGGTCGCGCCGAACGCCAACCCTCCGGTTTGTCGAATCATGGATTTCGGCAAGTACAAGTACGACCAGGAGCAGCGGCGCAAGGAATCACGCCGTAAGACGACCAACGTCGTGACCAAAGAGATGAAGTTTCGTCCCAAAATCGATGAGCATGACTACACGACCAAGATGAAGCATGTGGAGCGGTTCCTCGAAGAAGGGTCGAAAGTCAAGCTGACGATCATGTTTCGAGGGCGCGAGATGGCCCATCCGGAGCTTGGTCTGAAGATTCTGAACCGGGTCGCCGAGGACGTGGCGGAAGGTTCGATCGTCGAGTCGGCGCCGAAGCAGGATGGTCGCAACATGATCATGGTGTTGAGCCCGACGAAGAAGCCCCCGACCAAGAAGCCGAAAGCGCCTGCGCCGACGGCGCCGTCCCGAGCGGCCGTCGTGCCTCCTGTCGCCGGTACGACACCCGACGGGATCTCGCACCCACCGACCGATTCCGCAACCAGCACCGCAGCCAACACAGCAACGAATGCAACAACCGACACAGCAGCCACAGAGACAGCGTCCGTCGAGGTGACGGGCGCAACCGGAGCAACCTGATGCCTAAGATGAAGACCCACCGCGGCGCGGCCAAGCGTTTCAAGGTCACCGGAACCGGCAAGATTCGCCGCCGTAAGGCATTCCGCGCGCACCTGCTGGAGAAGAAGTCGAGCAAGCGGACCCGTCGGTTGGGTCGCGGCGCCGAGGTGACCGGCGGCGACAAGAAGCACGTCGAGCGGATGCTCGGGATCTAACCCCGGCTCCGACCTCGGTCCCCGTATCCTTCAGGAGAGTTCATCGTCATGGCACGAGTCAAGCGTTCCGTCAACGGCAAGAAGAACCGCCGCAAGGTTCTCGATGAGGCAAAGGGCTACACCGGAGCGCGCAGCCGGCACTTCCGGAAGGCCAATGAGCAGGTCATGCACTCCCTGCGTTACGCCTACCGGGACCGCCGGGCACGCAAGGGTGAGTTCCGCCGTTTGTGGATTGTCCGTATCAACGCGGCGTGTCGCGAGAACGGCATTGCGTATTCGCAGTTCATAGCGGGATTGAAGGCAGCCGAGGTCGAGGTCGATCGCAAGGTCCTCGCCGACCTCGCGGTACGCGACGGCGCCGCATTCGGCGCGCTGGTCGCAACGGCCCGGACTGCGCTCGAAGCCGCCTGATCGCTGCTGACCGACAGCCGTTCGCCGGGCACCGCTGACCGATTGCCGCCCAAGCGGCACACACGACATGCGCGACGACTTTCTCATAGGGGGCCGCCACCCGCTCGCGCGCCGACTCAAGGCGATGCTGCGCGATCGTGCTGCACGGCGCGGTGAGGGCGCCTTCGTGGTCGAAGGTCCGCATGCGATCGAGGCGGCTCTCGACCGTGACGCGGTGCTCGAAGCGGTGTATTTCGGGCCATCGGCCACGGTGGCATTCCCGGCGTTGCACGAACGCATCCACGCCCGCGGAATCGACACGTTCGAACTTCGAGAGGGCGTGCTCGAGAAGGTGGGGACCACCGTGACCCCGCAGCCGATTCTGGCGGTGGCGCCCTTGCGTGCACACGCGATTGCGGATTTCGAGGGATCGGCCTTGGATCGTCCGGTTCTCGTCTGTGTCCAGGTTGCCGATCCTGGCAACGCCGGCACGATGTTGCGAAGCGCCGAGGCTGCCGGTATGGCGGGGGTAGTCTTCTGCGGCGGGTCGGTCGACCCGTATAATCCGAAGGTCGTTCGGGCGTCAGCCGGCGCGATGTTCGGCGTGTCTGTCATGGAGGCTGACGACCCCGTGGAAGTGCTCGAGGCGCTTGGTGCTCAGGGGCGGAGAAGGCTCGCAGCACGCGTGAGCGGTGGACGGACCTACGACACGGTCGATCTCACCGGCCCGGTTGCCCTGGTATTCGGCAACGAGGCCCGCGGTCTCGATCGGGACCTTCCTGTCGATGAGGTCATCACGATTCCGATGGCGGGCAGTTTGGAATCGATCAACGTGGCAATGGCAGCGACGATCTTGTGCTTTCGAATCCAGTCGACAGGCGCGCGGCGGATCACGCGATCCCGACGGGGAGCTCCGGTGAGCGACGAATCGCCGACGAATATCGGCGAGGCGCGTGCGGCGCTGGCAGCCGGACTCGAGCGTGCCGAGGAGCAGGTTCCGACAGCTGCGAACCTCGATGAGCTCGCCGCCTTGGAACGCGAGCTCATCGGCAGGCGATCGCCGATGGCGTCGGTGAACGAAGTCATCAAGATCCTTCGATCAGAAGGAACGCCCCGAGGTTGGCAAGGCCGTCGGCGCCTACCGCAGCCGAGTGGAAGAGCTCATCGATGCTCGCCGCAGCGTGCTCATGGTGCTCGATGCCGGTGCACAACTCGAACGCGAACGACTGGATCTCACCCTCGGAACGCACGGTGTGGTGCGCGGGCACCTGCACCTGGTGACGCAGGTGCAGCGCGAGCTTGAAGACATTTTCGTCGGCCTCGGCTACCAGGTCGCCGAGGGTCCCGAGGTCGAAGACGACTGGCACAACTTCGAGGCATTGAATTTCCCGCCGGCGCACCCTGCCCGTGCAATGCAGGACACGCTCTATGTGAAGCTCGGTCGTCCCGAGCAGGTGTTGCTGCGTACGCACACCTCGCCGGTGCAGATCCGTGTCATGCAGGAGCGCACGCCGCCCATCTTTGTGGTCGCCCCAGGTCGCACCTATCGCAATGAGACCCTCGATGCGCGGCACTCTCCGGTCTTCCATCAGCTCGAAGGCCTGGCTGTCGCGCCGGGTATCACGATGAGCGATTTGGTCGGCACGATCGAGGCGTTCACGAGCGCGTACTTCGGAAAGCGCATCCCGACGCGACTGCTGCCGAGTTACTTCCCCTTCACCGAACCGTCGGCGGAGTTCGCCGTCGGCTGCGCCTTCTGCGATGGAGTCGGCTGCCGTGTCTGCTCGCACACGGGATGGATCGAGCTCGGCGGTTGCGGAATGGTCGATCCCAATGTCTTTGTCGCGGTTGGCTACGACCCCGAGGAGGTCTCGGGATTTGCGTTCGGATTCGGTCTCGAGCGCATGGCGATGATCAAGCATGGCGTCAGCCCGATTCGTACGTTCTTCGACAACGACCTCCGTTTCCTCGAGCAGTACTGAGAGCCCTACGATGCGCGCCCCGTTGTCATGGATGCAGGATTTCACGCCGCTTGATGCGGATCCACGCGAGATCGCCGCGGCGCTCGATCAACTCGGATTCGAGGTCGAGGCGATCGACGAGCCAGGTCGTGAGATCCAGGGCGTGCGGGTCGCCAAGATCGTGGACATCGTTGCGCATCCCGGTGCAGACAGGTTGCAGCTCGCAGAAGTCGATTACGGCTCGGGAACGACCCAGGTGGTGTGCGGCGCGCCGAATATCGAGGTTGGGATGGTGGTCCCCTTCGCTTCGGCCGGGGCGTCCTTGCCGGGAGGCTTTCAGCTCGAACGCCGCAAGATCCGGGGTGTGTACTCCGACGGGATGTTGTGCTCGGGCCGCGAACTCGGCCTGACCGAGGATCACGGGGGCATCATGGCCCTCGATGCCGCGACCGAGCTGGGGATCGACCTGCGGAGCGCGCTCGGTCTCGACGACGTCATCTTCGATCTCTCGATCACGGCGAACCGCCCCGACGCGATGTCCATTGTCGGGCTGGCGCGTGAACTTGCGGCGCATTTCAAGCTCGCGTTTGTCTTGCCGGAGCCGCCTGCAAGTCCCGAAAGGCCTGCGGATGGCGGCCTGGGCGGCGTGGAGATTGTTGTCGAGGCGGCGGAACGATGTGACCGCTTCGTCGGTCGCGTCGCAAGTGTGACGATGGGTCCGTCGCCTGCGTGGATGGTGCGGCGCCTGACGCTTGCGGGTATGCGCTCGATCTCCAATGTCGTCGACGTCACCAACTACGTCATGCTCGAACGGTGTCGGCCGCTGCATGCATTCGACCTGGGAAAACTCGCCGGGCGCGGGCTTATCGTGCGGATGGCCCAGGATGGCGAGACGATCGTCACGCTCGACGGAGTCGTGCGTACCCTGACCGCAGAGGATTTGCTGATCTGCGACGGTGAGCGTCGACCGCAGGCCATTGCGGGCATCATGGGCGCGGCTGACGCTGAGGTGTCGGCGAGATACCACGGAGATCCTGTTGGAGTCGGCGTCGTTTGACGCAGCCGGGATCTCGAAGAGCTCGAAACGCTTGGGATTACGGTCCGAGGCGAGCAGTCGCTTCGAACGTGGTGTCGATCCCGACGGTTGTGTTTCGGGAGCGGATCGTGCCGTGGAACTGCTCGTCTCCGTTGCCGGCGCGCTGGTGACTCCTGGTCACGTCGATGTGTATCCCGTACCCCGCGAACGTGAGCGCATCACCGTTCGTACGGCGCGAATCGGCGCGATCCTCGGTCTGCAAGCAACAACCGACGAAGTGCTCGACGCGTTGGAGCCACTCGGTATCGAGTGCGCGGTTGGGATTGCCGGGACCGAGATCGAGGCGGTGGTGCCTACCTCTCGTCCTGACCTCGTGCGCGAAATCGACCTCATCGAAGAGGTCGCGCGCCGAATCGGCCTCGACCGCCTGCCGCGCACGCTTCCCGACACGTCGCACCATCCTGGATTTCTCACGTCCCGCCAACGCGAACGTCGCCTCATCGCCGATGTCCTGGTCGGTCTTGGGTATTGCGAGGCCCACACGCTGTCGTTGTTGGCTCCGGAGGATCTCGACAAGGTTGGTTTGTCAACCGAGCACGTTGTCGAGGCCGCGAATCCCTTGCGTGCCGAAGAGTCGGTGTTGCGTCCCTCTTTGAGGCCCGGCTTGCTGCGTGCTGCGGCTGACAACGCGGGCTACGGCATCACCTCGTTGAGTCTTTTCGAAATGGGCACGGTGTTCTACCCGCCGGTCGGTGGAGCGTTGCTTCCGGTCGAGTGTGAACGCCTTGCATGGATGCGCGTGGGTATGGTCACGAGGACGCCGGTGGAATCGAGCCGATTCGTCGACGTGTACGACGCGATGGATACCGTGCGTGCCCTCATCGCTGCACTCGGTCTCGCTGATACGGAGTTCCAGGCCGCACCATCGGGAGCGGCAGTGCCGGGATTCCACCCGACTCGCACCGTCGAGGTGCTCGTCGATGGGGAGGTTGTCGGCGCTGTCGGTGAATTGGATCCGACGACCCTGCGGCGTTACCACCTCGACGGGCCTGTCGTGCTCGCCGAGATCGAACTTGGCGATCTGCTCGAAGGCAGGCGCCAGGACCGTACTTTTGTGGCGCCGTCGCGTTATCCGGGATCGTCTGTCGACTTGGCGTTCGTCTTGGACGAGGCGGTTGCAGCCGATGCTGTGGCGACAACGCTGCGATTGGCGGTTCCCGACCTTGTCGAGTCCGTTCGGTGTTTCGACGAGTTCCGCTCCGACGTCTCTCGGCCCTGGTCGGCGAAGCCTCGCCTTCGCTCTACGGTTTCGCGCGCCGGACCGAACCTTGACCGATGCGGAGGTCGCGGAGGCACGCGGCCGGTGCATCGACGCGGTTGGCGGAGCGACACGGCGGCCTTCTTCGCACCTGATCGAGCGGTCCTCGGCCACACCCCGGTGCAGCTCCGAATCGGCATGCGGTTTGGTGCCTGTATGGGCAGCCAGCGGTAGCCAATTGGCACGAGAACATGGTTGCATGAATATGCAAAACGCTGTATAGTGCGGAAATGGCATACCAAGTGGGGATCGTCGGAGGCTCGGGGTATACGGGGGCTGAACTCCTGCGGCTTCTCGCTGGTCATAGCGACCTCGACGTCGTCGTGGCGACGGCCGAGCGCAATGCGGGCGTTCCGGTTGCGACGCTGTTCCCGTCCCTACGCGGCGCCTATCCCGAATTGGTGTTCTCGGCCTACGACGATGATGACCTCGCAGGTCTGGATCTGGTCTTCGTTGGGCTGCCGCACGGCGAGTCTCAACGGGTCGTCCCAGGGCTGGCGGCGAGGGTTGCGCACATCGTCGATCTTGGCGCTGACTTCCGGCTTCCCGCCGCCTCCTACGAGCAGTGGTATGGCGTGGCGCACTCGGCGCCCAGCGTTGCTCGATTCCTTCGCATATGGACTTCCGGAACTCTTGCGTGATGAGATCATCGAGAGTTCTCATGTCGCGGCGCCGGGCTGTTATCCGACGGCTGCGATCCTTGCGTTGGCGCCACTCGTTGCCGCCGGTGTGATCGAGTCGACGGGAGTCGTCGTGAACGCGTGCTCAGGGGTTTCCGGAGCCGGTCGGAGCCCGAAGGTGGCGAGCTTGTTCGCCGAGGCCGATGCCTCTGTGAGTGCCTATGGCCTGCTCACGCATCGTCACACCGCAGAGATCGAGATGGTGCTCACCGAGTTGCAGGCGGCGAAGCGAGCGCCCGTGCAGGCGCTGTTCACGCCGCACCTCGTGCCGATGGTTCGCGGCATCCATGCAACGTGCACGGCGCGCCCTGCGGCGAGCGGCCTCTCGACCACAGCGCTGCTCGCGCATTACCGGGACTTCTATGCAGCCGAGCCATTTGTTCTGGTGGTCGATGAACCTCCTGCGACGAAGGCCGCGACGACCTCGAACGCTGCGCATGTCACGGTGCGCTTCGATGAGCGAACGAACACGGTTTTGGCGATCGGTGTGATCGACAACCTGACCAAGGGAGCGGCGGGGCAGGCGCTGCAGTGCGCGAACTTGCTCCTCGGACTCGTTGAGTCACAGGGTCTCAGTGCTGTTGGGATGTGGCCATGAGTGTGACCTCCGCGGCGGGATTCGAAGCCGGCGGTTTGGCCTGCGGGATCAAGGTCAGGCGGTGCGGCAGATCTTGCGATGGTTGCCACCACCTCACGAGCGCCCGCGACAGCGGCGGGTGTGTTCACGACGAACCGCGTGCAGGCGGCGCCCGTGCAGGTCAGCCACGAGCACCTTCGTGACGGACGAGCCGTGGCGGTGATACTCAACTCGGGCAACGCCAACGCAGCGACGGGGGCCAAAGGGCGCAATGACGCTCGCCGGATGTGTGCGTTGACTGCACAGGCGCTTGGCTGCGCAACCGAGGATGTCCTGGTGTGTTCGACGGGGCTGATCGGCATTCCCATGATCATGAGCCCGATCGAGTCCGGTGTGCCTGCGCTCGCTGGGGCACTCAGTGCCGATGCGCCCGGCGCATCGGCAGCCGCGGACGCGATCTTGACAACGGACACCGTTCGCAAGGAGGCGACGGTCCGCATCGAGTTGAGCGGTGCTCGCGTCGCCACCATCGGCGGAATGGCAAAGGGCGCGGCAATGCTCGAGCCTGCGATGGCAACCATGCTGTCGGTTGTCACCACTGATGTCGCGATCGATGCCGAAGCGCTGCGTGAGGCGCTCGGACTCGCTGTGCAAGGGTCGTTCAACGAGATCAGTGTCGATGGCTGCATGAGTACGAACGACACGGTGCTGGTCCTCGCGAACGGCGTCGCAGGCAATGACGTCTCTCACGCGTCAGGATCCGGACTTCGCGGTCTTTGCCGAGGGGCTCGGCGCGGTGTGTCGAAGCCTCGCCGAGCAGATGATCTCCGACGCCGAAGGCGCAACGAAACGGGCTCGCATCACGATTTCCGGAGCCCGGACCCATGACGATGCACGACGCGCGGCGCGCCAGGTCGCGACGAGCCAGCTCGTGCAGTGCTCGTTGTACGGCAGCGATCCGTATTGGGGCCGCGTCCTGTCCGAGGTCGGCGCCAGTGGCGCGGAGTTCGACCCCGAACAGGTCGACATCACCTACAACGGCATACGTGTCTGTGAGCACGGTGTTGCAGCAACCCACGACGTCGAAGCCCTCGCGCATTCGATGCAGGGACGTGACATCGAAATCTCGTGCGATCTGCATACCGGTGACGAGCAGGCATCGATCCTGTTCTCCGACCTGACGCACGCCTACGTCGACGAGAACCTGGGGACGTCATGACGACCGAGGATTTGATGGCCAAAGCCGGGGTGCTTGCAGAGGCTCTGCCGTACCTCCGAGAGTTTCAGGGCAAGACCGTTGTGATCAAGTACGGCGGTCACGCCATGGACGACCCGGCATTGGCGGACCTGTTCGCAGCCGATGTGGTCCTGATGCGGCTCGTCGGTCTCAACCCGGTGGTGGTCCACGGCGGCGGTCCCCAGATCTCCGAATTGATGCGACGCCTCGGCAAGGAGCCCGAGTTTGTCGAAGGTCGTCGCATCACCGACGCCGAGACCATCGACATCGTCCGGATGGCACTGGTGGGCAAGGTCAATCGGGAGATCGTCGCGGCCCTCAATCGTCATGGCTCCTATGCCGTGGGGCTCTCCGGCGAGGACGCGGGCATGCTGCGTGCGATCGCATCGGATCCGGAGTTGGGCTTCGTCGGCGATATTGACGCTGTCGATCCGTCGATCGTGCAGAAGCTGCTGGCCGAGGAGCTCATACCAGTCATCGCGACCGTCGCTGTCGACGCGGCGGGACAGGCCTACAACATCAATGCCGACGCGGTCGCCGCAGCAATTGCGGTTGCGCTCGGTGCGGAGAAGCTCGTGTACCTCACGAACGTTCCCGGTCTGTTGCGCACATGGCCGGATGAGTCGACCCTGATCTCGCGCCTCGAGGTTGGCGAACTCGAAGCGCTGATCGGCACGGCTGTACTGGGCGACGGCATGATCCCCAAAGCCCGCTCTTGTGTCGCGGCATTGCGTGGCGGGGTCGCGCGGACGCACATCTTGGACGGTCGCGTCCCGCACGCGCTGCTGTTGGAGTTCTTCACCCGTGAGGGCGTTGGCACCATGATCCATGCGGCGCGTGCTGCGACAACGACGCCATCTTCAACGCCATCTCCGACCCCATCGAAATCCGCGTCTGGTGCGTTGTGATGAGCCAGCAGGACACGCTGTTCCGCGAGCTACAGGCCTTCGACGATGCGCACGTCATGGCTACCTATGCGCGCCTTCCCGTGGCATTCGTCCGGGGAGAGGGGACGAAGCTCTACGACACCGCAGGCCGTGAATACCTCGACTTCCTCGGCGGCCTCGCCGTCGTATCGCTCGGTCACGCACACCCGGCAATTTCCGACGCCATCGCGGATCAGGCGCGAACCTTGCTGCACGTTTCGAACCTGTATTACAACGATCTGCAGCCACGTCTTGCGGCACGGTTGGATGCGCGACTCGGTGGTGGGGGACGAGTGTTCTTCTCCAATTCGGGCGCCGAGGCGAACGAGTGCGCGATCAAACTCGCGCGTCGTTACGGCCAATCGCGTGGCGGCCCCGAGCGTTACCACGTCGTCGCCGCATATGGGTCATTTCACGGTCGCACGCTGACGACGCTTGCCGCGACAGGCCAACCTGGCAAACACGAGGCGTTTCAACCGCTTCCGTCGGGGTTTCGTCATGTCGCGTTCGCTGACACCGAAGCGCTCGGCGCCGCACTCGATGAGCGCGTCTGCGCAGTTCTGCTCGAGACGATCCAAGGTGAAGGCGGATTGAACGTGATGCCGCAGGGATACCTCGGCGCCGTCCGGCAGTTGTGCGATGAACATGAGGTCCTCCTGATCATCGACGAGGTGCAGACCGGCCTCGCGCGTACCGGTCGATGGTTCGGCTATGAACATCACGACACCGAGGATGTCCGTATCGCTCCGGATATCGTGACGTTGGCCAAAGCCCTCGGCAACGGTATGCCGATCGGCGCGTGTTGGGCGCGCGAGGAGGTCGCAGCAGCCTTTCGTCGGGGTGACCATGGTTCGACGTTCGGCGGGCAACCGCTCGCGAGCCGCGCTGCGCTGGCCGTGCTCGACGTCATGGAAGCGATCGACGCTCCTGCACGCGCAGCGCTTGCAGGTCGGCGTCTGGCGGCTTCTCTGGCCGCGGTGCCTCACGTTGTCGAAGTGCGTGGCCTTGGCCTGTTGCTCGCTGCCGAACTCAGCGCGGGAATCGACGCCAAGGTTGTCGCCGACGAGTGTCTTGCGAAGGGGCCTTGTCGTCAACGCGGTGACACCGACGGCGTTGCGGTTCGCTCCCTCATTGCTGGTGTCCGACGAAGAGATCGACGCGGCGGTCGCGATTCTGACGAGAGTATTGGAGTCACTGTGAAACCGGCGACCGCACGCTCCTCGAGGTCGACGATCTCGACAAGGCAGGATTCTGTTCGATCTTGGATGACGCGCAACGCTGGAAGGCAACGCCGCCGCCGCAGGTCCTTGCCGGTAAGGGTGTGGCCCTGCTCTTCGAGAAGCCTTCTGCGCGCACGCGGATCTCCACGGAGATGGCAGTCCTGGGCCTCGGTGGTCATCCGATCTACATCCGTCCCGAAGAAGTGCAAATGGGCGTCCGCGAGACGGTTGCCGATGTGGCGCGCACGTTCGCGGCGTTTTGTTCGGTGATCGGCGCGCGTGTCTTTGACCATTCCGTCCTGGAGGTGATGGCCTCGACGGTCGATATACCAGTCGTGAACCTGTTGTCCGACCGTGCGCACCCGTGCCAGGCCCTTGCGGACTTCTTGACGCTGCAGGAGCATTTCGGGCGCTTGGAAGGTCGTCGTCTTGCTTATGTCGGTGACGGTAACAACGTTGCGGCATCGTTGGCCTTCGCGTGTGCGCTCACCGGCGTGGAGTTCATCGTTGCCTCACCCGCCGGATATGAGCTTGATGACGCAGTGGTCGATCGCGCAGCGAACCTTGGGGCGTCGATCGAACTGCAGCCTGACGTTGTCGATGCTGTGCGCGGCGCCGACGCGGTCTACACGGACGTGTGGATCTCGATGGGAGACGAGGCCGAGGCGGTACAGCGGGCCGCTGCTTTTGCCGGTTACGAAGTCACAACCGATCTGATGGCCTCGGCCGATCCCGCCGCGGTCTTCATGCATTGCCTACCTGCGCACCGTGGTCAGGAAGTCGCTGCCGAGGTGATCGATGGGCCGCGGTCACTGGTCTGGCAACAAGCCGAGAATCGTATGCATGCGGCGCGCGCTGCGTTGGCCGCGCTCGTGACCGAGGAGGTGTAAGGAACATGACCCTGGGCAAACCGCAGCGCCAGCATCGCATCGGCCGGTTGATCGAGGAGCAGGCAGTCTCGAGCCAGGTACAGCTCGTTGAGCTGTTGGCCGCCGAGGGTGTGGTCGCCACGCAGGCAACGGTCAGTCGGGACCTCGAGGAGTTGGGAGCACTCAAGGTTCGGATTCCCGGTGGTGCCACGGCCTACGCGATTCCGGAGCATTCCAAGGAACGCCCGGCGCCCGAGGATCATCTTCGTCGGGTCATGGGTGAATTCGTCGTCGAGGTGACGAGTAGCGCGAATCTGGTCGTGCTTCGGACACCACCCGGGTCGGCGCACGTGATCGGTTCCGCGCTCGACCGCGCGGGCCTGCCGGAGGTTCTCGGTACCGTTGCCGGTGACGACACGGTGCTCATCGTGTGCGCTGAACAGGCCGGTGGCGCAGGAGTTGCGGCGACGCTGGCATCCTTCGCTGGTCTGTGAACGCTGCGGCGGCGTTGGGGACCTGTTGTCCCCGTCGATTCGATGTATGACAAAGCTCTCGACACTTCACACCCTGGAAGGAAATAGCTATGGCGAAGCGGGTAGTGCTCGCATACTCCGGCGGTCTTGACACGTCGGTTGCAGTGAAGTGGATCCAGGAGGAGTGGGGCGCAGAGGTGATCGCGCTTGCCGCTGATGTCGGTCAGAACCCCAACATGTCCGACAACGACTGGACCGCGATCCGTGAACGGGCGCTTGGTGCGGGAGCGCTCGAGGCAGTCGTGGTTGACGTTCGCGCCGAGTACTGCGACGACTATGTCGTGCCGGCAATGCGGGCCAATGCGCTCTATGAGGGCAAGTACCCGTTGGTGTCTGCGTTGTCGCGGCCCGTCATCGTCAAGCACCTCGTTGCTGCAGCCCGTCAGTTTGGCGCCGATGCAATCGCGCACGGCTGCACGGGCAAGGGGAACGATCAAGTCCGCTTCGAGGTTTCGTCGCGAGCCCTTGCGCCGGACCTGGAGGTGTTGGCTCCGGCACGGGTCTGGGGACTGACGCGAGACGATTGCATCGAATACGCGCAGCGTCACGACATCCCGATCACCGTGACCAAGGCAAAGCCGTACTCGGTCGATGAGAATCTCGTCGGACGTGCCATCGAATGCGGCGCAATGGAGGACCCGTGGGTCGCGCCGCCGCTTGGCGTCTATGAGATGACGCGCGACGTGGCCGATGCCCCATCGGAGGGGCGCGATCTGATCATCCGTTTCGAGGAGGGTACGCCCGTAGCGCTCGACGGTGTCTCGCTGGGTGTCCATGAGATGCTCGCGACGCTCAACGAAGTCGTCGGTGCCTATGGTTTCGGGCGAGTCGACATGGTCGAGAACCGCCGGATTGGGATCAAGAGCCGAGAGACATACGAGTGTCCTGGTTCGTTGGCGCTGATCGCCGCGCATGCCGATCTTGAATCCATCACGGTCGAACGTGATGTCATGCGTGAGAAGGCGCGCCTCGAGAGTCGTTACGCGGAGCTCGTCTATGACGGCTTGTGGTTCTCGCCGTTGCGCGAGGCGCTGGACGCGTTCATGACGTCGACGCAGCGCCATGTGACCGGCGAGGTTCGTCTCCATCTCGAGCCAGGCCGTTGTTTCCCGAACGGTCGTCGTGCTGTGGCGCCGCTCTATGACTACGAGCTGGCGACCTACGAAGCCGATGATGCGTTCCGTCATCAGGACGCCGAGGGTTTTGTTCGCCTTTGGGGCCTCTCGGTCGAGACCTGGGCTCGTCGACAGGGCGGCGCAAAGTGACCGACGCGCACGAGCCTGCGGCGCAGCCGTTGTGGCATGGCCGCTTCGGGGAAGCTCCATCGGATGAGTTGCTGGCGTTCACCGTCAGCCTGCCGGTCGATCGTCGCCTGGCGGACGACGACATCGAGGGCTCCCGTGCGCACGTGGAGATGCTCGCTGCGGTGGGCCTGTTCACACCGGACGAACGCGTGCTCCTCATCGCGGCGCTCGAGCAAGTGGGTCGGGAGCTGGCGGCGGGGACGTTCAGCTTCGCGCCGACCGACGAGGACATACACACAGCGATCGAGCGACGACTGACCGAGATTGCGGGTCCCCTCGGCGCGAAGGTACATACCGGTCGGAGTCGTAACGACCAAGTGGCGCTGGACCTACGGCTGTTCCTCAAGCGCGAAGGCCGAGTGCAGGTCGCTCGGATTCATGCGCTGCAGGAGGTGCTGTTGCGTCTGGCGAGCGAGGCGGGGGATCGGTACCTTCCCGGATATACCCATTTGCAACGCGCGCAACCGGTGCTGTTGGCGCACCACCTGCTGGCGCACCTCTGGGCACTTGCCCGCGATGTGGACCGCTGGCGTGATGCACTGGTACCGCGCGGATTGCTCCCCGCTTGGCGCGGGTGCGCTCGCCGGGTCGAGCTTGCCGCTCGATCCGCTTTTCGTTGCCGACCGTCTCGGGTTCGCGAAAGCATTCGAGAACTCCCTTGACGCTGTTTCGGATCGCGACTTTGTTGCCGAGGCGCTGTTCGTGTTGTCCCTCACCCAGGTGCACCTGTCGCGGATGGGCGAGGAGATCGTGCTCTGGGCGAGCGAGGAGTTCGGGTTCCTGCGTCTGGCCGACGCGTACTCGACAGGTTCATCGATGTTGCCGCAGAAGAAGAATCCCGACATTGCCGAACTCGCGCGGGGAAAGGCCGGACGCCTGATCGGAAACCTCACAGGATTTCTCGCCACCCTCAAGGGGCTGCCGCTGGCGTACAACCGCGATCTGCAGGAGGACAAGGAACCACTTTTCGACGCATTGGACACGTGTGCGCTGACGCTGAGCGCGTTGCATGGGCTGCTCGACACCTGCGAGTTCGACGAGGATCGCATGTCGCAGGCCGCAGACACGCCGACCTCGGCAGCCACGGACCTTGCCGAGGATCTCGTTCGAGCCGGTATGCCCTTCCGGGAGGCGCACGCCATCGTCGGCAGGCTGGTGCGCCAGTCCATGGAACGACACCTGCCATTCGACGAGTTGGTGGTCGCAGATCCAAACTTCGGTCCCGAGTCGCGCGCCCTGTTCGAGCCGGGGGCGGCGGTGCGGCGTCGAACGTCGCCCGGTGGCGCGGGTCCTGGGCCGGTCGCCGAGCAACTCCTTGCTGCAAGGGCACGCCTCGAGGCCCAAACTCGTTGGCTGGATGGGTGATCGCTATGGCGCGCGTGGTCGGTGGCGCGGTGGTCGGTGGCGCGGTGGTCGGTGGCGCGCGTGGTTGTCGTAGTCGGCGCAGTCTCCGGATTTGGGAACGCGACCGGCAAGCTCTTCGCCAGAACCGCCGAGGCGTAGGACCTCCAGATTTGTGCCGGCCAGGATCCGCCCGTGACGCGAATGCGCGTCGTCGGAGGTGTCATGCTTCGCTGGTCCTGGGGGAACCCGACCCACACTGCGGTCACGAGTTGAGGCACGTAACCGACGAACCACGCATCGTGCCATTCCTCTGCGGTTCCGGTCTTTCCTGCGACCGGACGATCCAGCCTGGCGTTTCGAGCTGTGCCACGTTCGACGACGGCTTGGAGCACGTGGTTGACCGTCCGCGCGGTCTGCGCCGGAAGGACCTGCGTGCGTTGCGGTGAGTCCTGGTAGAGCACGGTGCCGTCGCGGCGAGTGACCTTCGTAACGAAGACGGGATCGTTGTGGGTCCCGTCGTTGGCGAACGTGCCATATGCCGATGCCATGTCGAGCACGGTCACGCCATTGGTACCGAGGGCCGATGAGGGATAGGGCACCAACTTGGAGCGCACACCGAGTCGTGTCGCGAGATCGGTGACCGCGTCGGCGCCGATTTGGGTGATGAGCTGCGCGTAGACGGTGTTGATGGAACGCACGGTCGCATCGATGAGGGTCACCGTGCCGCCGGCAGGGCCTTCCTCGTAATTCTCGACATGCCACGGGGGTTGCCCAGGCATGGGGATGTCGATCGAGGCGGGAGCATCGAACGTCGTTTCGAGGGGCACGCCCGATTCCAACGCCGCGGCCAGCACGAACGGCTTGAATGCCGAACCGGGCTGGCGTAGTCCGAGTCCGGCGAGGTCGTACTTCGCCCAGGGTGTCGTGCCGAAGAAGTCCGGTCCACCGACGTAGGCCTTGACGTATCCCGTCGACGGTTCGATCGAGACGAGCGCGGAAGATGGGTCGGATCCTGGTCGATTCAGGATCTTGTCGATCGAGCCTTGCGCTACCAGTTGTTGGCCCGGGTCGAGCGTCGTCTCGATGTCGAGGCCGCCACTGAACAACAACTTCTCGCGCATCTGGCGTGTCTCGCCGAACCGTGCGTCATCGAGGATGAACTGTTTGACCTGTTCGACGAAATGTCCGGCTGGATAGCGATTGGTCGATGTGGCCGGAGCATTCGGCAGTTGCTGTGCCTTGGCGGTTGCTCCCTGTTCGGGTGTGATCTTCTTGGTTTCGATGAGACGGTCGATCACGGTGTCTCGACGGCGACGCGCGCCGTCCGCGTTCGTGAAGGGACTGAGGCGCTCGGGTTGTTGGATCAACCCGGCGAGCAGCGCGCTTTGTGGAAGATCGAGCGCGCCCGCGTCGACGCCGAAGTAGGTACGCGCGGCGGCCTGGGCGCCGTACGCACCAGCGCCGAAGTACACCGCATTGAGATACCGCTCGAGAATCTCGTCTTTGGTGTACTTCCGTTCGAGTTGCACAGCCATCAGGGCCTCACGAGCCTTTCGCGAAATCGACTTCTCGTTCGTGAGCAAGGCAGTTCGGGCGTACTGCTGCGTGATCGTGGACGCGCCTTCGGCGAAACCGCCGGCTTCTACGTCGTTCGCGATGGCGCGTGCCACCCCACGAACGTCGACGCCGTCGTGTTCGTAGAAGCGGGCGTCCTCGATTGCCACAACCGCCGTTCGCAGAGAAGGCGCCATTGCAGACAGTGGTACATCGCTCCGGTTGACCGCCGCGTGAATCGTGGCCAGGAGCGAGCCGTCCGCCGAGTAGAGCCGGGTCGACTGCGCGTCGGTGTTCGGCACGTCCACGTCGACGAGATAGCTGGCGCCGAAGAGGAGCGCGCCGATGGTCGCGATGAGCAGCGTCGTCGCAAGGATCAGCCGACCGACGCGGAGGCGTCGGCGTCCACGCTTGGGTCGAGCTCGGGTTGCCACTGCGCCATTGTCGCTCAGGGTTGCCCCGGCAGCGGTCGCGGTATCGCGTCACGGGCATTTCCGACACGCTTGCTAGCGTGCTCGCCTGTGACCAACCCACGACCGAGCATTGCCGAGCAAGTACGGATTCTGACGTCGGGAGCGGTCGATGTCATCTCCGAGGAGGCTCTCGGGACGCGCATCGCTGACTGCGCAGCGCAAGGACGGCCGATGCGGGTCAAACTCGGCATCGACCCGACGGCTTCGGATCTGCACCTTGGTTTTGCGGTCGTGTTGCGCAAGCTCCGTCAATTCCAGGAACTCGGCCACGTTGCCGTACTGATCGTCGGTGATTTCACGGCACAGGTCGGTGATCCGACGGGCCGATCGGCCACACGTCCGAGGCTGACCTCCGATGCGGTCGAAGCGTTCGCAGAGACCTATATCGAACAGGTACGACGGATCCTGTTGCCCGAGCCGGCGCTCGAGATCCGTCGGAACTCCGAGTGGCTCGCAGCGATGGGCATCGAGGATGTGCTGCGCCTTGCGGGTCGTACGACCGTGGCGCGGATGCTCGAACGGGATGACTTCGACAAGCGTTACAAAGGCGGACAGCCGATCTCGGTGATGGAGTTCCTCTATCCATTGCTGCAGGGTTGGGACTCGGTGATGGTGCGCGCCGATGTCGAGCTCGGCGGGACCGATCAGCTGTTCAACAACCTCATGGGTCGTGATCTACAGAACCAGGAAGGCCAGCCGCCGCAGATCGTGCTCACAACTCCATTGTTGGAAGGCACCGACGGCACCCAGAAGATGTCGAAGTCGCTGGGCAATTACATCGGGATCAGTGAAGCTCCCGCGGAGCAGTTCGCCAAGCTCTACTCGGTGCCCGATGAGCTGATGGCCAAGTATTTCCGGCTCACGACGGGGTGGCATCCAGACCAGGTCGACACGATCGTCGAACAGATCAGCGGCGGCGAGCTCGCACCGGCGATTGCCAAGAGACTTCTGGCTCGTACCGTTGTCGACCTGTACCACGGTGCAGGGGCTGGCGAGGCGGCCGAGGCGGAGTTCGACCGTGTGTTTCGCTCACGCGAGGTTCCATCGGAGATCGTCGAATATCGCCTCGACCCTGCGGAAGTGGTGGATGGGACGGTTCGACTTGCTCGGGTCCTGGCACTTGCCGGGCTTGTGCCGTCGAACAAGGAGGGGCGTCGCAAGATCGAACAGGGCGGCGTGCGTTTGGATGGGGAGAAGGTCCTCGATCCCGACGTGCTGTGCTCGCCAGCAGACCTTGACGGCAAGAGCCTCCAGGTCGGTAAACGTGCATGGGTGCGGATCCGTATTTGAGCGCCCACCAAAGTCCCCGTGGATCACAAGATCTGGGTGCAGGTAGTCGTAGATGAGCCGACCCTGAATCTCAGGACATATCTCAACCCTGCACTGCACGACATGGCCGGGGCCGTCGAGAGGGTAATCAGGCGGTTCGCTGACCGGTTCCCGAACGACGAGCCGGACTGGCGACGCAAACGACCCTCCTGGTTAAGAGGCTCCGCACGCCTCACCGAGCACCACCCCCGACCCTAAAGTCGCTTCGGTGAGGGATCGCCGGTCCCGAGTGCTGACCTTCAGCAAGTACGCGGGTTGGTTCTTCACGTTCTTCCTTGGAGTCGTCGCGATTAGCGGCGCGATCCAGTTCGTCGCAGGGATCGCAACGACTGACCTCAAGAAGACATTGGTCGGGTTCGTTTCGATGCTGCTCGGTGGCCTCCTGGTTGCCGCTGGACTCATGGAACGCAACCCCTCGGGTGGGGGGCCCGAGTCCGACCCGCGCAAACCGCCGCCGTAGCCCTCCCGGAGCGCTTCCCTGACACGGAACCCCTAGCTTCGACAGTCGGACAAGTGCCTTTGAGTTGATCGCGGGCAGGCGATCGCGCAAGTAGGGGATCAGCCGGTCGCCTGGGGCCAGCGCCCGCGTGACGCGTGGTGGTGTCTGTGCGACATTCCGGCCTGGGTGGTCGTTTCGGTGTCATACGCCGCCTGGGAGAATGGGGGTATGGATATCGGGGCCGTTCGGTTGTTGGGTGAGCAGTTACATGCTCTGGTCGGCGGCTTCGACGCGGCGCGTGTGTGATGGGCGTTTGGCGAAGGAGTACGTAGAGGCCTTCGCTCGGTTGGAGCGTCTCGCGGTTGCGGGTAAGACGTTGGCGTTGGCGCAGGTTGATCGGACACGGGCCTGGGCCCATGGTGATGGTTCGTCGCGTTCGACTGCTGACTGGCTAGCCGCCCAGACCGGTACGTCGCTTGGGGAAGCAATCCGCGAGACGACGACTGCACGGCGGGTTGATGGGCTTTCGGCGACGAAAGCGTTGTTGCGCGAGGGGCGCTTGTCAGGCAAACAGGCCTGTGAGATCGCCGATGCGGCGACCGATGCGCCCCACGCCGAGGAACGACTGTTGCAACTGTCACAGTCCGCCACGTTCGAGGCGTTACGCAAGCAGGCCCGTGAAGACAAAGCCGCGGCAGGTCAGGACCGTGAGCGTGCGGAGCGGCAACATTCGTTGCGGCGGGCGCGTCGCTGGACCGACCGTGAAGGTATGCGTTGTTACGGCATAGCGTTGACTCCAGGGCAGGCCGCGACGTTCGAACCGACCTGGGACCGGTACTGCAACCAGGTCGGTAATGAGGCCCGAAAGGTTGGCCTCAAAGAATCAGGCGACGCGTACGCGGCTGATGCGTTGGTCCGGATGGCCGAATCTGCTCATGGAGACCGACCCGCCGGTGGCGGTGCAGGTTCGTCCGTGACGGCCCATGCGCTGCTACGCATTGATGCCGCGGCGTTGCATCGTGGGCACACCACCGCCGGTGAGACCTGCGAAGTCGCTGGTATTGGACCTATCGACGTTGCGTCTGCCAAGAAGCTGCTCGGTGATGCGGTTGTCGACATTGTCATCGCCGATGGTGTTGATGTCCGGACGGTCGCGCATGCGGGAAGGACAGCGAACCGACACCAAAAAGCTGCGTTGCTCACCAACTGGGAATGCGAAATCCGAGGTTGTGATGAAACACGCAACCTTGAGATCGACCACATCGTTCCGTATGCCGAGAGCGGTATGACGGACCTCGAACATCTCGGACCGAAATGCCGATGGCATCACCACCTCAAAACCCACAAAGGCTGGCGTGACAGCCCACGAGGCCCAGACGGCAAACGAACACTCATCAACCCAAACGGACCCGGCCCACCCGACCCGGACCCTGGCATTGCCGACAGCGAAGTGCCGCGGCTGTTCACCTGATTGACGACGGCGCGAAGTGTGACGCAGCGCGCCGGCGTGAGAGCGCCGCCGTGACAGGTCGGCCGTGACAGGCGGCCGTGACCTAGGTCGAGCTATCGCGGGCTATCGGTGTCGGTTACCGCGACGGCGATCGTGACCGACCCGCATCGTTGCTTCGGTACGCGCAGTTTCGCGTGGGTTCCTGCGCCCAAGAGCGCGGCGGCCTCGGCAACGCTTCGGGTACCGGTTGCCGCATAGGTCCCTGTACTGGACTGCACGCCCGCCGCGGTGTCGACCACGGCATCGAGTTCGCCCGCGGAGAACACGAGGAGTGGACGATCCAGACCGGCGAGCGCTTCATGGCCGGCGCGCGCGTCGAGCGTGGCGTATGCATCAACGATGCTGGGATCGATGGCTGCGAGGGCGCAGGCGTGTTCGATTCCAGCCTGCACGTCATCGCGCGTTGCGCGAGACGTGAGTCCGATGCCGACCACCGTCCGCGTGGTCCGCAGGGTTCGCGCGGTTCGCACCGTCCCTTGGCTCAATGTGTGTGGGGTTCAGGACCCCAACAGATGAACACAGGGTTCTCGGCCGCGAGTCGCACGCCCAGCTCGCCGATTGCGACGCCACGATTGACGGACACCTCCACCATGTTGCCGAGCTGGTGCCAAGCACTTACGGCGCGGTCGAGGACGGTGAAATTCGCGACAACGACACCGCCGGGCCGGAGCCGCTTCAGGACGACGTCGAGGACTTCGGGACCGCCTCCACCGATGAAGACGCGATCAGGATCGGGAAGCGCAGCGAGCGCATCGGGCGCAGTGCCGGTGATCACGTTGATCGCCGCGCCGTGTGCCGTAGCGTTGGCGCTGACGCGTGCAGCGTCCTCGTCGTGCTGTTCGATCGCGAAGACCGCCAAACCGGGGCGCAACAGCGCGCATTCGATACCGACCGAACCGCTGCCTGCGCCGACATCCCAAAGGACCCCAGTCGGAGGCAATGCCAACTTCCCGAGCGCGATGGCGCGCGTCTCGGCCTTGGTGATCATGCCGCCCCGATGTGAGAAGGCAGCTTCGGGTCGCCCCCACGACAGGCCCGCGTGATCGGCGTCGTAGTCCGGCACGCGAACGACCATCACCGACATCGGGTGATACGAGCCGGCTGCGATCGTCGCCAGGTCGCCGTGCGCCGTCGTCGTTGCATCACCGATATTCGAGACGACGCTGACCGAGCGTGGTCCGCAACCGGCTTCAACCAACCCGGCTGCAATCCGTTGCGGTGGCGCGTCAGGTCCGGCCAAGAAGGCCACAAGTGGCGCCCCTTCCGCCGCACAGATCGCGGCTTCGAGCGGGCGGCCGTGCGCAGAGACCACGAGCGCGTCATCCCAGGAGAGCCCGAGGGTCGCGAAGGCGAGGGAGACCGACGACGGCGCCGGCAGGACCGTGAGGCGATCCGATCCGACGACAGCTCGCAGCGACCGCACGATCCCGAAAAATCCAGGGTCGCCAGATGCGAGGACACAGACGCGCTCGCCGACCGTCGCGCGCTGCTCAATGCGTGCCAGGACCTCGTCGAGCGGACCCGTGAGCTCGATTCGGTGTGCCGCTTCGGGGATCGGGACCGCTTCGAGATGCCGTGGCGATCCAACGACCACATCGGCAAGGGCAACGGCCTGGCGCGCACGGTGTCCGAACGTCTCGCCGCCGATCACGCCGACGACGACGATCGGGCCCAACTCCGGCGGCTGTGCCATATCCGCTTCGAGTGTTGTGTGCGACTCAGGCATCGGTCGAGGATTCGGCAGCGCGAAATGAATGCGCGTAATCAGGGGCGTAGACATGGCTGCGTTGGAGTGGGGAGGAACGGGTCCGATTCACACCCAATGCATCGCCGACCATGATCAGAACCGTCGTGGTCCTGTCGAGCTCACGAAGGTCACACGCAAGTGTCCCGACGCTCGAGTGCACGATCTGTTCGTCAGGCCACGTCACGCGTGAGGCAATCACGACCGGCGTCAACGGTGTGTATCGAGATCCCGGCGCCAACAACTCGGCGACGAGTTCGTCGGGCCGCGCAGCCGAGAGGAACACCGCCAACGTCGCGCCTGTGCGGGCATGTTCGGCGATGCCTTCCGAAGTCTGCCCGTCCCAAGTAGGCATCGACGCTGCCGTGCGATGTGCGAGCCGTGTCATCACCACGCTCTGTGCCACGCCGGGAACGGTGAGTTCGCAGCCTGTTGCAGCCGCCGCGGCAGCCATCGACGTCACGCCGGGCACGATCTCAAAGGGCCGTTCGTGTTCCACACACCAAGCGATCTGTTCGGCAATGGCCCCGTACACGGCCGGGTCACCCGAATGGAGTCGCACGATGTTGGCGTCTGGATGGGCGGCGAACACGGCAGTGACCGTCTCCAGGGTCATGGTCTTGGAGTCGTGCAGCACCACCGTGTCGCGACAACGCTCCAGCAAGGCTGGCGATACCAGCGAAGAAGCCCAGATGACAACATCTGCGTCAGCGAGACGGTCTGCCCCGCGGATGGTGATCAGATCATGGGCGCCTGGGCCGGCGCCGACGAAGGAGATCATGGATCCTCATTTCGGGTCGCGGGGACAATGATCGTCGCGAGGTACGAGGCCGGACGTGACGCTCGGGCCGCCACGGGCTGGCTCCGTTCGCCGGGGAGGCCGAGCAGTTCGCCGACGACGGCGCCGTCAAGGCGACCATGGGCAGCGAGTCGGTCCGCGATCTCGGGGAGGTGACGGCCACCGCGGTACACGACGACCGTGCACGTTGGATCGGCAAGGTCACCTTCGAGGCAGGCGAGATCGTCGGGTGCCGTCACGATCCGAAGGCTCTCCGGAGCGCGTTCGTGATCGTCTTGATCACTGAGAACCGTGCCAGAGCGTGCTGCAAGTTCCTGAAAGGCCATCACGCCTGGGACGGTCTCGATGACGACATGCGGTCGGCGCCGGTGAACACAGCGCGCAATGGTGCTGAAGATCGAAAAGACATTGGGGTCACCCAGCGTCACGACCGCGACGACCTCGTGGCGGTCGAGAGCAACGATGAGCCCGTCGGCGGCTTCTTCGAGGCCCTGTCGGCGCGAGGCGGCGTCGTCGCCGATGGCGATGGGGAGGCGATCGACGCTCAGGTCGGGGAGTGCGGCCATCACCACCATCTCGGCGCGCGAGGTGACGTCGTGTCCCGCTGCGGTTGCCATGACTCGGTCTGCGTGGCGAAGTTCGTCGAGCGCCCGGGTCGTCAGAAGGTCGGGGTTGCCCGGGCCGACCCCAATGCCGACGAGCCGCGGTCCTGGTCGAGGCGGAGGTTCCGGATGCGTCGCGAACTGTGGTGGATCGCTTCGGACCAGATGCTCGATTGCAGTTCGGATGAGTTCGGACTCGGAGTTCCCGGATCTACGCGCGAGCGCGCCGAGCTGCTCCTTGAGCGCTTCGGTGAGGTACACGCTCGTCTTGCGCATGAGAACGTAGGGTAGACGTAGGGCATGCTCTGGCGTGGCTTGAGCGAGTCAACCGGCGGCAGCGGGCCCGGTCGCGTTGGTCGCATTGGTCGCGACGGCTCGGACGAACGCCTCGCTGAGCCCAGGCGCGCCGCCGAGGTGGACATGCAGGTATGAGGCGAGCAGTCGCTCGTGCGAAAACCCGCCCAACGTCGTACCGGTCCGCGCGTCGAGGCGCAGGCGCGGTCACCGGTCGGGTCCGTTCGCGAGTAGTGGAACTCATGGCCGCGCAGTGCCGTACCGACGGGACCAATTGGCGAGGGCGCGGTCGTCGCGCCGGAGCGATAGCCAAGCGTGAGCTGGTCGGTCATGCGCGCGCGGGTGGCCAGGACGCCTGCCATTGCGGTGTCATCAAGTCGTTCCGAGAGCCAGAGCAGACCTCCGCATTCGGCCCAGACCGTGATACCCGCACGGATGTGCGCGCGCACGTCACTGAGCAGTTCACGATTTTCGCCGAGCGCCTGCGCGTAGATCTCCGGGAATCCGCCGCCGGCGATCAGGCCGTCGCAGTGCGCGGGAAGGGCGCGGTCGGTGCATGGATCGAACGGGACGAGTTCGGCGCCCGCCGCGGCGAGCGATGCAAGGTTCTCCTCGTACATGAAGCTGAACGCGGGACCACCGGCAACGGCGATGCGCACCGACGCGACGTGGCGGGGTCGCTCGGGTGGATCAACCGATCTGGGTGTTGCGGTCTGTGCCAATGCCACCAGTGCCTCGAGGTCGCAGCACCGCTCGATGGTCGTGGCGACGTGATCGAGCGCGCCGGCGATCTCGGCGGGCTGTTCGATCACGGGGACGAGTCCGAGATGCCGGTCCCGCCAGGTCATGTTCGCGTCGCGACGCAACGCTCCGATCACCGGTATTCCGAGGGGTTCGATCGCGGCGCGCAGCATTTGTTCGTGGCTGTCGCTCCCGACACGGTTGAGGATGACGGCCGCGACGTTGGTGCGCGCATCGAGCGTCGCGTATCCATGAACGACAGCCGCAACCGAGTTGCTCATCGAGGAGGCATCGACCACCAGCACCACGGGTGCATCGAGCAGCTTCGCGACATCGGCCGTTGACGACAGCGTCCCATCCGCCGCGCCGTCGAACAGACCCATGACGCCTTCGACGATGAGGAGATCCCGACCGTCGCCTTGTTGGGCCGCGAGCGCGACGGTTGCGTCAGCGCCGCACATCCAGGGATCGAGGTTGGTGCCGCGATGGCCGAGTGCCAGCGCGTGATATCCGGGATCGATGAAATCGGGCCCGACCTTTGCGCCGCCCACACGTAGGCCGCGCGCTCGAAGCGCTGCCATGAGACCCGATGCGATGGTGGTCTTGCCGACGCCGGAATGGGTACCTGCGATGACGATGCGTCCGCCGAGCGTGTTCACAGCTGCGCCATCACTGCACGCCTGGTCAGTACTCGATGCCCTTGCGCGCCCCGATACCCAGGTCCATGGCGTGTTTGACCTTGGTCATGTCGGTGACGGTGTCGGCGATAGCGATGACCTCTTCGGGCGCATAGCGACCCGTGACGATCACATTGGTGCGCTCCGGGCGCGAGGAGAGCACGGTGACGAGCTCGTCGACCGCTACCCAGCCGTACTTGGCGACGTAGGTTGCCTCGTCGAGGATGACCAGGTCGTACTCTCCGCTCGCGATCTTCTCGGCCGCAACCGACCACGCATGGCGACCTTTCGCGATGGTCTCGTCCATGTCGGTGCTCTCCCAGGTGAAGCTGTCACCGAGGGTGTGCCATTCGATACCGAGGTGATCCGCGAGCTTTCGTTCGCCCGCCTTCCACTTCTCACTCTTGACGAACTGTACGACGACGACCTTCCAGCCCCGTGCCCAGGCGCGGCCCATGACACCGAAGGCCGCGGAACTCTTGCCTTTCCCGGTTCCGGTATTGACGACGAGTCGCGAAGGTTGTGCCATTCGGGGCACGGTAGCCGCGGTTGGAATGGTGGCTCGGAGCGGACGCGCTGCGGTGCGAGACCAGCCGACCTGGCCGGCGCGAGGTTTGCGTTTCGCAACGGCAGGCTCGAAGCTGGGGCAGTGGAGGAAGCAGCCGATCCCCGAGCGACGGATTCATCCGAGGCGGTTCCGACCACCCTGCGCCGCGGCTGGACCACCGGCGCCTGCGCGACAGCAGCCACGAAGGCAGCCTTCGACGCGCTCTGCGGTTCGGCGTTCCCCGATCTCGTCGAGATCGAACTTCCCCGTGGTAAGCGCGCCACTTTTGCGCTGGCTTTCAGTGAGCGGGGCGCGGACTTCGCCCGGGCGGGAGTGGTGAAAGATGCCGGCGATGACCCCGATGTCACCCACGGGGTCATGGTCGTTGCCACCCTTCGGCGCGGTGCGCCCGGGGCTGGGGTGGTCTTCCGGGCGGGCCACGGGGTCGGCACGGTCACGCTTCCGGGCTTGCCGGTCCCGGTCGGTGAGCCCGCGATCAACCCGGTTCCGCGGGAGATGATGCGCACGGCGATCTCCTCGGTCGCCGAACAGCGGGGAGCGTCGACCGACGTCGAGGTCGAGATCTCGATTCCCGGTGGCGACGCGATCGCGCACCACACATGGAATCCCCGCCTTGGCATTGTCGGTGGGCTTTCCATTCTTGGGACCACCGGCGTCGTGATCCCGTATTCGTGCTCGGCTTGGATCGATTCGATCCGACGCGGCATCGACATCGCCGTCGCCGTGGGGCACAGCCATGTTGCGGGGTGTACCGGCCGTACCTCGGAGGCCGCTGTCCAGGCACGGTTCGGAATTCCGGATTCGGCAATGCTCGACATGGGCGATTTCGCCGGCGCGATGCTGCGTTACCTGCGTGATCACCCCGTTCCCCGATTGACGATCGGCGGTGGCTTCGCCAAGCTCTCCAAGCTCGCGGTGGGTGCGCTGGATCTGCATTCGGGTCGCAGCTCCGTCGACCTCGAATGGTTGGCGTCGCAGCTCGAGATGGCGGCGAACCGCAGCGGTGACACCGACAACGCGACCGCTTTGGCCGCGGCGGCGCGTCGTGCAAACACGGCCGCTGAGGTTTTGGAGATCGCCGGTCGCCACGCCGGCTCCCTCGCACTGGTGGTAGCGAGCACTGCCCGAGCCACTGTCCTGAAGGTCCTCGACGGTGCGCCGATTTCGGTGGAGGTTGTGGTGGTCGCGCGCGACGGTGCGATTCTCGCAACCACCGACGACGAGCCGCAGGCCTGACGGACGGCGTCGTCGCCCGAGCCGCAACGTAGGGCATCATGCCCTACGTTGCGCTAGCTTCGGGTCGATGGCGCACCAAACGCTCGCGACGACCGATGCGGGTACCGCGGGAGCGGTGCGCGGGGCGTGCCCCAGCGCCCACGAGCCTTTCATGGCGGCGGATGGTCTGTTGATCCGGATCCGCCGACCCGGTGGTGCCGTGACCGCTGGACAGGTCGGGGCGCTCGCCGAATTGTCGGAGTTGGGCTTGGCGAGGTCTGTCGAGATCACGAGTCGAGCGAATCTCCAGCTTCGTGGCGTGGCACCTTTGGCTCACGGCGAGGTGCTGGAGCGCTTGATCGCTGCCGATCTGGTTCTTCGTGATGCCGGCGCCGACGCTGCGCGCAACGTTGTCGTCTCGCCGACCGCCGGATTCGACACGGAGGAGATCTTCGATGTCGAACCACTTGTCAACTCGGTGACGGCGCGCCTCGTCCACTGGGCGGGGCGACTTCCGCCCAAGTTCGGCGTCTTGCTGGACGGGGGCGGCGCGGTCAACCTGCGCGGTCGAACCCATGCATTGGCGCTTGGGGCGGTGCGCGATCGGAGCGGAAGTGTTCGCTTCGAGGTCGCCATCGATGGCGCACTCGGCGCTCAGGACAGCCCACTGCTCGTGGACGTGCAGTGCGTCGACGACGTTGTCGAGACGGTCGCGATGTGTGCGGCCGAGCGGTGCTCGCCGAAAGCGACCGCCGCACTGGTCGAAGAGCGCCTTGGTTCGGGCGCTGCAGAACGTGTCGCGTGCGGCGTTCATCGACGCTCCGACATCGACGGCAGGAGTGCTCGGCGTTGTTCCGAGCCGTCGAGCTGACGAAGCAGCGGTCGGGGCAATGCCAAGGCTCGGGCGCTTGGACCCGGTGGCGTTGCACCGTCTCGCGGATCTGGCCCAGCTCGTCGAGCGCCGCGACGCCGGTGCACTTCGCGTCACCCCATGGCGTTCGGTCTTGTTCTGCGGTGTCGCACGTTCTGACGCAGCGGCGATGTCGAAGGACTTGAGCGACGGGGGTTTCCTCAGCGATCCGCAGGACTCCGGTGCGGCCGTCATCGCCTGTTCGGGATCAACGGGATGCCTCAGCGGACTTGTCGACGCACTGGGCGATGCCCACGCGATCATCGACTCATTGCACCGTCAAGCAACAGGGCCCGTGGCAGTGCACGTCTCTGGTTGCGCGAAACGCTGCGCATCCCAAAGTTCCGAGATGCTCACGCTCGTCGGGTCGTCGCCGAATCGTTACGACATCTTCCTTCGTGGCCGTGAGCACCCGACGCGGTCGGGCCAGACGATGGACGAGGCGCTTGCACTGATGATGGAGCACGTGAGGTGACGCAATCGCTGGACTACCAACGCGACGGAGCAGCGATCTACCGCGAGTCGTTCGCGACGATCCGCGCTCGAAGCTGATCTCGGTCGTGTCGATGTCGACCTGCGCTCGGTCGCTGTGCGGATGATTCACGCATGCGGGATGGTCGACCTCGTCGACGACCTTGCCTGGTCCGACCATTTCACTGAATCGGCACGTGCGGCACTCGTTGCAGGGGCGCCCATCTTCACCGACGCGATGATGGTCGCACATGGCATCACGAGGACGCGCCTTCCTGCGGCCAACGACGTCATCTGCACCTTGCGCGATCCGTCGATCGCCGAGTTGGCGGCGCAGCTCGGCACCACGCGCTCGGCTGCTGCGGTCGATCTCTGGGGCCCGCGTCTCGATGGTGCAGTGGTCGCAATCGGTAATGCGCCAACGGCGTTGTTCAGATTGCTCGAATTGCTCGTCAGCGGCGGACCTCGCCCAGCTGCAATCATCGGCGTGCCCGTCGGATTCGTCGGTGCTGCCGAATCCAAAGTCGCGCTCGGCGAGGTCGAACATGGCGTTCCCTGGTTGACCGTGTTGGGTCGGCGAGGTGGAAGCGCGATGGCGGCCGCCGCAGTCAACGCGTTGGCGAGCACCGTCGAATGAACGCCAGACGAGACAACAGATGCAACGTGTGCGCCTTCGCAGGCCGGCCGATGCTTCGGTGTCGGTGTGGGTCCTGGTGACCCCGAGCTGGTGACCCTCAAAGCAGCGCGCGTGTTGCGTGAGAGTGGCGTCGTCGCGTTCTTTGCTGCGAAGGGACGCCCGAGCAATGCTCGACGCGTCGTGCAGGATCTTCTCGGTCCCGAACATGTCGAGCTTCGGCTCGAGTATCCGATCACGACCGAGGTCCCACCAGCCGGTGAGTCCTATGACAGTGTGCTCGCCGATTTCTACGACACCGCAGCCAAGCAACTCGCCGAGGTCCTTGACGCAGGCCGAGACGTCGCGGTGCTGTGCGAAGGCGATCCCTTCTTCTACGGATCGTTCATGTATCTGCACAATCGATTGTCATCGCAGTATGCCGTCGATGTCGTGCCTGGTGTCCCTGCGATGTTGGCGGGCGCTGCGCAGCTCGGCATACCGCTTGTGTGTCGCAACGAAGTGCTCAGCGTGCTCTCGGGCGTCACGCCCATCGACGAGCTGGCGGCACAGATCGAGCGCGCCGACGCTGCTGTGGTGATGAAGGTTGGTCGCAATCTTCCTGCGGTGATCGAAGCGGTGCGCCGGGCGGGACGTCTCGATGACGGGATCTATGTCGAGCGCGCGACGATGGTCGAACAGCGCACGATGTCTCTCGTCGAGGCCGATTGCAGCGGTGAGGGCGGCACGACGATCGCGGCGCCGTACTTCTCCCTGGTTGTGATTCCGAGCACGACGGCCCGCAACCGATGACGTTCCAATGAGCACGCCTGGACGCCTCGCCGTCGTCGGACTCGGCCCGGGGGACGAGCTGACGCGCACGCCCGAAGCTGTCGCACGCGTGGAGTCTGCGACGGACCTTGTCGGCTACGGCCCGTATCTCGACCAAATCGGAATGGTGCGCCCCGATCAGGTGCTCCATCGCTCTCCGAACCGCAAAGAGGCAGACCGCGCACGACTCGCGTTGGATCTCGCTGCGGAGGGCCGCGACGTCGTGATCGTGTCATCGGGTGATCCCGGAGTCTTTGCGATGGCAGCGGTCGTCGTTGAACAACTCAGCGACGCACACCATGAGCGGAGCGATCGATGGGCCGATGTCGACGTGACGATCGTGGCGGGGATCACTGCGGCGACGGCTGCTGCTGCACGCGTTGGCGCACCGCTCGGTCATGACTTCTGCGTGATGTCGCTCTCCGATGTACTGAAGCCCTGGTCGGTCGTCGAGCGTCGCCTCCATGCGGCGGTAGGCGCCGATTTCGTCGTCGCGCTCTACAACCCGATCTCACGACACCGTCCATGGCAACTCGGTGCAGCGCTGGAAATCGTTGGTCAATACCGGGGCGCGGCGACACCCGTTCTTCGAGCACGCAACGTCGCCCGCGCGACGGAATCTGTCGAGGTCGTCGAGCTCGGCATGCTCGACGCCGGAGATGTCGACATGAGCACGGTGCTCGTCATCGGATCATCACGCAGCACATCGTTCACCGACGCTCACGGTCGAACCTGGATGCTGACCCCGCGCTCCTACGACGAGCGGGGCGACGCGCACCACGCGAGCGCGTCGGCAACCGTTTCGACCTGAATGCCCTCGGGCGTTGGTGGACGTTCGACCATCACGACGGGGATCCCGAGTTCCCGCGCTGCCTCTAGCTTTGCCGCGGTTGCGAGAGCGCCGCTGTTCTTCGTGACCAGCGCGTCGATGCGATGGGCGCGGAGCAACTCCGTTTCGCCCGAGACGGTGAAGGGCCCGCGGTCGAGGATGAGGTCTGCGTGGGTAAGTGGCAGTTGCGAGGGAGCTTCGATGGAACGCAGGAGAAACCATGTCGATGTCATCGCGGTAAATGGCGCCAGCTCGGACCGTCCCGTTGTGAGGAATACCCGGCGCGCGCCGAGTGACTCGAGCGCGTTGGGGACCGCTTCGATCGACGCGACGCTGTGCCATGAGTCGCCGCTGACGGCCTGCCACGGTGGGCGCAAGAGTCGAAGTCGCGGCGTTCCGGTGGCTTCGCAGCCGGAAGCGACGGTGGAGGGCATCACTGCAGCAAACGGGTGCGTCGCGTCCACCACGGCGTCGAAGGGTGAACTTCGCAGGTAGGCGGTGAAGCCGGCGACGCCACCGAATCCGCCGACGCGTGTCTCGCCCCATGGTGCTTTGGGTGTCGCCGTGCGTCCGGCGAACGACGTGACGAGCGACATTCTGGGCATGGTGCTGAGCGCTCGAGCCAGTTCGGATGCCTCGGTGGTGCCACCCATGATGAGGACGCGCATCCGGGAACCCTACCGATCGCTCCGAAATCGAGTCTCTGCGGACTTCGACGGGGTGACTGCTAACGTCGCTGGTCGGCGGCATGGGGAACACCGGTGCGAATCCGGGGCTGTCCCGCAACTGTCACCGGGGAGCAAACCTCGTCCACCGCTGCGGTGGATCACGGTCACGACCGAACCTGGTTGGAAGGCCCGAGGCGAGCGATGATCCGGGAGCCAGGACACCCGTGTTGACGCCACCGAGGATCCACAGACGCGGGAGACGTCGACGTGACCCCAGTACCCAGTGTCGCCGTGTCGAAATCCCCACTTCGCGGTGGCCTCATGGTCTGTGGAACCACGTCGGATTCCGGCAAATCCACCGTGGTCACGGGTCTGTGTCGGCTCCTGGCGCGTCGCGGTGTCCGTGTGGCGCCGTTCAAGGCGCAGAACATGGCGCTCAACTCGGTCATCACCGCCGAGGGGCACGAGATCGGTCGGGCTCAGGCGGTTCAGGCGTTCGCCGCAGGCATCGAGCCTCACGTCACGATGAATCCGGTTCTGCTCAAACCGACGAGCGATCGCGCGAGCCAGGTGGTCGTGATGGGTCAGCCGTACGGGGTGATGTCGGCACGCGAATATCACGCCTTCAAACCGCAACTCCTGCCGACCGTGCTCGCGTCGCTTGGCGAGCTCCGAGATCGATTCGACGTCGTGATCTGTGAGGGCGCAGGCAGTCCCGCCGAGATCAATCTGCTCGAACACGACATCGTGAACCTGCGAATTGCCGTGGAAGCGCAACTCGCGGCGATCGTCGTCGGCGATATCGACCTCGGTGGCGTGTTCGCCGCGCTGTTCGGCACAGTCGCGCTCCTGCCACCCGAACTTGGCGCAACGGTACGCGGTTTCGTGATCAACAAGCTGCGAGGTGACCCAGCGCTCCTCGCGGACGGTTGTGCGCAACTCGAGGCGCGTACGGGGGTCCCGACACTGGGTGTGCTGCCCTGGATCGATGACGCCGGTCTTGAAGCCGGCATCGACGCCGAGGATTCCATCGCGCTGCGCCGTGCGATTCGATCGACGGCGGCTCTCACCGACGGCGACGAGCTCGATATCGCGGTCATCGCGTTGCCGCGCATCTCCAACTTCACCGACATCGATCCATTGGCCTGCGAACCCGGCGTTCGCGTCCGGTTCGTCCATGACGTCTCAGGCCTTGGCGACCCTGACCTTGTGGTGCTACCCGGTTCGAAGGCAACGGTCAGCGATCTGCACTGGCTACGCACACGCGGCCTCGACCGAGCGATCACGATGGCCGCACGAACCACCACCGTGTTGGGAATCTGCGGTGGATATCAAATGTTGGGCCGCTCCCTGAACGATCCGATCGAATCGGGTGTCGGCGTGGTCGACGGCCTCGCCATGTTGGGCGTCGTGACGTGTTTCGAGGCGACCAAGGTGACCCGGCGCTGCACAGGCCAGGCAATGGGGGAGCAGTTCCACGGCTATCAGATTCATCACGGGCGCGTGGTTGCCGAGTCGGGCGATGCCTTCGTGAGGGTTCTCGGCGACGACGGCCTCGTCATCGTCGACGGCGTGCGCGACGGGAACGTGTTCGGAACGACCGTGCATGGAATCTTCGAAGCTGATGCATTCCGCCGCGCCTTCCTCAGTGCGATCGGAACACGGCGCGGGAAGCGATTTGTCAGCAACGGCGTCGCATTCGCCTCGATTCGCGAAGCTCGCGTCGACGCGCTTGCCGATGCGATGGCCACCCACCTTGACCTCGATGCGATCGATGCGCTGATCGCCACAGCCCTTCCGATCGGCGTCGCGTGAGCCCCAATTGGAGTCAAATGAGCAAAGAAGCGGTGTTGCAGGAACTGGCGCAGCGCGTGTCGTACTTCCGTGCTTCGAGCGTCGCTCCTGCCGAGGAGGGATGGATCGGCTGCGGATCGCTTGTCGCAGGAGGAGCGCCACTGGCAGCGCTGATCGCGCAGACCGGCCGAGGTCGCGGCACCGAGGACCAACAGGTCGCGGCGTCGTTGTTCGTGCAGGCTTATGCTTTCCGGCTGGCCAGTATCGTGCTCGGCGCGTTCGCCCTCGAACTGCCGATACCGGACCCTCAACCGTCCAATACGGCAATCCGGATCGATCGTCACCGACCGGCAGCCATAGCGTTTCTCGGCGACGGACTCGGGTCGCCGGACGCGCACGACGTCGCGCGCGTGCTGCTCGCAGAGCATTGCGCGCCCCTGATCGCAGCGGTACGTGAGTGCGTCACGGTCGGAGAGCGACTGTTGTGGGGGAACGTCGCTGCGTCGTGCGCAGTCGTGTTCCGGGCGCTCGACACGGCGGTCGAGACATCGCCGGCGACTCCGGCGGAGCGAACGGCACTGCAAGCGTCCACGGCGATCCACCAGCGCGCTGACGCGTTTCTCCTCGCGGCAGCGCCTTGGTTGAACGGGCTGGGTGCATTCGAAACTGTTGTCACACCGGTTCGTACCGGTTGGTACTGGAACCGCACGAGTTGCTGCCTCTGGTACGCGGCGGTCGGCGGCACGACGTGCGACGACTGCAGCCTGCTCGATCGCGACACGCTCGCGGAGCGTCGCCGCGACGAGTTGACGAAGGCCATGACGTGATCTGGTACATCACCAACGTCGACACCGAGGTGCTCGCGTTGCGCACGGCAGTCGAGACACTGCCTGATGGATTCGAACCGGTCCGCGCTTCGCAGCCGTGGACGATCGACGACATCGGCGATCTCTCGACGACGCGCTGTGTCCTCGTGCGTCTCCTGCGCGGTCGTTCGGCGTGGCCCGAGGGATTCGACGCGTTGCGTGACGCGTGTATCGGGTTGAACATCCCGTTCTTGGCATTTGCGGGGGAAGCGGTCCCTGACGCCGAACTCACGGCATGTTCCACTGTGGCGAGCGCCATGGTCACCGAGGCGTTCGCGTACTTGGTGTACGGCGGCCCGGAGAACTTCGCGAACCTCTTGCGTTTCGTCGCTGACACGGTGCTGCTGGAGGGCTTCGGATTCGACGGGCCTCAGGAGATCGCCGCACATGGCGTGTGGCGGCTGCCGACACGGGTTCCCGCACCGATTCACGCACCGAGCACGACAGAGGCAACCCTCCCGGCAGCGCGAACACGGCCACTCGTCGGGGTCGTGTTCTACCGGGCGCATCTCGTCGCCGGTAATACCCAATTCGTCGAGGATCTCTGTGACGCGATCGAAGCCGGTGGCGGTGACGCCCTCGCGCTGTGGTGCTACTCCTTGCGCGCCGACGCTGCGGCGCCGGTTCTCGACCGTCTCCGCGAGCATCACGTCGACGCGGTGATCACGACCGTCCTCGCGACAGGTGGTGTCGCCGCCGGCGCCGGGATCAGCGGCGGTTCCGGTGGTCTTGATGGCGACCAGTGGGACGCCGGTGCGCTCGGTGCGCTCGACGTCCCGATCATTCAGGCGCCGTCGTCCGGGAGCTCTCGCGCGCAGTGGGAAGCAAGCGATGTCGGGCTCGGAACGTACGACGCAACCGCCGGCGTCGCCATCCCGGAGTTCGACGGACGGATCATCGCCCCGGCATTCGCGTTCAACGAAGTCGTCGATGATGGTGACGAGCTCGGTATCGACGTGCGCGCGTATCGCACCGTTCCCGATCGCACCACACGTGTCGCAGGCATCGCGTTGCGCCACGCCCGACTCCGTCAGCTTCGGACCGGAGGACCGGCGCGTCGCGATCGTCTTGAGCGCCTACCCGACGAAGCGATCGCGGCTCGGCAACGCTGTCGGCCTCGACACGCCGAAATCGGCATTGGCGATCCTCGCTGCGCTGGCCGAAGACGGCTACACGATCACGAAGAGCTTCGAGAACGGCGACGACATGATGGCGGTGCTCGCCGACGGTCTCACCTACGACGCCGAGTCGCTCACCGAGGCGCAACTCGAGGCTGCCGTCGGGTGCCTTGAAGTCGGTCGATACTCCACGTGGTTCGACACGCTTCCTGTCGAGGCTCGTGCCGATATCGAGGCGGCATGGGGGCCCGCTCCGGGCGTGCAACGCATCCATGATGACGCACTGGTGTTCTCAGGATGTGAGGTCGGCAATGTTCTGATCGCCATTCAGCCGCCCCGGGGCTACGGCGATGACCCCGTTTCGGTGTACCACTCGCCGAATCTTCCGCCTGCGCATCACTACCTCGCCTTCTACCGTTGGCTTGATGAGGTGTGGGGTGCGGACGCGATCGTGCATCTCGGTAAGCACGGCACGCTCGAATGGCTTCCCGGCAAAGCGCTCGCGTTGTCGGCTGCCTGCGGACCCGATGCGGCGCTTGGCGATGTTCCGTTCTTCTACCCGTTCGTCGTGAACGATCCGGGTGAAGGCGCCCAGGCGAAGCGCCGGGCGCATGCCGTCGTCATCGATCATCTGCTGCCGCCGATGACCCGTGCCGACACGTACGACGAGATGGCGCGCATCGAGCAGCTCTTCGACGAGTACGCGCAACTCCAGTCGCTCGACCCGTCCAAGTTGCCGGCGCTTCGGGACCGAATCTGGGAACTGTTGCGCGAAGCGTCCATCGATCGCGATCTCGGTCTTGGTGATGCGCCCGATGACGAAGCAGCCTTCGACGACCTGCTCGTCGATGTCGACGGATACCTCTGCAGTCTGAAGGACGCGCAGATTCGGGGCGGTTTACACACGCTGGGTGAGGCGCCGCAGGGTGATGCGCTGATCGATCTGCTCCTGGCGATCACACGTTTGGCGCACGGCAGAGTCCCGTCGTTGCGGGAATCGGTCGCTCGTGGCCTCGGTGTGGACCTCACCGATGCACGCAATCTCGATGCCGTCGAGGCCAGGAGTCGGGAGATGCTCGAGGCGGCGCGAGATCGCGGCTGGGTCGCAGATCCCGCCGATCCCGAAACCGTCGGTTGGGTCTGCGAATGGCTTGTGCCGCGCCTGGAGCAGACGACTGACGAGATCGACAACCTCATGGCTGGCCTTGCTGGGCGTTTTGTTCCGGCTGGTCCGTCGGGCGCGCTCACCCGCGGTGGTGCCCACGTACTGCCGACCGGTCGCAACTTCTATTCGTTGGATCCTTTGGCGTTGCCGACGGAGCTGAGCTGGGATGTCGGCATCAAACTCGCCGACGCCGTCGTGGAGCGCCATCTTGACGAACACGGCACCTACCCGAAGACGGTCGGCCTCGTGCTCTGGGGGACGGCGATGATGCGGACGCAGGGCGATGACGTTGCCGAGGCATTGGCGCTGCTCGGTATCCGTCCGGTCTGGCAGGCCGAGTCGCGCAGGGTCATCGGCCTGGAGGCAATATCGCTTGGCGATCTCGGCCGCCCACGAATCGATGTGACCGTGCGAATTTCAGGGTTCTTCCGTGACGCGTTTCCGAATCTGGTGAAGCTCCTCGATGACGCAGCCGCGCTTGCCGGTTCGCTCGACGAGGATCCGACGACCAACTTCGTGCGAGCCTCCTCGACCTCGGATCCACGCGTGTTCGGTCCAGCTCCGGGTGCCTACGGCGGAGGAATTCTTGCAGTGCTGGAGGGCCGTGACTGGCGCTCCGACGACGACCTTGCAGCGGTCTACCTCGCGTGGTCGGGGCATTCTTACGGGCGCGATGGCTATGGCATCCCTGCCACCGATGCGATGAAACGGCGATTCGCTGCGATCGACATCGCCGTGAAGAACCAGGACAACCGCGAGCACGACGTCTTCGATTCCGGCGCATACCTCGAGGACCACGGCGGCATGATCGCGACCGTTCGGTCGTTGACCGGTCGCGGTCCGCTCGCATGGATGGGTGACTCCTCGGATCCGACTCGGCCCGTTGTTCGATCGCTGGCCGAAGAAGCAGCGCGTGTCGTGCGGACACGGGTTGTGAACCCACGTTGGATCGAAGCAATGCAACGCCATGGATACAAGGGCGCGTCGGAGATGGTCGCCACCGTCGACTTCCTCTTCGGCTACGACGCGACCGCGCATGTGGTCGACGATTGGATGTACGAGCGCGTGACGCGTGCCTATGTCGCCGATCCCGAGGTCCGGGCGTTCTTCGCAGCGTCGAATCCATGGGCGCTCGGGGCAATCGCCGAGCGCCTGTTGGAGGCCAGCGAACGGGGAATGTGGAAAGCGAGCGAGGCATCGCTCGACGTTCTGCGCGCGGCGCTCCTCGAGTCGGAAGGCTGGGAGGAACGGCGATGACCGAACTTGGGTTCTCCGCAGTCGTCGGCCAGGACGACGCCAAGCTGGCGTTACTCCTCGCTGCAGCGCAGCCGCGGCTCGGTGGTGTTCTGCTGCGCGGCCAGAAGGGCTCGGCGAAGACGACACTTGCACGTGGCCTTGCAGCATTACTTCCTGGGCGTGCATCGTTCGTTGAGTTGCCCCTTGCTGCATCCGAGGACAGTGTGCTCGGTTCGTTGGATCTCGCTGGTTTGCTTTCGGATGGTTCGCAGCGCTTTCGGCCGGGGCTGCTCGCCGGCGCGCACGGGGGAGTGCTCTACGTCGACGAGATCAATCTCCTCGCAGATCATCTCGTCGACGCCTTGCTCGACGTTGCGACATCGGGGATCAACCGTGTCGAGCGGGAAGGCATCTCATACGAACATCCCGCACGGTTCGTTTTGATCGGGTCGATGAACCCCGAAGAGGGCGAACTGCGCCCACAATTGCTGGATCGGTTTGGCTTTGCCGTCGACGTTGTCGCGCCTGTGACGATCGGCGAACGTGTCGCGGCGGTGCGCCGTCAACTCGACGCCGAAAACACTGGCGTTGGTCCATCCCGGAGATGCAGCAGCCGACACGGTGTTACGCGACCGGCTGACCAACTTCATGCCGGCTGCCCTTGATGATGCGATGTTGTCCATGGCCAGTGCAGTAGCGCTTCACGTTGGATGCGAAGGGCTCCGCGCGGATCTCATGTTGTGTCGTGCGGCCGCTGCGCTCGCGGGATGGGAGTCTCGAACGAACGTGACGGTGGACGATCTTCGCCGGGTCGCACCGCTCGTGTTGGCGCACCGTCGCCGACGCGGACCGTTTGACGAGCCGGGAGTCACCCCTGAGGAGCTCGACGATGCATTCGCGTCGGGTTCTGTACCCGACGATGCTTTCGCGTCGGGTTCTGTTCCCGACGATGCTTTCGCGTCGGGTTCTGTTCCCGACGATGCTTTCGGCGTCGGGTTCTGCTCCACCAACAGATCTGGATCTGCGATCGGACGATGGATCTCCTCCGGATCCCCACGACGATGATCCGACCCATCCGACGCAGCCGACACTTCGTCTCGAAGGAAGACGGCACTCGGCGAGTTCGAGCTCCACTAGCATCGGGGCGTCGGGCTCGAACCCAGGGTGCGACCGGCCGTGTGATCCGTGCTCGAACGCCGTCTGGCGATCCGCAGTCGATCGCGGTCGGTGCGACGGCGATGGCCGTTGCGGTGCACCGGACCGTCGAACCCGCAGCTCCCCTCCGACGTGAGGATCTCCGCGAAGCTGTACGTGAGCAACGTTCGGGCGCTCTCATCGTTGTCGTCCTCGACGCTTCACGATCGATGGGTGCACAAGCTCGCATCCGTTCTGCGCAAAGTGCCGTGCTCGGTTTGCTCACCGACGCCTATCAACGGCGTGATCGTGTCGCCCTGATCGCGGTCAGTGGTGCCACAGCCCGTCTTGTCCTGCGACCGACGGGAGCGATCGAGATTGCGCGAGCACGCCTCGATGAGCTCGCCGCCTCGGGGGCGACACCCCTGGCAAGTGGTTTGGATCTCGCACTGTCGGTTATCAACGATGCTCGCGATGGGCTGGAACCGTTGCTCGTCGTCATTACGGACGGACGGGCAACGGCAGCGGACAATGGTGCCGATCCAGTCGCGGCTTCGCAGGTCTCCGCGGGCCGGCTTGCTGCAGCGGCAATTTCGACGGTGGTCGTCGACGCAGAGGTGTCGACTCCGCGCCTCGGGCTGGCTCACGAGCTCGCTGCGACGATGGGTGCAACGTACGTGTCTCTCGACCCACATCAGGACCATCAGGTTGAAGGAGTCATCCGTACACACCTCGAACGCCGGATGCCGCGCGCAGGGCAGTGATTGACGCTGCTGATGCAAACCCCTAGGATGCGCTCCGTCAAAGATGGAAGAGGAAGCCGGTGAGAATCCGGCACGGTCGCGCCACTGTGACCGGCTGCTCCACCTCCGGGTGTGTGCCTCCGGAAGTCAGACCTTCTCCGTCACTTGCGCCAACGAGCGGGACGCGGTATCCCGAGGAGGACCACATCCAATGACCACTCCGGTCACGATCCACCAAGTACCGACGCAGCCTCTGACGGGCTCGCGTCCGGCTCCTCTTCCTCTGCGCGAACTGTTGCCATGGGTGGTGTTCGGCGGGTTGCTCTTCGCCATCCTGGTCTATTTCGTGAGCACCGACCAGGGAGCATCGTCGCTGTTCGGAGGAAGCTTCGTGCATGAGTTCGTGCACGATGCGCGTCACCTCCTCGGCTTCCCCTGCCACTGACCCGCGCCGCGACATGGCGAGGACATTTTTGCTGCGAGGCGTTCTCGCGGGCCTGATCGCCGGTTTGGTCGGGTTTGGGTTCGCCAAGCTCGTCGGCGAGCCAGCTCTGGAACGAGCGCTGGTGTACGAAGCGCAAGCGGCGCAGAACGACGCGCACCACGAACCCGGCGCTGGTGACACCGTTACCCACGACGCGGTCGCGCATGACGCAGTCGCCCATGAGACCGGAGAAGACGGACCGGTCGTCAGCCGTGCCGTCCAGTCGACCTTTGGATTGTTGACCGGAACCGTTGTCAATGGCATCGCGCTCGGTGGCCTCCTCGGACTCATGTGTGCGGTTGCCTACGGCCGCATCGGCGGTCGCAATGCCCAGCGCGATTCGCTGGTGGTGGCGTTCGGTGCCTTCGTGGTCGTCGCGCTCGTTCCCTTTCTCAAGTATCCGGCGACACCGCCCGCAGTAGGCGACCCCGAGACGATCGGTCATCGGACCGGCATGTACTTCGCCATGCTGCTGATCTCGATCGCGGCAGCGGTGCTGGGCCTGTGGATTCGATCACTCCTCGTCGACAGACGCGACGCGTTTGAAGCGTCGCTGATTGGAGGAGGGGTGTTCGTGGCAGGAGTGGCGCTGGCGTACATCGTCATGTCGCCGGTCAACGAGATTCCGGGTGACTTTCCTGCCAACGACTTATGGCGTTTCAGGACGGCCGCTATCGGCTTGCAGGCGGTGTTGTGGCTGACGATCGGCGTCGCGAACGGTGTGCTCGCACGAATGGCGGATCTGCAACGCGTGCGGTCCGATGCGAGTGCGCCACAACGCGAATGGAGCGAAGTCGAAGATCTTGCCCGGGGTTCCGGCACCCGGATCTGAGTGCCAGGCATGGGCGAGACCCTTGCCTTCGGCGACGCGCTCGATCGTCTTCGTTGCTGCGAGCCGTGGCTCGACGCTGTCCTGCTCGACGGGAGTAGTGACGGTTGGACCGATGCGGCCACGATGCTCGATCGCGGCGGCCCCATAGAGTGCCTATTCGGGCCGTCCGGCGAATGGTCATCGCCGGACGAGCGGCTCGTGGCTGCATCGTTGCTCTTTCACGGCTATGCAGTACGCGTTCTCGGAACCGCAGTCGCGATGTGGCTGCTGACCGGAGCGGTACCGGATGTCGGTTCCGACAACACAGCAATTGCCTGGCAGGGCGCGCTGCCCGCGCGCTTGGGCCTGCGGCGTGCACGCACTGGCGAGGACGCGGGGTTCCGTGGCGAGGAGGCGAGCCTTCATTGGCTCAACGAGCGCGCATTCGGATCGCACCTGGACCCGATAGCAACCGCGCTCACGGAGCTTTGTGGCGATCGCGCCGCAGGTCCTGTGGGGCAATGCCGCAATGGCGGTCGTCGGTGCGGGCCATGCCGTTGAACGCTCCGCTCTGCCAGCGGAACGGCCGAGCATCGCACGTGCGGTCGTTCGAATCTTGGACGCCATGCCGCACCACCTTGCAGGATTGGTACGGCGTCACGACGTCGCTGGGCACAGCTTCTGGGCACGCACAACGTGTTGTCTCGCATACCGGACCGATCCGCGCTCAGCGGTGTGCAACACGTGCAGCAGACTGAGCGCCGATGAGACGCTGCGGTGTCATCTCGCGGCGTGTGGCGCCTGATGAACGCGAAACGAGTGACCCTGCACGGAGATGACACTCGCCGTCGGGCGCGTGCGCTCGGCATTGACCTGGCGTGTGTGGTCGATCTGGCGAGCAGCTTGCACCCCGCAGCACCGGCGGTCGGGCCGGTCGTTGCGGGAGTCGTCGACGAGGTACGCCACTATCCAAACGCGGCGGAGGCAACCACAGCGTTGGCGTGCGCGATCGGTGTTCCAGCGGAGCGGTTGCTGCTGACAAACGGAGCGTCCGAGGCGATCGCCTTGCTCGCGACGTACCTGCGGTGTGGGAGCGTCATCGAGCCGGAGTTCGCGCTCTATCGCCGGCACCTCGAGTGCACGGTCGAAAACGCTGATGACCGTGACGCACGGCGCTGGCGTTCCAATCCCAACAATCCCCTCGGCACGCTCGCATCACCCGAAGCGGTCGCTGAGGTCTGGGACGAGGCTTTTTATCCCATTGCGACAGCCCGCTGGACACGCGGTGACGATGCGTCCTGGCGAATCGGTTCACTCACCAAGCTCTGGGCCTGCCCGGGTTTGCGCCTTGGTTACATCATTGCTCCCGACGCCGAATCGTGTGCCGCAGTTGCGGCGCTGCAACCGCGATGGGCGGTCAATGGTCTGGCACTGGCGATTGTCGAGCCACTGCTCGAAATGACCGACCTCGTGCTCATGCACCGCGAACTCGTCGAGCGACGCGCGGCACTTGTCGAACTGTTGTCCAGTATGGATGTAGCGGTACGTGCCACGGATGCGAACTGGGTGTTGGCGACCGGAGTGGGCGACCTCGGAGCACGGCTGGCCGAACAGGGAATCTTTGTGCGTGACTGCGCCAGTTTCGGCCTGCTGGACACCATCCGGATCGCGGTGCCGACGGCGGCCGAGTTGGTCCTGGTCCGCGACGCGATGGAGCGGATCCTTGCAGCAGCGCCATCGGTAAGGGCTCAGCCGCGGTGATCACCTTGGTTCTCGGTGGCGCACGTTCGGGAAAGTCTGCCGTCGCCGAACGACTCGCGGCCAAGATGGGTCCGGCTCTCACGTACGTGGCGACTGCGGCGGTGCCGCGAGACGATCCGGATTTCCTGTCGCGCATCCAACGACACAGGGACCGGCGTCCAGACACCTGGAGCACCGTCGAGGCAGGTGACGATCTCGCCGGCGAACTCGAGTTGATCGAAGGACCTGTCGTGCTCGACTCGCTCGGGACGTGGGTGGCACGGCATCGGGATTTCGTCGTCGACGTCGAACGCCTCTGCGCGGTGCTGGCAGGTCGTACGCACGACATCGTCATCGTGTCCGAAGAAGTCGGGATGGGCGTCCACCCCGAAACGATCGTCGGGCGAACCTTTCGCGATGCGCTCGGCGCCGTCAACCAAGCGGTCGCCGTTGTGGCGGATGAAGTGCTCCTGGTCGTGGCGGGTCGAGTGTTGCGATGCACGGAGCTTTGAGTAAATGACCGGTTTTGTTGAGGCCTTCGCATTCCTCACACCACTTGGTGGAGCACGCCCACCGACGTCGAGCGCTCGCGACGGTGGTTTCCCGTCGTCGGAGCGTTGCAGGGCGCGGCACTCGGGATGTTGTGGTGGGGTGCACTGCACTGGTGGACGCCGCCGGTCGTTGCAGTACTCCTCGTCGGTGCGGATCTTGGGCTTACGGGAATGCTGCATTTCGACGGCCTTGCCGACGCTGCCGATGGGCTCCTCCCACATCTCAGTCGCGAACGACGCCTCGAGGTGATGGCCGAGGCTCAGACGGGAGCCTTCGGCGTGACCGTGACGGCGTTGGTCATCGTGGCACGCGTGCTCGCGGTCGCTTCGCTGGAGCCGTTGTCCTGGCACGCCAGCGTCGTGCTCTTCGCCGCGCTCTGGGCTGTGTCGCGTGCCCTGATGTCACTCGTGATCGCCTTGGTGGCTCCTGCGCGCCCCAGTGGGCTCTCCAATGCATTCGCAGGTTCGACGGGGCGAGGGAGTGCTGCGGGCGCAGTGGTCGTTGCTGCACTCATGGCGCAATGGGCACTGCCGGTTGGTGGGCCCGTTGCGGTGGTTGTTGCGTTGGCGGCCGGGATCGGCGTTGTCAGACTCGCCTGCACACGTCTCGGCGGCTATACGGGCGATGTTCTCGGCGCTGCTGGTGTCATGGTCGAGACCGTGGGTCTCCTTGTCGCCGCGGCACGATGGTGATGCATCCAGCGGGCAGCAGCGGTCGGTCTACTCGGGGATCTCGTTGTCGGCGAGCTGCCGTATCGGCGACATCCCGTCGGCGTCTTCGGCTCTGCAATGGAGACAATCGAACGGCGCTGTTACGCCGACAGCCGCTTCGCCGGTGTTCTGTTTGTTGGGGTGGGGGCGTCGCTTGCGTGTGCGGTCGCGGCCGTCACGCGGTCAACTGGTCTGGTCACCTTCGTCTGCGCGGCACCCCACGGGCTTGCTGACGCGGCACGTACGGTCGAGAGGCCCCTGCTCGCGGGCGATATCGAAGGAGCACGTGCTGCATTGCCGGCGCTCGTCGGTCGGAACCCCGAAGGTCTGGGACCTGATGAGGTGGCGCGTGCGGTCATCGAATCCGTAGCGGAGAACACGGTCGACGCTGTGATTGCTCCGGCGTTCTGGGCATGTGTTCTTGGTGCGCGAGGCGTTGCGGTGCATCGCGCAAGTAACACGCTCGACGCCATGGTCGGTCACCGATCGCCTCGGTATCAACGATTCGGGTGGGCCAGCGCTCGTCTCGACGATGCCATGGCGTGGGTACCGGCGCGGCTCACAGCGGCATTGGTTGCGGTCGTCCGACCCGTGCGGGCCCGCGAGATCTGGCGAGCTGTGCGCGACGATGCTCCTGCGCATCCTTCCCCGAACTCCGGCGTCGCCGAAGCGGCGTTTGCTGCGGCGCTCGGTCTCAAGCTCGGTGGGCCGACGATCTACGGCGATCGCATCGATGTCCGTCCGCCTCTCGGTTCCGGGCGCGCGCCACGTGTGAGCGACATCGACGCTGCGGTGCGGCTGGCACGTCACGTCACGCAGGCCGCGATCGCAGCGCTTCTCGCTTTCAGCGCAGCGTCTGCTCTCGTCCACAACAGAAGGAAGCGGTGCCGGTATGCAGGATCGTCTTGACGCAGTGCTCTTCGACATCGGTGGAACCCTCGTCGAAGAAGATGGCGGACATGTCGCGGTGGAAGATCTCGTTGTACGGCCGCGCGCCAACATCGCCGAGCTCCTTGACAGATTGTCGGGCATGGTGAAGGTCGGAGCGGTGACGAATACCGCCGTCATGCGTGAGGTTGACGTGCGCGCGCTCCTGGCGCCTTCTGGGTTGAGTGACCTGCTCGAGGTTGTGATCACGTCGGTGGACGTCGGCGTCGCGAAGCCATCGCCGCGTCCGTTGCTCGTCGCACTCGACGCGTTGGATCTCCGCGATCCGAGCCGGGTCCTCTACGTCGGAAACCGTGAGACCGACGCCACGGCGGCTGCCGCAGCGGGAATGCCCTATGTCAACGTTGACGATGACGAAGCCTTCGATACCGCGGCGGCCGTCGAAGCATGGGCCGCGCTCGGCGCCGGTAGACGATTCTTCGAAGCTGCGGCTCGGTTGACGGCCCCGGACGCGCAAGCCGAGGACGACGCACGCGCGTCGGCAGGCACAACTCACGAAGCCCGCAGGGGCATTGGGACGTCTGGAGACGTTGAGTATTCAACTGGCTGGGATGGCGGGTCAGTGTCCACCACCGGTATGTCGTCCGGCCACGGTGGTCGTCTTCGCTGCGGACCATGGGGTCCACGCAGAAGGCGTCTCACCGTGGCCGCAGGATGTCACGGCCCTGATGGTTCGGAACTTCGCCGCCGGAGGCGCTGCCATCAACGTGCTCGCCCGGCAGGCAGGGGCCGATGTTCTCGTCGTCGACGTCGGCATTGCCGGCCGTGTGGAAAAGGCCCCGGGGGTTGTGCAGCGGCGAATCCGCGCTGCGACGGCGAACCTGGCCACCGGGCGGCGATGACTACCACCGAGGCGCGTCGGGCCCTCGATGTCGGCGTCGAGATGGCCGAGGTGGCACTGGGACGAGGTGCACGCTGCCTGGTCACCGGCGAAATGGGTATCGGCAATACGACGGCTTCGGCGGCGATCATCGGGGCGTTCACGGGTCGCCCTGGGAGTGAGGTCACCGGCCGTGGGACGGGAATCGACGACGAGGCCTTCGAGCGAAAGCGTCGTATCGTCGACGCTGCGATCAGCCGAGCCGACGGGCTGGATCCGGTACGCGGTCTTGGCCGAATGCGGCGGCCTCGAGATTGCCGCGCTCGCTGGACTGATCGTGGGAGGCGCAACGGCGCGGTGCCCGGTGGTCATCGACGGATTGATCGCACTGGCAGGTGCCGTTGTCGCAGAACGCCTCTGTCCCGGTGTCGTCCGGTGGTGCATTGCGGGGCATCGATCGACCGAACCGGGCGCGACGGTCGCCCTGGAGTGTCTCGGCCTTGAACCGCTGATCGATCTCGGTTTGCGCCTTGGCGAAGGGACGGGAGCCGCGCTGGCGCTTCCCATGCTCGAGTCCGCCGCTCGGCTGCTGGCTGAAATGGCCACCTTCGCAGACTTGGGGCTCTCGCCAGAAGCGTGACGGTCGGAACTTCTCGCGAAAACTTGCCATATGAATTGACACCAACCTGCGGAACCCCTAGATTGACCCATCCGCCCACGGGGAGGCTCGCAAGCCTTCCAGCGTGGCGGTTGACACGGACGCCCTCGCTGTGACCGCCCTCCA
>CAWATG010000011.1:520000-551662 GCA_963785035.1 uncultured Acidimicrobiia bacterium
AGCCTGCCGGCGATGCTGCGACGGGGTCGTGGGACCCGCTCGGAACGGTGGCAGACGTTCCAAGGAGTTACAAAATCGATTGCTAGTGGAACCGCTCTGGAAAGGCGGACCGCAGAGGGTAATAGTCCCGTACGCGAAAGCATTCGATCTCCTTGCGGTGTTCCCGAGTAACGCGGGATCCGGGAAAGCCCGCGTGAATCTGCGAGGACCACCTCGTAAGGCTAAGTACAGTCTGGCGACCGATAGTGCACGAGTACCGTGAGGGAAGGGTGAAAAGTACCCCGGGAGGGGAGTGAAATAGATCCTGAAACCATTGGCTTACAAGCAGTCAGAGCGTCGTTATCAGTTTTCGAATTGATAGCCGTGATGGCGTGCCTTTTGAAGAATGAGCCGACGAGTTACCGTTTGTGGCGAGGTTAACCCGAGAGGGGGAGCCGGAGCGAAAGCGAGTCTGAATAGGGCGTTCAGTCGCAGGCGGTAGACCCGAAGCCGAGTGATCTATCCATGGGCAGGCTGAAGCGAGGGTAAGACCTCGTGGAGGGCCGAACCCACCAAGGTTGAAAACTTGGGGGATGACCTGTGGTTAGGGGTGAAAGGCCAAGCAAACTCGGTGATAGCTGGTTCTCCCCGAAATGCATTTAGGTGCAGCGTCGCGTGTTCAGTATCGGGGGTAGAGCACTGGATGGTCTAGGGGGCCTACAAGCTTACTGAAATCAGCCAAACTCCGAATACCGATACTCCAGAACGCGGCAGTGAGACCATGGGGGATAAGCTTCATGGTCGAAAGGGAAACAGCCCAGAACGCCAGCTAAGGCCCCAAATTCTGTGCTCAGTGGTAAACGATGTGGGATTGCCCAGACAGCCAGGAGGTTGGCTTAGAAGCAGCCATCCTTGAAAGAGTGCGTAATAGCTCACTGGTCGAGTGGTCCTGCGCGGACAATGTAACGGGGCTCAAGCACAGAGCCGAAGCTGCGTCATTCTGCTTTGCAGGATGGGTAGGGGAGCGTCGATCTCAGCTGTGAAGCGGCCGCGTGAGCGGACGTGGAGCGTGGTCGAGTGCGAATGTCGGTATGAGTAGCGAATGAGGGGGGAGGAACCCCTCCGCCGAATGTCCAAGGGTTCCTGGGGAAGGCTCATCCGCCCAGGGTTAGTCGGGAGCTAAGGCGAGGCCGAAAGGCGTAGTCGATGCACAACAGGTTGATATTCCTGTACCACCGTGTCCGCGCCCAACCCAATCTATGTTGCTAAGGGGCTGCCTTCGGGCGAGCCGACCCACATGGTGACGGGTAGCGAAGGGGGGACGCAGGAGGGTAAGTCAGCCCAGGCGTTGGTTGTCCTGGGGTAAGCGTGTAGAGGGTCCGATAGGCAAATCCGTCGGGCATAACTTCGAGGCGCGATGCCGAACCATTTAGGTGAAGTGACTGATCCCATGCTGCCGAGAAAAGCCTCTAGCGAGCTGGCACGGTGCCCGTACCCCAAACCGACTCAGGTGGACAAGTAGAGAATACTAAGGCGATCGGGAGAACTCTGGTTAAGGAACTCGGCAAATTACCCCCGTAACTTCGGAAGAAGGGGGGCCTCAGTAGGGTGAAGGACTTCGCGTCCGGAGCTCGAGGAGGCCGCAGAGACCAGGGCCAAGCGACTGTTTACTAAAAACACAGGAGCGTGCGAAGTCGTAAGACGATGTATACGCTCTGACGCCTGCCCAGTGCCGGAAGGTTACGGGGAAGGGTTAGCCGCAAGGCGAAGCTCTGAACCTAAGCCCCGGTAAACGGCGGCCGTAACTATAACGGTCCTAAGGTAGCGAAATTCCTTGTCGGGTAAGTTCCGACCTGCACGAATGGCGTAACGACTTGGCTACTGTCTCAACCAGAGACCCGGCGAAATTGCACGACGAGTAAAGATGCTCGTTTCCCGCAGAAGGACGGAAAGACCCCGTGGACCTTTACTACAGTTTGATGTTGGGTTTCGATGCGGATTGTGTAGGATAGGTGGGAGCCTTGGAAGCTGGAGCGTTAGCTCTGGTGGAGGCAACGTTGAAATACCACCCTGTTCGTATTGGAGTCCTAACCTAGGCCCGTAATCCGGGTCGGGGACAGCGTCAGATGGGTAGTTTGACTGGGGCGGTCGCCTCCTAAAGAGTAACGGAGGCGCCCAAAGGTTCCCTCAGACTGGTCGGCCATCAGTCGTTGAGTGCAAAGGCACAAGGGAGCTTGACTGCGAGACCTACAAGTCGAGCAGGTGCGAAAGCAGGGCTTAGTGACCCGGCCGTGGCGTGTGGAAGCGCGGTCGATCAACGGATAAAAGGTACCCCGGGGATAACAGGCTCATCTTGCCCAAGAGTCCACATCGACGGCAAGGTTTGGCACCTCGATGTCGGCTCGTCGCATCCTGGGGGTGAAGCATCTCCCAAGGGTTGGGCTGTTCGCCCATTAAAGCGGTACGCGAGCTGGGTTTAGAACGTCGCGAGACAGTTCGGTCCCTATCCTCTGTGGGCGTAGGAGATTTGAGGGGAGCTGTCCCTAGTACGAGAGGACCGGGACGGACGCAGCTCTCGTGTGCCAGTTGTTCCGCCAGGAGCATGGCTGGTTGGCGACCTGCGGAAAGGATAAGCGCTGAAAGCATCTAAGCGCGAAACCTTCCTCTAGATGAGATCTCCCACTGGGTTAACCAGGTAAGGCCCCTGGTAGACGACCAGGTAGATAGGCCGGAGGTGTACGCACGGTGACGTGTTCAGCCGACCGGTACTAATCGGCCGAGGGCTTGGGTTTCTTGTTGTTCGTGCTCGCTATGGAGTCCTTAATGGACTTGGCAGTCGCGTCGTAGACGCGGTCGTCGGCAATGCCGTTTAGGCGGCACGGCCATGACGTTGATTTTGAAAATTGCATAGGTTTCCGGTGGTGTCAGCGGCAGGGAAACACCCGTTCCCATTCCGAACACGGAAGTGAAGACTGCCTGCGCCGATGGTACTTGGGGGGAAGCCCCCTGGGAGAGTAGGTCGCCGCCGGGATTTGTATCAGCAGCCCCCGTGCGCGCACTCGGTTGAGTGTGCTGCCGGGGGCGCTGCGCGTTCACGGTACGGAATGCCGCGAAGCGTACAAACGTCGGTACCCCAGTACCTGTACTCTTGTTCGATACCAAGTTGAAGGAGCGCCGGTGAGCCCGCGCAAAGAAGAGGATGGGGACCGGCGTCAAGGTCCACGAACAGGTACGAGTCGCGGCTCCGCCGGCAATCGTCGCGGGGACAGTGCCCGGACCCGTCGGGGTGATTCCGACACTTCGAGTGGCAGCGCCTCCAGGCGCAGCACGGCGAGGGGTAGCGGTAGCTCCGGGTCTGGATCGAGCGCCGATCGCGGTCGGACCAGCGGTACGGGAAGCCGGACCAGCGAATTACGGGAGGCCGTGCCGGCGCACGGGAAGCGGCACGAGCGCAGCCGGCACGGTACGGCGGCACACGGAAAGACGTGGGACGTGGTTCGGCAGGTACGTCGGGATCCTCTGGTTCGAAGGACCGCACCTTCGGTAGCGGCCGATCATCTATCGACCGAAGTGCTTCGGGCGGGGCGCGAGCAGGCGGAACGGGGCGTCGCCCCGTCGAGGGCCGCACAGGCGGCTTTGGTCCATTCCGTTCGAGTGGCGATGGCGAAGGTGGCGGCCGGTCGGCGCCATCGCGGGGACGGGGCGATTCAACCGATCGGTCGCGTGACCGGCTGCGTGATCGTTCGCGAGATGGTTCGCGAGATGGTTCGCGAGATGCGGGTCGTGATCAGGCACGTGATCCCTCGCGTGACCGTCCAACCGGAGGTATGCGCCGTCGGGAAGGCGGCGAGGCTCCGGCGTCGCGACGTGGTTCGGCACCGAGTTCGTCACGTTATGACGCGGCTCGTCGAACCTCGGGTCGCGGAGCGGGCGCCAACGAGCCGCGCCCAGCACGCCGCGGTGAGGGTCGCGTCCAGCGCCGTGACGATTGGCGCGACGACAAGCGCGACGAGTCGCGCCCAGCCGCGTTCGGCAGCGCTGCGGGTGGTCGGCGAACGCTCCCGTGCCGCATCGGGGCGCAACGCAACCGGCGCACGCGGCGGTGCAGCCAAAGCGCCGGCGCCGAGGCGGAGGATCGACAAGGACGCGGGCCGCAGTGGCGTTGACCGTGACGTTCAGGAACGTCGGAGGCGGCGGGTTCCTTCGAACGTTCGTGACGAGATCGTCGTACTCGGCGGTCGTCGCGCAACGTTGCTGTTCAAGGAGCTGCAGCGGGCCAGCGATGCCTTCCAGCGCGATCACGATCGCGAAGCGGCCAGAATCCTTCGTCCCCTGCGCGATGAACTTCCCGATTCGCCGTCTATTCGCGAATTGCTGGGTTTGGTTCAGTACCGAATTGGCAACTATGCGGCGGCGTCCAAAGAACTCGAGGCCTACATTCAGCTCTCAGGTCTTGTCGATCAGCACCCTGTGCTCATGGACTGTTACCGAGCCCAAAAGCGCTGGCGCAAGGTCGAACAGCTCTGGTTGGAGTTGGGCGAGGCCTCGCCTTCAGCAGAACTGGTCACCGAGGGACGTATTGTGATGGCCGGCTCGTACGCCGACCAGGGACGAACGAATGACGCCCTCGGCGTCTTGCGGCGTCGATCGGAGTCGGTGCGCAACCCGAAGTTCCATCACCTTCGCCTTTGGTACACGTTGGCAGACCTCGAAGAGCGGGCAGGAAATGTTTCCGCCGCCCGTGCGCTCTTCACGCGCGTCGGCAAGGCCGACCCGGCCTTCGCTGATGTCGCAGAACGGCTTGCCACACTGAGCTGAACCCAGAGCGTCACAATCGGGGCGTCAGAACGCGACAGTGAGAACTGGAGCGGCTAGACGGCGGCCTGGTAAATGTCAATTGCCTTGCGGTAATTGGCGGCGATCTGGCTCACTGCAGCATCGCGATTGAGGGAACCGTCCAGGTAACCCGTGAGTTGGTCCCACCACAGCGTGCGGCCGATGGCGAACCCGATGTAGCCCTTTACGCCTGCACCCATCCGCAGCCAGTGGTACACCTTCTCATCGTTGGCGCCACGACCGAGCACAATGCAACCGACGTTGTCCCGGCCATCGCAACGGGCCTGCTCCGAGATCATGGCGCAGTCCTCGCTTGGTGTCGATCCCTTCGATTTTCCAGATGTCGGGCTCGATCCCGGCCGCTTGGAGTTGCCGGATTGCCTCCTTCATCAGGCCCGGACGGACTGACGAGTCGTAGGCGTCTTCGCCTCCGGCAGCCTCGATCTGGTGTGGCTCGCCGGGTACGAGTAGTTCGAAGAGGAATTTCCGGTTGTTCGCTTTGAGGAATGAGTCGAGCTTCACCAGGCCATTGATCGATCGCTCGTTGTCCTGCGTGTTGCCCTCCGGGTTGAACCGGACGAGGATCTTGGAGAACGTCGGGTCGAAGTCGAGGATGTGGGTCCCGAAGTCCTCGCCGTATTCGAAGTCGAAGTAGTCGATACCGCTCTTCTCGACCGGCATGGCGAAGATCCGCCCGTCGCGCTTGGCCTGGCGGGCCGTCTCGGTGCCGTACTGCTCGTCGACGAGCAGTCCCGCTGCCGTGGCGGGAGCGCCTTCCTCGACCGCTCGCGAGAAGCCTTCGGCGATGACCGCCTTCGCATCGATGATCTTGGCTGTCTCGTCGGCGGTGGGGTCGCCGGCGATACCGAACATCTTCTTCTGGAACGATCCTCGATGGTCGAATGCGAGGATGAAAAGCTGTTTGTCGTAGCCGAGGCCCATCGTGTGCTCCTGGTTCGCGCGTACGGAATCGCCCGAGCATAAGGCTCCAGTGGTCGGGCACGCACACTCCTCGGGACCTCTCAAGGTTTTCCGTGTGACCATGTGGCCTCCATGGCTCGATATAGTCCGCGGTGTACTCGCGTGCTGGGCGGCGCTGGTACGCGGGTCGTCCGGGCGTGTTGGCTCCGGGCGAGAGCCACGAAATCCGAGACGAGGTACGTGTGACGGCAGAGACTGCAACTCACTCGCGTAGACCTGTCGGGCTCGAGCGGGTCGTCATCCGCTTCGCCGGTGACTCCGGCGATGGGATGCAACTCACGGGTGATCGTTTCACCGATGTGAGCTCGGCCTTCGGGAACGATCTGGCAACCCTGCCGGACTATCCGGCCGAAATCCGGGCGCCTGCCGGCACGATTGCCGGCGTGTCCTCCTTTCAGGTACACATCGCCGACTTCGACATCCTCACCCCCGGCGATGTCCCCAACGTGCTCGTGGTCATGAACCCGGCGGCGCTCAAGGCCAACGTCGGCGACCTCCCTCCCGGCGCCTCGATCATTGCCAATGTCGATGCGTTCGAGACACGCGGCCTGGAGAAGGCGGGCTATCTCGGGAATCCGCTCGAGGACGGCTCGCTTGGCGCCTATCAGGTGTACCCCGTTCCGATGACGAGCATCACCCTCGAGGCAGCCAAGGACACCGGCGCGAAGCCCCGCGATGCCGAACGTTCGAAGAACTTCTTTGCGCTCGGTCTGATCTCCTGGATGTACACGCGTCCGACGGCGGGCACCATCGAGTGGATTCAGCAGCGGTTTGCCAAGAACGAAGTGGTCATGAAGGCCAACCTCGCCGCCTTTCGTGCGGGCTTCAACTTCGGCGAGACAGCGGAACTGTTCGATCACCCGTTCGAGGTGTTGCCCGCGCAACTCACTCCGGGGCGCTATCGCAACATCACCGGCAATCTCGCCACGTCATACGGATTGATCGCGGCGGCGACGCAAGCAAAGTTGCCGTTGTTCCTGGCGTCGTATCCGATCACGCCTGCGTCGGACATTCTTCACGAGCTCTCCAAGCACAAGAACTTCGGTGTTCGAACATTGCAGGCCGAAGACGAGATCTCTGCAATTGCCATGGTGATCGGTGCCGCGTTCGCTGGGCATCTCGCGGTGACCACGACGTCGGGTCCCGGCGTCGACCTGAAGTCCGAGGCGCTCGGGCTCGCGCTCAGTCTCGAACTGCCACTGCTGCTCGTCGACGTACAGCGGGGTGGTCCTTCGACGGGCTTGCCGACCAAGACCGAACAAGCCGACCTGATGCTCGCGATGTACGGACGTCATGGCGAGGCACCATTGCCGATCGTTGCCGCAAGCTCGCCAAGCGACTGTTTCGAGACCACGTTCGAAGCTGCGCGCATCGCGTTGAAGTACCGCACGCCGGTGATCGTGCTCACCGACGGCTACCTCGCCAACAGCGCTGAGCCGTGGAGATTGCCCGACTTCGAAGGACTGCCCGACATCTCGGTGTCGTTCGCGACCGAAGCCAACCACGGTGACGATTTCTGGCCATACCTGCGTGACCCGGCGACGCTGGCGCGACCGTGGGCAATACCTGGGACGCCCGGGCTGATGCATCGCGTCGGCGGCATCGAGAAGCGCGACGGTTCGGGTGTCATCGACTACGACCCTGACAATCACGATTACATGGTGCGTACCCGTGCCGCAAAGATCGCCGGTATAGCGCAGGACATCCCCGAGTTGGAAGTCGACCATGAAGACGGCGCATCGGTGCTCGTGCTCGGATGGGGAAGCACCGCTGGTGTGATCAAGGCGGCGGTGCGACAGGTCCGAGCGAGGGGTAAGTGTGTCGCACAGGCGCACTTGCGTTACATGAACCCGTTCCCACGCAACCTCGAGACCGTGTTGCGCAGCTACGAGCAGGTGCTCATTCCCGAGATGAATATGGGTCAACTCTCACGCTTGATCCAAGCAGAGTTTCTTGTTCCCGTCGCTGGTCTCAATCAGACCCGCGGCATCCCCTTCCGGTCCGCCGAAATCGAGGCGACGCTTTTGGAGATGATCGACCGATGACCGCAGCACCTGATGGCGCTTCGCAGGGCGTGACCCTGACCCGCAAGGATTTTGCCTCTGACCAGGAGGTGCGTTGGTGTCCTGGGTGTGGTGACTATTCGGTGCTGACGGCAGTGCAGCTGTTGATGCCCGAGCTGGGCGTGCGTCCTGAGAACACCGTCTTCGTGTCGGGTATCGGCTGTTCGAGCCGATTCCCGTACTACATGAACACCTATGGGATTCACAGCATCCATGGCCGAGCACCTGCGATCGCGACGGGTGTAGCGGTTGCCCGTCCTGACCTGAACACCTGGGTCATAACCGGCGACGGCGATGCGTTGTCGATTGGCGGGAACCATCTGATCCACGCGTTGCGGCGTAACGTCAACCTGACGATCCTGCTGTTCAACAACCAGATCTACGGCCTGACGAAGGGCCAGTACTCGCCGACGAGTGAGGTCGGGAAGGTCACCAAGTCGACGCCGTTCGGTTCGGTGGACTTTCCGTTCAACCCGCTCTCGGTTGCATTGGGTGCGGAGGCCTCGTTCGTCGCGCGTACCCATGACATGGATCGCAAACACATGCAGCAGGTGTTCCGACGCGCGCATGAGCATCGGGGTTCTGCTTTTGTGGAGATCTACCAGAACTGCAATGTCTTCAATGACGCTGCGTTCGAAGGTGTGACCGCAAAGGACAAGAGGGCGGAAATGCTCATTGATCTTACGCACGGCGAACCGGTTCGGTTTGGTTCCGATGCGCAACACGGGATCATGCTCAATCAGTTCGGCGAGGCCGAGATCGTCGACGTTGCGACCGTCGGTGTCGACCGGTTGCTCGTGCATGACGAGCGCCGTCCGGATCCGTCCTTGGCGTTTGCGTTATCGCGCTTGGCGGATCGGCCGACGATGCCGACACCCGTTGGTGTGTTTCGAGCTGTCGAGCGACCGGTGTTCGAAGATCAGGTCTCCCAGCAGTTGCTTGCTGCCCAGGAGCGTTCGGGTCCGGGAAACCTGCGTTCCCTGATCGAGACAGGCCACGTCTGGGAGGTCACAGGCTGATCGCCCCGAGCGTGCGCTGGCCTGGCTCGAACGCGACCGCGTCGCAGTGAGCACGAGGTTTTCCGCAACAGCGCGTAGCCTGTCGTTGGCCCTCGCACTTGCGTTGCTCGGCGGCGTCATCGCGTGGAAGGGCAGGATCACCGGTGTCGATGGCCGGGTGCCCGCCTCGGTGCAGGTGTCGAACGTCGAGTTCGTCGACTCGAGCCGAGCGACCGTGGACCCCAGACACCGTTTGGACGCCCCCGACCGGACGCTACGCACGGACCTGTACATTCCGAAGCGCCCCGGACGTTTTCCGCTGATCATCTTTGCCCATGGGCTCGGCGGAAGCCCGAGGCACTTCACTGCGTTGCTCGGCGCATGGGCGGATCATGGCTACGTCGTGGCAGCACCGCAGTTTCCCGTGACCAGTGACATCTTGGGATGGCAAAACGGCCAGGTCGACTACCGCAGCCAACCCGGCGATGTGAGTTTTCTCATCGACGAGCTCTTGCGGCTCTCAGCCGCGAAGGATGGCGCGCTCTCGGATCGGATCGACGGGGAACACATCGGACTCTCAGGTGTCTCAATGGGCGGCTTTACGACGTTCGGTGCGATCTTCAACACGTGCTGTCGCGAGCCGCGAATCAAGGCCGCGATCGTAATGTCGGGCCAACTTGTCGACTTCCCCGGCTCCTATGAATTCGTTTCGGTTCCGGTGCTGATCGCCTACGGCAGCAGGGACATCCTCGTCAAGCCTGAGAGCGGTAAGGCGGCGTACGCGCAGGCGCTGCCGCCCAAGTACCTCTTGGAGTTCACCGATGGCGGTCACACCGAAGCGTTTGACAATCAGGAAGGACCGCACGACGAGATTGCAACAGCGGCAACCAAGGACTTTTGGGACCTGTATCTGAAGGCAGAGGCGCCGGCGAAAAGTCGACTCATCGCGGATTCCTTCAGGGAAGGTCGTTCGAAACTTATCTTCGAGTCATAGCGATGGACGCCGGGCTTCGGCGCCCAGGTACGTGTGCCGCCTGAACATAACTCAGACGTGGCCTCGTTTGAAGGTCATTCGCGCATTGCGGATGTGATCCGCCGTCGGCTTGAAACGATCGCCGCGTGTTTTGAGGACCGTTCTGACGGCGCTCGCCGCCGCTCGGATCACATAGCCCACGCACTGTGCTAAACGAGCGGTCTCGCCGACAACGACACCGTTGTGGCGCGTGAGGTAGTCGTTGAAGTTGCGAATCGCTGCCGGCGGCACGCGCCCGAATTGTCGTTTGCTGCTGGCAGATCCGAAATGAACGACTTCTGCCGCCGGTTCGTACCACACCGTCCATCCGGCATCACGGAAGCGTTGACAGATATCGGTGTCGTCCATGTAGCAGAAGTAACGCTCATCCATCAGACCGACCTCGTCGAGCGCGTCGCGACGAACGATCATTGCGGCGCTGCAGACCCAATCGGGGCAGAAGGCCTCGCGTGTGTCACGGGCGAGGAACAGGCTGTTCCGCGCAGCGGCGCGACTGAGACGTTCCAGGTAGAGGAAGAAGCTCAGGACCGAGGTGAGGTCGGGTTTGCGTCCTGCTGTCCACCGCTGCCAGGACCCGTCGCCGTAGACCAGCCGCGGGCCCACGACCGCGGCGCGGGGATCGTTCTCGAGCCGTGCGAGCATGGTGTCGATCGAACCGGCCGTGACGAACGCGTCGGCATTGATCAAGAGCAGGTACTGGCCTTTGCTCTGTCGTATGGCGCGGTTATTCGCTCGCGTGTACCCCTCGTTCTTGCCGTTGGCCTCCAAGGTGACCTGGGGGTACTTCGAGCGCACGAGCTCGTCGGAGCCGTCGGTCGACCCGTTGTCGACGACGACGATCTCCATGCTGCGTCCCGTCGGCGGGTGGTCGATCAACGACTGCAGGCACAGGTCGAGAAGATCGGCGGTATTCCAACTGACGATGACAGCGGAGACATCGATCATCTCCGAACGCCTTGGCTTTCCTCCAGAAGGCGTGCATCATCCGCGATGGCATCGACGGGGATGGTCGGGCCAAAGTCGAGCGGTGGTGGCGCGTACGCGATGAGTGCCTGACGTTGTTCGTCCTCGTGGATGCGGAAGCATGCCATCATCAATCCTGCGAGGAGCCAGAGCAGGTAGAGGGGTACCTCCTGACGAAGCGAGTAGGAGAGCTGTTCCGCAACAACGTGCAGGAGCAGGATGCTCAACATGGCGAAACCCATTGATCGGAAGAAAGGATCGCGGCTTGCTGCGAGGCGTATCGCTCGCCAAGCGAGCGAGACGCCGATCAGTGCGACTGCTGCGAGCCCGAGCAGGCCTGTCTCGGCCGCCGTGAGGATAAAGAAGTTGTGCGACGGGTATCCCGGGAACAGCAGCGGCTCTGCCGTGAACTCGTCCATCACCTGTGTGAAGTTGTTCAGTCCGTGACCGGCGAGCGGCTCGTCATAGAACATGCGGAAGCCGACGGAGTTGAGCTGGAGCCGGGACCGCACTTCGAGGTCGATGTGGCTGTCGCCGAAGTTGGCTTGGTAGAACTTTGTGAGTTGCGGTGACAACACCGCCGCTGCGAGCAGCACCGCGATGGTTGCGCCCACCCACATCTTCGTATTGAGGCGGTGATATGCGGTGCCGACGATCAGCAGCAGCACTATGGCTGGGGCAAGGCCAAGGAGCGGTCCGCGTGACTGCGAGAAATAGATCTGGATGAGCGCAAAGGGAATCACGCCGATCGAAATGATCCGAATCCTGCGGTCCTTCATGAAGATCGCAAGGCTCAGCGCGATCAAGACGATCATGCACAGGACGATGGCCAGGAACACCGGGTGAATGAGCGTCCCCGCAGGACGACCGACGCTACCGAGCGCGCTCGTTCGCTCCTGTTGGGTCTGCGGTACGCCCAGCACGTCGAGTCCGAACACGCCGCCGGTGAACTTCTGCATCGAGACGACGAAGAACTCGACGAAGACGAACACGCACAACATCGACAGAACCGCGGCGATCTCGCTGCGTTTCTTGACCCGAGCTCCGAAGTAGAAGAAGACCGCGTAGACCAAGGTCAGGCGGTACAGCTCTGCGATCGGGAGGTAGGAGTTCTCCGAGTTGAAGATGCTGAAGGAGTAGAGCAGCATCCCAGCTGCCGGCGCCCAGAAGATCGGTCGGCGCAGTGCCGCGGATCACATCACGCTGAAACGTGCCCTCGACGATCCACATGGTCACGAGCGCAAGCATCACCATGCTGGTGCCGTCGACGATGATGCCAGGGGCGCCAGCCTGGGTATTGGTCACGATCGGGCCGATGGTCTTGTGCAGCGGAACCATGAACGTCAACACGAGTGCAGCCATGAGCACGCGCGACTTGTTCTTTGCGAGCAGGAGAGCGACACCGACGACACTTCCGAAGACCCCCGCGACCGCGGCCAAAATCCCGAACAGGGCTCCGCCGATGACAAAGGGAATGTCGGGAATCATGAGGGTGCTCGCTCATCTGTTCGGGACACGGTCTGGAGGGGGACAGGGCTCCTGTGCGGGGCTTGTCGGTACCCGCGGTTCGTGTAGTAGAGCAGGACTTTCCAATACAGCCATGCATCGAACCTGCCGGCGCTGCGTCGCTCGGCGAGTTTTCGCTGAATCGGCGGGACAGTCAGGCGATTGAAGAGGAGTTGACGAACCGCCCCACGAAGTACCTGTTTGGGGGAGTTCCTGAGGGAGAAGACCCCGTAGCGCTCGGTGAGTTTCGGATCCGGGACCAATACTTCCAAATCTCGAAGTCCTCGACCGACCGTCTCCTGAAGGCGGCAGGCGGAGTCCAGGCTGTGAGGATGGTAATGCTCTGCCCATGCCTGCGGGTTGTACACGAGCGGGTTTCCCGCATGCGTCCAACGCCAGCCGAGTTCGACGTCCTCACTTCCGATCTCGGCCCAGTCCTCGTGGAACAGCAGGTTTCGATCCAGGAGCTCGGCGCGCGGCAGCGAGAGATTCATCGACCAGAAGTAGGACCACGGCAGATCATCGCCGACCCGGTCCGATATCTCCCAGTAGGCGAACGGCTGATACCAGCGAACGAACGGATCCTGGGGCATCTCGGCTGATTGCTCGACGTGGCCGAGGACGGCGGTCGGCTGGGTCGCTTCGAGCTGTGAACGTTCGTGCTGGGCGAGAAAATCCGGACGCACCCAGACGTCATCGTTCATCAGGATCACGTACTTGAAGCGGGCCTGGTGGATTGCCTGATTGCGCTTCACCGCGGGCAGGCGTTCGTTGCTCGCGAGGAGCCGAATCGCGACGTCGGTTTCGGCAGCGACTCGCTCGACCATCTGCGGGGTACCGTCCGAGGAGTTGTCCGCCACGAGAATCTCGTAACGGTCGTTCGGATAGTCGCAGGCGATGAGGTGGCGAAGGGTGCGCTCGACGACATCGCACCGGTTGTACGTCGGCAGGATGCAGGAGAACCCGAGGCGTTCATCGCGTGTCATCACACGCCCCCGACCGCACCGGCCAGACCGGCGTCTCCACCGGACTCGCTGGCCGCTGCTCGCTTCTCGGTCAGGACTGCAACGAGACGCCGGGGCGAAACGTCGAGTGCATGCAGCGCAGGGAGATACGCCGCAGCTCCGAGAAGGGCGCCGAGCCAGGGGTTGAGGCCGACGAGCGCGGCGCCTCCGCCGACCAAGGCGATGCAAGCGGCTGCAATCGCGACTCGGGCGAGGCGGCCGAGGTCCAGGGTTACGTGCGTGAGGCGCTTGACGAGTACACCAGCGGCAGTTCCGGTGATGAGACCGACGAGAACGACGCCGGTCGCAGCGCCGTTGGGTCCGAAGAGCGAGATCAAGACCGCATGCATCGCAAGGCCGACGACCAAGCATCACGGTGTTGAGGCGCAGGATGAGCTGTTGACGATTGACTGCTAGGAGCATCGTTGCGTACCAAGCAGTGAAGGTCATCGAAACGAGTCCGAGACCGAGGAGGCGCATCGGCATGACCGCGTCCGCGTACTTCTCGGAGTACACGAGGTCGACGGCCGGTTCTGCGAGTAGCGCCACGAGAATGGCGATTGGGACGACAAAGGCCACCAACGCTTCCGTGCCAAGGCGGTAGACGGAGACGAAGCGCTCCTGATCGGTGAACGCGTACCGGCTCAGCAGCGGCAACAGCACTGTCACCAAGACCAGCGCCGCGATTGCGAGGTATTCGATCGGCGCGTACGCCGCCCCGTAGAGGCCAACCTCGCGCCGAGTGCGCAACACGGCGAGCATGAAGCTGTCGAGTTTGATCAGCACAACGCCGACCAGGCTGGCAAGCGCGAGGGACCATGCGCCGCGTAACAGCGGAGCGACGAGCGCCCGTTCGAAACTCGGGCGAATTGCAAGACGGCGTCGCGCGAGGAAGATCGCGATCGCGCCGGCCAACGAGGCGCCGACGGCGACGGCGACGTACAACTGGGTGAGCGACCCATGATGTGTGACCAACCAGATCACGATGCTGGTCTCGACGATCTCGCCGAAGAGGATCGTGAATGCCTCGAGGTGCTGTTGTAGCCGTACGTTGAACGCGATCGTCACACTGAGCAGTGCATTGCCGATGAACGCGATCGACGCTGCCGCTGCAGCCGTGTGCACTTCGGCACTTCGATCGAGCGCGAGGAGGATGCTCTGTATCGTGAGTGCCGCGATACCCGCCAAGGCAAGGCGCACCACGATGATCGTGCCGACGATCTGTGCCTCGTCGGAAACGGCACGAGCGACCTCGCGGATTCCGATCTTGTTCAGTCCGAAGTCCGAGATCAGCGCAACGATGCTGGTCAGCACCATCACCAGGACGAAGTCGCCATACACAGACGGCGAGAGATAACGAATGATGACAACACTGCTGAGGACGTTCAGCAGCATGTGCACGATCTGGGAACCAACCTGACTTGTCGCGCTGACCACAACACCACGCGCGATCGATGCGTCATCGGTCGGATGGAGATGCTTGTCGTGGTCGGTCATTGCGGCCGTCCAGGTTGCGACACGGCGTTCGGCCGTTTGCTGCGGCGCGCGCTGTTGGCGATAACAGCGAGGGCGCGTGCCATCAGTAATGCCCACACGAGCGGCCGAAGCGGCAGTTTCGCTCCGGTGAGGTGGTGCTTGGCGTAGTACCTGTACGCGCTGGCGTGAAAGGTCCGAACCTGGCGCGGCGTTCGGCCTGTCGCTGCGCGCCCTCATCGTGCACGACCGTAGCTCGCGGTTCGCACATGACCCGCGCCCCGGTGCGTTTGACGCGCCGACACCAGTCGGCGTCCTCCCAGTACATGAAGAAGCCCTCGTCGAAACCGCCGGTCGCACGTGCAAGATCACGACGGATCATGAAGCATGCGCCCGAGACCCAGTCGACGGCGAATGCTTCGTTGCCATGGTGGTCACGGCCGATGAGGTAACGACGCGACCATGGATTGTTCGGCCAGATTCGCGTGAGCGGCGAGCGCCGTCCGAGGAGCGCGGCGGCGGGCGTGGGGAAGGCTCGTGCGGTCCCTTGATCGGTGCGATCGGGGTTGAGGAGTTGCGGGGCGACGATCCCGACGTCGGGATGAGCCCTCAGGAACTCGACAAGGTTGGTGATCGAAGACGCATCTGCAACCGTATCGGGGTTGAGGATGACGACGTGGGCGCCGGTACTGGCTGCGAGTCCGAGGTTGTTGGCCTTGGAGAAACCGAGGTTTGCTCCTGAGTCGATGATGCGAACCGACGGGTGCTGCTCGCGTATCAACGCGGTGGTGTTGTCGGTGGACGCGTTGTCGACGACGATCGTCTCGTACTGGAGATGCTCACACGCTGCGGGCAAGGACGCGAGGCATGCGTCGATATAGCGAGCAGAGTTGTAGGTCACGATGACGATCGAGGTGTCGAGGGTCATCGTGAGGTCCGTCGACGAATGCTGAGAGCCGAGAACGTCAGAGCCGACGCCGTCAGCTGCCAAGCAGAGCACCGGAAGCTCGGATTCGGTCTGGGAAATGCGTCTCGAGGTAATCCTTGAGCGCAACCGGCCAGTCGCGCATGGTGTTCATGCCCTGGAGATCGAGCACACGGTTGCGCATCTGCTCCGATGGTGGGCGTGATGCGAAGTACTGCGCTGCGAAGTATTCGGACGAGACGGGCAGCAGCTCGACATCGTCGCGACCGAGGATCCGCAGGATCTCCTTGGCGACGTCGTAGCGACTTCCGCCGCCGTTGCCTGTCATGTGGTACAGCCCGAAGAGGTCACTTGTGACCACCTGGTGGAAGCAGGCGGCGAAGTCCTTGGTGTACGTCGGGGTGCCGAGCTTGTCGGACACGGCGCGCAGCGTCGTCGCGCCCGTGTCAAGTTGGGAGATCATGAGCGAGACGAACTTGTGGTCCTTGCCGCCGCCGCCGATCATCCACCCTGCCCGAACGATGTAGTGCTCGGGTACGGTTTGGGCGACGATCTGCTCGCCTTTGTACTTCGATGCCCCGTACACATTGATCGGGATCGGGGTGTCGAACTCGTCGTAGAACCCGTCCTTTTGCCCGTCGAAAACGCCAGCTGTGCTGATGTATCCCATCGGGATGCCTGCTTGACGGGCTGCGAGCGCCACGTACTTGGTCGAGATGGCGTTGGTAAGCCACGCTGCGTCGGGGTCGCCTTCGCAGACTTCCAGGCTCGTCTCGGCGGCGAGGTGGGCGACGAATTCGGGGCGGAAGTTCTTGAATGCCGTCGCGATCTGGTCGCGGGAGCGCACATCGAGCTGGTGCAGCGTAGGGCCGTCTGCGCCCCATGGTTGTGGTACTTCGAGCGCGATGTCCGTCGCGGTGACGTCGTGCCCGTTGGCGACAAGCGCAGGTACGAGGGAACTGCCGAGCATCCCGGCGGACCCCGTGACGAGAATTCTCACGGTTGGTCTCCTACAGAGCTAGGTGCCGGGCGGGGAAGTCGGCGGTGTGCGACCGTAGTCGTCGCCTGCCTCCTCGTATTCGGAAGCAGCCCCACCTGCATATTCGACCTCGTATTCGTCATCTTGAGCGTAGGCATACGCACCGTAGGCGGGTATGCCGTATTCGTCGTCCTTGGGAAAGAGTGTTTCGCCGACACGCCAGGCGGAACGAGCGGCCATGGCGAGTCCGACGATGGCTCCGAGCACCAGACCCAGTGCCTCATACATCCAGCGCTTCGGAGCCGATGGGTAGACGCCCGGGACGGCAGTGTCGAGACGGGTCAGCTCGACTGGCGCAACCCCGCCGTTGACACGCAACTCCTGCAGCTTCGCCGTCAAGCCGGTCATTGTGGTCGTCGTGGTGATGTAGTCGGTCTGTAGGGTGACGAGCTCGGTCTGCGCGGCGGGCGACAGGAGCGTCGCGATTGTGGGCGAGAGCACAGCGCCCTCGGTGGTGAGGTCGATGCGGTTGGCGTTCGCGAAAGTTCCAAGCTTGAGCGCTGCCTGCTGCTGACGCTCCCCGGTCTCCTTCATCGCAGCGAGGATCTTTTTCTCGGCCCCCTTGATGTCCTCCCGGAACCGACTGTTGGTGATTGCGACGAGCTCATCGGCGGCGGCATCCGACATCTTCGTCGCGGTCTCGGCATCCTTCCAGGATCCCTTGACGGCAATGATGTAGGAGAGCCCGACCTGGGAAGCGCTCAGGTTCTTCTGTGCGTCCTTGATCGCTTGTTCGTGGCGGGGCAGCTTCTTGTACGTGCCCTTGAGGACGTAGGAGTACGTCACCTTGAAGGTGGTCGCGAAGACCTTCTTGACGAAGCCGATCGGTCCGGTCGGATCGTCGTTGCGGTCGAGATTCAGCTTGTCGACCAGTCGGCGGGCAACAACCTCGTTCCCGAGCAGAGCCCCCTGCGTCTCCGAGACTGTCCGCGAGATCGCGGACTGTTCGACGCTGGCGTTCTGCTTGTCGATGGTCGATCCGTTGGTCTGGAGGAACGACGTGTTGTTGACTCGCATCAGCAGACGTGTCGAAGCGGTGTACTTGACGCCGAACAGGAACGACGCCCCGTAGCCGACGACTGCTCCACACAGCGCGAAGACTGGGATCCAAAGGAATCGCCGAAAGTTGATCGGTGCGGTGCCGGGAGGTTGAAAACTCAACTGTGGCTCACTTCCAGAACGTCGGCGCCATGCGGGCACCGCCAAACGGTCAGAGAGCCCCGATCATCTTCACGACCGTCCCGGGCGTACGCCGGAGCACGGTGAGATCGAAAGCCACGGACCGATTGTCAACATATTCAAGATCCAAGGCGATTGTCTGCTTGAACCGTAGAATGTTTCGGCCGCTGATCTGCGCCAATCCAGTCAAACCTGGTTTTACGGAGAACTTTTTCAATTCTTCAGGCCGGTAGTGCCGGATCATCTGCGGAATCTCCGGACGAGGGCCCACGAGCGACATGTCGCCTTTCAGCACATTCAACAGGTTTGGAAGTTCGTCGAGGCTTGTGCGACGGAGCCGACGCCCGATCCTGGTGAGCCGTGGGTCGTCAGCCAGCTTGAAGAACAGTGTCGGAAGCTCGTCCTGAGAGTAGTCGTAGGCGTAGTAGTCGGGGAAGCGCTCCTTGGCGTCGGTGTACATCGTCCGGAACTTGTAGAAGGAGAAGACCTTCCCGTTTCGTCCTACCCGTGCCTGCTTGAAGAGTACCGGGCCAGGGGAATCGACGGCAATCACGAGTGCGACGATGGCGATCACCGGCAGCGCCAGGATCAATGCGACGAGGCTGAGGGTGACGTCGATCATGCGGGTAGCAACGCGATACGTCCGGGAGTCCTTGCGGCGTCCGACGCGATCGAGGATTGAAGCGATGTCGTCGACCGTGAGCACGGTTTCGACGGCAAGTTCCGTAGCCAGATCGACAGCGGGGCGGGCACGGAGCTGCGTGACGCTGCCACCATGCGTTGCACCCCGCCCGTCCAGCCTCTCCTCGGAAGTGAGGTCGAGCTCGGCGCAATCCTGCGAGCGCCCGCCCGTTGTCAGGTCCAGGATCTCGCAGTCGTTGGTGAGGTCGATTTCGATTCGGCTGTCGCCGGCTGACTGCGTTGCCCGTGTCACGGCGTACCCCCTGATATGTCCGATTTCGCCACTCGAAGGTAAATCATACTGTTACGCCAGAAGTGTGACAATGGGCAAATAGCACCAAAAATTGTGCACGTTGCCGTGTGCTGTTGGGCGTGCGGCTTTGGGTTGCCGGAAGGCTCGAAAAGGTCTCAATCATGCAAATACAAGCAGCATGTCCCTGTCCGTCAAAACCGGGCGCCCACTCGTGTTCGCCTCCACCCGGGCGATTCGCTCGTGTCCACCCAGGGTGGTCACCCTATTCGCCGCATACGGTGACCGTCAACCGCATATCCGAACGGTTTCTATGATTCCGATGCAATCGATCCCGGCGGAGAGTGGCGGAGGCTGGATGTCCGTATCGGCTCGCGATTGGGTTCGCGGCCCCGTGACCAGCGATATGTCGGTTTGGTGCGCTGCCATGCGAGTCGTCGAAGGGGCACTTTGGATCGGGGCTCCCATGCATGTGGGTTCTTCGGGCTAGGTTCGGGAAATGGTGAATTCTGCTGGACGAGGCGGGGCTCAGCCCTGATGCGCGTCGCGATGGACTGTCGGGCTTTGGGATCGGGCCTTGGTGGCGACGAGACGATGCTGCGAGGCTTCCTCCGGGGCTTGGCCGTAGCAGCTGAGGAGGAGGACCATTTCGTCCTGCTCCTGCCGCAGGGGTCTGTGGTGCCGTCGGACGTGCTCGAGTCGGGGCGGTTCTCTATCGTGCCCATCGCCCGTCGACCGGGCGTTGCCCACTTTGGGGTGGTCCTGCCCCGGGCGCTTCGAGCGTTACGTCCCGGGCCGCAGGCAGCGTTCTCGGTCACGCACGCTTCCCTCTGGGGTGGGGTACCGGCTGCGTTGATGGTCAACGACATCTCTCCACTGCGTGACCCCGCGTGGTATCCGGCGCCGGCTCGGGCGCGACTCCAGGTCGGGCTGCGATTTCAGGTTCCCCGAGTCGCGAACGTCCTGACCGTCAGTGAGTTCTGTAAAGGCGAGATCCTCACCGAGTTCGGTCTACCGGCCGATCGGGTGCAGGTCGTCCCCAACACGATCGAGCCGCCCCGACCGCTGGGCGAAGCCGAAGAGCAGGCGTGCCGGGAGTGGCTGGAACGCAGTGGCGTGGATCGGCCCTTCCTTCTTTATCTGGGAAATCTTCATGTGCGCAAAAACGTGCCGAGCCTGATTCGCGGGTTTCTCCAGGCTCGACAAGAAAACTCGGCGATGGCTGAGTGTCAACTCGTGATCGCTGGGGCGCAGTGGTGGGGAGCGGGAGGAGAACAAGAGCTTGCGGCACAGGCGCCGGGATCCGTCGTCCTGTTGGGGCGTGTTGACGACGTCCAGCGCGAATTCCTCCTCCGTCATGCTCTGGCACTTGCATACCTCTCGGTCTACGAAGGGTTCGGGCTACCGCCGGTCGAGGCAATGGCGCGCGGAACCGCTGTGATCGCAGCCGATCGTGGGTCGATCCCGGAGGTGACCGGTGGCGCAGCGCTCCTGGTCGAGCCGTTCGACCTCGACGCGATTGCTCACGGTCTCACGACCCTCGTGACCGACACCGCAAGACGCTCCGATCTGCAGCAAAAGGGCTTGGCGCAGGCGGCGAAGTTTTCCGTCGAGGCCACGGGACGCGCCGCGGTGGCAGCGCTGGCCGCAGGTATCAACCGATCTTGAGCTTGACGAAGAACCAACTGAAGACCGCTATGACACTACGTACAAACGCCAACCCTTCGGCGGCGTGGTCTCCCTTGTACCAGTCGATGTCCTTGGGTTCTTTCGCAGCGGCGTGCAGCGCCTTCGCCGACGCGGGCGGAACGACGGAGTCGGCCGTCCCATTGATCATGAAGACCGGTCGAGGGCTGATCTTGGCGACCCAACGTTTTGGGTCGATCGGATCGAGGACCTTGACGGCGGCGTCAAGCTTCTTCGGGTTTCGTCGCGTGGCCACAACGCCGACGCCGGCATCCTCCAGGCCCTTGGACTTGGTGAACAGCGTGCGCCACGAAGCGCCGCCACTCAGGAGCACCGTCGCTCGAACCCGCTTGTCCGTTCCCGCAACCATCGTCGCCACGAACGCACCCATGCTCTGTCCGAAGATCCCGAAACGCTTCGGATCGCACACCTTGCGGGTGGCGAGATAGTCCAGAGCCCGAAGCGTGTCGACCGCGGTGCCCTGCAGAGTGGCACGCATGCCCTTTGCTGTCCGGGCCGCCTTTTCGAGCTGGTTACGCGTTCCTCGCTCGCCATGGAGACGCGCGTCGAGCGCAAACGTCGCGAATCCGAACTGGGCCATCGGCGCCCACAGCCCTCGAGCTTCCTCTTTGCTTCCCCCGAAGCCGCTCAGCACCAGGATGCAGGGAACCTTGCCCTCGCGCTTGACCGGCACGGTGAAGTAGGCGGGCACGCGATTGTCCTGCGACCAGTAGCTGACCTTGGTGGCGACATAGGTCTCAGTGGTCTCGACAGGCTTTTCCACGGGTCCGAAGGGCTCGGATTTCTCGTAGACGAATGGCTTCGCGTCCGTGGGCTTCGGCGCCGCTTGACGCGGCAGGATCCCTGCGCTCGCCGGTGGGAGCATTGTCGCGAGCATTGCGCCAATCAGGGCAAAAGCGACGACAAGTGTGCTTTGGGCGCTTCGGCCGTTGCGAATCATCACCCGAGTTTAGGAGCGGCACGGCGAGGTCGGAACGCGTGGCCGATGCCACGGAGATCTAGTTCTCGGGTGGGCTGATCTCGTCGAGTGGACGGTGCGCCGACTCCGGCACGCGTGGAAGGAGGAAGACCGCAGCGAGCATCGGCCCTATTGCGCAGAGTGCAATCGAACGTCCGATACCACCGAGCGGGTCGGAGAGTACACCGGCGACGGTGAGCCCTACCGCGGAGCCCGCCACGTAACAGATGAGAAGCAGGGCATTACTCGTGCCTCTGATCTCGGTCGGGAACAACTCGACGTCGATGGTGCCGACTGCGAGCGTGGCGGCGCCGGCGGCGACGATGGCCATGGTGGATGCAATCCACAACACGATGCCACCAGAGAGAAAGAATGCCACCTGTAGCAGCGTTGCGACGATCAGCCCAATGACCGCGACCGGTCGCCGGCCACGTGACTCTGCGAGCCGACCACCAACGATGACGCCGATGAGACCGGGCAGACCATTGGTAATTGCGCGCAGCGCGGCAACGCCGGTGTTGTTGAAGTCGTGCACGTCGATGAGGTAGCGGCTTGTGAGCTGCGAGGACGGTGCGCTGAATACATTGGTGAGGAACGCAGCGCCGGCGAGAAGCGCAAATCGCCGACCGTGGCGGTCATCGAACACCTCTCGAAAACGGCCGAGTCGCTGCGTGACCGCTGCGAGATCGGTGAAGCGGCGCGTCTCGTGCAAGGTTCGACGGAATGCCGGAAGTGCCAACAGCGAGAGCGCGCTCACAACAAAGGAGATGCGCCACATCTGCGACCCGAGGTCGGCGAGCGGAAGGAGGATGACGCTGAGCGCGTATCCCATTCCCGACGCCAACCCGAAGACCGTGACCGCGAACACGCGTGCTCCGTCGGGCGCCTCCTCGACGACGGCGATGGCTGCGACGACGGTGATCGAATTGATGGCCGCTCGGGCGAACAGTTGCGCAAACGTGAACACCGCAAAGTTGGGTGCGACGGCGCTCAGGCCGTTGGCGATGCAGAGCGCGACGAACGCAGTCGTGAGCACGACGCGTCGGCCGCGTCGGTCTGCCATGGAGATTGCAACGAGCGCGAGGACCGCGCCGATCCGCGTCAGCGCGAGGGCGGTGCCGAGACGGGTGTCGGAGATGTCGAAGGAACGTGCGACGGAGTCGGAGTTCTGTCCGAAAAGAGCTCCTCCGAAAGACGCGAAGGCGCCGAGCGCGCATACCGTTGCCAACAAATTGATCTGTTGCGTCTCGAACCGGACGTACGGCAAGAGGGCAGGTCGGCGCGGTGCCCGCTCGGGCGGTTCGCCGTCGAGTGCCCGCACCAGCGTGTGGGCCGAATACCGCAACCGGCGGCGAACGAACCAGCCCAATAACCGGCCGTAGAGCCATTGGAAGTAGGGGACCCGCAGCGATGTCGTGGCCTCGAGCGACACCGTGCTGGGTTCATCCGCGGAGCCACCTGCTGTACGTCCGTCGGTAATGGTGACCGTCAGGATGGTGTGCTCGGCGTTGCCTTGACCGCCCTCCGATGTTGCGACCAAGGGGCCGCTCAGCACGATCGAATCGTGCTCGGAGGTCGTGGCCCGCAGCAGGCCAAGTACATTCTCCGATGTCGCGGCAACCCTCGCCGGTGTGTCATGCACGTGGAGGAGCATCCGGCGCTGCACCTGGGGCATGCTACGGCCGACTGGCGACACAATCTGACCCGGAGGACACGACATGGCAACCCTCGAACCTGGAGACCCAGCGCCGGATTTCACATTGCTGGACCAGCATGGCGAGAAGGTCGCATTGAAGAAGCTGCGTGGCCAAAAGGTTGTCGTGTACTTCTATCCGAGGGCCAATACGCCTGGCTGCACCACGCAGTCGTGTGCAGTGCGTGACGCTCTGCCGGATCTCGCCAAGTGCGGCGCCGTCGCTCTTGGTATCAGCCCGGATAAGCCCGCTGCTCAGGCGAAGTTCGACGACAAGTACACACTCGGATTCTCGCTGCTGGCAGATGAGGATCACACGGTTGCAGAAGCCTTTGGGGTGTGGGCGGAGAAGTCGATGTACGGGAAGAAGTACATGGGCATTGTGCGCTCTGCGTTTGTGATCGATGAAAAGGGTCGGATCGCCGCGACCTTCTACAAGGTCAGCCCAAAGGACACGGTTCCGAAGGTGCTCGCGGCCCTGGCCGTCTGAGCGGCGCCGGCGACCTGGGCAACGACAGGAGTGTTTCAGGCGCCGACTGCGTGGAAGCCACCGTCAACGTGAACCATTTCGCCCGTCGTTGCAGGGAACCAGTCCGAAAGCAATGCGACACATGACTTGGCGACCGGCTCGACTGCCTTGACGTCCCATCCGAGTGGCGCGCGCTGCGTCCAGACGGTCTCGAAGTTGTCGAAGTCCGGGATGCTCTTGGCTGCGATCGTGCGGATCGGGCCGGCACAGATGAGGTTGACGCGCACACCTCGCGGACCGAGATCGCGGGCCAGGTACCGCGCAGTCGATTCGAGTGCCGCTTTCGCGACGCCCATCCAGTTGTAGGCGGGGAACGCCTGCGTCGCGTCGAAGTCGAGTCCGACAATCGAGCCGCCGTTGGGCATCAATGGCAGCACCGCTTCGGCGAGGGCCTTCAAGGAGTATGCCGAGACGTGCATGGCCGTCGCGACATCTTCCCACGGCGCACGCATGAAGTCGCCGCCGAGACACGATTCTGGAGCAAAGGCAATCGCGTGCAGAACCCCGTCGAGGTTCCCGTTGATCCGACCGGCCAATTCGCCGAGGTGCGCAGCATCGGTCACGTCGAGCTCGACAATTGCTGGTTCTTCGGGGAGACGTCTTGCCGCACGCTTGGTCAGGCTCATCGCACGCCCGAAGGAAGACAGCACCACTTCTGCGCCCTGTTCCTGCGCGGTCTTTGCGACCCCAAAGGCAATCGAGGAGTCGTTGAGGACTCCGGTGATCAGTACGCGCTTGCCGGCGAGCAACATGAGCGGTCCTTCCTACAGCGGGGTGTTGGAGTGCCGGCGAGCCGGCCGGCTGTCGCGTTTGGTGGCGAAACGTTCCACGGCGAGTGCAAGTTCGCGCCGGGTCTGCTCGGGCTGCACCACGGCGTCGACGAAGCCGCGTTCGGCAGCGGCATAAGGATTCGAGAAGAGCGTGTCGTAGTCGGCCACGAGGTCTGCCTGTTGGGCGTCGCGAACGCTGGGCTCGAGGGCAGCAAGGCGCTTTCCGTGCAGGATTTGTACCGCTCCTGGTGCGCCCATGACGGCGATCGCTGCGCCCGGCCATGCGATGCACCAGTCATTGCCGAGACGCTTGGAGTCCATGACGATGTAGGCGCCGCCATATGCCTTCCGAAGTACGACGCAGAATCGCGGGACCGTCGCTTCTCCGTACGCGTGGACCAGTTGCGCTCCATGGCGGATCATGCCGCGCCATTCGAGGTCGCGTCCTGGCTCGAATCCCGGCGTGTCCACGAACGTCACGATCGGAATGTTGAACGCATCACAACATTGCACGAAGCGTGCCGCCTTTCGGCTCGCCTCGATGTCGATCGTGCCAGCGCGTTGCATCGGCTGGTTGGCGACAATACCCACGGATCGAGCGCTGATCTGCGCGAATCCGATGACGAGGTTCGGTGCGTAATTCGGCCGCAGTTCGAGGAAACTGTGGGCGTCGAGGACATCGCCGATCACGGTCCGTATGTCATAGGCCGCCGTCGCGACGGTAGGCACCGAGGCGGCTGCGACAAGGCAGTCTCGATCGACCGGATCGTCGCAGCTGAAGCGAGGCGCCTCGTCGATGTTGTTGCTCGGCAAATAGGACAACAGCATCGCCAACGCGTCAGCAGCGGTGTCCACGTCGGCGACAACGAGCGAGGCGACTCCGCTGTGTTGATCATGGATCGACGAGCCGCCCAAGCGATCTCGGTCGAGGATGACACCGGTGAGCTCGGCGACCGATTCCGGGCCGCTGACAAAGGAGAATGCGTCGCGGGTCATGATCACGTGGTCCACGAGACCGAGGCACAGCGCAGGGCCCGAGACGCACGCGCCTGTCACCACGATGATGGTTGGCACGACGCCGGAGGCGTCGACGAGGGAGCGGGCGCAACGGCCCCAACCGTGCAGCGACGCCACCCCTTCGCGAATGTCAGCGCCGGCGGTATCGAGCCATGCGACAAAGGGTATGCCGAGCTCGACCGCGCGCTGGATGGCCGTTTCCATTGCCTCGGCGCCCGCGACGCCGACAGCTCCATGATGGGCGCCCCCCGCGATGCGAAGTTCGACCACCCGGCGACCGTCGATTTCGGTGACACACGCACTCACGCCCGGGTCGCGGTGCCCCATAATCGGCGTGCCCGGAGGCGCCGCCATGGCGCTCGTCACGAGGCCGGCGTGATGACCAGCGTCGCGTTGTGGCCACCGAAGCCGAACGAGTTCGAGATTGCCGGCGCGGCGGCAATTTTGCGGGGCTCGCCCGACACGACATCGAGGTTGATGTCGTCGCCGAGCTTCTCGAGGTTCGCTGTCGGTGGGACAAGGCCGTCACGCTGGGAGAGCAGGACGGCGATGGCTTCGACCGCACCCGCAGCACCGATGAGGTGGCCGGTGACGCCCTTGGTCGAGGTGATGGGTGGCGGGTTGGATCCAAAGACCGTTCGGACTGCTTCGGCCTCGGCGGCGTCGTTCAACGCGGTCGAGGTGCCGTGCGCGTTGACGTGAGCGATCACCTCAGGTTGGAGATCGGCATCGGCAAGCGCCGCCGCGAATGCAGGCGATCGCACCGATTCCCCCAGGTGCCGGCGCCGTGATGTGGTACGCGTCGGCCGTCCGGCCATAGCCCGTGATCTCGCCGTAGATGCGAGCGTTACGGGCCGTTGCCCGGTCGTACCGTTCGAGTAGGAGCATGCCTGCGCCTTCACCCATGACAAACCCATCGCGATCAGCGTCGAAAGGCCGCGACGCTCCCTCAGGGTCATCGTTGCGGTGGCTCAACGCACCCATCCGCGAGAATCCGGAGATCGCTGTCGGTGTCATCGATGACTCGGAGCCGCCGGTGATGACGACATCCGCCGAACCATCACGGATCATCCGAACCGCTTCACCGATGGCGTTCGTGCCGGCGGCGCAAGCTGTGACAACACAAAGGTTCGGGCCTGTCCAGCCAAAGTGCATGGCAATCGTCCCGGCGGTCGCGTTGGGCATCATCATCGGCACCAGGAACGGGCTGACGCGAGCGGCGCCGCGTTCGGCGTAGATCGTGACCTGTTCTTCAGTCGTCCACAGACCACCGATACCCGTCCCTGTCATCACGGCGCACCGCGGAGGGTCCACGTCGGGGTTGCCTGCATCGGCGAGCGCATCGACTGCGGCAGCGAGGCCCAACTGAGCGGTGCGGTCGAGGCGACGACTCTCTTTCGTTCCGACATATTGCGTCAGGTCGAATTCGGGTACTTCACAACCGAATTGCACCGGCAACGGCGATGGGTCGTAGCGCGGAATACGAGCGGCACATGATTTGCCCGAGAGCACCCGCGTCCAAAAGGACTCGATGTCGTTACCGGCCGGGGTCTTGAGTCCGATGCCGGTGACGACGACTCGCGGGCGACCTCGGTGGTCGAATGCCGGATCGCGCCCAGTGGTCATGCCCGAGCCGCGACCTTTTCGACGACCAATGTGATGGCCTTGCCGACGGTGTCGACGCCTTCGAGATCTTCCTCGGGCACCACAATCTCGAACTTCTCTTCGAGACCCATGACGAGCTCGACGAGATCGAGGCTGTCAGCGTCCAGGTCTTCCTTGAAACGAGCTTCTTCGGTGACCACACCGGGCTCGACGCTCAGCACTTCTGCTGCGATTTCCTTGAGAGCGGTCAATACTTCTTGACGATCCATGGGGGTTTCCTCCTATCGGGACTTCCGTGCGAGTAAAGCGTACGGCCTGCGCTCAGTGACCCATTGCCATGCCACCATCAACGGGAACGAGCGCTCCCGTCACATAACTCGCGGCATCAGAGCAGAGGAACGCGACCACCGCCGCGACTTCTTCGGGCGTTCCGAATCGGCCAAGGGGTACGGTATCGCTCGCTGTGGGTCTTCCACTCGTCTGGAAGATCAGCGGTCATTGCCGTGGCGATTGGGCCCGGCGCAACCGCATTGGCTGTGATGTTGCGTGATGCGAGTTCACGGGCCACCGACCGTGTGAGGCCTAGGAGCCCAGCCTTGGCCGCGGAGTAGTTGACCTGCCCCGCTGCGCCGACCTGGCCCTGAACCGATGAGATATTCACGATACGGCCGAAGCGGGCCTTCATCATTTTGGGTGTGGCACGCCGAATGGTGATGAAAGCCGCGGTCAGGTTGGTGTCGAGCACTTCGCGCCAGTGTTCGTCGGACATCCGCATCATGAGACCATCGCGGGTCACGCCTGCGTTGTTGACCAAGATGGTCACAGGTCCCAGGGTGTTCTCGATCTCGGTGAAGGCATGGTCGATCTCGGCGGGGTCGGAGACGTCGGCGCGGATTGCCAGGACGTTGCCACCGTCGGCTTCGGCGAGCCGCTGTGTTTCCTTGGCGCTATCGGCGTCGCGTGCGTAGCAGAACGCGACCTTGTGTCCGTCACGAACGAGCGACAGCACCACGGCGCGTCCGATACCGCGGGACCCGCCGGTCACGAATGCGACTCGCGGATCGTTCATGGTCTGCCCCAGCGAAGGACGATCGTGGCCCACGCCATGCCAGCGCCGAATCCCGTCACCACGACGACGTCACCTGCCTTGATGCGTCCGTCGTTCGCTGCTTCGTCAAGGGCCAATGGAATCGAGGCGGTGGACGTGTTGCCGAAATTCTCGATGTTCATGACGCAACGCTCAGCAGGAATGCCAAGCCTTTGAGCCGCCGTGTCAATGATGCGCGTGTTGGCTTGATGCGGAACGAACCAGGCTATGTCGGCAGCGGTGAGACCCGCGTTCATGAGCGCATTCTTGGTTGATTCGACCACGGCGCGCACCGTGCGTTTGAACACCTCGCCGCCATTCATGTGGATGTATTGCTGGCCGGCGAGCAGGGACTCCGGTGTTGTGGGCTGGCGGCTCCCGCCGGCAGGAACCTCCAAGAGCGAGGTCGCTGATGGATCCGCCCCGAGGTCCGTGCTCAGGACGCCAGGCCCATCATCGGGGGATTGTCCAAGGACGACTGCGCCGGCGCCGTCACCGAAGAGGATGCAGGTGCCGCGGTCGGTCGCATTCACGATACGCGACATTGTTTCGGACCCTATGAGCAGTACATGCTTGAAGCCGCCGCCGGTGACCAGAGCTGACGCTGTTACCAGACCGAAGGCAAAACCTGCGCAGGCCGCGTTCAGGTCGAAGGAGCCACAGCGAGTTCCCAGGGCATCGCCGACGAACGCTCCGGTGTGCGGCATCGGCTGTTCAGGGGTGCTCGTTGCGACGATCAGGAGATCGATGTCATCGGGGGAGAGGCCTGCGGTCTTGATGGCCATGGCGCCTGCTTCGGCGGCGAGCGACGCCGTAGTTTCGGTATCGGCGATGCGCCGTTCGCGGATACCGGTGCGCTCGACGATCCACGCGTCGGAGGTGTCGACAATTTCGGAAAGTTGCGCGTTGGTGAGCCTCTGCCGGGGAAGGGCAGCGCCCGTCCCGAGAATGGCGGCCCGCATCCTCAGGCCACTCGCAACCAGGCTACCGGCTGTCCCTCACGGAGACGCTCACCAGGTTCTGCCAACATTCCCATCAACTCACCTTTGAACGGGCTGCTTACGGGCGTCGAGGAACCGGGTGCCTCGATCATACCGATCTCCTGGCCGAGTTCGACCAGGTTGGCACAACCGTCGACGTTGTCACGATCGTCGGAGACGAGCGGACGAAAGAGCCCAGCGACCGGAGCGACGACGAGTCGTTCGGCAACATATGCGCGCTCGCCTTGAATCTGCTGGTTGTTGATCACAAGAGCTCCCGTAGTTGGATGAGGTCACTGGGGTTTGCAATGCCGATGACCGATACGTCCGGCACCGTTCGCTTCGCGAGGCCGGCCAACATCGTGCCGTTGCCGACTTCGATGAAGGTTGTGGCGCCGAGTTTGGCGAGCGTCTCTTGGCAGTACCGCCACCGCACGGGCACCGTCACGTGCTCGGCCAGGCGCTCGGTCCAGCCTTTGGCATCGGTGTAGGGGAGTCCATCGTGGTTGGAGACCACGGGGACCGACGAGTCGACGATCGTCGTTTCGACGAGGCGGGCGCGCAGCCCGTCGCGCGCGGGCGTTCATGAGTGGTGTGTGAAACGCGCCGCCGACATCGAGTGGCAGTACGCGTTTGATGCCGATCTCCTTGGCGCGGGTCGATGCGGCGGCGAGACCATCGGGGGTGCCGGCGATCACGACCTGACCAGGGGCGTTGTCATTGGCGACCCAACATGCGTCCGGAGCTGCGGCGCAGGCGTCCTGGGCCTGTTCGGGTGTCGCGCCGATCAGTGCGGCCATACGACCTGGATTTGCGTCGGCCGCTGCTTGCGTGAGTTCTGCGCGGCGCGCTGCAAAGCGGACACCATCGTGGAGACTGAGTGCTCCCGACGCGATCATCGCGGTGACCTGTCCGAGAGAGTGGCCGGCGAACGCGACGGGTGTGTCGAGGCTGCTCTTGATGGAGTCCCATGCCACGAGCGAGGTCAACAGGACCGCGAAGTTGTGCATTGCGCGTACGCGAAAGCTCGTCGGGGGTTGCATCGAGGATGAGGTGGGCGAGGGGCTCGCCGAGCGTGGCTTCAGCTTCGGCGATGACGGAAAATGCCGCGTCGTCCCGCCACGGGGCTCCCATGGCTGCCTGTTGGGTTCCCTGTCCGGGAAAGATGACTGCGAAGCTCATGAAGAAATTCGACCTGCGCTCGACTCGTGGATGCTTGACCTGTGGAAGGGCAGAGGTTGGCCCTTCCGCTGTATGTGCCCTTGGAAGGATTCTGGACTCCTCAACGCGGCACATGGTTACATCTAGCCAGAGGTCATCGGCGTCGCTGCGAGGCGCCATGAGGTCCATCCTCCAGGATAGACAGGTTTGTCGGACGGTTTGACCGGAATGAGCCATGTTTGGGTGCCGTGCAGTGATTCACGCTGGCGGCAGATGATCAGATGGTGAGATCACCAGGAGAGCGGGGGTCGGGTGCCGATGAACGTGGCATTGCCGGAATCGGACGAGTTGATCGGGTTGCTGCCGCACCGGCCACCCTTCCTGTTCATCGACGCCGTCGACGCCTACCTGGCGGGAGTCTCGATCACTGCGAGGTATCGCGTGAAAGGCGATGAGGCATTTCTCGAAGGGCATTTCCCCGACAACCCTGTGTTCCCGGGCGTGATCCAGCTCGAGGCGCTTGCACAGGCCGGGGCCATCGCGTTCGCTCGGCGATCCGCGGTACACCGGCAGCTTCCCCTCTTCGGTGGGGTCGAGAAGGTCCGTTTCCGTCGGCTTGTTCGCCCGGGCGACGAGTTGCTCCTGGAGGTTGAACTCGACCAGCTCAGCGCTCGTGGGGGATGGGGTGTGGCGAGGGCGACCGTGGACGGCGCGGCGACCGCTCAGGCGCGCCTGTTCTTCGCTCTCGGCTGAGATCCTGTGTCCGCGACGTCGTGAGACATCACCGAAGTGCCGTGACCGACGGTGCCCGGGGTGGGATTCGAACTCGCAGACACGTCCTCGCGAACAATGGATTTTGAGTCCACCGTGTCTGCCATTCCACCACCCGGGCTGGGGGTTGCGAGGTTATCGGGGTCTGGGCCCGCGACGCTGCCTGTAGGCGCACCCCTGCCCGTGCCGCCAACGAAAATCGCGGCAGGCGTGCGGCTGGACATCCCGGTCGTACACTGCACTCTTATGTCCCAGTCAATTGTTCAACGCAGGCTCGTTGACGTCAGCGAGCGACTCAAACGCATGCGTGCCGAACTGGCTGTCACCGAGGAGCAACTCGCGTTCCTCGAAGAAGAGGCCGAGGCAGCGCGCCTCGATGCACTTGTCTGGAGACACCGCTCGGCGAGGTCGCAGCCCGCGAGACCCGTCGACATGCGGACGCTCAGTCCAAACACCGAGATGTGTTGCTCCGAT
>CAWATG010000012.1:0-8757 GCA_963785035.1 uncultured Acidimicrobiia bacterium
TCAGGTGCGGACGGACTCGCACAACACCGGCAGGACGTCGTGGTCGAGCCGCGGGTCTCCGGGGTCGATGTCGTAAAGAACCATGACGAGATTGTCGCACGAGTTCTGAGCACGAGCGGCCGCTGCGGCGACACGCACGGCCTTCGGATGACTGACGTGTCGCGTGTGGTGGGGATCCATCGATTGGATGTGTCAATGCGCATATGTTGAAGCGGGTCAGCAGAACCCAGGTTCGATCATGGAGTGGAGGTTGCGGTGAAGCTCGATCTGGTGTCGAAGGCGGCGGCGTGAAAGGCATTGCCCTCGTGGGTGCGCTGTCGGTCTTGGAGGAGCGGGGGTTCGACTTCCATCGCATCGCTGGTTTCGGCCGGAGCCATCGTGGGTTCCCTCGCCGCGGCGCGCGCATGCCTACGGCGACCATGACCGCCACCGTGAACTCGATCGACTACCGCGCGTTCAAGGATCCCACCTTTCTCAGTCGCTTCCTTTTGGTCGGGAAAGGCGCGTCCCTCCTGTTCCATAAGGGCATCTACCAGGGCGACGCTGTGGAGGAATGGGTTCGTGCACAGCTCGAGTCGTGTGGCGTGTCGACATTCTCGGATTTGCTCGACGATGATGAGGATCCGGGCAGCTCGTCTGCCGACCCGTCGAAGCGGTACCGATTGATCGTCACCTCGTCCGATGTCACCAACGGTCGCCTGGCATTACTTCCCGGCGACTTCTCGACGCAGTACCCAGGTAGCACTCCTGGTGATGCCGGTACCCGCAGCGTCGCCGAAGCAGTCCGTTGCTCGATGTCGATCCCGTTCTTCTACCAACCCCATGAGATCGCCTATGTCGGCGGCCCGAACTTGGGTCAGAAGCGCAAGGCGCTGATGGTCGACGGCGGGATGCTCTCCAACTTTCCCGTGCAGGTGTTCGATCGTTCCGATGGAGCAGCCCCGCGTTGGCCGACCTTCGGCATCAAGTTGTCCGGGAGACCCGGCGATTCACGTGCCCCCGAGGCAATCGATGGTCCGATCGAGTTCGCGAAGTCCCTACTGACCACGATGATGGGCTTCGCGGACCGGGCACATATCGAGGATCCCGAGGTTGTGGCGCGCACCATCTTCATTGACACGTTTGGCGTATCGGCGACCGAATTCGACCGTGTGTCAACCGACGAGGACCTTCGCAACAGGTTGTTCGAGAGTGGCAGAAACGCGGCAACGTGGTTTCTCGATGGTGACGGGACGCCAGAACACCCGCCGTGGTCCTTTGAGCGGTATGTGCAAGGGGCGACGCAGAGCTAGACCACCGCATCTCCCCGAGGGTGCGCGTGTGGCACGATGATCCCATGGCACTTTCCGTGACCCTGGCTGACGTGCGCACCGCCGCCGCGACGATCGCAGGCGCGGTCATCGTCACGCCGACCCTGCACGCCGGCACCCTCTCGGAGATGGCGGGCGCCGACCTCTGGGTGAAGTTCGAGAACCAGCAGTACACGGGTTCGTTCAAGGAGCGTGGCGCGCGCAACTTCCTCGAACATCTGTCCTCCGACGAGCGTGCCCACGGTGTCGTAGCGGCCTCGGCGGGAAATCATGCGCAGGGCGTCGCCTATCACGCGCGCCTGCTCGGCGTCGCCGCAACGATCGTGATGCCGGCCGATACGCCATTCACGAAGGTGACGAACACCACGCATCACGGTGCGCGAATTGTGCTGGAAGGTGCTGACTACACGGCCGCGTTCGCTCACGCGCAGGATATTGCCCTGCAGACCGGCGCATGCCTCGTGCCAGGATTCGACGACCCGATGATCATCGCAGGTCAAGGTACGGTTGCTCTCGAGTTGCTTGCGGGTGCACCGAAGCTCGACGCGATCGTGGTGCCGGTCGGCGGCGGGGGCCTGATTGCCGGAATCGCGGTGGTTGCCAAGCAGATGGCGCCCGATCTGCGCGTTGTGGGCGTGCAGAGCGAGGGCTATCCGGGAATGCTGCACGCGCTCGGGCGGGGGCCTTCGCCCACAGGCGGTCCGACGATCGCCGAAGGAATCGCCGTCGCCGAGCCGGGAGTGCTGACTCCGCGATGGTCGGGGAACTCGTCGATGAGATCGTCACAGTCACCGAGCAACGTGTCGAAGAGGCGATAGCCCTGTACGTCGAGATCGAGAAGTCGGTTGTCGAGGGTGCGGGCGCAGCCGCGCTCGCCGCGGTTCTCCAATATCCCGAGATGTTTCGTGGCCAAACCGTTGCGTTGATCGCGAGCGGTGGAAATATCGACCCCCGCGTGTTGACGTCCGTCTTGTTGCGAAGCCTTGCCCGATCGGGACGACTTGTCCGACTTCATATCGATGTCCCCGACCGCCCAGGGGCACTCGCTGTGATCACAACTGTTGTTGCACACGAGAAGGGCAACGTCGTCGATGTCGAGCATCGACGGGATCTGCCGGGTCTCGCTCTCGCACGTGCGCGCCTGGAACTCTCGATCGAGACGCGTGATCGCGCCCATGCAGGCGAGATCGTCCGCGGCAATCGCGGCCGCCGGTTTCCATGTCGAGGTCGTGTGAACCAGACGGCGAGCCCGTCCCATGATGGACCCTGACACGCATCACATCTGGTACGGCTCCGACGAAAAGCGACATTCGATTGCCGATCCTGCCCTGTGAAGTGCTCAAGTCCGCACTCCTGCGATTCGACACCTAAGAGCGGTGATTCCGGCCGTGGGGCAGTTTCTTGGATCGAGGTTGGCGATGTTGAGTGAATTCAGGGTGGATTGGAATGGCTTCGGTCCTGCGGAGCATTACGAAGGCAAAAAGGTGCACCTGTCTGTCTACCGCGACGGCGAGTACTTCCAGTTCATCAACGCTGTCGCGTCAGGGATCGATCTCTTTCATCACGGCGAGGAGACGATGACGACCTCCGGTCGCTTCTGGAAGGCCTTCGCCCTCGAAGCGGTCCCGCTGATTCGCCTCGCTCTCGTTCACGGCGACATTCCGCTGCGCGATCCGATCGTGCCGTTCGAAGTTCGCCCAGATGTTCACAATGCCGTGGAGCACTCCCGGATCGACGTGTCCGGTGACGCCGTGGAATTGGGGACGATCGCAACCTTCCGCCTCGAGGTTGTTTCTGCCGTCTCGGACTGACCGGAGCACGGTCGGGCGCTGCCGTGATCAGTTCGCGGCGAGTACGCCCCCCGAACACGTGTCATAACACTCGCGATCGGGCCGCAGAGTACGAGTCCGGTACTCGGTCATGTTAAGCGGCCATTGCGTGACGATCCGGCCCGTCGCAGACCGGTAGTACCCGGGACATCCTGCCTGCCAGACCTCGATGCCATCCAGCGCATGCTGGATCTCGGTGTTGTGCCGAGTGACGGCATCACGCTTCACCTCGAGCCATGCGAGCCCTTCGTCACGGAGTCGTTCGATCTGGCGAATCGCGTACGTGACCTGGCACTCGATCATGAAGAGGATCGTGCCATTGTTCGTGTTGGGACCGTAGAGCATGAAGAGGTTTGGGTAGCCGGTAACGGTGATGCCGAGGTATGCCTCCGGTCCGTCGCTCCAGTCGTCGGCGAGTCTCCGACCGCGACGGCCCGTTACCTCGATCGCCGAGAGATACCGAGTCGTGTCGAAACCCGTCGCCAACACGATGGTGTCGGCGTGACGTTCGCACCCGTCGGCAGTGATGATCGCGTCGGCCGTGATCCTGGCGATCGGATCCGTCACGAGCTCGACATTGTCTCGGTTGAAGGTGGGGTAGTAGTCGTTCGACATCAGGGGGCGTTTGCAGCCGAATGGATGCGTTGGCGTCAGCTTGGCGCGGAATGCGGGATCCTCGACGCCGGAGATCGCCTGCAAGCCCATCTCCTCTGAGACGCGCAACATCGTCTTGTTCGTGAGCGTCATGATCTCGTCGTAGGTGCACCATGCCTTGTTCCGAATGGTCCGCGATGCCATCGGATCACTGCGGAAATGCTCGAGCTCCTCGGTCGTATAGGGCGTGTCATCTTTGGGCAGTACCCAGTTCGCCGTGCGCTGGAAGACCTTGAGTTCCTTTGCCGCTGCCGCGTACTTCGGGGATGAGTTGCACGGCGCTTGCCGCACTCCCGATGACGGCGACGCTCTGTTGGGACAGGTCGTGTGATGCGTCCCATTGGGCCGAATGCATTGCGATGCCCGTGAAGGCGTCGAGCCCGTCGATGTCTGGCCAGACCTGTGCACCGAACATACCAACGGCGCCGATAACAGCGTCGAACTCGAACACATCGCCGCGATCGGTCACGACGCGCCAGACGCAGCACTCGTCATCCCAGCGCAAGCCCGTCACGGCGGTTCCGAGTCGGAGGTGCGGTTCCAATCCGTACTTGCGTACACAATGTTCGAAATACTCCAGGAGTTCCGGTTGGTGTGCGAACGGGCGCGACCAGTCGTTCTTGATCTCGAAGGAAAACGAATACAGGTGCGATGTGACGTCACATGCCGCGCCCGGATACCGGTTGCGGTGCCATGTGCCGCCGACGCCGTCGGCACGGTCGAAGATCGTGAACTGTGAGATGCCGGCGGCCTCGAGTTTGATACCCGCACAAATCCCACCCGGACCCGCACCGATTACTGCGACACGCAGATCGCTACGGCGATCACCAGAGTGCTCCGTCATCATCCCCCGCTCCTTGATCTCGGGCCGCGCCCGGCACGAGAATCCGACTCGCTGTGGGCACCCTACCGGCCTGAAAGCACCGTGTCCTCCGACATGGCGCGACAGGAATGGTGAGGGATCGAGGAAGGCTCGCGCCAGCGAGGTTGCTCCGATCGCCGTGTCACACGAGGGGCGTCAAACGCTCGTCTTCAGATGCGCGTCGAAGAACGCGACGATGCGGGCTTTGGCGTCCTGTGCCGAGGCCTCGTGGTAGCCGCTTCCTGGGATCAACTTCGTGAGGATCGACAGCATCAACGGTTGCTTCTCGCCCGATCCCTCGTGGTCGTTGAGGAACGAGTGCCCTGCGTCGGGGTATTCCTTGATGTCGTGTTCGATGCCGAGAGCGTTCAGATTCACTTCGAGTTGGTGCGCCTTGCCCCGAAGCATGCGATCCTTCGCGCCATAGCTTCCGACGATCGGGCATGCCCCTTCCAAAGAGGTGGCTGAATACCCATCCTTCGGGGCAGTTCCGTAGTTGACACTCGACGCAGAGAATCCGTGATTCGGAGCGAGGGCAAGCGCCAGGCCACCGCCCATGCAATAGCCGATCACGCCGATCGAACCAGTGCAGTCGCCCCGATCTGCGAGCCAACGGCGCATCGCTTCGGTGTCATCGAACGCTCGTCCGTGCCGAGCTCGAGTCTCGCGCATGGTCGCGATCATGCACATGGGCATCCGGCGCCCGTGGAACAGGTCGGGAGCGACGGCCAGATAGCCTGCACCTGCGAGCCAGTCCGCCTGATTGCGCAGATCCTGGGACATGCCCAAGGCGTCATGGATGACAACGACTCCGGGCCACGGACCCGCGTCGGTTGGCGTGGCAAGGTAGAACGGCATTTCGCCCGTCGGTGTTGTGATCGTCATGATCATCACCGAAGTCTTTCATGTCGTCGGCATCTTGGCACTGGTCCCGTACGCTGAGCGCGAGTGCTGAAGTGTCCAGGGCTCCAATGGTGGTGAGGGTGGTATGGGTGTTTCGAGGTTCGTTCCTCTTTCAATTCTCGACCTCGCAATTGTCGGAAAGGGGGAGACACCCCGCGACGCACTCGAGGGCAGCGTCGCGATCGCACAACGAGCGGAGGAGCGTGGGTATCGACGCGTCTGGTACGCCGAGCATCACAACATCGCATCGATTGCCTCGTCGGCAACGAGCGTCCTGATCGCCCACGTTGCAGCGAAGACACAAACGATTCGTCTCGGCGCAGGTGGGATCATGTTGCCGAACCACGCTCCACTCACGATCGCAGAGCAGTTCGGCACGTTGGAGACGCTGCATCCCGGACGAATCGATCTCGGCCTTGGCCGCGCGCCTGGGAGTGATCAGAACACCATGCGTGCCCTGCGCCGTAGCGTCATGAGTGCCGAATCGTTCCCCGCCGATGTCGTGGAGCTGCGGGGTTTTCTCACAGGTCAGACGGTCATCCCGGGAGTCTTTGCAATCCCCGGAACAGGAACGAACGTGCCCTTGTACATTCTCGGTTCGTCATTGTTCGGAGCAAAGGTCGCAGCGTACTCGGGTTGCCGTATGCGTTCGCGTCGCATTTCGCGCCGAACTCGCTCGAGGAAGCGGTGGAGCTGTATCGCCGTGAGTTTCAGGCCTCAGAACAGCTCGCTGAGCCGTACGTCCTGGCGGGACTCAACGTGATTGCAGCCGATAGTAGTGACGTTGCACGCGAACATTTCCATGCAGTGAGCCGCTTGCGAGTCGCGTTGCTCCTCGGGCGCGAACGGAACTATTCCGACGAGGAGGCCGACGCCATCCTGCGCTCACCACAGGGCAGCCACATTGCGCAGATGATGACCTACTCGGCCATCGGTACTGCCCAGGAGGTCAAAGAGCATCTCGATGCATTTGTGCAACACGCGAATGCCGACGAGGTGATCGTTGTACACCAAGGCACCACGATCGAGGCGAGGCTGCGTTCGGTCGATCTTCTCGCCGACGTCAGCGGGCGGTTGACGTAGCAGCGAGGTGGTGGTTGAACCAGGTGAGGGTTCGGTTCCAGGCGTCGTAGGCGCTCTCGGCGTGGTAGTCGGAACGCTGGTCGCAGTGAAAACCGTGCCCAGCGTGGGGGTAGCGGACGAGGTTGGTTTCCTGGCCGGAGGATGCGGCTGCTTCGCGGAGCAGTTCTACGTCTGGGACAGGGATGCTTTCATCAAGGTCGCCGTAAAGACCCAACCATGGAGCGAGCAAGCGTGGCGCCTCTGCGATGAGCGAACCGAACCCAAACCTTCCGACGGCAACGCCGCCTCCATAGAACGTGACAGCAGCGCCGACCGCGCGTCGTGTCGCGGTCACGAGCGCGACGCTTCCTCCCATGCAGAACCCGACGACGCCAATGTGGCGGAGTTCGATGTCATGATCGGTGAGGTACACGAGAGCGGTGTCGACATCGACCATGATGTCCTCAGGGTCGAGCGCGCTCATGTGGGGCACGACCTGCGAGTAGTCGTCGTAGCCGAACTTCGGATCCCCGGTGCGATGAAACAAGTGTGGCGCGACCGCCAGCCAACCTTCCGCCGCGAAGCGCCTCGTGACGTCATCGATGTGGTCATTGAGTCCGAACGCCTCTTGCACGACGACGATTCCGCCCTTGGGAGGCCGCGACGGTTCGTGGATGGTCAGCGGGGTCATGTCAGCCATGCGGGCAAGGCTACGTTTGCCGGCCCCCCCTCGTCGAACGCCGACCGATCACTCACGCGGGAACGGGTTGTTCCGGGCGGTGCCTTTGGGTGCGCTCATCTGCCGAGCTGTGCGACGGCGGGGATGATGTGTGTCCCGAGCGATTCGGTGAACTCGATGGGATCGCCAACCGGCATCACCTCCACGAGGTCGACGCCGATCTCGGCATAGTCGGCCATTTGTGCAACGAAGCCGTCGGCATCGTCTAGCGGGTTGCCCATGGCGAGAATGGTTGTGCGGATCGTCGCCGGGTCGCGGCCGTCGTCTTCGCAGTGCCGCGCGAGCACTTCGAGCTTGTGTGCGACCTCGGTTGGCGCGGAGGCGAAGAGGTTGCACGCGTCCGCGTACCGGGCGACGAGCCGGAACGTCTTGCGCTCGCCGCCACCGCCGATCGAGGATCCGTGGGCGTGGCGCACTCGACGGGCGTGGCCTGCAGATTGTCTCGGGCGAGCTGATAATGGCGACCCGCGGAACGGGCCGTCGTCGTCGCTCCACATCTGCAGACAGATCTGGAGGGTCTCCTCGAGCTGCTCGAACCGCTCGGCGACGGGCTGGGAACGACACACCGAGGCCGCGGTGCTCGCGCTCGATACCAGGCGGCGCCGATGCCCAGCTCCGCACGACCGCCCGACGAGCGACGTCGAGTGTCGTGACGGTCTTCGCGCAAGCAGGCCAGGGTGTCGATAGGTCACCCCGTGACGAGCAGACGCAGGATCTCGACTGCTCGGTGCAGCCGGCGACGAACCCGAGCGAGGTGTAACCCTCGAGCATCGGATCCTCAGCCGGTGGCCATCATCTCCATCTGGAACCAGTGGTCCATGAGCGTGAAGGTCGAGACGCCGACGTCCTCGGCGACGCGGGCGGTAGCAGCGAGCGCGGGCCCGAGAGACTTGGTTCCCTGGCAGCGTGAGTTGGCGAAGTGGATTCGATTTCATGGGCGTCCTTCTCATCGATCGAGTGCGTGGGTACGCGGGGATTCCGTCTGGTCGTCAGTGACGAGACGCGTGGAGGTTCACAGTCCGCGGTCGGCGCAGGCCGTACGCCGAGGGCGTTGGGGCCTCGACGTTGAGCGGGGGGAGAGCTTCATGGTGGCGAGACGAGAACGACGGCAAGTACAGGTCGTGAACAGAATCCGCGAATAGGATCGGCGCTGGTGCGATCGCCTTGCTCGTGGGCATCGTGGTGCTGCTGGTCTTTCATCTCGAAAAGGGCCAGAAGGTCAGTCTTCTACCTTCCTGCTTCTGGATGTTGACCTGTGCCACTGTGGGCGTCGGCAGCAGCCTGTTGCGGCTGTCCTTCGTTGGTGTGGGAGGGCGTGGGCGGGGTCGCTGTTATCGGCGTCGTGGTCAGTGCCGCGAGAAGATGAGGACGAGATGGAGATTCCCGACGTGTTCTCCT
>CAWATG010000013.1:0-38261 GCA_963785035.1 uncultured Acidimicrobiia bacterium
GCTCCAAGGACCGCAGCCGTCCACCGTTCTCGAAACCCTTGAGGCATCGTGTTTGACGTCGAACATTGGCTTGAAACTGGCGGGATAGCACTCCTTGCGGCGATCGTCTTCGCCGAGAGTGGGCTCTTCGTCGGAGCGTTCCTTCCCGGCGACACCTTGTTGTTCATCGCAGGGTTCCTGTCATCTTCTGCCGGCAAGGAAATCCTTCCAGCGTTGCCGATTACCGCCGGAGTGGTTTTTGTCGCGGCGGTAGCCGGTGACCAGGTGGGGTACGCCTTCGGTCGGCGTGTCGGGCCCGCGCTGTTCCAACGGCCGAACAGTCGGCTCTTTCATCCGCAGAATGCGGTCGCGCCCAGGCGTTCTTCGACCAGCACGGCCCTGCGGCGATCGTCGTCGCCCGTTTCATTCCAATCGTTCGGACATTCACGCCGATTGTCGCGGGTGTCGGTCGCATGCACTACCGGACCTTCCTTGCGTACAACCTCATCGGCGGTGCGCTGTGGGGTATCGGTGTGACGACGCTTGGTTACTTCCTTGGCGAGATCGAGTTCGTGAAGAACAATCTCGATTATGCCGCCGTGCTGATTCTGGTGATTTCGCTCGCTCCGATAGCGATCGAATATCGCCGTTCGCGCCGCGCCGCCGCCACCGAGGCCACCACCGCCGCCGCCGCCACCGACGAGTAACTGCGCAGCGGTTTCGAGGTGTCGAGGCTCCCTCGTCGTTCCTGGGCAACGCTAAGGTGCGCAGGTCGTTCTGGGCGACGAAAATGGGGGATGCCATGTTCATAGCAACCGTCATCGTGTGTTCCTTGTTCGCGGTGCAGCTCGTTGGCTCCGGAGCCATGAAGCTTCGTAGGCATCCGAAGATCGTCGAAGCATTGAGCGCAGTGGATGTGCCACTCGATTGGTTTCCCGCGCTTGCATCTGCCGAAATCGCTGGTGCCGCCGGCTTGCTGATTGGGCTTTGGGTTGCTCCGCTCGGCATCACGGCCGCCGGTTGCCTCTGTGGCTATTTCGTCGGTGCGGTGCTCTTCCATGTTCGAGCGCGCGACATGAAAGGCATTCCAGCGCCGGCGATGATCCTTGTGATCGCGGCCGTGGCGCTGTGGCTACGTATTGCGACGATGTAGTCGCGAGGTAACGGAGCGGCTACTCGTAGGTGTAGAAACCTTGGCCGCTCTTGCGGCCGAGCTTTCCCGCCGCAACCATCTGGCGCAGCATCGGTGGTGCGCGAAACCCGTCGCCGTAGGCCTCGCGAAGGTTGTCGAGGATTGACAGCAAGGTGTCGAGGCCGATGCGGTCGGCGAGGGCGAGTGGACCCATCGGGTGGTTGTATCCGAGGCGGATCCCGGTGTCTATATCTTCTGGTGCGGCGACGCCCTGCTCGAGGGCGCGAATGGCTTCACACATCAGGGCGCTACCGAGCCGTGTCGTCACAAAACCCGGGAGGTCGCGGACCGTGACGGTCTCCTTGCCGAATCGCTGACAGAAACCCACCGCGGTTGCGAGCGTTTCGTCGCTCGTCTCGGGGCAACGAATGACTTCGACGAGCTTCATCAGCGGTACGGGATTGAAGAAGTGGAGTCCGACCACCCGCTCGGGGTGTCCACTCGCGGCGGCGAGAACTTCGATGGGTAGACCAGAGGTGTTCGATGCAAGCACAGCGTCCTCGCGTGCGGCGGCGCCGACCTTGGCGAAAATTGCCGCGTTTGAGCTCGAGGTCTTCGGAAACGGCTTCGATCACGAGGTCTGCAGTGCCGACGGACGCAGCTAGGTCCGTCGAGACCGAAAAAGCGCCGATTCCAGTGATGTCATCGGCGCGCTGTTTCGACTGCTCCTCGTAGCGGGTCACACGCTCACGAGCCGCTACGACGAAATCGGCGCGGGCTTCGACGACGGTCACCGTGCAGCCGGCGACACGGGCAACATGGGAGATACCGGCGCCCATGATTCCCCCGCCGATGATTGTCACGAACGAGTCCATCTAGTGCTCCTGTGGGGGCTTCCGTCGAATAAAAAATGTGCCGGTTGCCGTGGAAACGGGTCTGCCGTCGGCCGCGGACACCGTGGATTGCAGGTAGGCGATCTGGCTGCTCACTCGGACAACCTCGGCACGTACCGAGAGCTGGTCACCGGCCGCCCCGCCGCGCATGGTGGAAACCTTGAATTCCAGGGTTGCGCACTGGTCGCCCTTTTCGAGCGTGGCAGAGACCGCAAAGTTCATGGCGGCATCGTGGATGACACCCGAAACTCCACCGTGAATCGATCCGAATGGGTTCATGGCAAGGTCCGTGGGTACCCAGGAGGCCTCGGCCCAACCGTTGCCGTAGCGTTCGAACGTCACGCCCAACTGGGCGAGCAAGGGCATTCCGCCATCCCCGAGGGACCGTTCCATATCGCGCACAGTCGGGAGGCTATTCGTTCACCGGCAGGCGCCCCAGATCGGCACCTTGGCCGCTGTTGAGACAACAATGGTTTGACGTATCAACCGTACACGTCGAGAATCGTGGCTATCTGGTTGGACTCGAACCAACCCTGGTGTTTATGGAGGACTCAAATGGGTAGTGCCGTCATCGTCGACGCCGTTCGCACGCCGATCGGGCGCCGCAACGGAACCTTTCGCGAGACGCATCCTGTCGACCTGGTCGCGCATACGTTGAAGAGTCTGGTGGCGCGCACCGGTATCGACCCCGGCATCGTGGAAGATGTGATCACCGGGTGTGTTGCGCAGGTTGGCGAACAGTCGATCAACGTGTCCCGTAACGCGCTTCTCGCGGCGGGGTTTCCCGAAACGGTTCCCGGGACCTCAGTGGATCGGCAGTGTGGCTCTGCCCAGCAGGCAATTCACTTCGGGGCGCAGGGTGTCATGGCCGGTGCCTACGACGTCGTGATTGCCGCCGGCGTCGAGTCCATGACCCGCATTCCGATGGGAACGTCCGCGAGCGTAGGCGGGTCGCCGTTTTCCAAGTCGCTGACCGACCGTTACCACCTTGTGGGTCAAGGCACCTCGGCAGAGATGATCGCCGAGAAGTGGAACTTGACCCGGGAAGACAACGACCAACTCTCGGTCGAGTCACACCGGCGTTTGGCACGGGCTATCGACGAGGGTCGTTTCGACAGGGAGATCGTTCCGATCGATGTCACCCTCGACGGTGAAACGGTGACCTTCGCTGTTGATGAGGGGCTCCGGCGCGGAACGTCGATGGAGACGCTTGGAAACCTCAAACCCGCTTTCAAAGAGGGCGGGACGGTCACGGCGGGCAGCTCGTCGCAGATCTCTGATGGCGCGGCCGCCGTCTTGATCATGAGCGAAGAGAAGGCCGCTGCGCTTGGTCTGACGCCGCGCGCTCGGATCCACACGTTTGCGCTGGCAGGCGTGGACCCGGTGATGATGCTCACGGGACCGATTCCGGCGACTACAAAGGTTCTCGAGCGGGCCAAGATGTCCCTCGATGAGATCGACCTCATCGAGATCAATGAGGCGTTTGCACCTGTCGTGCTGGCGTGGGAGCGCGAGCACCGCCCTGATATGGAAAAGGTCAACGTCAACGGTGGCGCGATCGCGATGGGTCATCCACTTGGTGCATCGGGCACGCGCTTGATGTGCACGCTGCTCAACGAACTCGAGCGAACAGGCGGGCGATGGGGTCTTCAAACGATGTGCGAGGGCGGCGGCATGGCCAACACGACCATCATCGAGCGCCTCGGCTGAGCACCCCACGGAGTGACGGCTTCGACCTTGTCGTCGGTCTGCACTTGAGGCTGACGACAAGGCGGAGCCGGTAAGTCATGGTGGTACGTCATGGTTGGTGACATCCTCCGAGTCGTCATCGGGGTCCTCGCTGCGGTCGGCATCTATCTGCTCCTCGCCTCGATGATCCGGATGTTCACAGCTCCGGTCCAGCCGGACCCGGATCCCACGGACCTGCAGTCGGTCCACTACGCCTACCGGTGCATTGTCTGCGGAGCAGAGGTCACCATGACGGCAGCACCTGCAGGTGACGTACCGGATCCGCCTCGCCACTGCCGCGAGGACATGGTGCTGGTCGTCGAAGCGGGAAGATGAAAAGGGATATTCAAAGCCAAGACATCGTCTGGAACGCGCGCGGGGAGATGCGGAACGTGTCCGAGAAGCGACGAGCCCTCATTGGGATCATCGAGTCGTTAGGTGTCCGGCGACTCCCGGAGCCGGTTCAGCTCGCTTCAGGCGACTGGAGCAGCGAGTTCGTCGACGCCAAACGAGCCTTGGCGCACGGCGCCGATCTCGCCTTGGCGTGCGAGGTGCTGATTGAGATGGCCGCAGCGAACGGCGTGGAGTTCGACGCCGTCGGAGGACTGACTCTTGGCGCCGACCAATTCTCCCACGGTGTCGCGGTTCTGAAGCCTTGTAACTGGTTCGTCGTACGCAAGGTCGCGAAGGGTCGAGGGACCAACCAACGTATCGAGGGCGCAGAGATCGGTCGGGGGATTCGAGTCCTGCTGGTCGACGACGTGGTCACGCGAGGCGGATCCATCAAAGAGGCCTACGAGGTTGTTCGTGCGACGGGAGCGACCGTTTCCGGAGCAATGACGTTGCTTGACCGAGGGGGACACGCGGACGAGTTCTTCGCGAGAGAGGGTGTGGCGTACGAGGCTGTTGCGACATACCGAGACCTTGGGATCGATCCGGTTGGCGGGGAGCCCGACCCGCCCGGCTGAGCGGCTGGCTGAACCACTGGATTTCCACGTTTTCCACCGACTGGGGAAAACCCTGTGGGAAATTACAGTGTTGGGATTCGCTTCGTGGTTGTCAAACCACGGACGGTGGGTTCACCGCAATTGCGTTGCGAACACGAAACCGCCCGTGACATAGGCAAGTCCGAGTAACAGATTCGCATTGTCCGTGCCGCCCGGAAGAATCTCCAAGTAGTTCAGCACGATGATCACCACGCCCACGACGAGCATCGTGAACATCGTCACAGCGACCCATGGCTTGCTGGGCCCGAGCTTCTTGGGGGCCGGCGGCGTATAGCGCGACCGCTGAGTCTTGGACAGTGGCACGGATCGAGACTACAGGGCGGTGCCCCGAACGTCTCGCAACCGACATGCGCAACATTGCGTCGCGAGCGGCGAAAGCGGTCCGGAATCTCTCGAGAGTTCTGTGGTCACCTCGGTTACGGTTGGGACCGTGAGTCTGAGCGCCAAGCCGCGAGTCCTGGTTATCGACAACTATGACTCCTTCGTCTACAACCTTGTGCAGTACTTGGGCGAGCTTGGCGCCCAGCCGGTTGTGTACCGCCACGACGACCTTGGCATGGATGACCTCCTCGATCTGAAGCCTGACGCGGTGTTGATTTCGCCCGGCCCGGGCCGACCGGAGGGCGCCGGCCTTTCAAATGCTGCGATTCGCGCATTCGGTGAAAATGGAACACCGGTGCTCGGTGTCTGTCTCGGGCATCAGTGCATCGGGCAGCTGTACGGCGGCGAGGTCGTTCGTGCGTCGCAGGTGATGCACGGGAAGACTTCCGAGATTCGCCATCGTTCGCTCGGCGTTTTTGCCGGTTTACCCGATCCGTTCACCGCGACTCGCTACCACTCGCTCATTGTGCGGCGCGAAACGATGCCGGCGGTCCTCGAGATCACGGCAGAAACCGATGACGGTGTCGTGATGGGTGTGCGTCATAGGGAGTTTCCGATCGAAGGTGTCCAGTTTCATCCGGAATCAATCCTGACAAGTTCTGGGCACCAATTGCTCGGAAATTTCCTTGCGCAGGTTCGTCCCAAGTAGCGTCACATCACGGAGTCGACGGACCGGTTGGTGGTGCGTCTCGGACTGCACCCTTTCCCCATCTGCAACATTCGGCTACCGTCATCACTCCAACAACAGGCCTGCTGTTAGCCATTTTCTCACCGCTCGAGGGTGACGCTTGTGAGCAGCATCACGGAAATCCATGGACGCGAGATTCTCGACTCCCGAGGTAACCCGACCGTAGAGGTTGAGGTTGTGCTCGAGTCGGGTTCGACTGGACGGGCGGCGGTACCGAGCGGCGCGAGCACTGGCGCGCACGAAGCTGTCGAACTCCGCGATGGAGGAGACCGTTATCTCGGCAAGGGTGTTACCACTGCCGTTGGTCACGTCAACAACGAAATCTCCGACGCGATCGTCGGACTCGAAGCGTTCGATCAAGCGACACTCGACGCGGAGCTCTGTGTGCTCGACGGTACCGACGCCAAGTCGCGCCTCGGTGCGAACGCGATTCTTGGTGTCTCGCTCGCCGTTGCGAAGGCCGCGGCAGACGAAGCCGGTCTTTCGCTGTTTCGGTACATCGGCGGCGTCAACGCCCGCGTGCTTCCGATGCCGATGATGAACGTCCTCAATGGAGGCGCGCACGCAGCAAGCAACGTCGATCTGCAGGAGTTCATGTTGGCGCCTGTTGGCGCCGTGAGCTTTTCTGAGGCATTGCGCTGGGGAACGGAGACCTATCACACGCTCAAGAAGCTGCTGGCGGAGCGCAACTTGGCGACAGCGCTTGGTGATGAAGGTGGTTTCGCGCCCAACCTTCCGTCGAACGAAGAAGCAGTGCGACTGCTGCTTGAAGCGATCGAGGCGGCGGGTTACACGCCGGGTACAGAAATCGCGCTGGCGCTCGATGTCGCATCGACCGAGTTCTTTCGGGGCGGCCGTTACCACCTCGAAGGTGAAGGTGTGCAGTACACGCCCGAAGAGTTCGCTGACTATCTCACGTCGCTGTGCGAGCGTTACCCGATCGTTTCGATCGAAGACGGCATGTCCGAAGACGATTGGGACGGTTGGGTTGCGTTGACCGAAGCACTCGGAGACACGACACAACTCGTTGGTGACGATCTGTTCGTCACCAACGCACTACGCCTGGATGAGGGCATTGAGCGTGGTGTCGCGAATTCGATTCTCGTGAAGGTCAACCAAATCGGCACACTCACCGAAACGCTCGACACGATGGCACTCGCGCACGCGCCATGGTTACACGTCGATGATGTCGCACCGGAGCGGTGAGACCGAAGACGTCACGATCGCCGATCTCGCTGTTGCTACAAACTGTGGACAGATCAAGACCGGAGCGCCGGCGCGAAGTGATCGTGTGGCCAAGTACAACCAACTGCTGCGAATTGAAGAGCAACTCGGTGAAGCTGCTCAGTATCTTGGTGGCGGCGCATTGGCCAGTTCCGGCGGGGACGATGACTGACGTTTCCGCGGGACTGTTACGGCCTTCCGGTACTCCGGCGGTGCTGCGCGGTCTTTCTATGCGGGCCATGAGTGTCGTCGCGCTGCTGATGGTCGCGGCCATGTTCGTCGGCGTCTTTCCGACACGCTCGTACTTGCGTCAGCGTCGCGAGAGAGCTGCGGTCAGCGCACAGCTGAGCGAGTTGCGTGAGCAGAACGCCAAGCTCGCTGCCGAGAGGCGAAGACTCCAGAGCAACGCGGAGATCGAGCGGATTGCCCGTGACCGCTACAACCTCGTCATGCCCGGGGAGAAGGCATATGCGGTCGTACCTGGCGAGGTTGCCCCGGATGTCGGAAACGAAGGCTCCCCCACCGGGACCAAAGCAGAAGCAACGCCGGGAACTGCTCCTGGAACGGCCGGTGGGAGCGATGCCAACGATATTCAACAGCCCGACACCGCTGCGGCGGTTCCTCCGGCGGCGGGCGATCCGGTGCCGGGGCCTGTGAGTGACGGCGCCACGCTGCCATGACGCAACGCTTTTGACTGCATCTGACGTTGTGATCACGGATTTCGACTGTCGGTTCGTACACTTCTGCGATGCCCAGGAAGCCTTCGCTGTTGACGGTGTGTGAACCGGTTGAGCTCGATGAGCGCGACCGGGCCATTGTCACGAGCCAAATCGGTCGCGAGCTTTTGGGCGCATGCGCAGTCGTTGTTCGTGACGGCACCGGTCGGCCGGTCGTGATTCGCAATGAACCCTTTCTGTACGACGGCACGCCGATGCCGACGCGCTACTGGCTTGTCGGCGAGGACGACGCACACCGCGTTGCTGTGCTGGAATCCAGTGGCGGTGTACGTGTTGCGGCCGAAACTGTGGACACGTTCGCGCTCGACGCCGCACACCTGGCGTACGCAACCGAGCGCGACGCGGCGATTGATCCGGAGCACGTCGGGCCTCGTCCCCATGGCGGCGTCGGTGGCACACGAACCGGCGTCAAATGCCTGCATGCGCACTACGCATTCTTCCTCGCCGGCGGCGTCGATCCGGTTGGGAGATGGGTGCATGCGCGACTGAACGATGCGGCGGATGCATCGTGAGTTCGCAAACCCGTCGCCTGGCCGCTGTCGACATTGGCACCAATTCAGTGCGCCTCTTGGTCGCTGATGTGGTGGGTACGGGTGCTGATGCGCGCATGACAACGGTCGAGCGTTTGATGCGCATCACGCGATTGGGACAGGGCGTCAATGCCTCCCGACGACTCCATCCTGATGCGATCGAACGGACCTTGGCGGTGCTGAAGGAGTACCGCAGCGTCATTGATCGGCTTGGTGTCGAGCAGATCAGGGTTGCAACCACCAGCGCCTCGCGTGACGCGGAGAATCGTGATGAGTTCTTGGAACCGGCCGCCGGCGTCATCGGAGTGGGGCTGGATCTCCTGAGTGGCGAGGAAGAGGCGGCCCTCTCGTTTCGTGGAGCCACGATCGGCCTCGATGTGCCGGGTCCAATCCTGGTCATCGATATCGGTGGCGGATCGACGGAGTTCATCGTAGGAACGGACCGACCTGAAGGGCTGATCTCGCTTGACGTCGGTTGCGTACGAATGACCGAGCAGTACCTGGTGTCCGACCCACCTACTGCAGAGGAGCTCTCGCTTGCCGTGAGCGCGATGCGAGATCTTCTGGCAGATGTCGATCGCGAGGTGCCCGGCGTGCGACAGGCGAAGACCTTGGTTGGTGTCGCCGGAACGGTGACGACCGTGGCCGCAGTCGAGCTGGGTCTCGCGGAGTACGACCGCGACCGCATCCATCATTGTCGATTGAGTCGCGCAGCGGCCGAAGATGTGTTTCGAACGTTGGCGCTCGAACCCATCGCTGCGCGTCAGCACAACCCTGGACTCGAAGCAGGGCGCGTTGACGTGATCGTGGGCGGCGCTTTGGTCCTGGTGTCGATCCTTCGATATTTCGACTTCAATGAGGTTCTCGTCTCGGAGTCCGACATCCTCGACGGTCTGGTCTGTTCTCTGGCGTGAGGCCACGAGTGGCCTGTTTCCAATGGAGACAGAGTCGAACGGCCCACCTATCGGCTGTATTGGCCCGGTCTTGGGGGGTGGTATCCCTCACTTCCCCACGATTTTTGCCGACAATGGATGCATGGAACTCAGTGAGTTCACCGATGCAGTTGCACGGATGACCTATGAGGACATCCACGCTGTGAAGGCGGCGATCGTCGCGCATTCGCAGTCGGCCGGCGATGAGGTGGACGCATGGCGCGCGACGATCACAATCGATCGGGCATTGCGTCTCTCGGGTGCTCGCCGCGCTGCCGCTCATGCGGCCTACTCCGCATCGCAGACGGTGATTGCTGCTGCTGAACGTGCGCGTGTGCTGGTGCCCGACCCGGAAATCACCGCTGTCGCGCGTTCGGCCGCCGAGCTGGCACGTGCCATCGTCGGTGGGGCACTCGCGGCGCCGGAGCTGCAGCCGCTTATGGAGATCTGGTCGCAATACTTGCGTCGTGCTCGTCTTGTCAGCGCCTGATTTGCCGGCGCATCGCTAGCATTCGGCCGTGAGCCTGACGGAACGACTGCTATTGGGTCCTGGCCCATCGAACCCATACCCCGACGCACACGCGGCGCTGAGTCGGCCGATGCTCGGTCATCTCGATCCCGAGTTCCTGGCGTTGCTCGACGAAACCGCCGCTCGTCTGCGCACGGTTCTGCGAACCTCCAACGCCTTGACACTGCCGATCAGCGGTACCGGCAGTGCCGGGATGGAGGCATGCTTCGTCAATCTGATCGAGCCTGGCGACGTGGTGATCATCGGCGTGAACGGTGTGTTCGGGGAGCGGATGTGCGAGGTCGCCCGTCGATGCGGCGCGGATGTGACACGCGTCGAGGCACCGTGGGGTACGGCTATCGACCCCCAGCGCTTGCTCGACGCACAACGAGCGTTGCCGCAGGCTCGAGTTGTCGCGGTTGTCCACGCTGAGACATCCACCGGCGTTGAGAACGACGTCGCTCCGCTCGCAGCCCTGCGTGAGACCGACACGCTTCTGCTGGTCGACATGGTGACGTCAGTCGGTGGAATTCCCGTCGAGGTCGACGCGTGGGGCATTGACGTGTGTTACTCGGGAACACAGAAATGTCTCAGTGTTGCGCCGGGACTCTCGCCCGTGTCGTTTTCGGAGCGTGCGCGGGCGCGCCTCGATGCACGCACGAGCCCACCGCAGTCGTGGTATCTCGATCTCTCCTTGATCGGCGCGTACGTTGGTGCTGAGCGTCGATATCACCACACGGCGCCAATCTCGATGATCTTCTCGTTGCACGCCGGTCTTGGGGCGCTCTTGGAGGAGGGACTCGACGCCTCGTGGGTGCGCCACCGTCACGTCGGCACAATGCTTCAAGACGGCTTGCGTTGCGCGCGGGTTCGAGCTGCTTGCCGAGGAAGGGCATCGCCTGCCGCAACTGACGTCGTGTCGTGTGCCGGCAGGGGTCGATGAGGCGAGGGCCCGACGCGTGTTGCTGGACGACTTCGGTATCGAGGTTGGTGGAGGCCTAGGTCCGTTCGTGGGCGTCGCGTGGCGGATTGGTTTGATGGGTCACAATGCCCGCGAGCGGTCGGTGATCACGCTGCTCGCCGCAATCGATCACGTTCTCGATTCGGCTCCAAGGCATTGATCGGCCGAACCAGTGCTAGGCGGTGACCGGAGGCGCGATGAGCATGGTCTGTCGGTAGTACCGGAGCTCCGCGATGGATTCGCGGATGTCGTCCAGTGCGCGGTGAACTTCCTTTTTGCCCGGACGGGCCTTGTAAATCGCCGGGTACCAGCGCCTGCACAGCTCTTTGAAGGAGGACACGTCGATGCTGCGGTAGTGCATGGTGTTGTCGAGGTCGGGAAGATGGCGTGCGAGAAACCGTCGATCCATTCCGATCGAGTTGCCACACAGGGGCGCGGTCCGGGCGGGGACGTGAGACAGCACATAGGCGATTGCCCGTGCACCTGCGTCGGCGAGAGAGATCGACGACGCTTCGATCTGCGGGAGCAGCCCCGACTTGGTGTGCATGGTGCGAACGAAGTCGTCCATCGCTTCGAGAGCCTCGGGGCCCTGATGGATGACGAGGTCGAGACCCTCATCGATCACGTTCAGATCGGAATCGGTGATGAGTACGGCCATCTCGACGATCGTATGACGATCTGGATCAAGGCCCGTCATCTCGAGGTCAATCCAAACGAGGCGATCGTCGGCAGTGAGAGGCTTTTCTGGCACGCCGATACCCTAGTAGTGCGATGCATCTCGATTCGTCAGTGGCGCGGCCGGGTCCAGGTAGCCTCGTCGGTCTTGATCGCCCGGGGGGTGAGTGACTATGCGGTGGCATGAGAGTCGGCGGTTGAGCGGTCCGCGCATCCGGCTGCGTCCGATCAAGAACTCGGACTTTGCTGCCTGGCGCGATGTGAGGGAACGGGGCCGGGATTGGCTTGAACCGTGGGAGCCGCTTCCCGAGCCCGGTGCACCTGATCCCGTGAGCGACCACGAAGCATTCAAGGTCCGATGCAGCACGTGGGAACGACAGTGGCACTTCGACAATGCCTATGGGTTCGGCCTCTTCTTGCACGACGGTACGTTCGTCGGCGAGGTGAGTATCGGAAGTGTGCAGCGAGGACCATTTCAATCGGGTTATCTCGGTTATTGGATCGATGAGCAATACGCCGGAAGGGGACTCGTGCCCGAAGGCGTGGTCCTGCTCATGCGTTTCGGTTTCGAGGAGCTGCGCATGCATCGCCTCGAAGCCGCGATCGTCCCGCGTAATAAGGCAAGCCGTGCCGTTGCCGAGAAACTCGAGATGCGCGAGGAAGGAATCGCCATCCGGTTCTTGCAGATCCGCGGCGAATGGGAAGACCACGTGCGCTACGCCATGACGAGCGAAGAATGGCTCGAGAAGCGTCAGTTGCTCGCCGAAAAGTTTCTCAGCAGAGGCTAGAGCCGCTCATTGCGCGGTGGCGCCCAACACTTGCCAGCCGGTAGTTCGGAATCGCAGGACGTTCGTTGCGAGTCGCGCGACGAGGAACGCTCCGAGTGCGAACCATAACGCCAGAAATCCTCCGCCGAGTACGACGACGAGCGTCAACGCCGGAGCAAAAACCATGAGCGTCACTCCCACCATGGCCGTGGCAAGAAACCGCGAGTCGCCTGCTCCGATGAGGACACCATCGAGGACGAACGGGACGGCGCAGAGGGGTTGCAGCACTGCGACGAACCACATGCCTTGGCGGGCAAGGTCGCGCACGGCCACGTCGTTCGAAAACGCGTATGCGAGCGGCCCTGCCAAGATCGCCAGAAGAATGCCCGCCGCGATGCCGAATCGAGCGCCATATTGCAGGAGACGCGTCGCTGTGGCACGCGCTTCGTCGGGTTCGCCGGCTCCGAGGAGCCGTCCGACCATTGCCTGCCCTGCGATCGCGACAGCGTCGCATGCGAATGCGAGAAAGACGAAGACCTGGAACACGATCTGGTGAGCGGCGAGCGTGTGGTCGCCGATCCGTGCGGCCACTGCCGTAGCCGCGAGAAAGGCAAGGAGCAGCGATGCCGTGCGTAGTCCGATCTGACTTCCCTGCACCGCAAGCTGACGCATGATTCGCAGGCTTGGCGCGAGCACGCATCCCAATGCATGCGCGTTCGATCTCATGACGACGAGATATGCGATGGCTGCGCACCACTGTGCGACCACGGTCCCCCACGCGGAGCCGGCGAGGCCTTGGTCAAACCCATGGACCAGGATGATCTCGAGCGCAATGTTGAGGGTGTTGGCACCGATGCCGACAAGCAGCGGTAGGCGGGTGTCCTGCATGCCGTAACGAACACCTGCTGCCGCGCTCGCAACGATGTACGCAGGCGCACCGAGCGCGCTGATGCGGAGATAGGTCGTCGCGGCTTGTGCCACGGCGTCGGAAGATCCAATGACGTCCATGATTGGGGTGGCGAGCAATTCGAGCACGGCGACGAGAACAACGCCGAGTAGCACCGCGAGCCACAATGCATCGATTCCCTGGCGTGTGGCACCACTGACGTCGCCTGAGCCGAATCTGCGAGCAACGGCGGCAGTCGTCGGATAGGCAAGATTGCAGATCCCGTAGGCGACCGAGAGAACGATCCCTGCGGCGGCCAATCCACCAAGGGCAGTCGTGTTGATGTGTCCGACGATCGCCGTGTCGCTGAGCACATAAAGGGGTTCTGCGATCAGTGCGCCGAACGCCGGGAGCGCGAGGCGTCGGATCTCGCGATCGCGAGGGTCGCTCCGGAACAATCCTTGCCACGCCATGTCGGTAGGTTACGGGCGCGTTGGACACGGCGAAGCTGTCATACCCGGGTGCAAGCATTGGTGCATGGAAACAGTGCCGACTCTGCTTTTCGCACAGACAGCGCGCGTGCTCGTCACCGCCGTCCGTTCAGCCGGGCTGACCGTCCCGGCCTTTCGTAGCCCTCCGCGCGTTGCCGGTGCGACCCGAACGATTCGCCGCACCCCCGGCGGCGCGGTAGTGGCCGTGCAATTGCGGGGTCGCTCCCTCGAAGCCGTCGTTGCAGACATGATCGATGGCGTCATCGCGACGAATGCTCTGGAGGGCGCCGCGGCAGATCGGCTCCGAGCGAAATTGGCCCAGTCGGTGGCCCAGGAAGAACCGAGTGACCGACAGGCGGCGTAGCCTGGGCGCTTATGCCCGGGTGGCGGAATGGCAGACGCAGGCGGCTTAAACCCGCCGACCCTGAAATGGGTGTGCGGGTTCGAATCCCGCCCCGGGCACGCTGGGAGTCAGCCTCGTGCTGATGGCACGGCCTTGTGTTCTTCCACGAATGCCTGTCGAGTTGGTAACGACGCTGTGTTACCTGTGATTGCGGCGAGACCGTCCGTTACCAACGAGTGCAGCGCTTCTTGGTCGAGATCAGCAGCGAGCGCCGTTCCCAATCGCAACGTTGCGAGCACCTCACCGCGGCGTTGCCGGAACGAGCCGATATAGGCAGCCTGGCGTGATGGGCGCCGGATGTCCGGCGGGGTCTCGCCGCGCGTGATCGCTTGTCGGGATGCGCAGAGCGACGAGAACGGACATTCGTCACACAGCGGAGCGTTGCGCGTGCAGAGTGTCGCTCCAATATCCATCACCGCAAGGAGGCGGTCCCTGCTGATGAGGCCCTCTCCGATTGCAAGGAGGGATGCCTCCGCTTCGCTCATCGTGAGGGGTCGACCGGCAATGCGTTCGGTGACGCGGCGGATGTTCACGTCAACCGCAGGAACGTCGACGCCGAGGGCCTGTGCAGCGATGGCTCCCGCCGTGTAGCGACCGACGCCCGGAAGACACGTGAGGTCGGCCGGCCAACCCGATGTTGCGATGATGCACGCAGCGTCGTAGAGGCGCCGCGCCCGGCGCGGATAGCCAAGTCTTCCCCAAGCGGCAATGACGCTCCCGGGGCCCGCGGCAACCATCGTTTCCGGCGTCGGGAACTTCCGAATGAAATCCGGCCACGCGGCTTCGACGCGCGCCACCTGCGTCTGGTGCAGCATCACTTCGGAGAGCAATACCATCCACGGGTCACGTGAACGACGCCAAGGCAGTGCATGACGACCATGTGTGGCGTACCAATTCGCAAGCGGTGGCACTTCGGACAGCGGCGCTTCGAGCAACGCTGGTGCCCCGTCCTACGGGGTTGTCGTCGTGGTGCTGGTTGTGGTGGTCGTCGATGTCGACGTCGACGATTGGCCAATAATGAGCCCAACGGCCTGGGACCTCTTGTAGAGCACGTTGGCATCGGGAACCTGGGAGATGACGCGACCTGCGTCCGCCGATGTGGACGGCGCGTAGGTCACCTGCACGTTCAGGAACCCGGCGCTCGTGAGGAGTTGTCGTGCAGAGGCTTCGGTCTGTCCGATGAGGCTGGGGAGAGGCGCCTCATCGGGACCTGTTGACACGAAGATCGTGATCGGCGTGTCCTTCTCGGCTTCTGCATCTGCGGGCGGATCGGTTCGAATGACGCGGCCCTTCGGGACGGTGTCGCTCGGCTCCTCCCGTTGACCCGCAACCGTGAAGCCGGCGCCGCCCAGCTCGTTGGACGCTTCGAGCGGATCCATGCCGACCAGCGAGGGAACCTTGAGCACGCCGGCAACGGTCAAGGTCACGGTGATCTTCGTGCCCTTCTTCACGGTCGTGCCGACTTCGGGATCCGTGGCGAACACGCGCCCTGGTGGATTGTCGCTTTCGATGGTCTTCAGCGGCAGCGCCGCCTCGAGTCCCCGCTTCTCCAGCGCAATCTTCGCGTCCGCAGCCGTGAGACCGACGATTTGCGGCACCGTTGTATCGCCCGCGCCCATGCTCACGCGCAGGGCGACACTCTCGCCCTTTTTGAGCTTTGTTCCGCTCGCTGGATCCTGGGCGAAGACCAAACCTTCTTCGACCGAATCATTGACTGCATTCGTGCGGGTCACCTTGAAGCCCCGAGCCTCGAGGTCGGCCTTGGCGTCTTCGAACGTGGGTTTGTCGATCGAGACATCCGGTACCAACGCGGTTCCGCTCGACGAACCCGAGATCTGCGTCACCACGAGCGCCACGATGGCTCCGATCAAGATCACTGCCACGGCGATGACCGCGACGGTCGAGCCCGAACGGCCCGATGCACGCTGGCGTTCAGCCTGGCGCAGGGTTCGATGATCCAGGTCGAGCGCAGGAGTTGCCATCGTTGGCTGTCCGGCAGCGGGTAGCGGTCCTGTGGGCACATCAGCAACGAGTGCTGCTACAGGGCGCGGCGCGAGCGGGCGCCCACGTGTGAAGCGCAGGAGGTCCGCGCGCATTTCATCTGCTGATTGGTATCTGTCGCGGGGGCTCTTCTCCAACGCAGTCAAGATGATCTGCTCGAGGTCGTGCGGCACGCCTTGGACTCGTCGCGAAGGAGCCGTCGGCGTCTCGCGAACGTGTTTGTAGGCGACGGAGACCGGACTGTCGCCGGTGAAAGGCGGGACGCCGCAGAGCATCTCGTACAACACGACACCGAGGGAGTAGACGTCGGAGCGGCCGTCGACGGCGAGACCCTGCGCCTGCTCAGGCGAGAAATATGTCGCCGTTCCCATCACAGCACCGGTTTGCGTGAGTGCCTCACTCGTTCCGGCACGCGCGATGCCGAAGTCGGTGACCTTGACGTGACCTTGGTCGGTGATCAGGACGTTGCCGGGTTTGACATCTCTGTGAACGACACCGTTGCGGTGCGCGAACGCCAATGCACCAGCGATCGCAGCAGCCATCTCGGCTGCTCGCATCGGCGGCAGTAAACCTTCGGAGCGAATGATGTCGCGGATGGGACGGCCTTCGACGTACTCCATCACCATGAAGTACGTGTCGTCCTGGTGACCCCAGTCGTAAATTGCGACGATATCGGGGTGATTCAGATTTGCCGCGGCTTGTGCCTCGCGACGGAAACGTTCGACGAATGATGGGTCGCGAGCGAATTCGGGGAACAACACCTTGAGGGCGACCTGGCGGTCGAGGAGCTGATCCTGGGCGAGGAATACCTCGGCCATACCGCCGCGGGCAATCGGGCGGAGGATCTCGTAGCGGTTCGAGAAGACCTTTGAAGTCATGGTCATGACGGCGAAACCCTACAGGTCGGGGGTCGATATTCGCAGGCGGGAGGCCTCGCGGGGCGTGGCTGGGGCAAGGGTGCTGGCATCATCGACCGAGGAGTCCACGGAGAATTTCGGCTGCTACCGGCGCCGCGACTCGTCCGCCGGTGGCCTCGGTACCGCTGACCCCACCATGCTCGATGAGCACGGCGATCGCAAAGCGTGGTGCTTCTGCGGGAGCAAGGCCGACGAACCAGGCGTGGGGTGGTCCGCTGTCAGTCTGGGCAGTTCCGGTCTTGCCGGCGACGCTGACGCCCGGAATGCGTGCGGCGGTGCCAGTTCCCTGCTCGACGACTGACACCATCATCTGCTTGACCTGCTCGGCGACCAGCGGGGGCACTGCTGATTTCCAAAGCGCTGGGGCGATGTGGCGAACGATGGCACCGTCGGAATCCTGGATATCGGACACGACGTGCGGCTTCATGATGTCACCGTGGTTCGCGATCGCGCCGGCGATGAGCGCCATCTCGAGCGGGCTCACGGCGATGAAGCCCTGGCCGATCCCAGCCTGTGCAAAGAAACCCTCGCTGCCCTTGAAGACGTGCCCGGCGAGGGATGTGCCCCGGGCAGCCCCCGGGAGGTCCAGCGGTGGCCGATCAGAGACTCCGAAGGCGTCGATCCCCGGCGGGAATCTGTCTGCGAGATCGAGGCCGACCCGGACGAACGTCGTGTTACACGATTGTTGAAAGCTCACCGCCAGGGTTCCTCCGCAACTCGCGTCGCCGAAGTTCTTGATCATGCGCGTCGTGTTCGGTGCGCCGAGTTCGCGGCAGAACCGGGTACGTCGTCTCGGGAGCGGCAACACCATTGGCCAGCGCGACGGCGGTCGTCACGATCTTGAAGGTCGAGCCGGGGGGGTAGATCTCGGCGATCGCTCGTAAGAGGCCGGGCTTGGCCGGGTTCGCGTTGAGCAGCCCGTAATACGCCTGAACCTGCGTAGCGTCATGGCCCGCGAGTGGGTTTGGATCGTACGAAGGGTTCGAATACATCGCGATGATCGCGCCGGTTGTGGGGTCGAGTGACGACGACGGAGCCCCGTTGGTTGTTGAGCGCTCGTTTGGCAAGTTCTTGTGCGTAGCGGCTCATTGTCAGGACGACGGTGCCCGTGTCCTGACGATTGATCAGAATGTCACCGAAGTTACGAACCTGCTGTTGGAAATCGCGTCCGACGAGGACGCCGTTGTACTTGTCCTCGAGTCCGGTGTTGCCGTAGACGAACGATTGAAATCCCGTGACGTGACCGAACAGCTCACCGAGTGGGTACTCGCGCTGAAACTTGAACTCGTCGACGGTGGGGATCGATCGTGCGACGATTTCGCCGTCGGCAGTCACGATCGCGCCCCGAGGACGTGAGTAGTCACGTATTCGCGTGCGGATATTTCGTGGGTCTTCGGCGAGGGGCGTTGCGCGAACCATCTGCAGATACGTGAGCTGGCCGAGGAGAATCAACATGAGCGCGGTGACCATGAAGCCGACGCGGCGAATCCCGCTGTTCATGGTTGCACCTGACCCATGCGATGTTCGTTCTGGAGTTGTTCGACGCTGTCATCGGAGATCCGCAACAACAATGCGAGGACGATGTAGTTGACAACCAGTGAAGAACCACCGTACGAGACGAATGGAAGCGTCACGCCGGTCAACGGGATGACCCGAGTGACACCTCCGATGATGACGAACGTCTGTATTCCGACGACTGCCGTAAGGCCTGCGGCGAACAGTTTCGAGAAAGGTCGCGGGCAGACGATCGCGATACGAAAGCCCGTTCCGAGCAATAACAAGAACGCGATGATCACCGACGCCGTGCCTAACAGGCCGAGTTCCTCGCCGATCGCCGCAAAGATGAAGTCGGTGGCCACGTAGGGGATCTTCTGCGGACTTCCGAGACCCAGCCCGGTTCCGGCAAAGCCACCGGTTCCGAACGCAAAGAGGGACTGCACGATCTGGTAGCCGTCGCCCTGCGCGTCCAACCAAGGGTTTGTCCATGTCGCAACGCGGACTTGGACATGGTCGAAGAGGTTGTAGGCGAGCGTTGCGGTTGAAAAGAAGAGGACGGAGCCACCGACGATGTACATGGCGCGGTTCGTTGCCATGTAGAGCATCGCGGCGAAGATCGCGAAGAACAACAAGGACGATCCGAGGTCCTTTTGCATCACCATGACGACGAGTGAGGTGCCCCAGGCGACAACGAGCGGGCCGAGGTGTTTCGGATGGGGGAAGCGAAGGCGCCCAAGACGCAATGTCCCTTGGGTGAGGAGGTCCCGTTTGTCGACGAGGTACGCCGCGAAGAACACGACCAGCAGTACCTTCGCCACTTCACCCGGTTGAACCTGAAACGGACCGATCTTTGCCCAGAGGCGGGCACCGTTGATCTCCCGGCCAATCGGTGAAGGCGCGAGTGGAAGCAGCAGGGCCGCGATTCCGGCCACGAGGAAGGTGTAGCGGTATCGCTCGAAGACGCGCACGTCGCGAACCGACGAACAACGTCGCGATGAATGCGCCCACGCCCACGAGAGCCCACGTGGCTTGTCCGCGTGCGAGTTCCTTGTCGAGGCGCGTGATCATCACGAAGCCCAACCCGGTAAGCAGAGCAGCCAGTGGTAGCAGCGTGGGTTCTGCTCGTGGAGCGAGGCGACGGACCGCGAGATGGGCGACGAACATCAACCCGACAAGCGCAGCGAGGATGACCCACAGGTCGGCGGGAATATTCGGATCGTCGGCGAGTGCGGTCAGGATGTAGCCGCTTGTCGTGACGAGAATCGCAAGAATTCCCAGGCCGAGTTCAGCGTTCCGTCGCCGACGAGCGACGGGTGTGTTCATGGAAAAGGGGGTCCGCTGCCTGGCGCAGGCGGAGCCAAGGTGGTTGGCAATCCGGGCGTACTTGTTGTTGGAGCCGAGGTCGTCGACGTCTCCGAGGTTGGTCCGGGCTCGGTCGAAGATGTTGTGGGTGTCGGCGTCGTGCTCGGCGAGGGTTGCTTGTACTTTTCGATCAGTCGTGCGATGAAGAGATGCGCCTTGTTGCTGGACGAGAAGCGGCGCCCGTCAGCAAGGTCGTCTTGTTCTGCACGCGTCAGGTCGGAGCGACGCAGTTTCGCGGTCTCTTCCCGTGTGGGATTCCAGCCGAGAAGCCCACCTGGAACGCCGCGGTAGACAATGACATCGGTGCCGGCGAACCCAACGAAGTAGCTGTTGCGCGCGTACCACCCGGTTGCACCGATCGCGATCCCGAGCAACACGAGGATCGGCAGAACGTAGAGCGTGATGCGTCGCGCTGCGTGTAGGAAGCCGCCGCTTGTGCGGGCATTGCGCCGATCGCGGCGGGTTTGCGGTGTTGCGCTGGCTTCGGCGGCGCGCGCTGCTGTCGCGTCCTGCGGGAGCGGTGGTGTGGTGATGTCGGCCGGTGACGGGTGTTCGATGCGCGCGACCTGGTCGGTTTCGGACTCGGTGTTCGCGAACGACTGTGTGGCGTCCGCAGCCACTCCATCCGGGCCGGCGATGACGTCAGCGACCACCGTCGTGATGTTGTCGTCACCTCCAGCGGCATTCGCGGTGTCGACGAGTGCGGTGGCGGCGCGCAGCGGATCAGCCTCGCGCCGCAAGATTGCGGCGATGTCCGTTGCGTGGACCATTGTCGTCAGGCCATCGGAACACAGCAGGATCCGATCACCGATCTGGAGTTCGATCGTGATGACGTCGATGTCGACATCAGCGTCGATGCCGAGTGCGCGGGTGATGATCGACCGCTGTGGGTGTGTAGTGGCCTCTTCTTCGGTCAGTCGGCCCTCGCGTACCAGTTCTTCGACCAGGCTGTGGTCTTTGGTGATCTGCGTCATTTCGCCATCACGTAGGAGGTAGGCACGCGAATCGCCGACATGCGCGATGACGAGGGCGTCATTGATGAGTGATCCAGCCGTCACGGTTGTGCCCATGCCGCGAAGGTCGGGCCGCGCTTTGGCCTTCTCGAAGACTGCAGCATTGGCAGCTTCGAGCGCATTGCCGATAGCAGTGCCGGTTGCGACGAGAGCGCGGAGGGATTCGAGCGCAGTCGCGCTCGCGACCTCACCCGCCTGGTGGCCTCCCATGCCGTCGGCAACCGCGTACAACCCGATGCGTTCGTCGACGATGAAAGCGTCTTCGTTGCCGTTGCGCACGCGACCGACGTCGGTCACGGCTCCCGTGATGAGTTTCATCGCGTCACCTCGGCCACAGTCTGACCGAAGCGGACACGGTCGCCGCGTCGTGCTTGTGTTGCAGCGGTGAGGCGCTGGCCATTCAGAAAGGATCCGTTGGTCGAACCAAGGTCTTCGATCCATACGACGCCTTCGCGTTGAAAGACACGCGCGTGAACTTGAGAAACGAATGTGTCATCGGGAAGCGAGAGTGAACAGCCTCCACCGCGCCCGACGGTCAGTTCGCCATCGAGGCGATACGTCTCACCTTTTCGAGCAGGTGGCTCGATGATGCGTAAGGACAGTTCGCCGCGTCGCTTCTTCTTCGCTGAGCAGCGGCTCTCGCTGTGGATTGTCGTGTTGCGCGGGCGCGGTCGATGGCAGACCGTCGAATGCCGGCGACCTCAGCTCAACCGCGACGACACGGACGACTCGAGCCAAGAACAGGTAGAGCAATGCCAAGAAGCAAAGCTTGAGGACCGTGAGAAGAGACTCCGACACAGGGCAGGTGCCGCTTTCAGGAGGCTTCGAAACGGAGCGAATGCGACCCAATCGTGATGACGTCTCGATCGACGAGCACGCGTTCGCGAATTGAAGAACCGTTGACGGTAGTGCCGTTGAGGGAATCGAGATCGATAAGTCGGAAACCGCTCGCTTCGGGCTTGATCTCGGCGTGGCGACGCGAGACCCGGGGGTCGTCGATCACGATCTCGCAGTCGGGGAGTCGACCAACGAGGATCGTGTCGTCGCCGAGCGCTCGGCGACTCCCATCGGGAAGGACGAGGCTGCCGATACGCCCTCCGGGTCCTTCGACGATGGATGCTTCGACGTCGAGCCCGCCCTTGTGCATTTCCTCGTCACAGACGAGTTCGACGACGACGGGGCCGAGGAACTGAAAACCTTCCTCGTTGGCGTGGGAGCGTGCAGCTTCGGCGAGCTCACGTGCGAGGACCTCTCCGTAGGATTCGAAGCGTTCGAAATCGCTCGGCGAGAGAAAGACTTCGATGTGATTCGGCACGACAGGGCCGCGTACGCCGAGCGTTCGGCGCGCGTCGAGCTCGCGGACCATCCGGTGTCCGATCTCGACCGGCTGGAGGCCGCTGCGGAAGGCTTTGGAGAAAGTGCCTTCCACGAGCCGTTCGAGCCTGCGCTCGAAACTCTGGAGTCCCACCCCCGGGAGTGTAGGAGAGTGGTCCGTTCGATCTGAAGCGGAATGTGCTCGAAGTTTTGGAACATGCGCAATGGGTGCCGAAAACGGCTTGCTACGCTGCCGGGCTACTCGGGCGAGTGGCGGAATGGCAGACGCGCTGGCTTCAGGTGCCAGTGAGGGCAACCTCGTGGGGGTTCAAGTCCCCCCTCGCCCACCGAGAAGGTGCAGGTCAGGCGGGTACCGGGACTTGACACAACTCGACCCGTGCGCTGCCAGAGTCCGAGGTCAAGGCTTACCGAGCCGAGCGTTCGACGGACCTCTGTTGCTATCCGCGACGGCATCGCGCGATCTCGATCAATCGGAGCGTCACAAGCTCAGATCATCCGGCCGGCCTCGTCGGCGAAGGCAGGCGTGCCGGCCCGTGCGAGCCGGGCGAGCAGATCGTGCGGCGTGAGCGGCGGATTGCGGGTATGCGCCGCTTGCTCACGTAGGACGTCGAGCACCACGCGAGGCGCGAGGTTGAGTTGATCGAGGAGGAAGTCGTCGGGGTGGACGACCGCGATCTCAAGTGCCGCCATTGTGATGTCGGGGAAGTCATCGACGTTCGCGGTGACGATCGTGTCGGCTCTGCCGAGCATCGCGGCTGCGACGACGTGGCGGTCGTCTGGGTCCGGCAACGTCAGGGTTGCCTCGAACACATCCCAGCCTTCGATCCGCGGATCTTCGAAGGCGTCGTTCATCGCGGTGAACCGCTTGGCGACGACATCTGGTTCCAGATAGCTATGGACCGCGAGGACCGCGTCGGCGGCCTCCGCGAGGATGCGGTCGGACCAGAGCGGCCGGTACAGCTGGTGTTCAGCGAGCCGCAGAAGCGTGTCCGCGAGGGCGATGGGCACGAGCACGCACGCGTCGAGCAGCGCCGTGTACCGCGGCACGGATCACTCGCTGTCGGGTCGCGCCCGGCGACGCCGCGCTGCCTTCAACGCGTCGGCGTAGTCGGCGGGGGATCCCTCGTACAGCCCGAGCGCGCTGGCCTCCTCGGTGAGCTCGTCGAGCGCTGACCGCTGCTGAGCGCGCCGGCGGGCTTGGAAGTCGATGAGGTCCTGGAGCCGAACCCTTCGGTGACGGTTCGGCTTATCGAAGGGGATGGCCCCGGTTTCGAGGAGCTTCACCAGCGTCGGTCGACTGACTCCGATGAAGTCGGCAGCTTCTTGCGTGGTGAGCAGCATGCCTTGGGGAGCCACGAGCGTGGCCTTGCCTTGACGCATCACCTCAACGACCTGTCGGAGGGCGCGATACACCTCGGCGGGGAGCGGGACTTGTTCGCCGTCAGGGCCGAGCAGGAGACCCGGCTCGGTGTGGTTCTCGACGAAGCGCGCGAGGGCGAGGAGTTGGTCAAGGTCCTCTGGCGGGAAGACGAGATCGGCGTCCCCGTCGTGATTGTCCGGCGCGGGTCCTGTCGGAGCGAGGGCTTGGATCATGTCGGAAGTCTACGCCAGAATCGAAAGAAACGAAAGCCCCGCTTCTGAGCTCTACGCAGGAGCTCTACGAAGGAGCTCTACGAAGTGGTGCCTCAATTGCCCGTGAAGTGGTCGTTCGAGGGCCGACGCCTTCTACCAGAACTTCTACCGGCGGGGTTGAAATCCAGTGGAAGCGCGGAGCATCCTCCAGCACGCTGAGCCGCGAAGTAGCAGGTCAAGGCACTTTCCAACATCGACTGCCATCGATCAGCAGCCTCCTCGACGGCCTTGACGACTAGGTAGTTGATGCGGACCCTTATTCGTCCGCCTTCGAGCGCAGCTGCTCGTGCAGTGCCGTCCAGGAGGCGGATTGCTGTAGCGGTTCGGGGAGCATGAGGGGAGCGCTATGATCATCAGATGATGACATCACTTGATGACAAGGGTCGATCCGACTCGGCCGTCATGCGGGTCCTCATCGTCGCTGCACTGACCATGTCGGTGGTCTCGACGCTTGGAACTCCGCTGATCCCTGACATCGCTGCCGAGAAGAACGTCAGCCTTGAGGACGCGCAGTGGATGCTCACGGTCACGATGCTCGTCGGCGCAATCGCAACGCCGGTGATCGGTCGCCTGGGTGACGGATCGAGGCGCAAGCGCGTCTTGATCGCAACGCTCGCAGCGGTGCTTGTCGGGTTGGTCATCACCGCGAGCGCGGGGTCCTTTGCGCAGATGGTCATCGGCCGAGGGATTCAAGGTGTCGGCTACGGAACGGTCCCCCTCGCGATCGCGTACCGCGCGTCACCACCTCGGACCGGAATTGCAGGCGCGCGCGATCGCCGCCCTCTCGGTGACGGTGGCAGTTGGTGCCGGGCTCGGATTTCCACTCACGGGCCTCATCGCGCAGCTCTTCGACTTTCACATCGCGTTTTGGTTCGGTGCGCTGTGCTGCGTGGCGTCGCTCACCGCCGTGGCGATCTTGCTTCCGCCCGACTCGGGAGCCGACCACAAGGCGCGCGTCGATTACGTCGGCGCGGCGATGCTCGGCGGCGGTCTCACTGCGCTGCTCGTGGCAATCAGCCGCGGGGAGTCGTGGGGTTGGGCGTCGAACCAGGTGCTCGGCTTCTCGGGTACCGGCGTGGTGCTGTTGATCGGATGGGGGTGGTTCGAGCTGCGCACCACCGACCCGATCGTCGACCTCCGCGTCTCTGCAAAGCCCGCGGTGTTGGGTGCGAACGCGGGAGCGGTCCTGATGGGGTCGGGGATGTACCTCGGCCTGTCACTCGTGAACCGGCTGGTGCAGACGCCCACCTCGGCGGGGTACGGTTTCGGCGCGTCCCTCTTCCTGTCGGGCTTGGTGCTGCTGCCTTTGTCGTTCGGAAGCCTCGCGGCTCAGCCGATCGCGCGGATGGTGACGGAGCGCCGGGGAGTGCGTGTCGTCTTGCCGGCCGGCGCATTCGCGGTCGCCATAACCCTCTTGGTCGCGTCGGCGACCCATGATCACCTCTTCGAGCTCTTCGCCGTCACCGCACTACTGGGAGTCGGGATCGGCACGACGTTCGCCGCGATGCCCGCCTTGATCGTCTCCCACGTGCCCCCGTCGAGAGTTGGGAGCGCGATGAGCACGAATCAGGTCCTGCGCACCGTCGGGGGAGCCCTCGGTAGTGCTATCTCGGTATCGGTCCTCGCGGCGAAGGTGCAAACCGGCTCCGTCTATCCTGAGAGCAACGCGTACACGCTCGCGTTCATCATCGGCGGCGCGCTGTGTGTCGTTGCAGGGGTGGCCGCATTCGCGCTGGTGCCGGGGCGTGATGGGCGCGGCGCGTCCGAAGATGGTGAGCTTGCCCTGTTGATGCAGGAGAGCGGCACCAGTGCCGGGGTGGGGCCAAGCATGTTCGATGGCGAAGATGGTGAGTAACCCGACACCGCCGCGCGCGCGTGAGTCGTCGGCCACGCGCGCGAGTCTCCTCGAGGCGGCCGCGCGAATGTTCGCTGAGCACGGTTACGGCGCGGCGACAACGCGTCAGATCGCTGCCGCAGCCGGCGTGGATGCCGCGCTCATCGCGCGCTACTTCGGGAGCAAAGAAGGTCTTTACCTCGCCGTGGTGGAAGAGAGCCGGTCGTCGTTCGATTTCCAACCAGAACCCGTCTCGCCGGAGCTGTACACGCGAACGCTCCTCGCGCGTTGGTTGCAGAACGGCGGCGGGCCCGTGGCCGCGAGCATCGTGCGCCCCCAAGTGAGTGAACGCGCGCGCAAGCGGATCATTCGGCTGCTCCGGGATCGGTTCCTCATGCCCTTTGCCGATTCGCTTCCCGAACCGGACCCGGAGCGAGCCGCACTCACAGCCGAGATCGTGGCCGCGGCACTGGCCGGGATCGCCCTGGCTCGATCCACCGGATCGCTCAGCCGAGTGGAAGCCGCGTCCGAGGAGGCGATCGCCGGCGTGCTCGCCGAGATCCTCCACTTCGACGACACGTCCATCGAACGCCGCCGCGCCTGAGCAGAGCCCTCAGCTCGCCTCGGGAGTTCGAGCGACCCCGTAGTGAATGAGTCGCATCACCTCTGAGCTGACCACGGCGGCGTCGGGGACACGGTCGGCCGCGAGCTCGTGGATCACCGGGAGGTTGGCAGCACCGGCGATGGCCACCGCGGTCAAAGCTGGATCACTGACACAGAAGTCCCCGTCTCGCTGCCCATCGGCAAGGATCTCGGCGATCGGCGCGTAGAGCGTGCACTCCAGGCGTGCCGCTACCTCGGGCAGGCGCCCCACGCGACCGAGGTTTGCCATGACGACCTGGGTAAGTTCCGGCGAGCTGAGCATCGCCGAGATCTGTGCGGTCACGACGGCCTCGAGCTTGTCAAAGTTCGATCCTCGCGCCGCGGCAGTCCGGACCCGGTCGGCTATGTCGTCGAGCCAGCGACAGATCATGAAACCGAGCAGATCGATCTTGCCCTCGAAGTAGTAGTACAAGGTGGCCCGAGCAACCCCGGTAGCGGCCGCGATGTCAGCGATGCGAGCGCCGTCTACGCCGTCGCGAGCGAAGATCGGGGCCGCCACGGCGAGCTTCTGTGCCACGTGGTCAGGGACCGCCTTCGCCATGGCGCGCCTTTCCAGTAGCCTCGCCGCCCTATCTAGACGCCGAGTCTATACTACGGTTCGGCGCCGTAGCTCGCCCCCGTCGTTTGCCTGGTTCCGCATGGCTCCTGGATCCCCTCGGCCAGCGTTTCCTTGATCTTGGAGGTTTTCACATGCTCGAACGTCTCGCGCGGTTCAGCGTACGACGGCGGTGGCGGGTCGTGGCGGTGTGGCTCGTGGCGCTCGTCGGGATGGGAGGACTCGCTGCCACCGTGGGAGGTACCACGGCAGACAACTTCAACGTGCCCGGCACCGAGTCGCAGCGCGCGTTCGACATCCTCGAGAAGCGGTTCCCCGCGCGGGCCGGCGATTCCTTTCAGATCGTGTTCTCCAGTGATCGCGGTCTCGATGACCCTGACGTCGAGGCGCAGGTCAAGGACGCCCTGAAGCGCTTCGAGGGGCTGGACTACGTAACCGAGATCGAAAGTCCCTACGCGGCTGCAGCGAACATCGCGCAGAAAGGCGAGCGGGCAGGAGACGTCGGCTTCGCAACAGCGCAACTCGATCGTCGGGCGTCGACCCTGCCGACATCGTGGGGTGACGAGGTCCTCGACGCGCGCGCCCAAGCGAACTCGGAGGATCTCCAGGTTGAGCTCGGCGGAGCTGCGATCCAATTCGCGGTGCGCGAGCCACCGGGCGGCACGGCGGAGCTCATCGGGCTCGGGGCAGCCGTCGTCATCCTGCTCCTGACCTTCGGATCAGTCATTGCTATGGGCCTCCCGATCCTCACCGCGCTCTTTGGGCTTGGGGTCGGCCTCTCCGCGCTCGCGTTGGTCGAGAACTTTGTCGACGTCGTGGAGGTGGCGCCCGCAATCGCGGTGATGATCGGCATCGGTGTCGGCATCGACTATGCGCTCTTCATCGTCACTCGATATCGAAACGGGTTGCACTCCGGGCTCTCGGTCGAAAATGCCATCGCCGTGGCTGTGACAACGGCTGGACGCGCAGTGATCTTCGCTGGATTCACCGTGGTCATCTCCCTCGGGGGCCTCTTCTTCGTGGGTCTCAGCCTCGTGAACGGAATCGCGATCGCTGCGATGCTCACCGTCGCGTTCGCCGTGCTGACTTCGATCACGTTGCTTCCGGCGGTACTCGGAGCGATCGGTCATCGCATCGATCATTGGCGGGTGCCGGGGCTGCACCGCGACGAGTCGGCGCACCGGGAGACCCTTTGGTTCCGGTGGAGCCGCTTCCTCCAGCGGCGCCCGTGGCCCCCAGCCATCGCGGCTTTGGTTGTCCTGATCGTCCTCGCGATCCCGGCATTTTCGTTGCGCCTCGGTTCGCAGGATGCCGGTACGGATCCAACCTCCCAGACCACCCGTCAGGCCTATGACCTGTTGGCCCAAGGCTTCGGCTCCGGGTTCAACGGCCCGTTCCTCGTTGCCGCCAGCTTTTCCGAGAACGGTGATCTTGCGGCCGTGGAAGAGCTCCACGAGCGCATCGCCTCCGCACCGGGTGTCGCCGAAGTAGCACCGGTCGTTCCCAACACCGATGCCGAGGGCAACGCCGACGCCGCCGTGATGACCGTCTTCCCTTCCACCTCACCTCAGAGCGTGGAGACCGAGGATCTGCTGAACCGGCTGCGCGACGAGGTGATCCCTCAGTCCATCCGGGGGACGAGCATCGAAGTCGACATCGGTGGGCCGACCGCGGTGTTCGTCGACCTCGGCAAGGTGCTCGGAGATCGCCTTCCCCTCTTCATGGGCGGGGTGCTCGTCCTGTCGTTCATCTTGTTGCTCTGCGCATTCCGTTCCGTGGTGGTGCCGGCCAAGGCCGTGGTGATGAACCTGCTCTCGATCGGGGCGTCGTTCGGCATCGTGGTGGCCGTGTTCCAGTGGGGCTGGTTCAACGAACTCGTCGGTCTCGACAAGACCATCCCGATTCCGTCGTTCGCTCCGATGATGCTCTTCGCGGTCGTCTTCGGCCTCTCCATGGACTACGAGGTGTTCCTGATCTCGCGGGTGCACGAGGAGTACCTCCGCACGGGCGACAACTCGCTTTCCGTGGCCGATGGCCTCGCGAGTACCGCCCGGGTCATCACCGCCGCCGCTTCGATCATGATCATGGTGTTCGGCGCCTTCCTCCTTGACGCGGATCCGATCTTGAAGCTGTTCGGACTCGGGCTCGCGTCGGCGATCCTCATCGATGCGACGATCGTTCGGGTGGTCCTCGTGCCGGCGACCATGGAGTTGCTCGAAGACTTCAACTGGTGGATCCCACGCTGGCTCGACCGGATCGTCCCCCATATCAGCATCGAGGGCGACAGTGTTGTCGCGCCGGTGGGTGCAGAGACGAGCGGTGACGACACCGACCCAGATTCCGACCCAGACTTGCTGGAGGAGACGGCAAAGGTCTGAACCCGTCGCAGGCAGCCAACCTTTGCCGCGCTTCGCCGCCGGTAAGACGAGCTGATTCTCCGCGCCACGATCCGTAGGAAACGCCGTCCTGCGGCGGGTTAGCCCGTTGTCCGTGCCAACTCGGCGGCACTCCAGAAGCCCGGTAGTGGGTCGGCGGTGTAGCCGCCTTTGGCGTAGTGCTTCAGTCGTTCGAGGGCATCGGCTGACAGCATGTCGACGGCGTCGAAGAAGGTTTCGGGTCCCGCAGCACGTAATGCCGCGTCGCCTTCGCCGGGCCGTTTTGGCAGGCAACTGGTCATGAGTACCAACGGGATCGTGTCTCGGGCGCTTCGCAGTGCGCAGGCCTTGCCGAGTGTCTTCCACAACGCGTCATTGCGCGAGAGACCACCGCGATAGGTGGTGAAGCTACCGGCGACATCGAAGTACCACTCACGGTTATCGGCGTCGGTGGCAACGAATGTGACGCCTGTGCCGGTCTTGGGAATGCGTTGGTTGCGTCGCGTGAGGGTGAACCCGGCCGCCTCGAGAATCCGTTCGGCTAACCGCTGCGCTGCCATCCCTTCGTCGCCGGCAGGACTGGATGGGAGCGCTCGCGATTCGAGTTCAGCGGCTTCGTCCGCGACGCGCTGCCGGGCAATGTCCACGTAACTGGGGTCGAGGTCGAATCCGATGTAGCGGCGACCAAGGCGCGCAGCTGCGACGAGTGATGACCCGCTTCCCATGAACGGATCCAGGATCAGGTCGTCCTTGAACGTGTAGAGGCGAATGAGCTGCTCTGGAAGCTCGACTGGAAAGGGCGCGGGATGGCCGACGCGCCGTGCGCTTTCGGGCGGGATGGCCCACAGATCCAGCGTGAGCGCCATGAAGTCTTCGGTCAGGATGTCGTTCTCGTACGGTAGGCCTTCCGCTTCCCGTTGCTTCACGGACCGTGCCCGATCGAAGCGGCCCTTGCTTGCCACGATCACCCGTTCGGTGATGTCGCGGAGGACGGGATTGGCGGCGCTACGAAATGATCCCCAGGCACATGAGCCGCTCGCGCCTTCGCCCTTCTGCCAGATCAACTCGCCGCGCAGCAGCAGGCCGAGGTCGTGCTCGAGGATGCGAATCACATCGGCGGACAGGCTGCGATACGGCTTGCGGCCGAGATTCGCAACGTTGACGGCGATTCGACCGCCCGGTTCGAGCTTTCGCACGCATTCGGCGAAGACGTCGGTGAGCATCGCGAGATATTCGAGGTAGGAGGCCGGGACGCCTTCGCGTTCGAGTTCCTCCTCGTACTGCTTGCCGGCGAAGTAGGGAGGGGATGTGACGACGAGGGCGACGGAACCATCGGCGATCAAACCCATCGACCGGGCATCACCACAGATAAAAGGCTCGGGGATTTGGGTTGGGAGTGGAACCTCATTGTCCGTGGACAACTCCGGTGCCCGGAATCGGTCGTAGAACGGCGTTGCGTCATGACTCTCGCGAACCGTGACGCCGAAATTGGAGGTTGTGGTCTTTCGTCGCGTCGCCATGTTCGGTCCTCAAATTACATCGTTGTTGTTTTCCACACTGTTCTCCACAATCGGGAGGGAAGGTTTTCCACACCTGTGGGGAAAGGTGTGGAAAAGAGGGGATGAGGTGGCGAAAACGGTCGCGATCTATCCGCGTTCGTAGCGCCAACCGTCGTCGGCCATCCACAGGCGATGGCGCGGTCCGGCAAGGTGTGGGTCCCCTGATTCGTAGCCTGCGTCGCCGGTCCACAACGCGACCACCGCATCGTCGGTCGAGGCGATGCGCGTCTCGAAGAATTGCGGCTCGCGTTCGGCGAACGCATTGCAGGCATCGGCGACCGTGGTGAATTGTGAGAGCTGGTGCAGCGTGACCCAGGTGGGTGGTGCGAGCTCGATCTCGCCGGCGTCGCGTCGGGCAATTCCGTCGATGGGGCGTACCCATGCATGTTCATGGATTTCGCCTCCGTCGATCGTCACATCACCGAGCGGCGAGGGAGCAACAAAGAACCAAGTAGAGAACCGTTTTGGTGTGATCGCCGGTGGTAGCCAATGCGCGAAGAGCGAAAGGGATTCGTGGTCCACCACAAGGCCGGCCTCTTCGGCGGCTTCTCGCACCGCGGCGTTGAGTGCGGCTTCGATCTCGTTGGCTGTGTCGGTGGCGTCCTCGGGATCGACCGCGACCACCTGGGAAAACCCACATGCCCCCGAATGCCAGCTTGGAGTTGCGTCGCAGGACGAGAACCTCGACGCCATCGGATCCGTCGCGTAGGAGTACGACGGTTGCGGCGGCGATCGCTTCGCCCTGTTCACCGGAAGGTTTCGCGCCCAAACGGCGCGCCCATTCGTCGAGCCGATCTGAGGATTTTGTCATCCTCGAACTGTACCGAGATCTCCGTCGTCGTGATCCGTGTTGCTACTTATCGGTACGCGGCGCGGTAGCGCTGAATCAGCATGTTCGTGGAGGAATCGTGGTGGAGGTCCGAGTGACTGGTGAGTTCAGGGACGAGTTGCGCTGAGCGCTCCTTGCCGAGTTCGACGCCCCATTGGTCGAAGGAGTTGATGTTCCAGAGCACGCCTTGGGTGAACACCTTGTGTTCGTAGGTCGCGATGAGTTGACCGAGCACGTTCGGTGTGAGGCGTGGGGCGAGCAGCGTGCTCGTGGGCTGATTCCCGCGGAACACGCGATGCGGGATCAGTGCTGAAGGTATCCCCGCAGCCTCGACTTCTGCAGGGGTGCGCCCGAATGCGAGCGCCGCGGTTTGGCCGAAACAGTTCGCCATCAGGAGGTGATGCTGATGAACGCTGTCGCGTTCGTTCGGGCTGAGAAAGCCGATGAAGTCACAGGGAACGAGGCGCGTTCCCTGATGAAGCAGCTGGAAGAACGCATGCTGACCGTTGGTCCCGGGTTGGCCCCAGACGATCGGCGCGGTGTCGATCAACACTGCGTTCCCGTCGACGTCGACCGACTTGCCGTTGCTCTCCATCTCGAGTTGCTGGAGATACGCGGGGAACAGCGCGAGGCGTTCGCTGTACGGAAGGATCGCGAGCGTTGTTGCACCCAGAAAGTTCGTGCACCACACGCCGATCAGCGCCATGAGCACCGGCAGGTTCTCAAAGAGCGGTGCGCTGCGAAAGTGCTCGTCCATTGAATGAAAACCAGCGAGCATCGCGTCGAAGTTGTCGGTGCCGATCGCGATCATCAACGACAGCCCAATCGCTGACGTCAGGGAATAGCGTCCTCCAACCCAATCCCAGAACTCGAACACATTTTCCGGGTCGATACCGAACGCCGTTGTTGCAGCCGTGTTCGTCGAGAGTGCAACGAAGTGCTGAGCGATTGCCGTGGCCTCACCCGCAGCGTCGGCGGGACGAAGTGCATCGAGAAGCCACACTCTCGCAGCACGCGCATTCGCCAAGGTTTCCGAGGTCGTGAACGTTTTCGACGCGACAACGAAGAGCGTTGTCTCCGGATCCAAGTCGCGCAACGCGAGACTGAGTGCGGCGCCGTCCACGTTGGACACGAATCGAACGACAAGGCTTGGATCAGCGAAGTCGACGAGTGCGTCGTAGGCCATCGCTGGTCCGAGGTCTGAACCACCGATGCCGATGTTGACGACGGCAGCGGATCGGCTTGCCGGTGAAACCAGTATGGACGCCATTTCGTACGCGGTCACTGAAGACGCGCATCTTGGCCAACACTGTCTGGCTCTCGGCAATGACGTCGGTCCCATCGACGATGAGCGAATCCGTCGAAGGCATCCGAAGAGCGACGTGCAATGCGGCGCGATGCTCGGTGACGTTGATGGGATCGCCTCGAAACATCGCGTCGATGTGTGCCCGGAGACCTGATCTCTCAGCGAGCGCCACGAGCAGGTTGATCGTTTCGCTGGTCAGGCGTTGCTTCGAATAGTCGAGGAAGAGATCGACGGCATCGACATGCAGCGCATCTGCACGCTGAGGTTCCCGACGGAAGAGGGTCCTCAGGTCGGTGGGTGCCAAGGCCGAGCGATGTGCGAGGAGATCCTGCCATTCCCGGGTCTCTGTGATCGGCGACGACATGGATCCTCCGCTGGGTGGAATTGCCTCACGATACGGTGGACCGCCGCTCTGTGCGAAGGACTGCGCGTGAAGATCCGTCAGGCCGCCAGTGTTGGCGACCGATAATGCACCTATGACGGACCAGTCCAGAACGTATCTCGGCGTCGATGTCGGTGGCTCGGGAATCAAAGGCGCTGTAGTTGACGTGGAGAGCGGAATGCTCGTGGTCGAGCGGTACCGCATCCCGACACCGCAGCCGGCGACACCCGATGCGGTCGGAGCGGCAGTTGGGTCGATCGTCGAGCATTTCGAGTTGGCGCGGTCCTGTCGGTGTGGCGGTGCCGGCAGTGGTCAAGGACGGGATCACCAAGACCGCGGCCAATGTCGATGACGCCTGGATCAACTGTGACGCCGGTTCGCTCTTTGGTACCCATGTCGGGTCCCGCGTGACGGTCCTCAACGATGCGGACGCCGGAGGCATTGCGGAGGTCACATTCGGTGCGGCTCGAGCACGAAGTGGGCTGGTGATCATGGTCACGCTCGGGACCGGCATTGGCGTGGCGTTGGTCTCCGACGGTCAACTCGTCCCGAACTCAGAGCTTGGACATCTGGAGGTCCGTGGCGTCAAGGCGGAGCATCGGGCAGCCGACAGTGCACGTGAGCGTGACGAGTTGTCGTGGAAGCAGTACGCACGGCGGGTCGACGAGTTCCTGCACGCCTTGCATGCGCTCATGTGGCCGGATCTCTTCGTGATCGGCGGTGGGGTGAGCAAACGAGCGGACAAGTTCGTTCCGCTGTTGACGGTTCCCGTCGAGACGGTCGCCGCCGAGCTGGTGAACAACGCCGGGATCGTGGGGGCTGCATTGGCGGCGCACCGAGCGGCAGGTCGATAACCCGGTACCGCGGGTGTCGGCCGGTAGTTCGGCCCCAATTGGTCCCGGTCTCGGGAGACGTCGCCGGTACGATGCCTTCGTGATCCTCGCGTATTTCGGGCCAACCGGAACATTTACCGAAGAAGCCGTGCTCTCGCAGGAGGATCTCTCCGTATTCGAACGCGTCGGGTATGCATCGATTCCTGAGGTGCTCGCTGCGGTGGAGTCTGGTGGCGCTGAGCTGGGAATGGTGCCGCTGGAGAATTCGATCGAGGGTTCGGTTCCGATCACGCTGGATACGTTGGCGTTCGAGAGCGGTCTTCTGATTCAGCGTGAGGTTGATCTTCCAATCACGCTTGTTCTCGCTGCGCGACGGGGAATCACCATCGGCGACATCAAGACAGTGCACGCATTTCCGCACGCCAGCGCGCAATGCCGAGGGTGGATGGCGATGGCACTTCCGAACGTCGTGTTAGCAGCAGCCAATTCGAATGCGGATGCGGCACGTGTTGCGTCACGTTCGAAGAAGACCGATGTCGGCGCGCTTGCGAATCGTTTTGCTGCTGAGGTCTACGGCCTTGACGTGTTGGCATCAGGCGTTGAGGATCATCCCGACAACCAGACTCGCTTCGTGTTGGTTGGGCGCGGAATTCCTGCTCCAACGGGTCATGACAAGACGTCGATCGTGTGCTTTCAACGCGCGGACAAGCCAGGTTCGTTGCTCGCCATCCTCTCGGAGTTTGCTGCGCGTTCGATCAACCTGACCAAGGTCGAGTCGCGTCCTACCAAACAAAACCTCGGTGATTACTGCTTCATTATCGACTTCGAAGGACATGTGATCGACGAGCCTGTCGCGGATTGTCTTCGCAATCTCAGCGCGAAACAGGCTGAGGTGAAGTTTCTCGGCTCCTACCCAGTCGCCGGCGAAGCAGATGCGCGCGCGCGTCGGCACGCGCATGGAACAGCCTGGAAAAATGCGGGTCGTTGGATCAAGCGAATTGCGTGCACAGATTCGCGATACCCCAGGAATTACATCGTGAACGGAGAAGCAGGAATGACCGCGTGATCGACCTCAAACGTTTGCGCGATGAAGCCGAGTACCGCGAAGGAATCGAGCGGAAGCGAATCGCGCCCGGATTACTTGATGAATTGCTCACCGCTGTCGAGCAGCGACACGCGTTGTCGCGCGATGTCGAGACACTGCGCGCGCGTCAGAACGCAGCGTCGAAAGAAATTTCAAAGGCAACACCGGACGAACGACCCAGCAAAATTGCGGCTGCAACGGCTCTGAAAGAACAACTGGGTGCAATGGACCCGACGCTCGACACACTCGATGCGCGTGTGCGTGAGCTTGCGCTGACCGTGCCGAATCCTGCACACAGGACCGTGCCTACGGGCGGTGAAGACGACTTCGAGATCATCGCGACAGTGGGAGAAATCAACGCTGCACCGCCAATGGACCACGCGATGTTCGGTGAGGCAATGGGCTTCGTCGACACCGAACGCGCCGCGTCCGTATCGGGCGCACGGTTCGCGTATCTCATGCGCGAAGCGGTGTTGCTCGAGTTGGCATTGGTGCAGTGGGTGGTGTCGAAGCTTCGCGGAGAGGGATTCACGCCGGTGATTCCACCCGTTCTCGTACGTGAACAGGCGATGGTGGAGGCGGGATTCTTTCCGACTGACCGCGCGCAGGTGTACGACCTTGACGATGACGAACTCTTCCTGGTCGGCACGAGTGAGGTGCCGCTTGCAGGTCTGCATCGCGACGAAATCCTGGATGCCAACGACCTGCCGCTCAGATACGCAGGAATTTCGCCGTGTTTTCGTCGCGAAGCGGGAACGTACGGGAAGGACACTCGGGGTTTGTTCCGCGTGCATCAGTTCGACAAGGTTGAGATGTTCTCCTACTGCGACCCCGATGCATCATGGGACGAGCTCGAAGCGATCAGGTCGCTGCAGGAATCGATTGTGAGCGACCTTGGTCTTCCGTACCGTGTGATCAACGTTGCTGCCGGTGATCTTGGCAACCCGGCGGCGAAGAAGTACGACGTCGAGGTGTGGCTTCCATCAGAAGGCAAGTACCGCGAGCTCATGTCATGCTCGAACTACACCGACTATTCGGCGCGGCGTCTCGCGACGCGTGTGCGCGGCGATGACGGCAACACGTTGGCCCATACGCTCAACGGCACGGCATGCGCGGTTGGGCGCACCTTGCTGAACATCTTCGAGCACTACCAGCAAGGCGATGGGTCGTTGGTCGTTCCCGAGGTTCTCCGCCCATTCGCCGGCTTTGATCGGGTCGAAGCGAAATAGTCGGCACGTGTTCGTTCGAGGCGAGCGCTAGCCTGCTGGACTCTGGAGGGATGCCGGAGCGGCCGAACGGGACGGTCTTGAAAACCGTTGTGGCGCAAGTCACCCTGGGTTCAAATCCCAGTCCCTCCGCCAAGCGATCGCCGTATGGTCGCTCGCGCGGCGATGGACACCGTCGTGCGGGCCGCAGTACGGTCGGCCCCGTGACTGACACGGGATTGCTGATTGCCGGCGAACGTCTCATTGCGGCGTCGCCGGAGACCCTCTTTGAATTCGTGGCCGATCCGAACAAGCACCAACTCATCGACGGCTCGGGGACGGTCCGTGACCCGGTTGCTTCGGCTCCAGCGCGCCTTTCGCTTGGAGCGAAGTTTGGAATGTCGATGAAGCTCGGTGTCCCGTATCGCATCACCAACACCGTGGTGGAGTTCGAAGAAGGCAAGCGGATCGCCTGGAAGCATGTCGGTGGGCATGTGTGGGGATATGAGTTCACACCGTCCGACGGTGGAACCCTCGTCCGCGAATGGGTGGACTACAACAGCGCTCGTTCGAAGTTCTTCATCAAGGCGATGGGCTCTGTGGCGCGCGCTCGGCGATCGATTGACGAGACGCTTCGGCGCCTCGAGGTCGCGGCAACTGCGACATAGGCCGGGAGCGGCACGCCTGTTCCTATACTCGCGGGTTCCGGAGGGCTGACCGAGTGGCCGAAGGTGCTCGCCTGCTAAGCGAGTAGGGGGTTATTCGCCTCCTCGAGGGTTCAAATCCCTCGCCCTCCGCCAATTCGAGATGGGTGGCAGCTCCAAGTGAGCTGGTTGTCTCTCAGCACGTAGGCGTGACGAGGTTGTCGGGCGATGATCCCGAGAGCACGGCGTTGACGCCTTCGCAGGCGAGACGTGCCATGCGCGTCCGCGTCTGGCGGGTCGCGCTGCCGATGTGTGGGAGCAGCACTGTCCGCGGCGCGGACAGCAGCAGCGGATGGATCTCGGGTTCACGTTCGTAGACGTCGATGCCGGCAGCGAAGATCGATCCATCGTGGAGTGCCTGCGCGAGAGCAGCCTCATCGACGACAGGGCCGCGCGCGGTGTTGACAAACACCGATGTCGTTTGCATCAACGCGAGTTCGCGCGCGCCGATCAAGTGCCGCGTCGAGTCATTGAGCGGAACGTGCAACGACACAATGTCAGCGCGCGTCAAGAGGTCGTCGAGTGATGCAATCCAGCCCGGAATTCCTGTGTCATGACGCGTGTGATGCAAGACCGTCATGTCAAAGCCATGCGCGCGACGCGCAACAGCTCTGCCGATACGGCCATACCCGATGAGTCCAAGTGTTGTTCCATACACGTCGCGTGCGAGGTACTGATCCAAGGCCCATCCATGCCACTTTCCGGCGCGTAGCTCTGCTTCGGCGGTCGATGCAAGACGTGATGCCGCGAGCATCAAACTGAACGCGAGATCGGCGGTTGTCTCGTCGAGTACACCGGGCGTGTTGCACACCGCGATGTGATTGCGTGACGCAGAGGCCACGTCGATGTTGTCGTAGCCGACAGCGACGTTCGCAACGACCCGAAGCCGTCCGAGCGCGCCGGCCGCTAGGACCTCATCATCGATGAGGTCAGTCAGTGCACAGACGATCCCGTCGAACTGTGGCGCCAATTCCACAATCTCACGGTGCGTGTACGCGACGTCGCTCTCTGGTGCGTCGACGGCGTGGTCGGCCTGAATGAGCGGGTCGGTTCCGCCTTCTGGAAGGCGGCGAGTGATGAGCACACGAGCCATGGCAAGGCCGATCGTAACTTGCGTGCTGCTATCGGGCGTGTGACTCGGGGTGGTCACGCGCCGCGACCTAGACTCGCTCGTTCTAGCGCTCGTAGCTCAACGGATAGAGCATCTGACTACGGATCAGAAGGTTGGGGGTTCGAATCCCTCCGAGCGCGC
>CAWATG010000014.1:0-40288 GCA_963785035.1 uncultured Acidimicrobiia bacterium
CTGCCGATTCCGCCACTTCGACGTGGAACACCGAGTCAGTCGGTGCGAGGGAGTGAGTCTACGCGCATGCGCGCTCAGAGCTTGAGGCGCAGGCCCAACAGAATCGTCGTGAACATGAAGACGATTGCAGTCACCACGGTGAGCCGGTCCAAGTTGCGCTCGACGACGGTTGAGCCCGCCATAGACCCACCCATCTGGCCACCGAACATGTCCGAAAGACCGCCGCCACGACCCGCGTGCAACAACACGAAGAGCAGCAACATCAGACACGAAATGACCTGGACAACGACGATAAGCGCGTTCAGCACGCGGCACTCCCTATAACGACCTCAGCCAACGTGGGGCGACGTAGCGAAACGGTAACACAGCGTCGCCGGCCGACGCGATTACCGCCCGTACCGGATGATTCGGGCGAAGTCGTCCGGATCGAGAGATGCTCCGCCCACCAGAGCGCCGTCGACCTCGGGCATCTCCATGAGCTCCGCGATCGTTCCGGGCTTGACGCTCCCGCCGTACTGGATTCGGACAGCGTCGGCGGTCGCAGTGTCATAGAGCTCCCGTAGGGTCGCCCGGATCACGCCACATGTCTCGTTGGCATCACCGGCGGTGGCGTTACGCCCAGTGCCGATCGCCCAAATAGGCTCGTACGCAACGACCGTTTCGGCAGCGTCGACCTTCTTGACCCCGTCGAACGCGCCCCGAACCTGCGAACTGACGTGCGCCGCAGTCTCCCCGGCCTCACGTTGCGCGAGCGACTCACCCACACAGACGATGGCCCGCATCCCGGCCTTGATAATCGCTTTGACCTTGCGGTTCACGATCTCGTCGGTCTCGGCAAAGTACTCGCGGCGCTCGGAATGGCCTGCGATCACATAGCTCACGTTGAGCTTGGCCAGCATTGGCGCGCTGACCTCGCCGGTAAACGCACCGGACTCTTCCCAGTGACAGTTCTGCGCGCTCAGCAGAATCGGGATCCTGTCGGCATCGAGCACCGTCTGCACCGACCGCAACGCCACGAAGGTCGGACACACCACGACGTCGATCGCCTCGTAGTCCTCGGCATCAAGACGGAAGTTGAGCTTCTGGACCACCTGGATCGCATCAAGGTGCGTGTGATGCATCTTCCAGTTCCCGGCGATGATCGGTCGGCGACCAACACTCTTGCCACCGCTGCCGCGCAGTACTCACGATTCGCGCTCCTTCAGTCGGACGGCAGCCGCCCGCAATGCAACAAGACCGGGCAGGTCACCTTGCTCGATGAGCTCGAGCGATGCGCCCCCACCGGTACTGACATGATCGATTCGATCGGCAAGGCCCATCTGGCGCACGGCCGACGCGCTATCGCCGCCACCGATGACCGTGAAGCCTTCACACTCCGCAACTGCAAGCGCAACCCGACGCGTCCCGGCGGCAAAGGGCTCCATCTCGAAGACACCCATCGGGCCGTTCCACAACACGGTTGCGGCCCGGGCTATGAGCTACGACGCATAGGCATCTGCGGTGACAGGGCCAACGTCGAGTCCCATCCAGTCGCCCGGCATCTCGGCTGCAACAACCGTGCGTGTCGGACTCTCGGCGCTGAACTGCTGTGCGACCACCACGTCGACGGGCACGTGCACCCGACCCGTCTCGAGGAGCCCCGCGCATGTCTCGACCATATCGGGCTCCACGAGCGACGTACCGACCTGATGGCCCTGCGCCAGAAAGAAGGTGAACGCCATTGCCCCACCGACCAGGATCGTGTCAGCTCGTTCGAGCAACGCTTCGATCACCGCAAGCTTGTCGCTGACCTTGGCGCCACCGAGGATCGCCACGAATGGACGTTCCGGCTCTGACAGACGACCGCTCAATACCTCAACCTCGCGGAACAGCAAGCGGCCCGCGGCACTGGGCAACACCGCAGGCGGTCCGACGATCGACGCGTGCGAACGGTGCGACGCACCGAACGCGTCGTTCACATAGACATCACCGAGCGCGCACAACGCATCTGCGAATGCCGGAGTGTTCGCCGTCTCACCCGCGTCGAAGCGCAGGTTCTCCAACAACAACACATCACCGGGCTCGAGCACCTGGGCCATCTTCGAAGCCTGCTCCCCCACCACCTCGGGGGCAAGACTGACCGGTGCCACGAGCAACTCACTCAGCCGACGCGCGACCGGCGCGAGCGAAAACGCCGGGTCCGGCACACCTTTGGGACGCCCGAGGTGCGAACACGCGACGATCGACGCTCCCCGCGCACGCAACCACAGCAGGGTCGGCAACACGGTCGTGATACGCAGATCGTCGTCGATGACGCCTCCGTGCAGCGGAACATTGAAATCCATACGAACCAACGCACGGGTCCCCGCTGTGATCGGGAGATCTTCGAGCTGCGGAAGATTCATCAGCCGCCGATGAACGCGATCAGGTCCACCAAACGGTTCGAGTATCCCCACTCGTTGTCGTACCAACCGAGGACCTTCACGAGCTTTCCGCTCGCCATCGTGTCCACCGAAGAGAACACACACGACGATGGATTCCCGACGATATCCGCCGAGACCAACGGCTCGGTGCTGTATTCCAGGACACCGCGGAATGCGGCATCGGCGGCGGCGGCCTTGAACGCAGCGTTGACGTCTTCTGCTGTGACACCGGTCTTGAGAACTGCGACGAGATCGGTAATCGAACCCGTCGGTGTCGGCACGCGCAACGCCGTACCGTCGAGCTTGCCTTTCAAGCTCGGCAGCACCATGCCGATTGCACGTGCTGCGCCCGTCGAGCTCGGAACGATCGACAGGGCAGCGGCGCGCATCCGACGAAGATCAGGCTTACCCGAACGGGTCGCGACAGCCTGGTCCTGAAGTTGCTGATCGCTCGTGTACGCGTGGACGGTCGTGATGAGGCCTTGCTCGATGCCGAACGAATCGTCGAGCACCTTCGCCAATGGCGCAAGGCAGTTCGTAGTGCACGACGCGTTCGACAGCACGGTATGTGCAGATGGATCGAAAACGCTGTCGTTGATACCCATGCAGATCGTCGCGTCGGCATCGCCGCTCGGGGCAGAGATCACGACCCGCTTCGCGCCACCGTTGAGATGCCCGGCAGCCTGCGCACGACCGGTGAACAGACCCGTGGACTCGATCACCACGTCGACGCCATGGTCGCCCCACGGAATCTCACTTGGCTCGCGCACCTCGAGCTTCTTCACCGAGATGGCGTCGACAGCAAAGCCGGTATCGGTGACCGAAACGGCGTTCGGGAGGGTGCCGCCGACCGAGTCGTGCTTCAACAGGAACGCCATCGTCTCGGCATCGCCGAACGGGTCGTTCACCGCTACGAGTTCGACACCGGCTGCGCCTTGGCGGGCGAGCAGCGCCCGAAAGAAGGAACGGCCAATTCGACCGAATCCATTGATGCCCACGCGTACCGCCATGGTTCCTCCGTTCGCGTCGACGCAACGGCGCCGAGCTTGATCGATGATTGTGCACGAACAGTTTCAAGACCTCATGGTCTTCGAGCGTGCTGACTACAGCAGAGCACGCAAGGCTTTCGCCAGTTTGGCCGGATCGTGCGCCATCCGTGCATCATCGACGACGTCCGAGCCGACCGGCTCTGCACCGAGGAGACGAATGGCTTCCTCGTCGGCGGCGAGCATGCCGAACGCCTGGTACATGAACGAATCGACACGAGCACCATGCGCGATGACTGCTCGGAGGTGGTCGGTTGCATCCATATCGTCGGTCTCGGGGGTCTCACAGCGAACATTGCATACCTGCACGACTTTGCCGCGGGCGTTCAGGACCGCATCACGCAAGCTCGGCACCGCCAAAACCGGCAACAGGCTCGTGTACAACGATCCTGGCGCCAACACGATCTGATCAGCATGTTCGACAGCCGAGATTGCCTGCGCACATCCCGGCGCATCCGACGGGATCAGCTCCACACTTCGGATCTTTCCCGCCGCCATGCCGACGTTGACCTGCCCCTCGACCATCTCGCCTTCGACGTCGGCACGCAAGACGACGGGCCCTGCCGTTGCGGGCAGCACCCTCCCGACGGTCCCCAGGAGACGCCCAGCCTCGTCGATCGCAGCGACGAAATCGCCCATCGTGGATGCGAGTGAGAGCAACGCCAGATTTCCGAATGCGTGGCCATCGAGTTCGCCGCCGTCGAAACGGTGCTCGAAGGTACGTGCCCAGGTGTCATTCGCGGCGAGCGCGACCAATGCTCGGCGGATGTCACCTGGTGCCGGAGTGCCGAAATCGCGGCGCAGCCGTCCCGAGGAGCCGCCGTCGTCAGCGACGGTGACCACCGCAGTGATCGTCCCGCCGTACTGACGGATCGCGGTCAATGCGACTGCGAGACCGTGTCCTCCTCCAAGCGCCACAACTGCCGGACCGCCGACGCGACCCTCTTCGTCTCGTCTCGCGGCGGGCCGCGCCTGCGGGGTGGACGGTCGTGTCGCACCGCTCGGGCCACTACGGCGCTGCTTGTGCGTCGCGCCCGCGCCCGTACCGGTGGTTCGGCTCGGCGCGCCGCCGGCAACCTCCGAACGCCCTTCGCCAGGCGCGTCATCGCCACCGGCGCTACGCACGGTCGATGTCCCGATGCGTCACTTTCGGATGGAATCCGTGCGTAGCAAGAATCTTGGCAAGCTCACGCGCGACCACCACGCTGCGATGGTGTCCCCCTGTACATCCGACGGCTATCGACAAGTAGGCCTTCCCCTCCCGAGCGTACGCCGGCAACAACAACTCGAAGAGGCCGTCGAGCCGCTCCAGGAATGGCCCGGTCTCCGGCTGGTCGAGCACGAAGTCCCGGACCCGCTCATCGACCCCGGTCAACAACCGCAAGGGTTCGACCCAATGCGGGTTCGGCAGGAACCGGCAGTCGAACACGAGATCGACATCCAGTGGCAGGCCATGCTTGTACCCGAAGCTCACGATCGACGTCTGCAGCGCCACATCGGGCGAATCCATACCGAACAGCTCACGCAGGCGATCGCGCAGATCATGGACGTTCATGTCCGTCGTGTCGATCACAACATCAGCCAAACCTTTGAGCTCCTCGAGCTGCAGGCGCTCGCGAGCAATGCCATCGGAGATCCGCGCGCCGTCCGCAAGCGGATGCGGGCGCCGATTGCCTTCGTAGCGGCGCACCAAAACCGGATCTGCCGCTTCGAGGAACAGCACACGTGTGCGACTTCCCGACGCCTGCAGCTCCGCGAGCGCGTCCTTGAGGTCCTGGACGAACGCACCCGAGCGCACGTCGACCCCGAGCGCGTAGCGGGTCGGACGATCGGTGCCCCTCGCAAGCTCAGTGATCTTTGGGATCAGCAATGCGGGCACATTGTCGATCACGAAATAACCGAGGTCCTCGAGGACGTTCGCCGATGTCGAGCGCCCAGCGCCCGACATGCCCGTGACTATGGTGAAATCGAGCGGTTCTGCCGCCGTGCGGTTCACGCTCACGATGATGGCACGCCCCCGAGGCCTTCCGCGCCCGCTTCGCGCCGTTCTGGTGTGAACTTTCCGTGCAGCGCCTCGCCGAGAGCCTCGCCGACGGCGTCGGGTAACCACGGGATCGCCCGCAATTCCTCGGCAGTCATCGCCCGAAGCTTGGCGACCGAACCGAATTCCTTGAGCAGACGCGCTCGCCGGACCGGCCCCAACCCGGCGACACCATCGAGGACCGACCGAGTCATCTGTCGATCGCGAAGCGTCCGGTGATACGTGATCGCGAAGCGGTGCGCCTCGTCGCGGACCTGCTGCAGGAGATACAACGCTTCGGAGTCGCGTGGAATACGGGCCGGATCCGGCCGCCCAGGCAGGTAAACCTCCTCGAACCGCTTGGCGAGCGAGGCGACCGCGATGTCTTCGAGACCGAGCTCCTCGAGCACCCGCTCGGCAACGGCAAGTTGTCCCTTGCCGCCATCGACCAGAAGCAGGTTCGGCGGGTAGGCAAATCGTTTCCCCGCGCGAGCTCCCTGGTCTCGGTCGTCGAGGTAGTGCCGGAAACGGCGGGTCAGGGCCTCCTCCATCGACGCGAAATCGTCGTTGCCTTCCGTGTGGCGCAGTTTGAACCGGCGGTAGTCCGAACGCTTGGCCATTCCGTCCTCCATCACCACCATGGACGCCACGGTCTCGGTGCCCTGGAGGTGGGAGATGTCGAAGCACTCGATCCGGAGCGGCGCCTCAGCGAGACCGAGCGCATCCTGGAGCGCGTTCAGTGCCCGGGCACGCGCATTGTGATCCGATGCTCGACGCAGCTTGTGTCGAGAGAACGCCTCGCGCGCATTATGGGTCACCGTCCCGAGGAGGTCGCGCTTGGGGCCCCTGCGCGGCACACGCACACGTACCTTCGACCCACGTGCACTCGAGAGCAATTCGTCATAGAGCGCCCGGTCATCGGGCTCGACCGGAACCAACACCTCACGGGGAACGTCTTCGGGGTCGGCCCCGAAATAGAGCTGTTCGAGGAGTCGACCGACCAAGGCCTCTGTCGTGACGTCCTCGACCTTGTCGGCGACGAAACCGCGCGTCCCGACAACGCGACCCTTGCGAACGAAGAACACCTGAACCGACGCTTCGAGCTCGTCCTCCTCGATACCGATCAGGTCGAAATACTCCGTGGAATCGCCGACCATCTCTTGGCGTTCCACAATCTTGCGAACGGACGCGAGCTGATCTCGTAATCGGGCTGCGCGTTCGAACTCCAAATGGTCGGAGGCTTCGAGCATCTGCTGGTCGAGGCGATCGATGATCGGTTCGGTCTCGCCATCGAGAAACTCCACAAGCTCCGCCACGAGTGCCGCATACCCGTCTGTGTCGATGTCGCCGACGCACGGCGCGGCGCACTTCTCGATGTGCGCATACAAACAGGGACGCCCCAACTTCTCGTGACGGGCGAACTTGGTGTTCGTGCACGTACGAATCGGAAAGGTCCGCAGCAACAGGTCCAGGGTTTCGCGGATTGCATAGGCGTGCCCGTAAGGACCGAAGTAGCGGACGCCCTTACGCTTCGCCCCGCGCATGACCATCGCTCGTGGCCATTGCTCGTCGAGTGTCACCGCCAGGAAGGGATAGGACTTGTCGTCCTTGAGGCGGATGTTGAACCGCGGTTGGTGCCGTTTGATGAGGCTGCATTCGAGGAACAGCGCGTCAACCTCGGTACGCACCTCGATCCATTCGACGGTTTCTGCCGCAGCGACCATCTGGCGGGTTCGGGCCGGCATGGTCGCTGGGTCGGCAAAGTAATTCGCCAGGCGGCTGCGCAGGTTCTTGGCCTTGCCGATGTAGAGGATCCGCCCTTGGTCGTCCTTGAACTGATAGCTGCCGGGGCCATCGGGGATCGATCCAGGTTCAGGACGGGTGCGCACCCCGCCATTCTCGCGGCGCCCGCCGACGGAGTTCGCCATAGCGGCATCGTGACAATCCCATCCCGGCCGGGGGTTATGCTCATCAGAGGCTGGCCTGGCATTCCAGTCACATCATGTGGTTCCGAGGCCGACAACCCCGCGGTGGGCGACCAGGCTGTCCCCGCCGGCTTTTATCGGAACCTGCTCCCTCGGGGAGGCACATCCAGATGATTCGACTTCAGGTTCCCCTGCCGGACCGCTACACGGGCGCGGACGCGTCGACCCTTGCAACGTGGATCCGTGACGCCAAGACCGCATTGGGCTCACGGCTGGTCATCCTCGGGCATCACTACCAACGCGATGAGGTCATCCGCTGGGCCGATGCACGCGGCGACTCCTTCAATCTGGCCCGCTTCGCCGCGGACCGTCCCGAAGCAGACTTCATCGTGTTCTGCGGCGTGCACTTCATGGCCGAATCCGCAGACGTGCTGGCAGCCGACCATCAGCACGTGATACTCCCGGATCTGAACGCCGGATGCTCCATGGCCGACATGGCCGACATCGACCAGGTCGAGGAGTGCTGGGACACTCTCGCCTCGATCGCCGACGTCGATCAGATCGTTCCGATCACGTACATGAACTCATCGGCAGCGCTGAAGGCCTTCGTCGGACGCAATGGCGGCGCGGTCTGCACATCGTCGAACGCCCGAGCGGTACTCGAGTGGGCCTTCGAACGCGGCGAAAGGGTCTTGTTCTTCCCGGACCAGCATCTCGGGCGCAATACCGGCATGCAGATGGGCTACGGCGATGACGACATGGCGGTATGGAACCCGCGTGTCGAACTGGGTGGGCTCACCGAGCCCGTTCTCAAGTCATGCACCTTTCTCCTCTGGAAAGGCCACTGCTCGGTTCATCAGCGGTTCCGGCCGGAGCACGTCGACGCGTTCCGCTCGGCACACCCAGACGGCCTTGTGATCGTGCATCCCGAATGCGCGCACGACGTCGTCGAGATGGCCGACAAGGTCGGTTCCACCGAACGCATCCTGGAGTGGGTCCGCTCGGCCGAACCGGGGACGGCAATCGGCATCGGAACAGAGATCCACATGGTGTCGCGCCTCGCCGCCGAGCACCCTGACAAGCAGATCAGCTCGCTTGATCCATTGATCTGTCCGTGCTCGACCATGTTTCGGATCGACGAACCCCACTTGGCGTGGGTACTCGAGTCACTGGCGCGTGGCGAGGTCGTCAATCAGATCAGCGTCGACGCAGAAACCCGCCACTGGTCGCGGGTTGCGTTGCAACGAATGCTCGACATCACCTGAACAGCGTTAGCGATTGGTCAACGTCCGCCGGGCCACGAACAACAAGAGTCGCGGTATCGTGCGCGCTTCTTCGTATTCGGGCGCGCGCGCAATGAATCCGGCAGGTGGAGCCGGCTCATCCATGTGCTCGATCACAAGACCGTGCGAAGCCATCGCGTTCACATAACGATGTAGCGGACGATGCACGAACGGCAACACAACACCGGGCGCGATCTCCTCCATGCGCATATCGTCGACGAGGTACGGTCCCACCCGCCAGTACTGCTCGTCGAGGATGTGGTCGTCGATCCACCCACTGCCCGGACACTGCAAGAGCGGGTGATTGAGAAAGAACAGGAAACGGCCGCCCGGCTCGAGCACGCGAGCGACCTCGCCGATCGCTGTTTCGAACTCGGCGATGTGCTCGAAGACCAAACATGCGATCACCGCGTCGACCGCATTCGCCGCCAAGGGGATCCGCTCGGCGCTACCGCGGACATACACCGGGCCGTCGCCGCGCGCCGACGCCGCCACGAGCTGCGCCACCGACGGCTCGAGTCCGATCACGTGCTCGACGCCGGGTACCGCGTGCGCTCGCCGACTGAGTTGGCCTTCACCCGCTCCGACGTCGACGACACGGCGCGCGCCTCGGAGATGCTGATCCAGGAGCGGAAGGATCTGCTCCTCGTACTCCGGATCCGCGCCGTCGGTGAAGCCGTCTTGCCACCATTGCGCGTGGGTCTCCCACGCAATATGTGGTCGGTCGCTGTTCGTCACGATGCAGATCGTCGCACGAACACGTCGTAATCATCGGCTCGGGTCACACGCTGCCATCGCGAGCTCGCCGAAAGCAGGCTCGCCAGCGGCGCGTCATGCTCCCAGACGACCACCTCGACTCGCTGGCGGTCCAGTGCCTTCTGCCATCCTGCGCGTCCGTCCTTCATGCGTAGGTAGTCCCACAGAAACGCGGTTGGGTAGTTGTACCGATCGTCGATGAAGACCCGCTGTTCGGGCCACCGCGTCAGGATCAGGTAGCCGCCGACGAAATCCGAATGCGCAAGGCGTTTGCCGAGCAGATCGTGCTGCTCGATGTACTGCATTGCCTTGACGGGGTATGCCTCGAAGTCGAAATCGTCTCTTCGGGACGCCATGCCCAAGGTGAAGGCAACGAACACCACGATCACGGACAAGGACACGATCCGCACCTTCGCAGGGATCTCCTGCATTCGTCTGTGCTCACCCGGCGCCGGAATGAGCGCACGCGCCAGGATCGGTGCCGTCGCAAGATAGAACACGCCCATGTTCCGCTTCGCCGAGAGCACGAGAGCAAGAAAGACGACCACGACCAGAAGGTCACGACCTGTCAATCGGCGATCTTCCCCAGCACGCCCGCTCTCGGCGAAGAAGCCCACGAGCAACAAGGCGACCCAAACCATGATCGCGACGCCGTAGTGCGTGCTGAAGTCCGGGGAGCGCCATTCGTTGACATTCCTCAGGAACCCACCACCGACCGACAGTTGGGTCGGTAGTACGACCAAGCGATAGCCGTACGGGTTGAGGAACAACAGCGGCAGCGCACAGAGCGCGCCCATCACGAGCGTGCGTTCCCGACCGTCCCATGGTTTCGCACCGGAGAACCATTGCCCGAGCACATGCACGCCGAGATATCCGAACCCGATCACCCAACTCCCGTGTACGTTGACCCACAACCACATGTGCAACGGCAACACGATCTGAGCATGCCGACCGACCCACGTCTCGGGGCGTTCCACCATCACCACGAGAACCGCGAACAGCCCGAGTCCCAACAGGACAGGACGCGCGTTGACCATCGGCTCCATACCCACGACCATCACCATCGGGATCACCGCAGCACGCAAACGGTCAGTGGAAAAGTGGATGGCGATCAGGTACATACCGCCGAGCACCGCGGCGCCCACGACACCGGCAAGGACGCGAATGCCGAACGCACCGAGCGTGCTGCGGAAGAGCACGCCATAGACAACCTCGGCAAGCCACGACACCGGTGTCCATTCCCGTCCGGGCGCCGTGAAGGAAAACGGATCTGATCGCGCAACACCGTGATCCAACATCCAGGTTCCGGTGCGCAGGTGCCAGAAGAAGGAATTGTCCGAAAGCGGGCGTGCTCCCATGACGAACCCGAGCACGCCGAAAATTGCCGCAATCACGACATCTGTGGACGGGGTCTTATGCGAAACGACCCGACGCAGATTCATAGGACCGATTAGTTGTCGGTCGTCGGCTCCACGTTCCTGAGTACTTCGCCGAGGAACTTGCCCGTATAGCTCCCTGGAGTCGCCGCGACCTGCTCAGGCGTCCCCTCTGCGACGATCCTGCCGCCGCCGCTGCCACCCTCGGGACCGAGATCGACGATCCAATCCGCCGACTTGATGACGTCGAGATTGTGTTCAATGACCAGAACCGTGTTCCCGGTGTCGACCAAACGCTGCAGAACGCCCACGAGGCGACGAACGTCCTCGAAATGCAGCCCGGTCGTCGGTTCATCAAGGATGTAGATCGTGCGTCCCGTGGCCCGCTTACCAAGCTCCGACGCCAGCTTCACGCGCTGCGCCTCACCACCGGAAAGCGTCGGCGCGCTCTGCCCGAGGCGCACGTAACCGAGACCGACCTCGACAAGGGTCGTCATCTGCCGCGCGATCGCCGGCTGATTCTCGAAGAAGCCCGCAGCCTCCTCGATGGACATGTCCAGAATATCGGCGATGTTCTTGCCCTTGAACGTCACGTCAAGCGTGTCACGGTTATACCGCGCACCTTTGCAAACCTCGCAGGGGACGTAAACGTCAGGGAGGAAGTGCATCTCGATCTTGATCGTGCCGTCACCCGCGCACGACTCGCATCGCCCTCCTTTGACATTGAAGGAAAACCGGCCCGGTAGATATCCCCGTACCTTGGCCTCGGCTGTCGCTGCCATCAACGTGCGGATCTTGTCGAACACGCCCGTATACGTCGCGGGATTGCTTCGCGGTGTCCGACCGATCGGCGACTGATCAATGTTGATGACCTTGTCGAGGCCATCAGCGCCCTCGATCCGTTGATGACGACCGGGAACCACCTTCGAGCGGTACACCTTCTGCATCAGGGCGTGAAACAGGATGTCGTTGACGAGCGTTGACTTCCCACTTCCGCTCACCCCGGTCACCGCCACGAGACAACTCAGCGGAAACTGCACATCGAGATCGTTGAGGTTGTTCTCACGCGCTCCGCGAACGCCGATCCACGCTTCACCAGGAGCACGACGCTTGAGGGGAACCTCGATCGAACGGGCACCCGACAAATACTGTCCGGTGATCGAGCGGGGCTCGCCTTTGATCGCCGCCAACGAACCCTGTGCGACGATCTCGCCGCCGTGCTCCCCTGCGCCGGGCCCGATATCGACGATCATGTCGGCAACCTTGATCGTCTCTTCGTCATGCTCGACGACGACAACGGTGTTGCCGAGATCACGAAGACGTAACAACGTTTCGATCAGACGTTGATTGTCCCGCGGGTGCAGCCCGATCGACGGTTCGTCCAGCACGTAGAGCACACCCACGAGACCGCTCCCGATCTGTGATGCAAGACGGATGCGCTGCGCCTCACCACCGGCAAGCGTTGCGGCCGAGCGACCGAGCGAGAGGTAGTCGAGGCCGACATCGAGGAGGAACTGCAGGCGTTGGTTGACCTCTTTGAGTACTTGCTCTGCGATCATCGCATCACGCGCCGAAAGCTCTATCCGGCTCAGAAGGTGGGCCGCGTCGCAGATGGCGAGGCTGACAATGTCATGGATGCTTTTGCCGTCGATCGTGACTGCAAGGACGACGGGCTTCAGACGAGCACCATCACACGCCTGGCAGGGGACCTGGCGCATATAACCTTCGATGTTTTCCCGTACCCGGTCACTGTCGGCTTCGCTATGCCGGCGCTCGAGCCACGGGATCACGCCCTCGAAGGTTGTGTTGAACTGCCGCTGGCGGCCGTGCCGGTTCTTGTACCGGACCAGGACCTTTTCCTTGCCCGCGCCATACAGGACGATCTTCTGCGATGCCTTCTTGAGCTTCTTCCATGGAACGTCGAGCGTGAATCCCGACTCGTCCGCGACGGTTTGCAGCACGCGGAGAAAGAACTCCCCGCGAAATCCCGACCACGGACTGATCGCGCCACCCGCGATCGTGGCGTCGGGATCGCGCACGACGAGTTCCGGATCGACCTCGAAGCGCGTTCCGAGCCCATCACAGCGCGTGCAGGCGCCATAGGGCGAGTTGAATGAGAAGTTCCGCGGCGCCAACGCGTCATAGGACAACCCACAGTGATTACACGCGAGGTGCTCCGAGAACGTGAGGGTCTCGGGAGCTTCTTCGCCGGCCGGTGGCACGATCTCAACCTCGGCTACGCCCTCAGCGATTCGCAGCGCGGTCTCGAGGGAATCGGTGAGTCGTCGCTCGATTCCCGCCCGGCGCACGAGCCGGTCGATCACAACTTCGATCGTGTGCAGCTCGTAGCGACCGAGATCCAGCGTTTCGGTGAGCTCGTGAATCACGCCGTCGATACGAGCGCGAGTGAAGCCCTGGGACGCCAGCTCTTTGAGCAGACCGTCGTACTCGCCTTTACGGCCTCGCACCACCGGGGCCAGCACCTGAAACCGTGTTCCCTCCGGAAGCTCGAGGACCCGATCCACGATCTGCTGCGGCGTCTGGCGGGTGATGACACGCCCACACTTCGGGCAGTGCGGGACACCAATACGAGCGAACAGCAACCGGAGGTAGTCGTAAATCTCGGTAATCGTGCCAACCGTCGAACGGGGATTGCGCGACGACGACTTCTGGTCGATGGAGATCGCGGGCGACAGCCCCTCGATGAAGTCCACCGCGGGCTTGTCCATCTGCCCCAGGAACTGACGGGCATACGACGACAGACTTTCGACGTATCGGCGCTGGCCCTCGGCGTAGAGGGTGTCGAACGCGAGCGACGACTTTCCCGAACCGGACAGGCCGGTGAAGACGATCAAGCGGTCGCGCGGAAGCTCCAGATCCACGTTCTTGAGATTGTGCTCTCTGGCACCTCGGATCGTGATCACGTCGCGCACGGGCCCAGGCTATCGGTACGACCGGTCTCGCTACCCCACCTCGCGTAGCTCTCGCTTCAATTCGCCGATCTCGTCGCGTAGTCGCGCCGCCTCCTCGAATCGCAGCGCCTTGGCCGCCTCGTGCATCTCATCCTGGAGGGATTGGATGAGACGTCCCAATTCTTCGCGGGGCAACTCGGCAATCGTTGCCACCGCCGAGCGCGAGGTCGCGACTCCCCTCCCCCTCCCGCGGCCCCTGCCACGTGCCGGAGCGTCGCCACTGTCGCGTAGGCGCAGCATCTCGAGGATGTCGGTGACCTTCTTGCGGATGGTTTGCGGATCGATGCCGTGTTCGAGGTTGTACTCGATCTGGAGCTTGCGTCGCCTCATCGTCTCGGAGATCGCGCGGCGCATCGAATCGGTCACACGATCGGCGTACATGATCACAGCGCCGTCCACGTTGCGAGCGGCGCGACCCATCGTCTGGATCAATGACGTCGACGAACGCAGAAAGCCCTCCTTGTCCGCGTCCAGGATCGCCACCAACGACACCTCGGGTAGATCCAACCCCTCGCGCAGAAGGTTGATCCCAACGAGCACGTCGTACTCGCCGAGCCGCAACGACCGCAGGATCTCGACCCGCTCGATCGTGTCGACCTCGCTGTGCAGGTACCGCACACGCACACCGAGTTCCAAGAGATAGTTGGTGAGGTCCTCGGACATCTTCTTGGTCAGCGTCGTCACCAGGACGCGCTGATCCTGCGCGGCCCGCAGGTTGATCTCGGCGATGAGATCATCGATCTGGCCCTTCGTAGGACGCACGAACACCTCGGGATCGACGAGGCCGGTCGGACGCACGATTTGCTCCACCAATGCCGTCGACGTCTCCAGCTCATAGGACCCCGGTGTCGCCGAGAGGAACACGACCTGGTTGACCTTCTCGCCGAACTCCTCGAAACGCAACGGCCTATTGTCCATCGCAGAGGGCAGTCGGAATCCATGACCGACGAGCGTGTCCTTACGCGATCGGTCCCCTTGATACTGGCCGTGAAGTTGGGGAATGGTGACGTGCGACTCGTCGAGCACGACGAGGAAGTCATCGGGGAAGTAGTCCAAGAGCGTGTAGGGAGCTTCGCCCGGAGCGCGCCCGTCGAGATGCCGCGAGTAGTTCTCGATACCGGAACACACACCGACCTCGCGCAGCATCTCGAGGTCATAGGTTGTGCGCATGCGGAGGCGCTGCGCTTCGAGCAGCATTTCGCGCGCCTCGAACCACGCCAGCCGTTCGGCAAGCTCGCTTTCGATTCCCTCGATCGCTGTGCGCATCCGATCATCCGACGTCACGTAATGCGACGCCGGATACAGGGCCATGCGGTCGAGCTCCTCGACAATCTCACCGGTCAAAGGGTCGACGGACACGATACGTTCGACCTCGTCGCCGAAGAGCTGGATTCGCAGCGCGCGTTCCTCGTACGCGGGAAACACCTCGATCGTATCGCCGCGCACCCGAAACTTGTTGCGGGCGAAGTCGTAATCGTTCCGTTCGTATTGCAGGTCGACAAGTCGCGACAGGATCGCTCGCTGGTCATGCTCCTGACCCACACCGATTTGCAGCATTTGCTCTGCATATTGTTCGGGCGAACCCAGACCGTAGATCGCGCTGACCGACGCCACGATGACGACGTCGCGACGGGTGAGCAACGCGCTCGTCGCAGAGTGACGCAATCGGTCGATCTCGTCGTTGATCGCCGAGTCCTTCTCGATGTAGGTGTCGGTCGTCGGCAGATATGCCTCCGGTTGGTAGTAGTCGTAGTACGAGACGAAGTACTCCACGCGATTCTTCGGGAAGAACTCGCGGAACTCCGAGGCCAACTGCGCTGCCAGGCTCTTGTTGGGAGCGAGGATCAGCGTCGGACGCTGCACCGCCGCTATCAATCCGGCGACCGTGAACGACTTCCCCGAGCCAGTGATCCCCAGGAGGGTCTGGTACCGGTCCCCACGTTCGACACCGAGCGCCAGATCCCGGATGGCCTCGGGCTGGTCGCCGGCGGGCGCAAAATCCGAAACCAATTCGAACGCCGTCATGTCAGTCCCCGACGCTGGACAATTTCGTCCCACACCACGTCGAGCGCGGCTTCCAACGCATGGAGGTCCGACGAGTTGTCGACGACGAAGTCGGCCACCGCACGCCGCTCCTCATCGGTTGCCTGCGCAGCCATCCGGGCCGCCGCGTCCTCACGGGTGAGACCACGCTCGACCAACCGATCAAGGCGTAGTTCGCGTGGCGCCTCGACGACGACCACGACCGCATACATGCCCTGCTGCTTGGATTCGACCAACAGCGGCGCGTCCACAACGACGACGGCATCTTCGGGCGCTTCGCCGATTTGGCGCATCATCTCCGCACCCATGGCCGGATGGGTGATTCGTTCCAAATCGCGCCGGGCTTCACTATCGGCGAAGACGATCGCCGCCAGCGCCGGTCGGTCCAATTCGCCATCGGGACCGACGATCTGACCGCCAAACCGCTCGACAACCGCCAGGAACGCCGGCTGACCAGACTCGAACGACCACCCGTGCGGCCTGGTCGACGTCGACAATCACTGCGCCACATCGAGCGAAATAGTGCGCAACGGTCGATTTGCCGGATCCGATACCACCCGTGAGCCCAACCAAAAGCATGGTTCCGATCGTACCGGCGACGGCAAGCCCTTCTGTCGGCATTGATTTCGACCGATACCCAAGAGGTGAGCCTCGCCGCGCCTGATCACCCGCAGTCCATGCCAACGCTGCACGCCGAGCGCGTTCACACCCTGCTCGTCACGTTGCGCTGGGGCATCTTCGTGACAGCGTTCCTTGCCGGGGTGAGTCAAGCGCCGCGCTTCAGCGCTGGCGTACTCGCCGCGATGCTGATCGTTCCCGTCAATTACGCACTGAGAATGTGGTGGCCGATCCCCCTGGACCGGACCAATTGGCGGGATGACGCAGCGATTGGGGCCGATCTCGCGCTCTCCGTTACGGCCGTCGCAGTCAGCGGAATCTTCGACAGCCCGTACCTCATCGTCATCGTACCGATCGTCCTCACGACCGGGCTCGCCCGCGGCTACCGCACGTCGCTCGGAGCGATGGTCGTCGCCACTTCCTTCCTGTTCGGAATCGAGGTTGTTGTTGCCGGACTCTCGGTTGCGCTGGACGGGTTCACCTCGCCGGCTCTCGTGTTTGCAGCGGCTGCGATCACGGGATCGTTCGCCCGTGGGCTCTTCACCGAAGTGGAATCACGCCGCGAACAAGTCCGCGACGAGGTGCAGCGCATGGAAACGGCGAATCAACTACTCCTGGCTCTCCACGCCATCGCACAAACGCTGCCAGCGTCGCTCGATCTCGCCGATGTCACGACCTCGACCCGGGCCCGTCTCCGTTCCATGTTCGGTTCGACGGTGATTGTCATCTTCGTCGCCGACGCCACCACGGGGGGCTGGCGTGTGGAATCAAGCGAAGGCGTGCCCCTTCCGAGCTCTTTCACCGACGACGAGCTGCCCTCCGCACTTCGCGAGACCACCACGGCACATCGGAGCATCGTCATTGGCGACCTCCACGACACCGCGCTCGCCGGGTGTGTCCCCCAAAGTCGTAGCGCCTTGTACGCGCCACTTCGAGCCCGCGGCCGTGTCGTTGGCCTGTTGGCGCTCGAACACCCGGAAATCTCGCGGTACGACGAGCGCGATTCGGAGATTCTCGACGGCATCATCGAAGCGCTCGCCTTGTCCATCGACAATGCGTTGTGGTTCCGACGCCTGAGGACCCTCGGCGCGGAAGCGGAACGGGCGCGGATCGCGCGGGACCTTCATGATCGCATCGCGCAGTCGCTGTCGTTCGTCGCATTCGAGTTGGAGCGCCACGCCGGCGCCGCACACGCGCTACAACCGGTCGGTACCGGCACCTCGACAAGCTCACCCGACATGGACACCGAACTGCTTGCGTTGTGCAGCGTGGTTCGTGGCGTGCTCGGCGAACTCAGAGAAACGCTGTACATGCTGCGTGCCACAGTCACCGAAGACACCGACCTGGAAAAGGTCATCAACGGATTCGCAGAGCGATTCCGCCGCCGAACCGGAATTGCCGTCGATGTTGCCATCGACATCGACGACAACCGTCTTCCCATCACCGTAGAACAGGAACTCTGGAGAATTCTCCAAGAGGCAATGGTCAATGTCGAACGCCACGCCGAAGCACACAACGCGGCGATCATGCTCCGAAAGACCGACCGGCGCCTGCGACTCGAAGTCACCGACGACGGTCGCGGGTTCGACATGTCCGCCAATCGACGCGAACGATTTGGCCTCATCGGGATGTACGAACACGCTGACGCCATCGGCGCCCATCTCGCCGTCGAGTCCGCCGTCGGTACCGGAACACGGATTCTTGTTGACGTCGAGGTCGGGAAATGACGAGCATCCTCCTGGCTGACGATCACCAATTGGTGCGCCAGGCGCTGCGGCGAGCGTTGGAGGATGCCGGCTTCCAAATCGTCGGTGAAGCCCGTGACGGCGAGGAGGCCGTCGCTCTCGCGGCGTCACTCCGCCCCGAGGTCATCGTCATGGACATGACGATGCCAATCATGAACGGCGTCGAAGCCAGCCGGATCATCGTGTCGGAACAGGCCGATGTTCGCATCCTGCTCCTCACCATGCACGACGAACCTTCGCTGGTCGCTGATGCGATCAGCGCAGGCGTCGTCGCCTTTCTGACGAAGGACTCCTCGATGCATGAGGTCGTCGAGACGGTGCGACGCATCGCAACCGGAGAGGTTCTCCTCACTGCAGAAATCGCCGCCGCGATGCTTGCCGAGATGCCTGCACAGGTCACTGGAAGTTCGCCGCTGAGCAAACGGGAGCGTGAAGTACTCCAACTCGCTGCCGATGGACTGTCCACCACCGAGATCGCCGAGACGCTCTTCATCAGCACCAAGACGGTCAAGAATCATCTGGCCAACGTCTACGACAAGCTCGAGGCCCACGATCGCACCCAGGCCGTCCTCAGCGGCTTTCGCCTCGGGATCATCACACTGCACTGATCGCCGTGGCGAGCGCCCGTGATCCGTCATCGGTCGGCAATCCGACTAATTGAACCTTTCGACCTATTCCAAAGACGCCGGTTTGTGCCGATCATCACGGTGAAGGTCGAGCTGTCGGCCTTTCGACCATCTAGGGAGACAACTGACCATGAACCTCTTCATCCTCAAGACCTGGCTCCAAGCCAAGTTGGGTGCCGACGAGCGCGGCGTCTCGATGATCGAGTACGCACTCCTCGCCGCCCTGATCGCCATTGCGCTCATCGCCGCCGTCAACATGGTGTCCAGCGGCACCAACGACAAGTTCAGCAAGGTCGGCAGCACACTGAGCGCCAGCTAGTCCCCGAGTCCGAACACCCCGGAAATGGCCGAATTGAGCCTTCTGACCCATCGCCGGTACCCGGGCAGTGCCGATTACGAAGGTGAGGGTCGGACGGTCGGCTCTCCAATCACGCAGGGAGACAACTGACCATGAACCTCTTCATCCTCAAGACCTGGCTCCAAGCCAAGCTGGGTGCCGACGAGCGCGGCGTCTCGATGATCGAGTACGCACTCCTCGCCGCCCTGATCGCCATTGCTCTCATCGCCGCCGTCAACATGGTGTCCAGCGGCACCAACGACAAGTTCAGCAAGGTCGGCAGCACACTGAGCGCCAGCTAGTCGCACAAGATATTACGAAAGAGGCCCCCGGTTTTCGCCGGGGGCCTCTTTTCGTGCGTCTTCGGCTTCGTGTAGGGCGGGTCGGGTACGGCGACAAACCAGCGCAAGCAACCCCGACCCATCAGCGACGCCCTCGTCCCGTGCGAGACGCTGCGTTACTGGTTTTGTGAGATCTGGATGAGCGCCGGACCCAGGAGCACAACGAACAGCGCCGGGAAGATGCAGAAGACGAGCGGAAACAGCATCTTGACAGGAGCCTTCTGTGCTTGCTCCTGCGCGCGCATCCGTCGGCGCTGCCGTTGGTCGGCCGCCTGGACGCGCAGCACACGTGCGATCGACACACCGAAGGTGTTGGCCTGCAACATCGCCAGCACAAAGGCCCGCAGCTCGGGCACCTGCGTGCGTGCATCGAGCGCCCGCAGCGCGTCGGAGCGGTCCGAACCGATCCGGATCTCCTGCAGCATCCGCCGGAATTCGTCTGAGAGCACTCCTGGCATCGAAACCGACACCCGCTCGAGCGCCTGCTCGAAGCCCAGGCCCGCCTCGACCGAAATGGTGAGGACGTCGAGCATGTTCGGTAAGTCGTTCGCGATCTGTTGGGCGCGGCTTGCGACAATCCGTTTCAACGTGTTGTCGCCCATGGCGTAGGACCCGATCCACAGGACGGCGATGAGGATCAGACCCTGCAGACCCGAAAGCCCGAGACCGAAGAGCACCAGCGGAATCCAGACCACGCCGGATATCGCCCCGAGCCCACGGTAGAGCAGCATCCGTTCGATGGTGCAGTGCGCAGGGTCGCCGGCCAGGTGCCAGAGGCGCGTCGTCTTCTCGACATACCCCATCGGTGTGAACCGCCGGGCAAGCGCAACAATGGCGTCGAGTATGGGCACGAAGACACGCTGGCTGACCGGGGCGAGCATCTCACGGTCGCGTGCACCCTGGATCTGATATGTGTCCAGATTGCGAAGTTGATCGCGCACGTGCACACGGTCCGACAGACCGTCGACGACGAGGACCGCGGCCATCACAACCGCAGCGAACATGGCCAACACGATGAGCAGCGGCATCGGAGCGTTACACCTCGATCGAGACGATCTTGCGGACCCAAACGAATCCGATGCCGGACATGACCAAACCGATCCCGACGGCGACCATGCCGGCGGTCTCCTCGAAGAGCTTCGAAATGTAGTCAGGGTTGATCACCGAGAGCATGACGCCGAGCACGAGCGGCATCGCGCCGACAACAACCGACGACAGTCGACCTTCTGCGGTGAGTGCACGCACCTCGCCGCGGAAGCGATCGCGTTCGGCCATGGTCTCGGACACATTGTCGAGGATCTCGGCGAGGTTTCCACCCACCTCCCGTTGGATTCGCACGGCAAGCACGACCCATTTCAGGTCGACGCTCTCCATCCGGGAAGCACAATCCTCAAGTGCGTCTTCGACCTTGCGTCCGAGACGGGTTTCGCTGAAGACCCGCTTCATCTCGACGCCCATCGGTCCGATTGCTTCCTTCGAAACCACTTCCATCGCCTGGATGAACGAATAGCCGGAGCGCAACGACCCGGCCAAGATGTTCAGCACGGCTGGGAGCATCGACTGGAACTCGTGAACACGCGAGGTCCGTCGATGCGACAGCCACATGGGTGGCGCAACCGCCGCGAGCACCGCCAGACCGATCATGGCAAGCGGTCCGCCGAGGATCCCGATCAACGCCCCAGCAACGATGGTCGCGATATAGATCGTCACCGCTTCGGCTGCGCGGATCGGCAGCGCTGCCTGTTCGAGACGCGTCTCGAGCGTCTCCATGCGACCGCTGCGCTCTGCCAGACGGCCCGTCGCGTTGACGACGTGCTGCACCATCGAGGTCGATGTCAGTTCGCCCGCGGTGCCGCCCGTTGCGCTGTCGCTGATCGTTCCATAGGTTTCGAGTGCCGATTGCAGGTCGGCATTGCGCCCGTGACCCGCAACGAGGACCCACACCACGAGACCCACCGCTGCCGCAATGGCGAGTGCAAGTGCGGTCGCACCGGTACCCGATGCCGCCAAAACCACGAGATCGAACGCCGAAACCACTGCAGTCATCGCCGTCCCGCCGTCTGCCGTGCGAACTGCTCGACTGCGAACAGTTCGGCTTCGAGACGAATGCCGTTGTCCGCCAGGCGTTCACTGAAGGACGGACGGATACCCGTGCTCTTCAAGTGTCCGAGGAACCTACCTTCATCGTCGATTCCCATACCGAAGTCGAACAGGTACAGGTCCTGGAGCACGACCACGTCGCCCTCCATGTCCAGCACTTCGCTGATGTGGGTCACCCGCCGCGTACCGTCGCGCAATCTGCTCAGGTGCACCACGAGGTTCAGCGCCGACGACATCTGCTCCCGCACGGCGCGAATCGGAAGATCCAGACCGGCCATCAACGCCATCGTCTCGATACGGGCAAGCGCGTCACGCGAAGAGTTCGAGTGCGTGGTGGTGAGCGACCCGTCATGGCCCGTGTTCATGGCCTGCAGCATGTCGAGTGCCTCAGCGCCACGGACCTCACCGACGATGATGCGGTCAGGGCGCATACGCAGTGCGTTGCGCACGAGATCGCGGATCTTGACCTCGCCGCGGCCCTCGATGTTCGCCGGACGCGCCTCGAGCGGGAGCACATGCGGCTGAACCAGTTGCAGTTCCTTGGCGTCCTCGACGGTGACGACACGCTCGTCGGAAGGAATGAACGACGACATCACGTTCAACATCGTCGTCTTGCCCGATCCCGTACCACCGGAAATGACAATGTTCATGCGACCACGAACACACGCGTCGAGAAAGTGCGCTGCCTGCGGCGTGAACGTGCCGAACCGCACGAGGTCATCGGCGCCATACGGGTCGACCGCGAACTTCCGAATGGTGAGGAATGGGCCACCAATTGCGAGGGGACTTACGACGACATTGACCCGCGATCCATCGGGCAGGCGAGCGTCGACCATGGGCGAGGACTCGTCGATGCGACGCCCGACCTGGCTGACGATCTTGTCGATGATGCGACGCAGGTGACCCTCGTCGACGAAGCGCACGTCCGTCGGTTCGATCCGCCCCTTGCGCTCCACATACACTGCGTCGGGCCCGTTCACCATGACTTCACTGACGCTGTCGTCACGCAACAGCGGGTCAATTGGGCCGTAGCCGAGGACGTCGTCGCTGACATCGGCGATGAGCTGAGTCTTCTCCGCAGCGCTCAATGCCAGCCCGCTGTCGATCAGCGCACGTAGAAGCTGCTCATTGACCTGCTTACGAAGATCGGCCTCCGAGACCCGGTGGTCCTGCAATACAGGCCCGAGCTTTCTCGATGACGAACATGTGCATCTGCTGGCGTGCTTCCTCGAGCACGACAAGCCGCTGCGAATTCGGTGTCCGTTGGTGATCCCGCCAACGATTGAAACTGGTCACGATGCTCCCTGGTCCTTCCCGCGACCGAACTTACGGCGGCGTTTGGGATCTTTTTCGACGTCTTGTTCGACGTTCTCGATGCCCAACAGCGTGAGAGCGATCCGCTCGAGCGCTTTTGCCGCAGGCGAGTTCGGATTGTCGAGCACGACCGGCAATCCACGATTCACGGCTTGCGGCACCGCAATGTCCGAGGGAATCGGGAACTCCGCAACCATTTGGAGCGCTCGTTCCACCTCCTTCACATCCAAGCGAACTCGCGACGTGGCACGGTTGAGGACGAGGCGCAGCTTGTCGCCGGCGAGCGACAGGAGGTCGAGCGTCTGCATGCCGACCTTGAGGTTCTTGACGCTCGGCACGTCCATACTCGCCACGATGAGGACGTCATCGGCAGCCTCGACCATCGTCAGGACGATGTCGTTGAAGTGCGGAGGCATGTCGACCACGACGAAGTCGCAAAGCTTCCGCAGCGCCGTGACGACCCGCAACATGTCCTCGGCGCCGACTTGATCGGCCGCAGACGGCTCGACCGGCGCGGGGAGCACGAGCAGCCCCGAGGCTTCGTGGCGACTCATGAACTCGAGAACGAGTTCGGGGTCGTCCTCCAACGCGACACTCACTGCGTCGACAACAGTCAGGCGCGGCGGTATGCCGAGGAGCACTGCCACATCCCCGAATTGGAGGTCGACATCGATCAGTGCGACAGGACGCTCGCAGCGACGTGCAAGGCTGATCGCAGTGTTCACGGCAACCGTGCTCTTGCCGACGCCACCCTTCGTGGAGAAGGACACGACGAGTTTGCCCAGTGCTGCCGGCTCGTTGGTTGCGCGGGTACGCGTCACGGACGCGCACAGCGCTTCGCCAATACGAAGGACCGACTCGCGGAGCGCCGAATCGCCACCTGAAAGAGCGACCACGTCTTTGGTGCCCGCGCGCAGTGCCCGCTGGAGCAGTTCCGTCGAGAGCTCGTCAGCGACCAGGAGCACGCCGATCTCGGCTCGCTGCGAGACAGCTTGATGAATCGCTTCGATCCCATGTGGGTTCGCGAACGCCGGCCCGCAGACCAGCACCGTCGCGCGCCCGGCGACCGTCGTCGCGAGAGCCTGATCGACCGTTTCATAGGAAGGTACGGAGGCCGCACCCGAGAGATTCATGGTCAGTTTCATCCGCATGCGAGCGTCGGCGTCGATCACCACGGTATCGAAGCGTGGCGTCCTCCCGAGGTCGATGCGGGCGGCACTTCCGTCTGTAGTCATTGGCGTTCCATCGATTCGTCCTCAGCCCTGCCCTGCTGTACTCATCGCTGTACTCATCGTCCCGAGCGCACGAATGCTGAAGCCTGGGCCCCTCATTCGACGCTCACCTCCTTGGTGAACCCGTCAGTTGTATCGACGGATCAATGGCTCGCCCTGCGGCTCTGCCGGGGCCGTCACCGGGCGTTGCACAACACCGGCGACGTCGGATTGCGGTCCCGGCTCGAACTTCGGCGGCACCAGCGTCAGATAGATCGGATAGCTCGTCGCCGCCAAAGCGATTCGCTGCGCGTCCATTGGGTCGGCCTCGAACGTGAAGAGAATCTGGCCGCTCGTGCCGGCCTGGCTTTCCGACGAGGTTGCCGGTGTCGTCGTCGACCCAATGGCCAAAACCTTGATCTTCTGGACCAGGTACGTTGCGATCTGCTCGGGGTAGTTGGGGTCGTTTTGGGAATCAGCCGTCGGCTTGAGCTTCGGCATCGCAATGATGTTGACGTAGTCGCCGACCTGAACGAAGCCCGCTACACCGGCGTTCGCCGCGACCTGCACCGAAATCGCCTGCTTGCCTTTGCTGATGTCCAGCGCGCCACCAGTGTTCCCCGGAGCATCGAACATCGCGGCAACCAACGGGACACCGGCGGGGATGGGGGCAACCGCCACCTTGCCCTCGAGTTCGTTGATGTCGTTGATCGCCCCGGGCGGCTTCGCACCCTCGTTGATGGCCTTTTGCTCGTAAAGGTTCTTGGCCGCGATGTCCCGGCCGCTTGTGCCCTTGCCAACCGAACCGCTGGCGACGAACACCGAGACCAGCTTCGCCTTGTCTTGCGCTCGCTGATCGGCGCCATCGATATAGACGAACGCACCGATCCCGGAAAGCATCGCCAACACAATGGCGACCACTGCCACGACAACTCGACGGTTTTCCACGAAGGCCTCTCTCAGGTTCTCGTTTTCCCAGCCTGCCGAACTGCGAACTTGTCGTCGTCTTTACGGCCGCACTGAAGCTTTTTTCTCGCCCTCCGCCGCTCAACTCTCGACACATCCGACATTCGTCGCATTTCATCCCCTTCGTGTCCAACTTCGGGGTAAAGATCCGGGCTCGCATGTCGATGCAAACGGCAGGACTAGCGAGACAGGACGTAGCAGTGTTTGAGACACGACGAACCAGGTCGCACCGCGCCAAGAGACGATCGCCGGTTCTTTCCCGTTCGGACCGCGAGCGCGGCACGGCAATGGTGGAGTTTGCGCTCGTCCTCCCACTCCTCATTGGTCTGTTCATGGGGATCTTCGAGTTCGGACTCAACCTGCGCGCCCAAAATCAGGTGGCCGATGCAGCCGGCCAGGCAGCACGTATTGCCTCGGCACTGCCCAAGGACACCGACTTCGCGTCCAAGGCGGCTGCACGCGCAAAAGACCTTCTCAACGGCCTCGGCGACACAACGGATCAGTACATCGTCATTTACGAGGCGGACGATGCCGGCAATCCGAAAGGGGGCGGCACCCTCCCGTCATGCGCGGTGAACTGCGTCGTCTACTACCGTGCCTCGCCAAGCAGCGCGTGGCCGGTGAATCCCGGCGGATGGTCAGCGACGAAGCACAACGCCTGCCCGTTGACGTTTCCCCTGACCGTCGGCGCAGATGGCAAGACCGAAGACCCCAGGACCCGCATCGGCGTCTACGTGCAGGTCAAGTTCAAGGGAACGATTCCCTTCATTGGCGGCGCGGCCGGGTTTGTTTTGCCCGAGAAGGTCGCCCGCAAGACCGTATATCGGCTGGAACCGACACCGGGTGCTGTCGAATGCGCTCCGACATGATCTCGAAGGTCCTTCGTTTTACGGACCGCCGCCGGGGAGACAACGAACACGGCGTCATCATGATCTGGATGGCGATCATGCTCAGTGGCCTCCTCGCGATCGCGAGCCTGGTCATCGATCTCGGACACGTCTATCTCCAACAGAACCGCGCCCAGGAGGTAGCCGACGCCGCCGCGCATGCGGGTGTGATCTATCTACCGGACGACTGCACCAACGCCATCAAGGCCGCGGAAGCAACCGCCAAGCTCAACGGCTACGAGACGAAACTCGATGGCAGCGTCACGGTGACCGCCACCTGCGTCAACAGCACCGAGTTGAATGTGAAGATCCAGGAGAACGTCAACACGATTTTTGCCAACGCGGCGGGTCTCGTCGGATTCGACACGTTCAACTTCGCGAAGGCCGGCCAGGCGGCGTATAGGGGCGAAGCCCAACTCGGGAGTCCAAGCAACGTCTTCGGCGGTGAGATCACCGGTGATGAATGGCGGGCCGAAGGCGCGCCTGGGCGCCAACCAGCCTGGGTACTGGGCCAACATCAATGGACCGGCGACGACCACGTCGTACGGCGAGCCGCTCCACAAATACCAGTACCTCATCGACGTCAAAGCCGGAGGTCTGCTCGACCTGGAGCTTTTCGACCCCGTTTTCGCCGTCCAGACGAACTCCCGCAGGTTCGACAATGACTATCCGCAGATGTGCAAGGCCTACGACATGGTCCACAAGCCGTCGGCGTCAGGGAGCATCGGGGACGGAAGCGGATCCCGATTTGCTCGGAATGCAGCGACCTCGGACCCGAACCAGTACTGCACGGGCGATGAGGAACTCAACGGGAGTGTCCCCAGTATGTGGGACACAGACGGGTTCTTCTTCTGTTGGATCTTCAGTTGTCGCGACGTCGACCCGCACACGAGCTGCACCAATTGCAACACATCCAGCTCCCCTGGATGCACCAAAGATCGGTTCCCCCGAGTCGTTCGGCAGTGATTCGCCGTTGGTCGGTCCGACCATGCCTCCCGAGGAAGACGGACCTGGACTCCAGCTGGCTTCGCACACCTCGGGACCGCCACCGTCGCGCTTCACGGGCTACAACCTCTATCCGCGCACATACTTCACGCTCTATCAGCAGCGACGCGTCCGACGCCGACCTGTCGGACAACCCGGTCGTGTGCAGTGCCAAGACGTGGGATCCAAGCCCCGGAACCGGTGTTCCCGGCTACACCGAGGACGTTCGCTGGATGGCGTACGCGGTCTTCTACGAGTCCTATCTGCGCAACCCCACAGACGACGGCTGGAACGACTCCGCCAACGACGACGTCTTCAACCGTGGCACTACCGGTAGTTACGGGTTTTACAACGGGAAGCCCTTCGACACTGCGATGGAACAACTCAAAGGCAGCGGCTGGTTCTCAAGCGGCGGGTGGAACTACGACAACGGTGACAGCAGCGCCGCCGGACTCAGCGGCAACGTCGAGCAGGACCTCCGCAACTTCGCGATGATCAACAAGGAGTTGTTCGACGAGTCCTACCGCACATGGGTGGACCTGTGCACCCCGAACGTGACTCCCGGCAAATACATTCTCGGCGTCCAGTCGACACAGGGCGCAGGGTCCAACCACTTCGGTATACGCGCGAAGGTCGCCGGCAGCTCCACCGACGTCACCGTTTCAGCCAACGGACGTGCGTCCATATTCGCCAAGCTCGGCTCGGGCTCCGGCTCCAACTTCTACCTCGCGAAGATTCGCGAGGGCGGGACAGCGCAGCGACTCAACCTTCGACTGTTCGATCTGGGCGATGCCACGAACCTCAGCGGCACGCCCGTGTCAGGCACGATGACGATCCTGCGCGACAACGGGGCGGTGTTCGGAACCGGCCCTGGCGAGTCGTGCACATGGCAGATCGAACCGGTGACCGTCCCGCTCGCGGAGACGTCGCCTCTGAAGGCTCCATACGCGAACCCAGGGTGCAGTATCCCCATCAGCAAGGGCGCGAACGATGGAAAATTCCTCGACGTCAGCATCCTGGTCCCGTCGACCTACACGTGCGCTGCAACCGGCGTGACGAAGTGCTGGTTCAAGGCAAAGTTCACGTGGCCCAACGGCACCAACGTGCACGACGTCGTCACCATGGAGGCGACCATCAAAGGTGACCCCGTTCGCCTGTCGAAATAGCAGCCGACCACCGGTGGTCCTCACCGTCGCTCGCCGCCTACGGGGTGTCTGGCGCCGCCTCGGAACCTTCGAGAGCTTCGCCGACTTCGCCAGCTTCGACACCCCCGACGACTTCGGCACCGTCAACGACTTCGGCACCGTCAACGCCTTCAACAACTTCGGACGATGCAACCGCCGCGTCGTCGACCGCATCTTCGAAGGCCGGACCGATGTAGTTCCCAGCCTCGTCGTAGGCATGCTCGCCGTATAGGTCGCGGTACTCGGCAGCGACAACCCCACCTTCGGCGGCCTGCTTGATCGACAGCGAGATACGTCGACGCTCGAGATCGATGTCGATGATCTTGACCCACAACTCCTCGCCCGGTGTGACAACCTGCTCGGGCGCCTCGACGTGGTGAATCGCCATTTCCGAGATATGCACGAGACCCTCGATACCCTCGCCCACCTGGACAAACGCACCAAACGGCACGAGCTTCGTAACCCGACCGTAGACCAGCTCACCAACCTGGTGGCCGCCGGCGAACTCCTGCCACGGGTCCTGCTGCGTCGCCTTCAACGACAACGAGATCCGTTCCCGGGAAAGGTCCACGTCGAGGACCTGGACGGTGACCTCGTCGCCGACAGTTACGACAGAACTCGGATGCTCCACATGCTTCCACGACAACTCGGAGACGTGGACCAGGCCGTCCATACCACCGAGGTCGACGAAGGCGCCGAAGTTGACGACCGAACTCACAACACCGGGCCGAATCTCGCCCGGCTTCAGGTTCGTCAGGAACTCGTCGCGCTGCTCACGTTGGGTCTCCTCGAGGAACGCGCGCCGTGACAGGACGACGTTGTTGCGGTTCTTGTCGAGTTCGATGATCTTGCAGTCCAGCGTTTTGCCGATGAACGGGTGGAGATCCCGGACACGGCGCAGATCCACCAGCGACGCGGGAAGGAACCCACGCAGACCGATGTCGATGATCAAACCACCCTTGACCACCTCGATGACGGGACCCGATACAACCCCTTCTTCTTCCTTGAGGCGCTCGATCGTCCCCCAGGCACGCTCGTACTGCGCGCGCTTCTTGGAGAGGATCAGACGACCCTCCTTGTCCTCCTTCTGCAGGACAAGGGCTTCGATCTCTTCGCCGAGAGCGACGATCGTCGACGGATCGACGTCGTTACGAATCGACAGCTCCCGCGAGGGAATGACCCCTTCGGACTTGTAGCCGATGTCCAAGAGGACTTCGTCGTTGTCGATCTTGACGACGACACCGGTGACCAGACTGCCTTCATCGAACTCGACCATCGTTGCGTCGATGGCGTCCGAGAACGACAGAGAACCAAGGTCGTTGAAGGTGACCGGCGCTTCGTCTGTCTCGAGAGCATCCTGCTCGGTCGACGCGTTGGCGACGACTTGTTCTTCCGGGACAGAGGCGTCACCTGACGCGTCTGTCAGCTGCTGATCCGACAAAATGATGTGCTCCTAGGAAACCGATGCGAAACCCTCACGGCGAAGGCCCACTCAGGCTACAGGTCCGCGTCCCCAACCGTGAAGTGCGGGTTTTCAAAATTTCTTCGCCGGGCCAGGAGGAGTAGCTCCGGATCCTCCAAACTCGGCGTGCCGGCACGGTATCGACCTGGTGCGACCCCCGAAAGATCCACGACGTCGAGCCCACAGAGATGGGCGAGCATTGTCATCTCCCGGGCCGTGAAACAGGTGGTCCAGAGATCGAAGACGCGCTCAGCGCCCCCACCATTACGCAGCGTGGCAAGTTCGTGGAGGACACCGGTGACCGGATCGAAGTCCTCACCGGGTTCGATGAACCGCAACGCGAAATATGAATGGAACGCGGTCAGCGCAATCATTCCACCAGGTCTCACGGCGGCGGCCAGACGCGCGACGACCGCTGCATCCTCCGCACCGCCCAACAGCCCGAAACCTCCCTGACACAAGCAGATTACGGCGTCGAAGTCGCCATCAAAGCTGAGATCGCGAACGTCAACCACCGAAAAGGTCGCCGGAAGCGACTCGGCCTCCGCGCCGGCGCGGGCCAACGCGATGAAATCCTCCGAAAGATCGACGCCCACGACCGTGATCTCGTGCCGCGCCAACTCGATGGCGTGGCGCCCCGGACCACAACCGACGTCCAGAACGCGCATACCGGGGGCGAGTCCCAGCGAGTGGATCAGGAACTCGACCTCTTGTGCGGTTCCTTGGGTGAAGGCGTTGCGAAGATACGCGGGACCAAGATACGCAGCGATTTCGTTGAACCACGGGCCGCTCGGCGACAGACCACCTTGCTTCACAGCCGCTACTTGGCTGCAGCCCAGTTCAGACCGAAACCGACGTCGACCACGAGCGGAACTTTCAGCGCACACACCGACGTCATGACGTCGCGAACCAAGTCCTCTACCTGTTCTCGCTCGACCATCGGCACTTCGAGCACGAGTTCGTCGTGCACCGTGAGCACCATACGGCTGACGAGTTTCTGCTCCGTCAAGGCCGTGTCGACACCGATCATTGCGAGCTTGAAGATGTCGGCGGCAGCTCCCTGCACGGGCGCGTTCTGCGCCATGCGCTCCCCCATCTGACGAATTCGAAAGTTGTCCGACATCAATTCGGTGATCCGCCGCCGTCTCCCGAACATCGTGGTTGTGTGACCGAGACGGCGCGCCTCGACGATGGTCGATTCCATGAACGCCTTGACGTTCGGAAACGACACGAAGTACGCGTCGAGAATTTCCTTCGCCTGTCCCGTCGGGATGTCGAGCCGTTGACCGAGACCGAAAGCCTCCATGCCGTAGGCGAGGCCGTAGTTGATGACCTTGGCAAAACGACGCTGGAACGCGTCGACCTCGTCTTCGGGAACACCGAATACCTTCGCCGCTGTGATCGTGTGCACATCGGCACCACGCGTAAACGCGTCGATCAGTCCGGGGTCCTCGCACAGGTGCGCAAGAACCCGCAACTCGATCTGGGAGTAGTCCGCAGACAGGAGCCCGCAGCCCGCCTCGGCAACGAACGCTCGGCGCATCTCGCGCCCCTCGTTCGTACGAACGGGAATGTTCTGGAGATTGGGCGCCTCACTCGAGATCCGACCCGTCGTGGTTGCGATCTGGTTGAGCGTGGCGTGGATTCGACCATCACTTCTGATCAGGGGCGGCAACGCGTCGGCATAGGTGCTGCGTAGCTTTTCGAGTTCCCGATAACGCATGAGATCCTCGAGGATCGGGTGAACCGCTGCGGCCGCCATCTTCTGCAACGAGTCGGCATCGGTCGACGGTCCCGTCTTGGTCTTCTTGACGGGTGTCAACCCGAGTTTCTCGAAAAGAATCCGGCGGAGCTGTTGCGTCGAGTTGACATTGAACTGCTCCCCGGCATGCGCGTGTATGCGCGCTTCGAGGTCACTGCATCGCGCCCGGAGGTCCGCGCTCGTCTCCGCGAGAAACGCCGCATCGACCTTGACCCCACGACGTTCCATGTCGGCCAGCACCCGGATCAGCGGCCGCTCGAAGCGTTCGTACAGATCGGTGAGCTCGCTCGCTTCGAGCGCCTCCGACAACGGATCTGCCAGGAACAGCAGCGCAGCCGCACGGCGGCCCGTGTCCATCATTCCGGCATCACCGGACAGGTCGAGCGTGCCTTCCTCGACGTCAGGTGAACGCAACTCGATCGACAGGTATTGCGCGGCGAGATCGTCGAGCGGGTACTTCCCGACACCCGGATCGAGGAGATACGCGATGACCTCGGTGTCGAGATCGATCGAGTCGATCACGATCGGCGCCAACGCGTGCATCAACGCCTTCGCGCCATGGGTCGCCATCGGTGGGCCGGAGGGGCCAAACAAATCGGCCAGCGCCTGTCGCACGTCGGGGCCGTCTCCCCCGCCGAGGATCTCTGCGTCGAGAATCTCTGCGTCGAGGTAGACGACCGCAACCGATTCCGTCCCGTTGGTGCTCTCGGAACTTGCGACACTCAGCCCCCGCAGCGAACCGTTGAGGGGGACGCCGTTCCAACGCACGTCGGTCGCAATCCGTCCGGCAGATTTCGCCCGTGCGATGGCAGCCAGCGCAGCCGCACGATCTTCCACACGGCACACGTCGATCTCGAACGCCGCCGAATCGTCGTTGGAGCCGGCATCGGCAACGACATGTCCCACGGCATCGAGCAGCCGCGGCCAGAGCGTCCGAAACTCGAGTTGGTTGAACAACGTCTTGACCACTTCGGTGTCGAAACCACCGAGTCGAAGCTGCTCGGGTGTGACGTCGATATCAAGATCGGTGACCAAACGCGTCATTGCTCGGTTGTGAAAAACCCGGTCGCGTGCCGTTTCCAGGTTCTCGCGTTGCTTGGGCGACAGGGCATCGAGATGTGCGTAGATGCCCTCGAGATCGTGGTAGGTGGCGATGAGCTTGGCCGCCGTCTTCTCGCCGATGCCGGGGACACCTTGCAGGTTGTCGCTCGTATCGCCACGTATCGCCGCATAGTCCACGTACTGCGACGGAGTGACACCGGTTCGTTCGAAGATCCCGGCCTCGTCGTAGAGCGCGTAGTCACTGACGCCACGCTTGTTGTAGAGGACCTTGATGTGCGGGTCACATACCAATTGATACGAGTCACGATCCCCCGTGACGATGACGACGTCGATCGCATCGGCCGCCGCGCCCACCGCCAATGTTGCGATCACGTCGTCGGCTTCATAACCCGGAATCTCGATGATCGGAACTCGCAGCGCCTCCAGCACCTCATGCACGAGCGGAAGCTGCGACCGGAAAAGATCCGGCGTCTCTTTCCTCCCGGCCTTGTACTCAGCGTCCATCTCCTTGCGGAAGGTCGGACCGGCCAGGTCGAACGCGACACCGAGATAATCCGGGCGCTCATCGGCGAGCACCTTGATCAACATCGAGGTGAAGCCGTACACCGCGTTCGTGACGGTGCCGTCCTTGGTTGCCAGGTCTGCTGGCAGTGCGTAGAAGGCCCGATAGGCCAGCGAATGGCCGTCGAGCAGAAGGATCTTCGCCACCGGCGCCCCTTGTCAGGGTGTGAGGTCGCCGGAGACCACGCGGTTGGCGACCTCGTGGATCTTGACACGTTCACTCATCGCGCTGGTTTGCAGGAACCTCCACGAGTCCTGCTCACTCAAGCCGTGTTGATCCATCAAACGGCCCTTCGCCCGGTCGACGACCTTACGCGCCTCGAGCCGTTCGGCGAGTTCGCCGACGTCCTTCTCGAGCGTCAACAGCTCGGCATGACGCCGCAAGGCAACTTCGACCGCAGGGATCAAGTCGCTCTTCTGGAACGGTTTCACCAAGTATGCAAATGCACCGGCTTCAGTCGCCTGCTCGATCAAATCACGCTGCGAGAACGCCGTGAGGATCACGACGGCAGCGAGCCGGTCGCCTGCTATGTGACGCGCGGCTGTGAGCCCGTCCATCCCAGGCATCTTGATATCCAGGATGGCGAGGTCCGGCGCGAGCTCACGGACGAGATCGACGGCTTCGTCGCCGCGACCGGTTTCGCCGGCAATCTCATAGCCCTCCTCTTCGAGGAGTTCCTTGAGGTCGAGCCGAATGATTGCCTCGTCTTCGGCGATGACGACTCGGATAGGACTGGTCACGTGGTGAGTTCCATTCGGATCACGGGCCGGATCACGGTCTGGTCAGCTCCGCACTCAGGCGGTCGAGCAGGGAGTCTTGCTCCGCGACGAGGTCTGCAATGGATCGGAGCAACACATCTCGGTGTTTGGACTGAGCATCCGCATGTCGACGGGTCTCGCGGGCTGCGACCTCGCCGAGCGGTGTCTCCGAGACAAGTGCATCGAGGCGCGCGGCCTCGGCCTCTTCTTCGAGGAACGCGAGTTGCTCCTCGGTGACAGCCAGTTCGGCACGCATGCGTTTGAGTCGCTCGCTGACGTCAACGAGCCTGCGTTGAACAATTGACTGGGACATAACAGTGCAGTGTACGACCAGGATGTCCGAGCGCGCCTGCGCGATTTTTCGTTGGCGGCACGGGCAGGGGTGCGCCTACAGGCAGCGTCGCGGGCCCAGACCCCGATAACCTCACAACCCCCAGCCCGGGTGGTGGAATGGCAGACACGGTGGACTCAAAATCCATTGTTCGCGAGGACGTGTGGGTTCGAATCCCACCCCGGGCACCGTCGGCCACCGCACTTCGGTGATGTCTCTCGACGTCGCGGACACAGGATCTCAGCCGAGAGCGAAGAACAGGCGCGCCTGCGCGGTCGCCGCGCCGTCCACGGTCGCCTTCGCCACACCCCATCCCCCGCGAGCGCTGAGCTGGTCGAGTTCAACCTCCAGGAGCAACTCGTCGCCCGGGCGAACAAGTCGACGAAAACGGACCTTCTCGACCCCACCGAAGAGAGGAAGCTTGCCGGTATACCGCGGATCGCCGAGCAACGCGATGGCCCCGGCCTGTGCAAGCGCCTCGAGCTGGATCACGCCCGGGAACACAGGGTTGTCGGGGAAATGCCCTTCGAGAAATGCCTCGTCGCCTTTCACGCGATACCTGGCGGTGATCGAGACCCCCGCCAGGTAGCCGTCGACAGCGTCGATGAACAGGAACGGTGGCCGGTGCGGCAGCAACCCGATCAACTCGTCCGATTCCGGCAATGCCACGTTCATCGGCACCCGACCCCCGCTCTCCTGGTGATTTCACCATCTGATCATCTGCCGCCAGCGTCGATCACTGCGCGGCACCCAAACATGGCGCATTCCGGTCAAACCATCCGACAAACCCGCCTATCCTGGAGGATGGACCTCATGGCGCCTCGCAGCGACGCCGATGACCTCTGGCTAGATGTAACCATGTGCCGCGTTGGGGAGTCAGAATCCTTCCAAGGGCACATACAACGGAAGGGCAAACCTTCCCCTTCCACAGGTCAAGCATCCACAAGTCGAGCGCAGGTCGAATTTCTTCATGAGCTTCGCAGTCATCTTCCCCGGACAGGGAACCCAACAGCCAGGCATGGGAGCCCCGTGGCGGGACGACGCGGCATTTTCCCTCATCGCCGAGGCTGAAGCCGCGCTCGGCGAGCCCCTCGCCCACCTCATCCTCGATGCAACCTCCGACGAGCTTTCGCGTACGCGCAATGCACAACTCGCCGTCCTGTTGACCTCGCTCGTGGCATGGGAGTCCATCAAGAGCGACCTCGACACACCCGTCGCGTTCGCCGGCCACTCCCTCGGACAGGTCACCGCGATGATCGCGTCGGGAGCACTCAGCCTCCACGATGGTGTCCGCTTTGCTGCGCGCCGCGCAGAACTCACGCAAGCAGCGGCCGACGCAAATCCAGGTCGTATGGCCGCGCTGATCGGCGCGGCACCCGAACAGGCCCAGGACGCCTGTGCCGCAGCTCCGGACGCATGTTGGGTCGCCAATGACAACGCCCCCGGTCAGGTCGTGATCGCCGGCACCCCCGATGGTCTCGCCGCCGCATCGAATCGCGCCAAGGAGATCGGCATCAAACGCGTACTGCCGCTCGATGTCGGCGGCGCGTTTCACACGCCACTCATGAACGCCGCTCGCGACGGGTTACGCGCCCGACTCGTCGAAACGACGATCGTCGACTCGTCGGTCCCCGTGGTCTCCAACCACGATGGACTCCCGTACACCGATGCCAAAGGCTGGACCGAGCGTTTGGCCGAGCACGTGACGGTGCCCGTGCGGTGGCGGTACTGCCAAGAGACGCTCGCCAAACTCGGGGCTACAACCTTCATCGAAGTCGGCAACGGCACGATGTTGGCCGGCCTCGCAAAGCGAACGGTGCCGAACGTATCGGTCATCGGCATTGCAAACCCCAGTAACCTCATCCAACTACGGGAGCTTTCGTGATCAACAACCAGCAGATTCAAGGCGAGCGCGGCATACGTTGCCGAACGACTCGTTGTCGCCCCGGTCGCTGGACTCTTTCGTCCGCTCGTCTCCGACGATCGTGAAAACGTCGATGGTTGTGCCAACCTGGTCGAACTCGGCCAGGAGATCGGCATGATCGAGGCACCCGGTTCCTCGACGCCCGTGAGCAGCCCGTTCAAGGGCGAGTTGATGGGAATGTTGGCAGAGCCCGGTGAGCGTCTTCGTGAAGGACAGCCGGTAGCCTGGTTGCGAGTGGCCTGAGGATGCGGGCTGCCATTCTCGGAACGGGCACCGCCCTTCCCCGGCAGAGGCTTACCAACGCGCAACTGTCCGAAATTGTCGAGACCTCCGACGCGTGGATCGTCGAGCGCACCGGAATCCGCGAACGGCGCATCGCCGATACCGAAACGACGGCGTCGCTCGCCGCCGAAGCGGGCGCGATGGCCATCAAGGCCGCAGGCCTCTCCCCCGATGACATCGATCTCCTGGTCATCGCAACAAGCACACCGGAACAACCGATGCCGCACACCGGAGCATTCGTCGGCGATGCCCTGGGAACCCGCTGTGGCTCGTTTGACCTGAATGCGGCCTGCGCAGGGTTTGCCTTCGGTCTGGTGACTGCGTCGGCTCTGGTCACCGGCGGCGGCTTCAAGCATGTACTGCTCATAGGGTCCGAAACGATGTCGCGAATCGTGAATGCGACCGACCGCGGCACCTGCATCCTCTTCGGTGACGGCGCCGGCGCGGTCGTCCTTGGACAATCCCCCGATGACGGGCCTGGCGTCCTGAGCACGGACCTCGGGGCGGATCCATCAGCTACCTCGCTCTTGGAGGTTCCTGCCGGCGGGAGCCGCTTGCCCACAACCGCCGAGTCCCTGCTCGCAGGCAAGCAGTACATCCACATGAATGGCGGCGAGGTGTTCAAACGCGCCGTGCGCGCCGTGGTCGAATCAACCAAGAATGCGCTCACGAACGCTGGTCTCACCGCTGCCGACGTGGCCTGGTTCGTTCCGCACCAAGCCAACGCGCGCATCATTGACACGGCGGCTCAACGGCTTGGCATTCCCCCTGAACGTTGCGTCGTGAACATCGAGAATTTCGGCAACACCTCCACCGCCTCGATTCCGTTGGCCCTCGACGAAGCAGCGAACGACGGACGCATCAAGGCAGGTGACATCGTCGTCGTGACGGGATTCGGCGCCGGAATGGCGTGGGCCACGATCGTCCTTCGCTGGGGCAGGCCATGAACGATCCGCGAATCGCATTCGTCACAGGCGGGTCCCGCGGTATCGGACGCGCCGTGGTGCTGTCGCTCGTTCGTGACGGACACAAGGTCGCGTTCTGCTACGCACGCGACGCCGATGGCGCCAAGGAAACGCAGCGCCTCGCCGAGGCCGACGGTGGCAACGTCCTGGCAATCCGCGCCGACGTCTCCGACCCCGCCGAGATCGACAATGCCTTTACCGAGATCGAGAACACCCTGGGACCTGTGACCATCTTGGTCAACAATGCAGGCGTGACCCGCGATGGGCTCATGATGCGGATGTCCGACGAACACTGGCGCGAAGTGCTCGACACCAACCTGACCGCGGCTTTCATCACCATTCGGCGTGCCACACCCAAAATGATGAAGGCCCGCTTCGGCCGCATCGTGAATATCTCATCGGTTCAGGGCCAGGTCGGCGCAGCGGGGCAGGTCAACTACTCCGCGGCCAAGGCCGGGCTCCTCGGTCTCACGCGGTCGGTGGCCCGTGAACTCGCATCACGCAACATCACAGCCAATGCGGTTGCGCCGGGCCCAATCGCCACGGCAATGACCGCGGATCTTCCAGACGAGTGGAAGAGCCAAGCGAGCGATACCGTACCCCTTGGCCGATTCGGAACGCCCGAAGAAGTCGCGGCGGTCGTCGCGTTCCTCTGCTCTGATGCCGCGAGTTATGTGACGGGAGCGCTCGTTCCCGTTGATGGTGGTATGGCAATGGGTCACTGAGCGCAAGCCGTACGCTCTACTCGCACGGAAGTCCCGATAGGAGGAAACCCCCATGGATCGTCAAGAAGTGTTGACCGCTCTCAAGGAAATCGCTGCAGAAGTGCTCAGCGTCGAGCCCGGTGTGGTCACCGAAGAAGCTCGTTTCAAGGAAGACCTGGACGCTGACAGCCTCGATCTCGTCGAGCTCGTCATGGGCCTGGAAGAGAAGTTCGAGATCGTGGTGCCCGAGGAGGATCTCGAAGGTGTCGACACCGTCGGCAAGGCCATCACATTGGTCGTCGAAAAGGTCGCGGCTCGGGCATGACCACTGGGCGCGATCCGGCATTCGACCACCGAGGTCGCCCGCGAGTCGTTGTCACCGGCATCGGTCTCAAGACCCCGGCCGGTAACGACATCGAGTCCTTTTGGACGCGGTTGCTCTCGGGCAAGTCATGTGCCGCTCGTATTGCGCGCTATGACCCATCGCCGCTGCCAGTGCAATTCGGTTGCGAAGTACCCGAATTCGACCTGACGCAATATGTCGGAGCGAAAGAGAGTCGTCGCCTCGACCGCACGGCTCAGTTGGGCCTTGCTGCCGCGGTCGATGCGCTCGCCGATGCAGGCAACCCCGACGTGGACCCTGCGCGGTGCGCCGTCATGACAGGTACGGGTATCGGCGGTCTGTGGACGACCGAAGAACAGGTCACCATCTACGCCGAACGCGGCGCCGCTCGCGTCAGTCCGTTCCTGGTGCCGATGATGATGCCCAATGCGACCGCCGGGACGATCGCCATGCACTTTGGCTGGACAGGCCCAAACCTCTGTGTCGTCACAGCATGCGCCGCCGGCACGAACGCCATCGGTGAAGCGGTGCGGATGATCCGTGACGGTTCCGCGGATGTCGTCATCACCGGCGGCTCCGAGTCATCGATGACGCCTACCGCGATCTCCGGATTCTCGCGGATGGGTGCGTTGAGCCACCGCAACGATGACCCCGAGGGGGCGTCGCGGCCGTTCGACGCCGATCGCGATGGGTTTGTCATGGGTGAAGGCGCAGGAATGTTGCTACTCGAGCGGTACGACCGGGCAACGGCCCGCAATGCTCGCATCTACGGCGAGATCTCCGGCTATGGCCGAACGGCCGACGCTTACCACATCACGGCTCCGGCACCTGGGGGGATCGGTGCGATCGCCTGCGTTCGCGCGGCTCTTGCCGATGCCGACCTCCAACCTGAGACGATCGCTCACATCAATGCGCACGGCACCTCGACCGCGTTGAACGACGCCGCCGAGGCCGAAGCAGTCCGAACGGTCTTTGGATCGAACCCACCACCCGTCACCTCGACCAAGGGCGTCACCGGCCACCTCATCGGTGCTGCGGGTGCGGTCGAAGCCATCGCCGTGCTGCTCTCCCAACGTGACGGCCTGGTCCCACCGACAGCGAACCTCGAGAAGCTGGGTGACGACATCAACCTCGATGTCGTGTCGGGCGAGCCCCGCAAGATTGCCGCCGCGCCGGCAATCTCGAACTCGTTCGGCTTCGGTGGCCACAACGCGACGCTGGTCATCACGCCGGCCTCGTGACGAGCGCCATGGCGGCGCCTCCGGGCACGCCCATTATGGGGCACCGCGACCCGGGCGTGAGTGCGTTCGTCATCGAAATCGATGGTCGCCGGGTGGTCGAACTTCGCATCGCGGGCGGCGCCCACCACGGAGCTGTCGGCGTTGCGGGCGCCGAGGCAATGGAAACGGCCATCCAGCGCGCGGTCGAGCTCGGTATTCCCTTTGTGGCATGGCTCGATACCGCCGGCGCAGACATTCGCGAAGGGGTGGCGTCGCTGCACGGTTGGGGCCGTTGCGCCCGCTCTCTCGTCGACGCCTCCGGCGTCGTTCCCACCATCATCGTGGTGACAGGCGCGTGTGTCTCGGGCCCTGCGCTGTGCCTCGGTCTCGTGGACCATGTGATCATGACCCGCGACGCATTCTCCTTTGTCAGCGGCCGAATCGGTCGCCGAGCTCACCGGCATCATCCTCGACCGAGATCGCTTGGGCGGCTCGTCGATCCATGATCAGCACAGCGGAGTCGCCTCGCTCGTTGTCGCCGACGAGGACAGCGCCTCCGAGCACGTTGGCGATGCTGTTGTCCTATTTGCCGAGCAACAACATCGACGAGGCGCCTCGCTTCAGCTGCGACGATCCGGTCGACCGGGACTGCCTTGTCGCAGCCGCCTCGGTGCCTACCGTCGCGACGGCGGCCTATGACATACGGACCGTTATCGGCGACGTCCTCGACGCCCACAGTTTCCTCGAACTGCGGCCGAATTACGCACCGAACCTCGT
>CAWATG010000015.1:0-268461 GCA_963785035.1 uncultured Acidimicrobiia bacterium
GGCCTGCCAGGCACGCGCAAAAACGGCGGTGAGATCTGACTGCTCGGCGGGTGCCGGGTTTGTCTCCCAGACGGACATCGTCTCGTAGAGGCGCCGACCGTAGAGGAACGTGCCGACGGATTCGATGAGGGTGGTTATGGCTGCGAACACGTCGTCGTCCCGCGGAGCCCAGTCGAAGGCGCCGTTTGCGTCTTCGATGTAGCCGTCGAGGGACACGTTGGTGACGTAGATCAGGGTGGCCATGCGCGACACCTCAGCGTCGGTTGGTGGCCTGGATGTGGAGCGACATGGCGTCGAGCCTACGAGCCGCTCGACGGCTGTGGCGACGAGTCCTGGCCGCAGTCGTCGTGGTCCATCTGGGCGGCGACCCACAGATGCGCGGCGGATGCGGCGTATAAGGTGGCGAGGTCGGGATCTCGGGCACGCACCGATCGCACGAGACCGGACCGAGCGACCCGATAGGTTCGGATGCGTGACGCAACCACTTCCGCTCCGGCCCGACCGCTGTTTCGACGAGCCGATCCCAAACCCGGGGAGACCACCCGAGGGGTAGCCTGTTATGACATGGAAGGAGGATCCCTCGTGCCTGATGACTACGAGATCGCTGTCGACTTCATGGACATGACCAACGACCGGCGTCTGTGGGCCCGGGCGGCTGACGTCCGACCTGGCGTCGAGCTGTCGGTCGGCCGCCACGTGGTGGTGGGCGACGAGGACGCTGATCCGAAGGTCGCCCGGGTCGTGGCCGTCGATGCCGACGGGAACGTCGAGCTGGAGGTCCTCCCCGGCAGCGTCGAGTCCCACTCCGATCTCCTGGCGCCTGCCTGACCTACTGTGGCGGCCTAACACTGGGGCCAACCTGTCACACGCGTGCCGGGCTTTGATAACCGTGCGATGTCCGCTCCTGTGTTCGTTCTGCGACGGGCGCGGAGCGTGCGCAGCTCTGGTCGGACATCCTCCGCGCTGGCAGTAACGACAATCTCGGCGCGCACTTCACCGGCGCGATCCTCACGATGACCGCCACCACCATCACCGTTCCCCGACGGTCGCGGCAGTCAGGTCAACGCAGTGGTGTCAACCAGCGGTCGATGTGATCGGAGACGGTTCGCGCGACAGCACCCGGCACGTCCGCGTCGTCCGCGTGGCGCTGCCATTCGTCAACGGCGGCGAGGACCTGCTTGACGATGCTCGCCGCACCCGGCACTCCGAAGCGGTCGGCGACGGTGTCGACATCGTCTCGACTGATTGCCGATCTTTTTCCGTTGACGGCCATCAGGTGCTCGTGGGTCCAGTCGCTCTCGGGGGCGTGCGCGTGGGTGACGTCATATGCGGGCGCGAGCCGCCAGTCGCCGCCCTCCGCCAACGTGAAGGAGAAGTTCTTCGAGTGGTCGTCGCAGTTGGCGGCGGCGACGTTGAACACCATTCTGCGGAATGCCTCCGCTCGCGTCGCTGCTCCGAGACCGAGGTGGTCGATCTGCTGGAAGAGCTGTGCGTAATCGTGCACGCCGATTTGTTTGAAATCGAGATGGGCGAGCGCGCACAGCGACTGGACGTGGATCTTCTCGCCGTCTTTGGTGCGGTCGAAGCGTCGCGTCATGAAGTGCGCGCGGCCGCCTTCCTCCAAGAGACGGCATTCGGTCATCTCGATTCCCGCCGCCGCCGCCATCTTCGAGTATGCGTATTCGATACGTCCGAAGTTCCCGGAGACGCCAAGGTCAAGGTCGGGCCTGACACCGTCGAGCTTCAACAACCAGTGCTCGAAACCGGGGTCCGTCGGCACCTGACCGGAGCGCAACTCGTTTGTGGTCGGGTTGAGCGCGACGACCGCCTTTGCGCGCGCTCCTCCCGCTGACGTGCCGACGGCGATCAGGTGCTTGATGGCGTCCGTCGCGCCGGACTCACTGTCGATCTCGCCGTTGAGGGCACTCCGCGCGGCAACGACAAGCTCCGAGAGATGAAGCGCCGTGGACTTGCGTGTGCGGGGACCGCGCAGCGGACGAAACTCCAATGCGCCCATGCCCCGGTTGCCGAGATAGGCGAGCCGGTCCAATGGTGTGATGGCCGCGGGTCGCACGCCTTCATGTGCGAGATAGGCCGTCGTCAACGCGTTGCCGAAATCGTCGGGGAGTGAGTCCGCGAGCATCGACGGAAGGCGCTGATACGTGGCCGGCGGAAGGTTCGGAAAAACGAACGTCTTCGTCCGAACGTCAACGGGCATGGTCGTCGGTGCGAGTTGCACGCCGGTGTCCGACCACTTCGGGTCGTACTCGAAGACGTAGAAACCCGAGCCCGGGTCGAGCGCTACCGCGCCGACTCGTGTGCCCCAGCATCTGACCTCGATGACGTCGACCGGTTCATAGGGCATCGCTCAGGAGAGTTGCTTTCGCCGAGTCCGTACCCGCACCGGACCCTGCGACGTCCGCTTGGCTCGCAGCATTTGCATGGGGGAGACGGTGACCTCGGGTGCAAGGTTCTCCAACCAGTCCGTTCGTCCCAGCGCACGAGCAACCGCAACGACCGTCTTGAGCGTCGAGCCCTTGCCGCGCTCCAGGTTCGAGAGCGTCGCGAGGGACACGTTGGCCAGAGAGGCGAGCTGTGCCTGGTCGAGGCCGCCGGCGACACGGGCAGCGCGGACCTGCCGGCCAAGCAGGGCCTCCCACTCTTCGACTGTGAAGTTCATCCGCTCGATCACGAGAATCCTCCGTGTTGGCGGGATTAGAGACTCTAACACGGAGATTACTATGAGTTACGCGGCGGAGCAAGTGTCGGCATGTAAAACCTAGAAGTCTATTGATTGGAGCACAAGAACGCTCTAACCCATAGATATCTATGTGTCAGGCGCAGGTTACAGCGGCCGGCACTCGCTGGTTTCCGCCTCTACCGACGGCGGTTGTGCCACGCGAGAGGCCGGGCCTGGCGGTCTCGCCGTCACGCAGGGGCGATCTCCAATAACGTGTCGTCGGTGTCGCTCACGACGGATCGCTACGAGGTGAAGGGCGGTGGTCCGAGGAGCTCGATACCGTGGGGATTCGCCCTCGCCGATGCCTGGACGCGGGCAATGTCGACCGTCTCCGACGCGTTTCCCGCCTCGCTCGCGTCCCGGTAGAACGCCTGGCCGATCCCCGGCGTCTGCAGGAACAGCAGCCGAGCGTGGTCCGAGACCACGAGGAATGCGTGCGGCACGCCTCGAGGAGTGAAGGTCAGTCCGCCCGGACTGACGTGCCTCTCGCTGCCATCCACGTTGACGAGGATCTCGCCCTCCAGGACATAGACCGTTTCGTCGGCCTCGGGATGCTTGTGGAACGGGGTGGTCTTGCCGCGCACCAGGACGTCCTCGAAGATGAAGAATGCGCCGCCGGTGTCCTCGGCCATCAGTTTCCACGTGTGGTGGCCACCTCCGAAGAACGATCGCTGATCGCCTTCGCCAGGGGCTCGGATGATCGGGGCTGAACCTGTCATGGTGGGTCTCCTGCCGTCGGTTATAAGACTGAAGTCTCATCACGAGAATAGGTATCATGAATGGCGATGTCAACCAACTACGAGCTAGAAGGACGCGTCGATCAGAAGCGCCGCACGCGTGAGGCGCTTATCGACGCCGCACGTGAGCTGGTGGCCCGTGGCGAAACCCCCACCGTCGAGGCTGCGGCGGAGGCGGCCTCGGTCTCCCGCGCCACCGCCTACCGTTACTTTCGGAGCCAAGCTGCGCTCCTGGTCGCCGCGCACCCGGAGTCTGCTGCTCAGACCTTGCTGCCCGCCGATGCACCTTCCGACGCGCCGACTCGGCTGGAGATCGTGATCGACGCGTTCACGCGGTCGACTCTGGAGAACGAGCGGCAGCAGCGAACGATGCTGCGGCTGTCGCTCGAGACCGACTCGGCCCAACGCGCAGATCTTCCCCTGCGGCAAGGGCGCGCGATCAAGTGGATCGACGAGGCGCTCGCACCACTCGAGTCCGAGATGCCCGAGAGTGAACGACGTCGACTGGTGCTCGCCGTTCGGAGTGCGACGGGAATCGAAGCGTTCGTCTGGCTGACCGACGTCGCCGGGTTGACCAGGGAAGAGGCAATCGGGGTCATGCGGTGGTCTGCCCGCGCCCTCCTGCGATCAGCCGTGGCTGACAACGCCTAAGGCGAGCGCGGCATCCACTCTCCGGGCTGGGCGGCATGCTCTCGTGGAAGCTGAGGCCAGCAGTGGCGGTGACGTCGAGCGCGCGCCCTGGACAATCCGGTTTTGTTGCGCGCGATGCAGGCGCGGTGGGTCGCTACGCGACGCAGGATTACCGACTTGCTGTCGCGCGTCAAGGACGCGCGACAGCAAGTCGATACCTCATTCAGTCGTCGTGGTGGTTGAGCTCAATCGTTGCCACCGACCCATTGGCGAAGACGTCGTAGCTGACATAGAGCTTGCCGTCGGCGTACTCGAGCCCGGCCGGCGAAGCCAGCGCGAGCACAGTCTCCGGCGCACCGTTGACGACTCGCGAGATCTTGCCGCCGAACAGCTCGGACACGAAGATCTGGCCATGGTGACCGAGTGCCAGGTTGGTTGCCCCAAGGAACCCGGTCGCGATCTGGGTGGACTCGCCTGTCCATGGGTTGACCTTGTAGACCGATCCGCGTGCGCCGAGGCTCGGGTCCTCGGGGCCGCCTGGAAGCGTCGTGACGTACAACATGCCGTTGCGACCGACTTCGACGTCGGTGGGCACCGGCTCGAAGTTGTACGTGAGCCCAGTCACGCATGCAGGGAATTGGTTAGCGGCAACGGCCTCTGCCGAGAGCACCAAGGGCTGTGGCGGCAGGACTGCCACGGTACGGATGTCGCCCTTGCGGTTGATCTCGAGGATCGCGTTCATTGCAGCGTCGGCAACGTAGGTCTTGTTGCCTGCGGAGGCAACGGCGTAGGGGTGAGTATCGATGCCACCCGTGTATGACGCCGGTCCGGCTTCTACCGGCCACTGTGCAGCGCAGTCTGCTGGGATCGATTCGAACCCGTAGGTAACTCCTTGGTCCGGGTTCTGCGTGGCTTCGTAGTTGTAGATGTCGGCGACGATCGACGAGGATCCGCGGTCGATGCGGCTGAGAGCGGCTGTCGTCACGACGCCATTCGCATCGGGATTTGTCGACGTGTACAGGACGGTGTTGTTGTCGCGGACATCGACTCCGGCGATCTCGCCACCCGGGTTCGTCGCAATGTTTTGGGTTCCGTTGCGGCCGATCTTGGTCAGCAACCCGGCGAAGGCCTGCGCCACGTAGACCGTCTTCCTGTCGCCGACGGCGATCTGCAACGGACCGGCGAGGCCCTGGGCAAGCGGTGCAGACAGAGTCGGCGGCGGTGAGTCTCCATGGCCGTGGCCGTGGCCATTGCCGTTTGCGTATGCCGTGCTTGGCACGAGCACAACGACGAAGGCGGCCGTCGCGAGCAGGCCGCGCGTGCGTTTGAAAATCATTGTTGCCCTCCCAGGTGTGTCCGCATGATTACTGGCATTGTTCTGTGGATGGCGAGATGTTGGTGCCGCCAGCGCGAAGCCCACGATGGCGGAGTGTGCATCGTCCGAGGGTGAGACCACCATGGTTCCCGCGGGCCTCACGCTCTGAACCCTTGCACGTTTGCGTGGGAGACCTCAACCTCGCATTCCGTGGTGCCACGGAGCGTGAACAAGGCTCGCGTCGAGGCGGTCATGGCACACTCAGACCATGGCAACGATCAAGACGCGTCCAACGGGCGAAGACGTCTCTGCGTTCCTCGATTCGGTGCCCAACGAGCGTCGCCGAGCGGACGGTCACGCGCTGCGAGCGTTCCTCGAGCGCGTGACCGGTGAGAAGGCAGCGATGTGGGGTCCCTCGATCGTCGGTTTTGGCAACCTGGCGCATACGAACACGATGGGCACCAACGAATGGCCTGTCGTCGGGTTTTCGCCACGGAAGGCCGCTCTGACCATGTACGGGATACACGACGGCTACGCCGCGCCGGATCCGTTGCTCGATGCGCTGGGTCCCCACACGACGGGCAAGAGCTGCGTCTACTTGAAGCGGTTCGACCAGATCGACCTGGACGTGTTGGAACGGCTCGTCCGCAAGGCCTGGCATGCCGCACTGGCCGTTGACTGAACGGCGGCTCGGCCGGCTTCGCGCTCCTGGCCGCAGCGTGCTTGTCATCGGCCACCTGAGCTCCATCTCCGAACCGATGTGGCTTGGACACACCACCGAGGAGGTTTGGGGGTTCGTCACTGATCTGGGCATCGTCCGCGGTCTGGCCAGCAGTCTCGACGACGCGAGCCGAGAGGACGCCATGGCCGAACTCCACCGGCGTCGCAGCGCCAGCGAGACCGCCGACGGTGTGCTCCTCGGATCCGCTGCCTGGCTGATCACCGCCCGCCAAAGCTGACCAGACGGCGGCGAGCAGCGAACCTTCGTCCCGCGTCGGCGGGGGGATGCCTCCGCGTCCTCGGGAACCGGTCCTCTGGTCCAGCGGCCATCAGGGTTACGGTGCGAAGCGTTGCATCAGTGTCCTCAAGCGGCGCGCGCACCTCATCTTCAACTCACACGATGCGACGCTCCTGGGCGATTCGGGGCGCGCGTTCTGAGCACCATCGGTCGCGGCCTCGATCGACGATCCGGCGATACCCGGTCGGCGACGGACCGGAGTTGCGGCCGAACCCGCCAACAGGGTGCATCGTCGCGTCAACATCCGAGCGCATAGCTGACGGCTGAGCACACCCTGCGCATCGTGTCGTTGCCCACTTCGCCGACGTGGGTGGCGAGCGAGTCCTGGGTGACCGTGTGGATGCCGTCGCAATTGATGACAGATGGCCGGTCGAGTCCTACCGCGGCGTAGTCAATCGAGACCTCAGCGGCGAGGCCCCGGATGGAAGTGGTGACTTCAACGACCGTGACGAGAGTGCGCACGTCGAGCACCTCGGGGCGGGTCAAGACCAAGACCGGGCGTTTCTTGCGACCCACCTGCGCCAGCCAGATCTCTCCTCTCGTCATTCGTCACCCCACGACTCGGCTTCGGCCCAGAATGGATCCGGACGTTCAGGATGTCGTTGGTACGCCGCACGGTCGGATCGTGCCAGCGCCGCACGCACCGCTGCAGCGACTCCCTCACGGGCGGCCGCCGAGATGTTGACCCCGAGCTGGCGGGCGCGCTCGGCGAGCTCGTCGTCGAGAGTGAAGGTGGTGCGAGACGAAGCCATACTCCGATGCTACCAATATGTGATAGCTGGTGGAGCTCGTCGCGGCGACGCGGTCGGATCTGGAGCGTGTTCGACGTCCAGATTGTCGTGTCGCACCAAGAACCGGCGACCATGCGCGTTGGCGACACGTGCCGGCCCGTCGGCCATCCACCCAGGCGTAGCCAGCGAGCGCAGCCCGTGCGGCAGTCCCGACCCTTTCTCGGAGCGGCTGAGCGATTTGTAAAAGGTATGCCGGCTCATCGGGCAATACCGGCACGTCGCCGCCCCGTCATCGAGCTACCTGCGCGGTAGGCGGTCGACGGTGTGAGCACCCGCCAGGGGTGGGTTGCCAGCACTCCTGATGGTCGGGGGTTGTCACCATGTCGCCGGCGACGCGGGCTGTATAGGCTTCGATCGTGGTCACCGGTCGGGCTGCTGGTACGGGTCGAGCTGCGGCCCGCAGGGTTACGATGCGGAGCGTTGTATCAGTGCCATCTAGAGGACGGCATGAAACACCCAACCAGATTGTCGATCGTGCCCCCACGATCATCTCGTTCAAGAACCTGCCGGTCGCCATCGCGCCCGGCTTCGAGTATCTAGCCCGCTCTTTACGAGCGTCATCGTGGCCGTCCGCGGCCTCGTTGTCGTCGCCCTCGCCGCACGCCAATCCAGGCGGCGACTTCAAACCGAACCGATCATTTCCGTCCAACACACTCAGGAGCGCCCGATGACCGTCGAGACCCCCACCCCGGCGCGCCGAGCGCGCTTCCGGATCGCCGCTGTGCTGGTGTGCCTGTCCGTGTTCGCTGCAGCGTGCGGCGACGACGACGACGCTGCATCCCCCGACAAAAAGCCTGACAGTGAACTGGCGACGTTCTGTAAGGCGGTCCTCAAGGTCGAAGAAGCCGGGCGAGCCGACTCCGGTGAGGAAGGCGACGTCGCCGCTGCCAAGGCCTTCGCCGCCGCGATCGTCGTCGAGGTCGAACGCATGCTTGCCGTCACACCGGCATCGGTACGCTCCGATGTGGAGACGATGCTCGCGACCGCTGAAGGCGTCGCCAATGACGGCGACGGCAGTGAGTTCGAGAGCCCCGACTTCACCGAAGCGCAGACGAACTGGCACAAAGCCGGCGTCGAATCATGCGGTTGGAACATCGAGAAGGTCAGCCTTACCGAATACCACTTCGACGGCATCCCCGACACCTTGCCCGCCGGTGTTACGAGCTTCGAGCTCACCAACGACGGATCTGAGATCCACCTGCTGTCTGTCCTGCGCCGCGACGACGGCGTGGACACTGACTTCGCCGAGCTTCTCGCTCAGTCCGACGAGACAGGTCTTGCCGACATGACCGAAGTCGGTGTCGGCTTCGTCGCCCCGGGACAGTCCAGCTTTGCTCTTGCTGAACTCACACCCGGCGACTACGTCGTCATCTGCCCCATCCCCGTCGGAGCTGGCGACGGGCCCCCTGCACCGGACGCCCGCACCCATTACGAGGAAGGCATGCAGCACCAATTCACGGTCGGTTGACCCGACCGGAGGTGGCTGTTCCACGAGGAGCTGACGGGGAGACCTTCGCGGCTTTGGTCGTTCAGTGCGCTGGCTGAAAGGGCCGTCGGCGCTCGGCGCCGCCGTGAGGACGGTGGCAACCAGGGACCTGCCGATTGACAAACGATAAACCCACATCGATAATCGATACATGCATCTGGCTCGCCTTCGGCAATCGGGACGGCCATCTACGGTGCTACTCCGGGCGGTCACCGTGCTCGTCGGCGTGGTTGTCCTCGCCGGCCTGCTGTTCGAGCCGCACGTCGAGGGCAGGAACACGAACGCCACGCTGGTGGAAATCTATTTCCACGACCCGTTCCTCTGGTTCGTGTACGTGGGCTCGATCCCGTTCTTCATGGCTCTGTTCCAGGGGTTCAAGCTGCTCGGCTTCATCGGGACGGGGGAGAGCGCGTTCTCGGTTCATTCGCTCAGGGCGTCACGTCTCATCCGGGACTGCGCACGTGTGACGATCGGCTTCGTCGTTGTTGGGGTCGTCATCCTCCTGTTCGTCGGCGATGAGCCTCCTGTCGCGCTGTTTCTGGGGCTCGTCCCAACCGTTGTCCTTCTGACTATCGCTTCGTCAGCGTCGTTGTTCGAGCGGCTGCTGCAACGTGCCGTCGAACTGCAGTCCGAGAACGACCTGACGGTGTGAGCTGGACCCAATGGCGATAGCTGTGAACCTCGACGTCATGCTCGCGAGACGGAAGATGAGCGTCACCGAACTCGCCGAGCGGGTCGGTATCACGGTGGCGAACATTTCCACACTCAAGAATGGACGGGCACGCGTGATTCGGTTCTCGACACTCGACGCGATCTGCGCCGCGCTGGACTGCCAGCCGGGCGACGTGCTGGAGTACAGGGCAGAGGCGGACCTCGGCGATGCGACTGAAGCGCTCGTGCTGAATCCGGACTCCATGCGCTGAGCGGTACTTCTCCACCTCGAGAGACGCACGGCGCTGCCTTCTGATAAGAAGGTCGACAGGTTGTGGAGGAACGTTCGAGAGGACGTCCCGGAAAGCGATCAGTCACCAGGCGACCGTACCGGAGCAACTGCTCCGCTTGCTCGCTTGGTTGACGGAGCGAGCGGCCCATCGCCGGGTCGCGCGGAGAAGGGAGCACGCCGTGCAGCTCTCTATGGTCGACACGTCGCAGGTCGCTTCCGGCCGCACGGCGAACGTGGCGCTGGAGGCGACGCCACAGCTCGCCCGGGCGTTCGAGTGCGCGACCTCCACGGCCGAGCCTTATGGCGTCGAGCAGTACACCGCAGTAGATGGGAGACGATCGTGACCATCGCCCAACGAGACCCGCACCAAAGCCCAACCCGATCGGACCGCCCAGCTGCTCCGCCGGGCCGTCGCCATTGGCCGATGGGCCGGATCGCCCTGTCGCGGCGGTCATCGAACCGATGCTCGCGGCGTTCACGGGAGCCCTTCCCGTGCGGGTGGAGCTGTGGGACGGCAGTGGGTGCGGGCCCGCCGACAGCGCCGGGACCTTGCGGGTACGCACGGCGGACGCGGTTCGCCGGATCTTGTGGGCGCCCGGTGAGCTGGGTGTCGCTCGAGCCTTCGTCGCCGGCGACCTGGACTTTGACGGCGATCTGATCGAGTTGCTCGCGGCGCTTCGCCCCGCCGGCCGCCGACTCCCTCATGATCCGCGGGCTCTGCCCGCCGTGCTCCGCGCAGCGCGCGAACTGAACGTGGTCGGCCGTCCGATCCCGCCACCCGCGGAAGAGGCAAGGCCGAGCCTGTGGCACCACACCAAGGGCCGTGACGCCGCCGCGATCAGCCATCACTACGACGTCGGCAACGACTTCTACCGGTTGCTCCTCGGCGAAGCAATGACCTACTCGTGTGGCCGTTTCACTGAGCCCGACACCACGCTCGAGGAAGCGCAGTCGGCGAAGCACGAGCTGATCTGCCGCAAGCTCGGACTCCACGAGCGACCCGGCATGCGGCTCCTCGACGTCGGATGTGGCTGGGGATCGATGGCTATGCACGCCGCAGCCCATCACGACGCCCAGGTCGTAGGAATCACACTCAGCCGGGAACAAGCAGCGGACGCCCGCGAACGCGTCAAGGCGGCCGGGCTCGGCGACGCGGTGGAGATCCGGCTCCAGGACTATCGGGACCTGCCGCACGAGCAGTTCGATGCCATCTCCTCGATCGGCATGTTCGAGCACGTCGGCAAGCGCCGCATGGCTGAGTACTTCTCCACCCTGCACCGGTTGCTTCGGCCCGGCGGGCGGCTTCTCAACCACGCCATCTCCTCCGTCGGCGGCTCCAAGCTCAGTACCCGCAGCTTCGTCTACCGCTACGTGTTCCCCGACGGCGAGCTCATCGACGTCGGCGACGTCGCCCTCGCCATGGAACACGCCGGCTTCGAGGTACGCGACGTCGAGTCGCTCCGAGAGCACTACGTCCAGACCCTGCGCCACTGGGTCGCCAACCTGCAGGACCAATGGTCGCGGGCGGTCGAACTCGTCGGCGAGGGACGGGCACGTGTCTGGCTGCTCTACATGGCGGCCTCCGCTGTCGGGTTCGAAGACGGCGGGCTCAGCATCCACCAGGTACTCGGCGTCGTTCCCGACAGCGATGGCACGAGCGGCATGCCTCGCACGCGCCGAGCCTGGAACTGACATCCGCTCCGGAATGCGAGCCACCACTTGAGCGCGGGCACACGATGAACCAACCCGCGACCGATCGCGAACGCCGATCACGAGATGTTCAACACCGTGTTAGGTCTTCATCCGGTGAACGCTGCTCGGTGGTCGAATTCGTTGCGGGCATGATCGATGAGCGGGCGATTGTGTTCGGCCCACGTCACGAGATTGGTGATGGTGTCCGAGAGACTCTCGCCGAGTTCGGTGAGGGCGTAGTCGACACGGGGTGGAACGACGGCATACACCGTGCGGGAGACGAGGCCGTCTCGTTCGAGGCCGCGCAGGGTGACGGTGAGCATGCGTTGACTGATGCCGTCGATGGCGTTCTTCAGTTCGGTGAATCGTCGGGTGCGGCCCGCAAGCAGGTGCAGCACCAGAACGGACCACTTGTCGCCGATACGGTTCAGGACATCGCGGACCGGGCAGTCGTCGGGTGCGAGTCTGGTGCTGTCGAGCGCCGGTGGTTGCGTCATGGTTCCTCCGGCGTTCCTGACGTATGTCGGAGTGCCTTCTTGCGCATACTTTTATGATGACTGAGGATGTGGTCAATTACAATAGGTAACTGGCCACACGAATCGTGTGAACCTGAAGATAGGGAACCATAATCGTGGCTCGATCGCCGACAGGGGACTGTCGCTATGTCGCGGATCGAGGGGTAATCGTGTTCGTCGCCGGGAGAACAGAAGAAGGTTCGGAGGTTCAATATGGCTGAGCAGGGGCCCGCTCTCACGCAACTCGCGGAATCGGTCGAGCATTTGCGGGCGCTGCTCGAAACGGCTGACGACGCGACGCTCGATTCGCCATCGGCGTGCGCTGAATGGTCGGTCGCACAAGTAGCGGCCCATGTCGGAGCCGGAGCCGAAATCGCCATGGCCGGCCTCACCAATGGGGTGGCCGGCTCCGCGGAACCTGTTGCCCGCGAGGACATGCAGGCGATCTGGGACATCTACGACGCGTTGGACGGCCGGGCCGTGGTGCAGCGAGCGATCGGCGCGGACCGTCTTCTGGTTGACGCGTTCGAGCGGCTGACCGATTCCCAGTTGGCCGAGGTGCGTGTCCCGTTCTTCACTGGGCCGTTACCGGTGGAGGCCTTCGCCGCCTTCCGCTTGTCGGAACACGCCGTGCACACCTGGGACATCGAGATTGCCCGCCAACCCGAAGCCGAGCTTGCTCCGTCGGTAGCGGCCACCATCCTCGACAGTGTCGTCATGGCGTTGTTCGGGCGGCTGGCCGTGCCGCTCAAGGGTGCAGCGTCGACGCTTGCCGTCCGACTCGTTGACAGTGGCCGAGAACTGACGATGCGCCTCGGCGAACCGGTGGGGCTCGCACCACGGTCCGTTGATGATGTCAGTGACGGTGCCATGACGACAACGACGGCTGCGTTTGTGCGGCTGATCTACGGGCGGAGTGGGCCCGGCCTCGCCTCATCGTCGATGGAACTCACGGGGCCGATCACGATGGAAGCTGTCCGAAGTGTGTTTCCCGGATTCTGAGGCGACGCGATGACTGCTACTACGGTTTCCCGCCGCACACCTATGAGCTCAGCTATCCGGCTCCGGGGTCGCCCGAGCTTGCAGACCGGATCGCCGCACTGCTTGACGAGTCGGGGATTGCGCACCGGTCCGACGCCCAACGCGGCTTCGACCACGGCGTGTTCGTCCCGTTTCTGTTGATGTATCCGGACGCCGACATCCCGATCGTGCAACTTTCCCTGCGCAACGATCTCGACGCCGCATTCCACCTCGCCCTGGGTGAGGCGATCGCTCCATTGCGCAGCGAGGGCGTGCTCATCGTCGGCAGCGGACTGACGTACCACAACATGAACGCGTTCGGTACCGCACAATCCGAACCGGACTCGGCGGCGTTCGACGAGTGGCTCACCGCCGCGTGCACGGCCGATCCGGAGCAGCGCCGACGCGAACTCACCCACTGGGCCGACGCACCGGCAGCCCGGGCCGCGCATCCCCGCGAAGAACACCTGCTACCCCTGATGGTCGTCGCCGGTGCCGCGGCCGGCGAACCTGGCGCGGCCCTGTATCACGACCAGCCGATGGGGGCCCACATGTCCTGCTATGGGTTCGGCGAGAGCATCGCGGCGTTGTCTCGATGAGTGATTTCTCATTCCGGCTCGACGGACGGGGCCACCCTGAACGCCTACTGGTGCTCTTGCACGGGTATGGCGCAACGCAGCACGACCTTGCGCCGATCGCCCCTCATGTCGACCCCGATGGGCGCTTCTTCACGTTGAGCCCCCGAGGCCAGATCGACGTGGCCGGTGGCGGTGCCAGTTGGTACGACTTCGACGACGCATGGCGACCTGACGGCGCCTCCTTTGCATCGGCGCTCGATGGCCTGGATGGCCTGATCGGTTCGGCCTGCGCTCGACTGGGGATCGCGCGTAGCGAGGTGGTCGTCGGTGGATTCTCCCAGGGCGCTGGACTGGCTGCGTGGCTGGCCTACGCGACCCCGGAATCGTCACGACCCGCGGGATTCTGGTGCTGCGGCACCATTGTCGACGTCGACGGCCAGACGCTGGATCTGGCCGCGGCGAAAGGCACCAGAGCGCTCGTCCTGGCTGGACGCAATGACCCCAACGTGCCGTTGGAGCGCAGTCGAAACCAGGCAAGGAACCTCGAGCGCGCGGGGGCCGAGGTCGTCATGAGTGAACACGACGGAGGCCACGGTCTCAGCGCGGCGATGCTCGGTGATATGGCCGATTGGCTCGCCGAGTTTCCGTAGCGCACCCACTGGCCTGCCCGATGGCGGCTGATGATTGCTACGACGATGGACTTCATGGAGGAGCAGACGCGCGCCAAGGAACGTCAAGAACGAGTGCGCGCACGGCGCCGGTGTTACGACGACGGCTCCTTCGGTTCTCCCGGTGCTGCTGATACGGGGTGACAGAGACCCGACCCATGACCAGCTCCGCGGTCACCGCAGCGAAGAGGCCTGGCACGATGAAGCCGGGTCGGCCGGTTGCCTCGGCGACGCACGCCGGCCGAGGTAACGCAACGCGAGACCGCCGACCGCAAGGCCGACCGAGGGAAGACCGGCGGCTAGCCACAAGGGGACCCGCATCGTCCGATCCAGCAGCGCGTGAACCCCGCGGTCGAATCCGGCGACGCCTAAACCCGTCGCCGCGCCGACGATTGCGGCAAGGAGGAGCACCTCGCGCGACCGGCGCCCGAGACCCCGCAGCCGTTCGGTGTACTGATCGTGGCGTGCCATGTCGTGAGGCTAGTTGGTGGACAACAATGATTGCTATGCTGCAAGTATGTCCAAAAGCATTGCCAGCGACTCGGCACTCGAAACGAGTGTCGAATCCGTCTTGCGGGCCTCACGTGCTCTTGTCGGCGTCGCTGCTCGTTCGCTCGCAGTCCTGCCCGACGACTTGACATTGCCGCAGTTCCGAGCATTGGTGTTCATCGCACAGCGCGGCCCGACGTCCTCCAGCGCCTTGGCCGATGCCCTCGACGTACACCCATCGTCGATCACGCGACTGGTTGATCGGCTGGTTACGAAACGACTCGTCGCGCGACACGCGAGCCCGATCGATCGACGCGAGATTCACCTCTCACTCACCGCCACTGGCCGCAGCGTGGTCGAGCGCGTGACGAGAGCTCGACGGCGCGATCTCACGTCGATTCTCAAGCACCTCTCCCCAGGTGACCGTGCTGCGATCGCGCACGCGCTCGATGTGTTTGCCGTCGCCGCCGGAGAGGGCGCCACGGAGTCCTGGTCACTGGGATGGGCCTTACCGTGAGGTTCTGCAAAGTCGAAGGAGTATCCGCACCATTGGTTCTTCGCGAGTGCGTCATCAAAAGAAAGGACTACCGCTTATGACTTCCTATGAGCTCCCTGATCTCAAGTACGACTACGGCGCTCTCGAACCGCATGTGGCGGGTCGGATAATGCAGCTGCACCACTCGAAGCATCACGCCGCTTACGTCAAGGGTCTGAACAGTGCGCTCGAACGACTCGCGGAAGCCCGGTCAGCCCGCGACTTCGCAGCGATCGTCGGCCTCGAGAAGACCCTCGCGTTCAACCTGTCCGGTCATCTGTTGCACAGCATCTTCTGGACGAACCTGTCGCCACATGGCGGCGGTACGCCTGGCGGGCCGCTTGGGTCGGCGATCGACGAGGCGTTCGGATCCTTCGACGCGGCACGTGCGCAATTGACCGCTGTGGCGGAGAGCGTGCAGGGCTCAGGCTGGGCGATTCTCGGCTACGAGCCAAACGGTCGTCGCCTGCTGATCCAACAGGTCTACGACCATCACGCCAACGTCGGACAGGGCGTGGCCCCACTCTTGGTCATGGACGTCTGGGAGCACGCGTACTACCTCCAGTACGAGAACCGGCGTGGCGAGTACATCGACGCGCTGTGGAACGTCATCGACTGGGAGGACATCAATCGTCGATACGGAGCAGTCTCCCTCAGCTGATTCGGCTGCAAGCAGCGCGGACCATGTCGCGCGGTCGCCGAAGAGACGTTCAGCCGTCATGCCGCGCGACTCGCTCGCGTCGATCTCATGCTGTCGGAAATGTCGGGTGTCGAGGGGTGTTGCAAGATTCGTTGTGTACGGCGTCGCAGATGGCGAGAAGATGTTCCTCAAGCGCTCCTGATTCCAATCCGAGCGGTCCGCACCCGCAGGAGGCTCACGATGGGGGTTCGGGAGTGAACTCGCAGAAGGCCGCGTAGGCGCGCGGGCCGTAGATGGTGGCTGGACCGCCATTCATGAGCATGGCGACGCCGATGGCTTCGGCGGCCTCCTGGCGATTCGCGCCAGCTTTGGCGGCACCTTCGGCGTGTGCGGCGATGCACCCGTCGCAATGTTGGGTGATGGCAATCGCGAATGCGATCAGTTCTTTGGTCTTCCTGTCGAGAGCACCGGCAGCGAAGGCAGCATGGTGGAAGTCGCCGAAGCCTTTGTAGATGTCGGGGATTGCGTGGCGCAGCTCACGCTGCAGCGGCCGAAGCTCGTCTAGGACGACCTTGCCGTGACCGTGTTCGCTCATGTTCCTGTCTCTCTTCTCGGCGGAGGCTCTGGGTGGTTGGCGCTGATCTGACATATCGGGGCGGGTGTTGAGCATGGAACCCTGCAGCTATCGGAAGACAGAGTCGTAGGTCACCTTTCTTTCGTCGAGCGATTGTACCGACACGGAATATACCCATGGGGGTATACGTTGTGGGGTGAAAGGCCAGATCCAGGCCTGCGAACGAAGGGACACATGATGGCTGTGATCGAGACGACCACGCGGCTGTCGATGGCAGACGCTGAGGTCGCTGTGCGCGCCACGCTGGCGGCGCAGGGCTTCGGTGTGCTGACCGAGATCGACGTCGCCGCGACGCTGAAGGCAAAGCTCGGGGTTGATCGTGCCCCGTTGAAGATCCTTGGGGCATGCAACCCGACGTTTGCACACAGGGCGCTCGAACTCGATGAGTCCGTGAGCCTGATGTTGCCGTGCAACGTCGTGCTTGCGGAGACCGAGGGCGGAACGAAGATCACGGCCGCCGACCCTCGCGAGTTGATGACAGGTGCGTCGTTCGAGGAACTCGCCGGTGATGCGGCTCAGCGGTTGATTGCCGCGGTCGCGGCGGTGCCGTTGGCGTAGGCCTAGCGCCGAGCCTGCCCATCCCTGTGAGTGTCGATACCGAGGAGCGCAATGAGCACTGTCATCGAGACGTCGCTGCCCGCCGATCACGAACCGTCACATGAACCTGACGAACGTGGCCTGTTCTCACGCCTGGCCGCCACCATGGCACGCCGTCGTCGCATCGTCATCCTGGTCTGGCTGGCGGTCACGCTTGCTGCCGCACCGTTGGCGCTATCGCTGACTGGTGCTCTGTCGGGCGCCGGATGGGATGCGAAGGGCTCGACGGCCCAGGCCGTGCGCGCCGAGCTGCGCTCCGACTTCCCTGCATTGGGGGCGGAGAACCCCGTCGTCGTCTATCGGCAGGACACGCCGATCGCCGACAACCCCGAAGGCTTGCGCGCGCTGGTACGACAACTTGGTGAAGGTCCCCGCGTCGTGTCGGTCGCCGACCCGCTGTCGATGCCCCCGGAGGCGGGGATGATCTCGCAGGACGGGATGACCGCACTCGTGCCTGTCGAGCAGAAGGTCGGCGTCGATGCTGACCGTCCGGTAGCGGCCGGCGAGCTTGGCGGCTACGTCGCCGGCCTCACGGTCATCGACGGTGCTCGATCGGAGGTGACGGGCGAGTGGCCGGTGTGGAGCGACTTCAACACCATGAACGAAGAGGCGCTGCACAAGGCGGAGCTGCTTTCGGGTTTGCCGACGTTGATCATGCTGTTCATTGCGTTCGGGGCGATGATCGCCGCCGGGATTCCGCTTCTGCTGGCGATCGTCGGCATCGCCACCGGCTTTGCCGCACTGCACATGATGAGCTGGATTTCGCCGATGTCGGTGTGGTCGATGAACTTCTCGATGATGATCGGCCTGGCGGTTGGCATCGACTACAGCTTGTTCATCGTCAGCCGCTACCGAGAGGAACGCGTCGACGGTAAGGACGCGATCGAGGCGATCGAGAACGCGATGTCGACCTCGGGCAAAGCGGTCTTCCTCTCTGCCCTCACCGTCGTGCTCTCGCTGTCGGCGGTGTTCCTCGTGCCCGTGATGGTCTTCCAGACGATGGCGCTCGGCATGATCCTGTCCGTGATCGCCGTCGCCCTCGCCGCGCTGACGCTGCTGCCGGCCGTACTCGTCGCGATGGGGGACAAGGTCCTCGTCGCCCGCGGCGAGACCGATCCCGACATCGTTGCCGAGGGCCGCTGGGCCAGGTGGACCGGAGTCGCCCTGCGCCGCCCGGCCATGGTGTTGACCATCGGCCTGGTGCTGCTCGGTGCGCTGATTGTGCCGGCGTTCGGGATGAAGCTCGGCATGCCCGGTGCGCGTGTTGTGGACGAAGGTCGCACCAGCCGCGACGGCTACGAGATGCTCGTCGAGTCCTTCGGCCCCGGTGCCGCAGCTCCGGCCTTCGTGACCGTCGACGCCGCCGACGCACAGCAGGTCATCGACTCAGCGCGCGCGACAGACAACATCGTCGATGCCCGCGTCGTCACCCCGGCCGCCTCCACTGGTCGGGTGGTCGTGCGGGTTATCCCGGGCACACCGATCGACGATCCGGCCACCTCGGACATGATCGATGCATTGCGCTCGAACCTCGACGACTCGGTTCCCAACGCGCTCGTCGGCGGACCGTCCGCTCAGAACCACGACCTGACCGCGGTCCTCACCGGGCGCGCCCCGTATGCGATCGCGGTGATCCTCGTGGTGGCCTTCGTGTTGTTGCTGGTGGTGTTCCGCAGCGTTGTCATCGCGACGTTCTCGATCCTGATGAACCTGGTCACGGTCGGCGCTGCGTTCGGTTTCGCCACCCTCGTGTTTCAGCACGGCTTCGGTGCCGGCCTGGTCGGCATCGAGCACCAGGGCTTCGTCGATGCCTGGGCGCCGCTGTTTTTCTTCGCCCTGTTGTTTGGGCTGTCGATGGACTACCAACTGTTCCTGCTCGCAGCGATCAAGGAACGATTCCAAGCGACCGGCGACACCCGCCGCGCGATCGGCGAAGGCATCGCCCGTACCGGCCGGCCGATCACCAATGCGGCGATCATCATGATCGTCGTCTTCATCGCCTTCGGCATCACCGGACCGATCCCACCGACCGAACTCGGCCTCACCCTTGCCATGGCCGTCCTGCTCGACGCGACTGTGGTGCGTGTCATGCTGGTGCCCGCCACGATGGCACTGCTCGGAGACAAGAACTGGTACGCCCCCAAATGGCTCCAGAAGATCCTGCCCCACGTGAACTTCAGCCACTGACCCAAGCCCTCAAGAAGACGAGGTTCGTGAACCTCGTCGTTGGATTGAACCTCAAACCACAGCCGAGGAGGCTCGATGGACGGCGTCGAAGGTGCAAAGACGTTCGCTGTAGCCGGAGCGACCTACGACTCGTTCATGGGTCGGTACTCGACCGGATTGGCCGAACGGTTCTCCGACGCTGCAGGAGTCATGCATGGACACACCGCCATTGACGTTGGCTGTGGTCCCGGCGCGCTCACCAGTGTTCTCGTCGCCCGTCTCGGGGCTGATGCGGTGTGTGCCTGTGATCCTTCGCCGCCGTTCCGGGATGCGTGTGCGGCGCGACACCCCGGTGTCGAGGTGAAACTGGGCCAGGCCGAGGCGATCCCCTTCGAAACCGCCGGCTTCGATCATGCGATGGCACAGCTTGTGCTTCACTTCGTGTCCGATCCCGTGCAGGCGGGACAGGAGATGGCGCGCGTCGTGCGACCCGGTGGGACCGTCGCTGCCTGCGTGTGGGACTTCGAAAACGAGATGGAGATGTTGCGAGGCTTCTGGGACGCCGCACTCACGATCGATCCCGACGCTCCGGATGAAGCCCGGACCTTGCGGTTCGGTCGGCCTGGCGAAATTGCCGAGCTCTTCTCGACAGTTGGTCTCCACGACATCACGGAGTCAACACTCGACGTGACATCCACCTACGCGTCGTTCGACGAGCTTTGGGATGGCTTTCTCGCTGGTGTTGGTCCTGCCGGCGCCTACTGCGTCGCTCTGTCCGATGACGAGCGCGAGCGACTACGCGCCGAACTGTTCCACCGGTTCGGCTCGCCGCAGGGCGCTTTCACGTTGGGAGCGGTCGCCCGATGCGCCGTCGGACACGTCGCGCGTGAACACGTCGCGTGAACACCGAAGCGTGACCGCGGGTTGCAGCACACCCTGACGGGAGTTTCCGGGATAGCTGATTGAGTTGCTGCCCAAGGGGGTCAGAGATTTCTTCGCAATAGCGCTCTGACCTGCATCACCGATGGTTTGCCGCGGCGGCGTGAAGAACGCGCTAAGACACGTCGGCGGGATACTAAGAAGGCGTGAAGGCTGTGGGATCGGCCTGACCAGGGTCATACGGTCAGGCCATGACCGCAGATCTCCGTGTCACGTCACTGCTCGTCTCCGTATGCGCGGCGCCGACCAGGAGTGGGTCATGAAGGACCTGCTGTTCGTTGTCCTCGCGGTCGCCTTCTTCGGCATCGCCGGGCTCTACGTCCGTGCCTGCGCGCGCATCGTCGGCGCCCCTGACACGGCGACGGTCCCGGCGTCACCGGAGTCCACACCTGCGACAGAGGTGGCAGCGTGACGGCAGACAACGTGATCGGGTTGGTGCTGGCGGTGCTCGTGACCGCCTATCTGCTCGTCGCGCTCCTCGTTCCAGAGAAGCTCTGATGACGACGTCAAACTGGTTGCAGCTCGTCGTCCTGATCGTCGGTGTGGTCGCGGCGACGCCGATCCTCGGCCGGTACATGGCCAAGGTGTTCGGAAGCGACGGCGACGCGGCGCCGGGCGATCGGGTGTTCCTACCGGTCGAGCGGCTTGTCTACCGCCTCACCGGTGTCGACCCCAAGGGGGAGCAGCGCTGGCAGAGCTACGCGTTCGGGTTGTTGAGCTTCTCGCTCATCTCGGTGCTCGGCCTGTACGTGCTGCAACGGGTGCAGGAGTGGCTGCCGTTGAACCCGACCGATGTCGCCCGGGTGCCGGAGACGTTGTCGTTCAACACCGCGGTCAGCTTCGTGACCAACACGAACTGGCAGAACTACGCGCCGGAGAACACGGTCTCGCATCTCACCCAGATGTCCGGGTTGGCGGTGCAGAACTTCGCGTCGGCCGCGGTCGGCATGGCCGTCGCAATCGCGCTGGTGCGCGGCCTGACACGGCGGCGGTCGGCGACGATCGGCAACTTCTGGGTTGACCTCACGCGAGCCACGACGCGCATCCTGCTGCCGCTGTCGATGGTGTTCGCGCTCGTGTTCGTCACGCAAGGGATGATCCAGAACTTCCACGGCTTCACCCACGCTGCCACGGTCGAGGGATCGAGCCAGACGATCGCCGGCGGCCCGATCGCCAGCCAGGAGGCCATCAAGGAGATCGGCACCAATGGCGGCGGACCGCTGAACGCCAACGCGGCGCACCCCTTCGAAAACCCCAATGGGTTCACGAACCTGCTCGAACTGTTCGCCATCCTGCTCATCCCGTTCGCGCTCACCTACACCTTCGGCAGGTTCGCCAAGAACCAACGGCAGGGGTGGGCAGTGTTTGCCGCGATGTTCACGCTGTGGATCGCCGGCGCGTTGCTCGCGCAAGCCTTCGAGGCCGGCGGCAACCCGCGACTCACCGACGCCGGCGCAACCCAAGTCGCCACCGCGACACAGGGCGGCGGGAACATGGAAGGCAAAGAGGTGCGCCTCGGCTCAGCCGCGTGCGGCCTCTACGCCGCGACCACTACCGGCACCTCGACCGGATCGGTCAACTGCACCCACGACAGCATGACCCCGGGGGGCGGGGCGGTGCCGCTGTTCAACATCATGTTGGGTGAGGTCAGCCCCGGCGGTGTCGGCGCCGGCCTCTACGGCATGTTGATCTTCGCCATCCTTTCGGTGTTCATCGCCGGGCTCATGGTCGGCCGCACCCCGGAGTACCTGGGCAAGAAGGTTCATGCCCAGGACATGAAGCTCATCGTCCTCTACGTCCTCGCCGTGCCGGTGGTGGTGCTCGGCTTCACCGCCGCGTCGGTGCTCCTCGACTCGGCCGCGTCGTCGATCCTCAATCCCGGACCGCACGGCCTGTCCGAGGTCACCTACGCGTTCGCGTCGGCGGGCAACAACAACGGCTCCGCCTTCGGCGGACTCGCCGGCAATACCGACTGGTACAACACGACCCTCGGCCTGGCGATGCTGGCCGGACGGTTCCTGCTCATCGTCCCCGCGCTCGCCCTCTCCGGCAGCCTTGCCCGCAAGCAGCCCACCCCGCCGTCGGCCGGCACGTTCCCGACCGACACGCCGCTGTTCGCTGGGCTGCTGACCGGGGTCGTGGTGATCGTCGTCGGGCTCACGTACTTCCCGGTATTGGCGCTCGGTCCCGTCGTCGAGCAACTCGGCCGGTAGGAGGAGCGACATGGCCACCTCGACAAGGCGCTCGCTGTTCGACCCGGCCATCGTTCGCCAGGCCGCGGTCGACAGCGTCGTCAAGCTCAACCCGCGCAACATGGTGCGCAACCCGGTGATGTTCGTCGTCGAGCTCGGCAGCGTCTACGTCACCTTCCTATGGCTGCGTGACCTGGGTGACGCCAGCCGCGACCAGAACGTGTTCGCCGCGCTCGTCGCCGCCTGGTTGTGGTTCACCGTGTTGTTCGCCAACTTCGCCGAAGCGATGGCCGAAGGCCGCGGCAAGGCTCAAGCAGCGACCTTGCGCCAAGCCCGTAGCGACACCCTCGCCAACCGTCGCCGCCCCGACGGCACCGTCGAACCGACCCCGTCATCACAACTCGATGTCGGCGACGAATGCGTGGTGTCTGCGGGTGAGATAGTCCCCTCCGACGGTGAGGTGATCGAGGGAATCGCGTCGGTCGACGAGTCGGCCATCACCGGCGAATCCGCGCCGGTCATCCGCGAGTCCGGTGGGGACCGCTCCGCGGTCACCGGCGGCACACGGGTGCTGTCGGATCAGATCGTGGTGCGCATCACCGCACGGGCCGGCGAGACATTCCTGGACCGGATGATCGCGCTCGTCGAAGGCGCCAGCCGTCAGAAGACACCGAACGAGATCGCCCTCAACATCCTCCTCGCGGGACTGACGATCATCTTCCTTCTGGCGACGGTCACGCTGCAGCCCTTCGCCATCCACTCCGGCGCCGAGCAGGACATCATCATCCTCGTCGCCCTGCTGGTGTGCCTGATCCCCACCACGATCGGCGCGTTGCTGTCGGCCATCGGGATCGCCGGCATGGACCGCCTCGTGCAACGCAACGTGCTCGCCATGTCCGGCCGCGCCGTCGAGGCGGCCGGTGACTGCGCCACGTTGCTGTTGGACAAGACCGGCACCATCACCCTTGGCAACCGGCAGGCCGCCGAGTTCCTCGCCCTCGATGGGATCACCGACACCGAGCTTGCCGAGGCCGCGCAGCTCGCCAGCCTGGCCGACGAGACGCCAGAGGGTCGTTCGATCGTGGTGCTGGCCAAGGAGCGGTTCGGGCTGCGCGAGCGCGAGCTGCACGGCGCCACGCTCGTGCCGTTCACCGCGCAGACTCGGATGAGCGGGGTCGATATCGACGGCCGCCAGGTCCGCAAGGGTGCCGCCGACTCCGTTCGCCGCTGGGTCGAAGAACAAGGCGGGGCCGCGCCGGCGGAGTTGGCAGCGCTCGTCGAGGGTGTCGCCACCGGCGGCGGCACGCCACTCACCGTCGCTGTGCGCGAACCAGACGGTGTTCGCGTGCTCGGCGTCGTGCACCTCAAGGACGTCGTGAAGCAGGGCATGGCCGAACGGTTCGAGGAGTTGCGCCGCATGGGGATCCGCACGGTGATGATCACCGGCGACAACCCCCTCACCGCCCGGGCCATCGCGACGGAGGCCGGTGTCGACGACTTCCTGGCCGAAGCGACACCCGAGGACAAGATGCTGCTGATCAAGCGGGAGCAGGAGGGCGGCCGGCTCGTCGCGATGACCGGCGACGGAACCAACGACGCCCCCGCCCTCGCCCAGGCCGATGTCGGTGTCGCGATGAACACTGGCACCCAGGCCGCAAAAGAGGCGGGGAACATGGTCGACCTCGACTCCAACCCGACGAAGCTCATCGAGATCGTCGAGATCGGCAAGCAGCTCCTCATCACCCGCGGGTCACTCACCACGTTCTCGATCGCGAACGACGTCGCCAAGTACTTCGCCATCATCCCGGCGATGTTCGTTGGCGTGTTCCCACAGCTCGACCGCATCAACGTCATGCACCTGCAGACGCCCCGCTCGGCGATCCTTTCCGCCGTCATCTTCAACGCGCTGATCATCGTCGCTCTCATTCCGCTCGCCCTTCGGGGCGTGAAGTTCGTGGCCGCTGGTGCTGCCGCCGTGCTGCGCCGCAACCTCCTCGTATACGGCGCCGGCGGCCTCGTCGCACCCTTCTTCGGCATCAAAGCAATCGACATGGTGATCACCGCGATGGGAGTGAAGTGATACGCACCCAACTTTTTGTCGCCCTACGCGCGCTTGTCGTGCTCACGATCGTGTGCGGCCTCGCCTACCCGTTGTTCGTCACCGGCATCGCGCAGATCGCGTTCGCCGACAAGGCCGACGGCTCACTCATCGAACGCCAAGGACACGTAGTCGGCTCGTCGCTCATAGGTCAGACCTTCACCAGGGCCGAGTACTTCCACGGCCGTCCCTCGGCCGCCGGCCCCGGCGCTTCTGGCGCTCGTGTCGATGTCCTGGCCGCCGACGGCACGCCCACTGGCGCGACCGAACCGGCCGACGTGTCCGATCTCGGTGTTGCCGCGTCGGGGGCGTCGAACCTCGGCCCGACCAATCCCGAGTTCCTCGCCACCGTGGCCGAGCGGGTCGCTGACTACCGGAAGACGAACGGTCTCGACGGCGACACGGCGGTGCCGGTCGACGCGGTCACGGCATCGGGCTCGGGTCTCGATCCCCACATCTCGATCGCCAACGCCCGCCTCCAAGCGCGTCGGGTGGCCGACGCCCGCGACCTGTCGATCGACGACGTGCTCCGCCGCATCGACCGCCACACCGAGGGACGGAGCCTCGGCTTCCTGGGGGAGACCGGCGTCAACGTCCTCGAGCTCAACCTCGACCTGGACTCGCCGTCGAGATCGGGCTGAGGGACACTGGTGGACAATGAACCGACACTCGATCCGCGCCGAGGCACGGCGGTGAGCTGATGGGCCGCGGGACCCTCCGCGTGTACCTCGGCGCCGCGCCGGGCGTGGGGAAGACCTTCGCCATGCTCAACGAAGGCCGACGGGCCAAGGAGCGCGGGGCCGACGTCGTCGTCGGCTACCTCGAGACCCACGGGAGGCCCCGCACCGCTGAGCAGCTCGGCGCCCTCGAAGTCATTCCACGCGTCCGACGCGAATACCGCGACGCGACGTTCGAGGAGATGGACGTCGACGCCATCCTCGCCCGCCACCCCGAACGCGTCCTCGTCGACGAGCTCGCACACACCAACGTTCCTGGGAGCCGCAACGCCAAACGGTGGCAGGACGTCGAGGAGCTCCTCGACGCCGGAATCGACGTCATCTCCACCGTCAACATCCAGCACCTGGAGTCCCTCAATGACGTCGTCGAACAGATCGTCGGTATCGCACAGCGCGAGACCCTCCCCGACGCCGTCGTGCGCGCCGCCGAGCAGGTCGAACTCGTCGACCAGACCCCCGAAGCCCTCCGAAGGCGCATGGCCCACGGCAACGTCTACGGACCCGAGAAGATCGACGCCGCCCTTTCCAACTACTTCCGGGCCGGCAACCTCACCGCCCTCCGCGAGCTGGCGCTGCTGTGGCTGGCCGACAAGGTCGACGACGCCGTCGAGGAGTACCGCGAACGCCACGGCATCTCCACACAGTGGGAGACCCGCGAGCGCGTCGTCGTCGCTCTCACCGGCGCGCCCGGCGGTGAACAGGTCATCCGCCGCGCCTCGCGCATCGCCCAACGGGCCCGCGGCGAACTCCTTGGCGTCCACGTGCAACGCGACGACGGCCTCGCCGGTCCCTCGAACGAACGGCTCGACCGGCACCGCGACCTCCTGCGCGAGCTCGGCGGCGAGTACCGCGCGATCACCGGCGCCGACGTCGCCGCCGCCCTCGTCGACTTCGCTCGCAGCGAGAACGCGACCCAGATCATCCTCGGCGCCAGCAGCCGCAGCCGATGGCAAGAAACCACCCAGGGCTCGATCATCAATCGAGTCATCCGGCTCTCCGGGACGATCGACGTCCACGTCATCTCCCAAGCGCCGGCAGCCGCAGCGCGTCTGTCGCTTCCCGCACGACCAGCACGAGTCCGCTTGACGCGATTGCCACCGCGCCGGCGACTCACCGCTGTTCTCCTCGCCGTTGTCGGCCTCCCGGTCATGACCGCACTGCTGGCCACGCTGCGCGACTCGGTCGGTCTGCCCAGCGTCCTGCTCCTCTACCTCGTCGCCGTGCTCGGCATCGGTGCCGTGGGTGGCGCACTGCCCGCCTTCGGCGCGGCCATCGCCGCCTTCTTGTTGGCCAACTGGTACTTCACGCCGCCGATCTACCATTGGACCGTCGCCGACGGCGAACACGTTCTCGCGCTCGTCGTGTTTATCGTTGCGGCGGCGCTGGTCAGCTACCTCGTCGACATCGCCGCCCGCCGACGCGAGGAGCTCACCCGCGTCCGCGTCGAGGCCGAAGCCATGGCACGCATGGCTGGCTCGCTCACCCAGGAAGACATGCTTCCCCGCCTCGTCGAGCAGGTGCGCACGACGTTCGGCGCTCAGGGAGTCGCCGTCGTTCGTGACCACGACGGCGAGGCCATCGTCGAGGCCGCCTCGGGTGAGGTCGTGCCCGTGGATCCCCGCGCCGCCGATGTCGCCGAGCCGCTCGGACCGGAACGGATCCTGATCGTTCACGGCGCCCGCCTCACCGCCGACGATGTCCGGCTCCTCCACGCGCTCGCCGCGCAGGCAGCGCTCGCGCTCGAAGCACGTCGCCTCCAACACGAGGCCGCCCGCGCCACCGAGCTGGCTCAAGCGAACGACCTGCGCACCGGGCTGCTGCAGGCGGTGTCTCATGACCTGCGCACCCCGCTGGCGTCGATCAAGGCATCGATCACCAGCCTCCGCCAAACCGACGTGCAGTGGGACACCCCCCAGAAGGAGGAGTTCTTCGCCACCATCGAGGACGAGACCGATCGGCTTTCCGGCCTGGTGGAGGCGCTGCTCGAGATGAGCCGACTTCAAGCTGGGGTACTCACCCCCATGATCCGCGAGACCAGCGCGGAGGAGGTGTTTCCTAGCGCGCTCGCTGGGCTGGGGCCCCGTGCCCGCGCCGTCGAGGTCGACGTGCCCGTGGACCTCCCGACCTTCGATGCCGATCCGCAGCTCCTCGGACGGGTGGTCGCCAACCTCGTCGACAACGCGCTCGTCTACTCCGACATCAGCTGCCCACCCCGGCTCACTGCCGGCGCTGTCGCCGGCCGCGTGTTGCTGCGGGTCGTCGACCGCGGTCCGGGCATCGACCCCAAGGCACGCGGCGATGTCTTCCGACCCTTCCAACGGCTCGTCGACCACGGCACCGGCGTCGGCCTGGGCCTCGCCATCGCTCGCGGTTTCACCGAAGCGATGGGCGGCGAGCTCGCGATCGAGGACACTCCGGGTGGAGGGACCACCATGGTGGTCACGCTCACGGAACACAAGGACGCCGTCTGATGCCAACGGTGCTCGTCGTCGACGACGAAGCGCCTATTCAACGCGCCCTGGCCGCCAACCTCAAAGCTCGCGGCTACGACGTCATCATCGCCGCCACCGGCGAACAAGCCCTCGAACTCGCTGCCCGCCACCACCCCGATGTCGTCATCCTCGACTTGGGGCTCCCAGGCATGGACGGCGTCGAGGTCGTGCGTGGTCTGCGCGGCTGGACCGAGGTGCCCATCATCATCCTCTCCGCCCGCGGCGCCGAAGCCGAGAAGGTCGCGGCACTCGATGCCGGCGCGGACGACTACGTGTCCAAGCCGTTCGGCATGGACGAGCTGCTCGCCCGGTTGCGCGCCACGCTCCGACGCAGCGCCCCCGCATCCGAGGCCGCCGTCATCGAGACCGCGCACTTCCGCGTTGATCTCGCCGATCGCCGCGTCACGGCTCTCGACGGCGAGGTCATCAAGCTCACTCCCACTGAGTGGGGACTGCTTGAAGTGCTCGCCCGCCACGCCGGCCGTCTCGTCACTCACAAGCAACTGCTCCAGGAGGTGTGGGGACCCGGGTACGGCGAAGAGAGCAACTACCTCCGGGTCCACATGACCCACCTGCGCCGCAAGATCGAACCCAACTCGGCCAAGCCCTGCTATGTCGTCACCGACCCGGGCATGGGCTACCGGTTCATGAACACGGTGACCGCTGAACCGGAATCAGGCGGCTGATTCGTTCCCGCACGACCACAGCGGCAGTGCGGTGCGATCAGTTGGCTACCGGCTGGGCGGTGCCGCGGGCGAACGCTCGAGGACCAACGTACGGGGTGAGCCGGTAAGCGCGGGTGCGTTGGCGCGGGCCGAACGCGGCGAGCCATGTCGTGAAATCGGTGATGGCGTGCTCGATGTGCAGTGTTGGCATTGTCGCTCCTGAGATGGTGTCACTAGCGAAGCGACAGAGGTGCGCTATCGCCAGGCTGACGAGGCCCGCGAATGCGGCGGTCGGTTTCGTCATCTGGACGTCGTTGATGCTTGCCTCGCGGCGCCGCATGTATCCGTGATCGTCGAACTCCCAGTTCTCGTTGCCATATGACCGGAACCAGCTTCCGGTGTGATCGCGCCACTCGTATTGGAACCGAACGGCGATGCGCCGGTCGGTGTACGCCCAGAGTTCCTTTCGCAGCGCGTAGTCGAGTTCACGTTCCCACTTCCGGGTGAGAAATCTGATCACGTCGGCTCGGCCGACGATGAACTCGGAACGGTTTCGCCAGACGGTGTCGGGCGTGTAGGCGGCAGCCACAAGGTGAGGGTCGCGTGTATTCCACGCGTTCTCTGCTGCGAGCACTTTCGCCCGAGCTGACGCTTCGTCGAACGGTGGTAGCGGGGGGCGGGGCGGATCAGACGCCATCGGGTCTCCTCAGTCGTTGAACCTCATGGCGTAGTTGGGAGAGTTGCTGCTCGAGGTGGGCGATCTGGGCGTGGAGTGGGTTGGCGATGGCTCGGACGTGCTCCGCTGTGAACCGTTGCGTGATGTACTTGGGACAGTTCCAATCGTACGCCGCGACCTCGACCAGTAGTGCGCCCTCGGCTCGACCCGACGTCCCGAACGCCGACATCGCAGCGGCGTCGGGTTTCGGCTCGAATCGGGCATGGCCGTAAAGTTTGAGGCGTTGTCGGTTTGCATAGTCGACCGCGATGATCGCGATCCTGTCGCTCGTCGCGAGGTTGCCCGCCGTGACGAACTGCTTGTTACCAGGTCGCTCAAGCCAGCCGATGGTGGTCGCCCCGAGGATCGCAATGAACCCTGCGGGGCCGCCGCGATGCTGCACGTAGGGCCAACCCTCCACACCAACCGACGCGATGTAGATGCTGTCTCGATCGACAAGGAACGCAGCCTCGTTCTCGCCCAACGTTTCAGGTGGTCCCCACGTCGCAGCGGCGTGTCGGTAGTGGTCGAACGAGCCGCGCTCGCGCTGGAACGCTTCGACCTCGGGCGTGAACGCAATGTCGGAGAAGCGTTGCATGACTGAGTGTTTCTAGAACGTAACAACGGAGAAGCCGTTGTCGAACAGGGCCCTCATCGAGGCGAGACCAGGCGTTCCCGGCACCGGGTTGTCGGCGAGCGCCGGCATGCCGCACGACGCGGCGCCCTCTGTGGCGCCGAAGACCGCCGCGCAACCGCAGGATACGCCCGCGATGTTGTGGCGGACGGCTTCGAACAGCTCATGCGCAGGGTGGGTTGGGTCTGCGAGTGCCGCGGGCCAGCGAGTGCCCGCTCCTTGGAACTGGACCGTTACCTCTTGGCCACCTGGCGAGTTCGAAAGCCGCAGCGAGGGCGTTGACACCCGTCCGAGCGCTCGTCACCGGCCATGTTCGGATCGCTCAGAACGATGATTGCCGTCTTGGTATTGGACATGGGATCTCCTTGCTGTAGGGAACGTTCGGTACGGTTGTCGCGACGGGGGAGAGCGGCGGGGTAGTGGGTGTCAGACGCTGTCGAGTGATGTGTCGGCCAGACGTTCGATTGCCCGCTGGAACGCGGCGTCGTCCCTGTGACTCGGGTGCGAACGAGTCCGCCTTCGATCGCCGCAGACAGTCGGATTCCGCAACCAGCTGAGGCGCCACGTCAGCGACTATACCGAACGTCCGGTACAGAAGCAAGGAGAATGAGGGGTGTGTACGGGACGTCCGGTACAGCTCCTCTTCGGCGAGCGGCCGCTCTACGCTCCGGGGATGTGGTCAGTCTGGCGGTAGGCCAAGCGATGCCGGCAAGCGCTTGATGGCTCGAAGGAAGCAACGGTTGTCGCCGGTGATTCGTGCGATGACGAGCGCTCCCTCGATCTCGCCGATGGCGTGTGGCTCACCTTGCGCGCAGCCCGCTTGGCGCAGACCGAAAAGGCCGACGACATCGCGGTCACCATCGAGCGCGACGACCACACCACGGGTCCGAGGAACGCATGAGCGCGTTCGCCTCGTCGACGTCTGCCAACGGCGACAGCTGCCCAGCGACGGTTGCCGATCCCGCACCGCTCGTCACACGTTAGCAACGCCCGGCGAGCGCCTCGACCTCTTCTCCCGAGCCTGCGGACTGACGCGTCGTGAAGCAGAGCTCCTCGGCCACCTCGCCACCGGAGCTGACACCCACCAGACCGCCGAGCGCATGTTCGTCTCCGAACACACGGTCCAGGACCACCTGAAGGCGATCTTTGCGAAGAGCGGTGCACCCAACCGTAGGGTCGCTCACGATCGCCGCCGTTTGGCGCACGCGTCGGCGGCATTCACGCTCGATCGGTGCGGCCACCTCGTCGACCAGTCCGGCGCGATGAGCGGCGCGGGCTGTGGGCGAACTGCTTTCGCCGACGCCATAACGCCCGCTCCGAGCGATTCGGCCCGCCTGTGGTTCGCGTCACCGCTCCAAGACCAGCTGCGAGCGCCCTCGGTCAGGCGCCCGTGCTCCGAGAACCATGCGAGCGGACCGCCGAAACCCACGAGCTCAGCCGCAATTGGACCTTTGAACCCCCACAAGGGCCGTGCCGCATTGATTTTCGCAGTGAGCTTTTCGATGATCGCGTCCTGGCCGGCGAGCTCGACCGTGCCGGTCGCCACCGCCGTCGTGTACCGAACGCTGTCGATCACCGCAGACTTGATCCGCTCGTGGCGCAAGTAACGCTGGAGATCCTCAGCCCACCCGACCGTCATCGCAGGCGGCAACGACCGAAGCCACAACGCCACGAGCGAGTCACGTTCCTCCGTCATGTACTGCATCTTGTGGAGATGTGCTGCGAGGTCGTACACCGGGTCGCCGAAAAGCGCCAACTCCCAGTCCAAGAAAACAGGGGAGCCATCAGGTCGCACGATGATGTTCTTGCGGTGGATGTCTGCGTGCACGAGACAGAACGGCCTGGGGGAAAGTCGCTCCCACAGCCGACACACGCCATCGAGCGGGTCAGCCGGGATCCAAGCTGCGCAAAGGTCGCTTCGAAGTGATCGACTTCGCGGTCGAAGACCGACGTCGTCACGGCGGACAGCTGCGTTGCGAACAATGCGCAATCCCTGTCCTGGGGCCAGTCGGGCGGCAGGTTCGGCAATCTCGCTTCCGGCGTCAGACACGCGAGCGATGAAAACAGGTTGGCTACACCGTCGATGACCCTGACAGGAACACGACGCCCTCGAGGAGCCACCATGTCCAGCAGTTCACCGGCTTCATAGCGGTGGAGCTGGAACGGTGGGCTGACGGAAGCAAAGAGGAGCTTCGGTGCGGCAACATAGTCGGCCACAGCAGCCAGGATCTCGTGCTCCTCCCATATGCGGAGGTCCATTCGATCGGCATTTGGGATCGGTATTCGCACGATCACGTCGTCGATCCGGACGTTGCGGTTGTAGTAGCCGCTCAGGCGTACCGGACGGCGTCGTCCCACTCGTCGCCCCAGCGGATCGGCTCCCTGCTGGCGACCACCGCCAGACCACGATCGAGCTGCGCAGCGAGATCCTGTACCCAGTACTGGTCCGACGAGGCGATGGCCTCGTACGCGTCGATCAGCACGGTGTAAGGGCGATCGGTACTGCCTACACGCAGATCCTCGGCGAAGTAGTACGTCACAGCATCGACGAGTTCGACACGGGCGTTGATCCCAGCGCGCGGAAGCGATACCGAACTTTGACGGTGCGGCGACGTCGGACGGAGGATTTGGCCGAACTCAGCAGCCGAAGCAGATGGAAAGCGGTACCGAACACGGGTACGCCCGCAGCCGCGTCGATTACAGCGGACAAAGCCTCGCTCTGATCCGAGAATGGCAGGTCACCGGTCCCGATTCGCAGATGGGGATGGAAGCGCTGCCACGCAACGGCGTACACGATGTCGAAGCGGTCAAAACTCACCCCGTCTTCAGTACCAAGTTGCATTCGCAATCCAGCGAGGCCTTCGGATTGCCCACGCATCACCGGGATCTGCAGATCGAGCAATGCAGTCCGATGGTTCCGTTCAGCGGCCCTGGTGCGGATCTCCTGCAACAGACGGGACTTGCCAATCCCGCCTATGCCGACGACGTTGAACACCGTGGGGCAGTCGATCGGCTGACTTAGCAGCTGCTCCGCAGCCTCAAGGATCTCGTCGCGGTCTACGAACGGCCGCGACAGCGATGCCGCCCTCAGGAACCGCGGTCTCGGCGTGGTCACGGGGGTCACACCAAGCTTCGAGTGCTCATCGGATCGTCACGACCGCCGCGCTCAAGATTCATCCCCCCGCCTCTGCCTGTCGCACGACCGCCACGGTACTGCCTCGCGCCACGTGAGGGATCCCCGTTCAGTGGTCCAGCCACTACTCGGATGCTAGTTGGTGTCGGGTGGTTCCAGAGCGATGCCCGCCGCTGGCCGTCGGAAGCCATTCCCGACGTGCTGTCGTGCGGACGCGCAGACGGGTCCGTGAACAGAGGCGCCTGCGCGGTGATGACGCGCGATGCCAGAAACCGACGGCGGTGACGGCTTGTTCATCGTGGTGGATCTCGGAGTAGACGAGCCGGGTGCGGTCATCGATGGCGAAGTGGATGGAGCGGTAGCCGACCTGCCGGTAGCGGTTGTAGTTGTCGGCGCCGCAGCCGCCAGCCGCCACCGTTGGCGACGCCGCTGATCTTCTTGACGGCGATATGGATCAATTCGCCTGGTCGTTCGCGTTGGTAGCGGCGCACCAGGGTGGTGTCGGTGGCACGATCACCGCGGTCGAGGCGGCCGCATCCGGCGGCGTTCAAGATCGCCTGGACCCTCAACGCGGCGGGGCCGGTCGCGTAGGCGATGTGATCGGCACCCCAACGGTGACCGCGACGGAGGTGCAACACCTTCCTCCAAAGCTTGGCCTTGGTCCGGTTCGGAGACCGGTACGGTCGCGAGCTCCGGTCGTGGAGGCCCGCCGCTCCCTCGGCAAGGAACCGGCGGCGCCACTTGCGCACTGTTATCGCATCGACTTGGAACCTGTCGGCGGTGGCTTCGATCGTCCAGAGCTGCTCAACGACGCACCCGACCATCTGCCGGCGCCCTTGGGTTAACAGGGTGATGAAATTCGGGGTCTGAGCTGAGGGCGCGTTGTCGGTGTGGGCCGATCGTTGTCGGCCGATCTGGTCCTTGTCTTCGATCATTCCGACCCCGGCGGTGTGTCCGGGGTCGGTCGAGACGGTCAGGCTGGCGTGGCGTCCATGGCGGTGATTCGGATGAGGTTGTAGACGGCGGCCTCGATCTTGAACCAGGCCCGGTTGCGTTGTCGGCCGATGTAGCGAAGCTTTCGTCCACCGCCGATGGTCTTGATCCACCCGAACGGTTCCTCGACCCGTTTACGTATTCGCTGCGACACAACGTGGCCGGGGTGTCGGGTGGTTCGACCATCGATCGCGGATATTCGGTTCGTGGTGTTCTGCGCGACGTGCGGGGTGAACCCGAGACAGCGTGTCTTGGCGACGAAGTCGCGGGTGTCGTAGGCCTTGTCCGCGGCGATGGTGCGCCGCCGTTTCGATGCTGGGAGCCGAGCAAGCATCTCAACGGCACAGTCGCGTTCGGCGTGCTCGTTGATGACGAGGTGGACACCGAGGTGGACGCGCCTGCAAGCCGGTTCTCAAGGGAGCAGGTTGAGGGCAGCGATGTTTGATCGGACGACGGTGAAGTGCCGTCTATCGAGTGTTGCGATGTCGATGGCGCCGAGTCGTTCGGCGGCGGCGATCACGGATGCGTCGACCGTGCCGAGCGGGAGGTCGCTGTACTGCGCCACGAGTTCGGCGATGCGCAACCAGTCCGATGCCGCGACTGGTTCGGCGATGAGATTGCCTGCGGCGAGATCCCCGAGGAAGCGAACCTCGGCCTCGAGGCCGAGCCGGGTGCTCAGCAGGTAGGTGACCTCGGTGATGACGAGGGTCGGCACGATCAGGGGCCCGGCGTGCGTTTCGAGCAGGTCGAGGCTCGCGCGGTGATGACGGTCGTCGCGGTCGATGTACGCGTACAGCGGGCCGGCATCGACGATCAGTGCGATGAGCCGACCTCGTTCGCGAGGATCTCCTCGATTCGTTCGGAGATGTCGGAGCGCCCGCTCGCTCCGGCGCCTGCAGCGAGGAGTCGGCGCTTTCCTTGCGGTGCGGCGAGCAGCGTCTCGATCGCCTCGCGAGTGAGTTCTGACACGGTGGTCTTTCGACGCTCCGCTTCGTGTCGCAGCCGGGCATCGAGATCGTCGGGGAGCTTGACCGTCGTGCGTCGCATGTATGCCAGCATACCCAACTGGCGGCGTCAGCGCGATCGCGTGCGGTGGAACTCGACGGCGAACGTCGCAGGGTGGGGGAGCTCGACGTGGTGCTGGCGGGTCGGCGGGATGGCGACGGAGTCCCCGGCGTTGAGCGTGATGGGTCGGTCGGGTTCGTCGTCGAAGACGAAGGTGACGGTGCCCGTGTGGACGACAAGGCGTCCCCAGACCCCCTTGGCGAGACGGTGGGCGCGTAGGAGTCCGGCGGGAACGGTGGCATTGTCGAACACGTCCGTCGTGCGAACGTGTTCGAGTCCGTCGGGGAGCTGCGATGCGAGCGCCATGAGTTTCTCCTCGAAGTCTCGTGCGGCACCACACTACCTTTCCCTACGCCTCTTGACTACCCCTAGGGGTATGGGTACTATATGGCAATGGAATTGCCTGCGGAGACCATTGACGACATTCAGAAGCGCCTGCGCCGTGTGGAGGGCCAGGTACGGGGCATCCAGCAGATGCTGGCCGACGGCCGGGATTGCCGGGACGTGGTGACCCAGCTGTCGGCGGCCAACAGGGCATTGGAGCAGGCCGGGTTCGTGCTGGTCGCGGCCGGTCTGACGTGGTGCCTGCAGGACCCGGCGCGTTCGGCGGCCCAGGGCTACGAACTCGCCGACGTCCAGAAGATGTTCACCAAGCTGGCCTGACCAGGCCACCCATCCCTTCCACGGAAGAAGGAGCAGCCATGTTCTTCCGCCAGTACGACCTCGCCTGCCTGTCGTTGTACAGCTACCTGATCGGCGACACCACCACCGGCCGAGCCGTCGTCGTCGACCCGCAGCGCGACATCAGCGGCTACCTCGCCGACGCCGAAGCCAACGGCCTGACCATCGAACGGGTCATCGAGACCCACTTCCACGCCGACTTCCTCTCCGGGCACCTCGAGCTCGCCGAAGCCACCGGCGCGAGCATCTCCTACGGCGACGTCGCCGACCCGGACTTCGCGATCGAACCGTTGGCGCACGGCCAGCTCCTCTCCCTCGGCGAGGTCACCCTCGAGATCCGCCACACCCCGGGCCATACACCCGAGAGCATCTCCATCGTCGTGTACCCGACGCCCGACGGCGAGCCGTGGGCTGTCCTGACCGGCGACGCCCTGTTCATCGGCGATGTCGGCCGTCCCGACCTGCTCACCTCGGTCGGCCGCACCGCCGACAGCCTCGCCCGCGACCTCTACCGATCCCTTCGGGAGCAGCTGCTCACCTTGCCCGACACGACTCTCGTCTACCCCGCCCACGGCGCCGGGTCTGCCTGCGGCAAGAACCTCTCAACCGCGGCATCCTCCACCATCGGTGAGCAACGCAGCACCAACTACGCGCTGGCGCCGATGACCGAGGACCAATTCGTGGAAGCTGTCACTGAGGGTCAGGGCATCGCTCCGCTCTACTTCGCGTTCGCCGCAGACGCCAACAAACGCGAACGTGACCTGCTCGACGACCACGAGCCCCCGCAGGAACTCACCATCGAGGAAGCACTCGACCTGGCCCGAGCCGGCGCTGTGCTGCTCGACACCCGCGCCCCGGAATCCTTCGCGTCCGGGCACCTCCGCGGGTCGATCAACGTGGGTCTCGACGGTCGTTTCGCCGAGTACGCCGGCAACATCGTCCGCCCCGGCCAGCAGGTCGTCCTTCTCGGCGATGCCGGGCGTGGCACCGAAGCCAAGATCCGTCTCGCCCGCATCGGTTTCGACGCCGTCGTCGGCGAGGTCACCGACATCGAGTCCCAGCTCACCGCCCACCCGGAGCTCGCTGACGCAGCCCGGCGCCTGCCCGCCGCCGACGTGGCCGCCTGGCTCGCTGAGGAACCCGACCTCCAGATCGTCGACGTCCGCAACCCTGCAGAGACCAAGGTCGGCGGCACGGTCCCGGGTGCGCGCAACCTGCCCTTGCCTCAGCTGCTGGACCACCTCGACGACCTCGATCGCGCCCGACCCAGCGTCGTCTATTGCGCCGGCGGCTACCGGTCGTCGGTCGCAGCGTCGGTCCTGCGCGCCCACGGCTTCACCCACGTGGCCGACCTCATCGGCGGTTACCCCGCCTGGCTCACCCACGCCCACCTTCAGGAGGTCTGAACCACATGTCAGGACGAGGCGCCATACGAGACACCACCCCCACTGCCGCCCACGAACGCGCCGACACCGACCTGGTGCCCGACGTCCACGCTGCCGACCAATGGGCTGGCGGTCACGCACCCGGCACCGTGGTCTGACATCCCGCCGTGCGCGCCCTGCTGGCATCACCCCTCGGGTTCCTCATCGGTCTATCCCTCGGCGCGCTCGGGGGCGGCGGCTCGATCCTCGCCGTTCCCGCCCTCGTCTACGGCGCCGGGCAGGATCCCAAGGCCGCCACCGCCACGAGCCTTCTCGTGGTCGGAGCGGCGTCGCTCGTCGGGATGGGTTCCCACTGGCGAGCCGGGCCGCGTCCGGCTCGGGACCGGGATCGTGTTCGGGTTGACTGGCATCGGTGGGTCGATCGCAGGTTCCGCGCTCAATCGCCATGTCGATCCGAACGTCCTGCTCCTCGGGTTCGCCGTCCTCGTGTGCGTTGCCGCCTGGCGGATGCTCACCGGCTGTCCCACGTGCACCAAGGTCGGCGAAACCCGCGCGGTCGCCGGCCGGTCCGGAACGACGCTGACGATGGTGCGCCAGCAGATCGACATCCGCACCGTCCTCACCGTGCTCGTCGCCGGGACCGCGGTCGGGTTTCTCACCGGCCTCTTCGGCGTCGGCGGTGGGTTCGTGATCGTCCCCGCCCTCGCTCTCGGCCTCAAGCTTCCGATGCCCGAAGCCATCGGAACGTCCCTGCTGGTCATCGCCATCAACTCGGGGGTCGCCCTCACCACGCGCCTCGCCACCACCAGCATCGACTGGCACATCACCCTTCCCTTCACGATCGCCGCGATCGCCGGGGTCATCTCCGGGGGCAAGGCCGCCGGCAGGCTCGACCCCGAGCGCAGCCTCCGCTGGTTTTCCGGCCTACTCGTCGCCGTCGCCGTCTACACCGCCGTCCGGGCCGGCACCGCCCTGACGCTGACGTGACGTGACGTGACGTGACCTCCCACCGAATAGCGGGCGCCACCGGCCGCCCCGCCCGCGTCGTCGCCACCGGTTCCCGACGCCGGACCCACACCGTGAGCGTTGGGTTGACCCAGCCTTAGATTTTAGTTCATCTAATTCTGGACTGAATCCAGATTCTTTGGTAGCCTGGCTCCATGAAGTCGAACGATCCGTTGACCGCGCAGCTCCTTCGCGAGTGCGGCGTGCAGGTCACGGCGCAGCGGCTTGCGGTGCTACGGGCGGTCGTCAGTGGGCCGCACCGGACCGCCGATGATGTCGAGGCGATCGTGCGTGCCGAGATCGGCGCGATCTCCCGTCAGGCGGTCTATGACGCGCTCGGGATCCTCACCGAGAAGGGTCTGTTGCGCCGGATACAACCCGCGGGCTCACCGGCACGGTACGAGGCCCGGGTGGGGGACAACCACCATCACCTCATCTGCCGTGCGTGTGGCCGGACGGTTGATGTCGATTGCGCGGTGGGGGAGGTTCCGTGCCTGACCGCGTCTGACGATGCCGGCTTCGAGATAGACGAGGCAGAAGTCATCTATTGGGGCCGCTGCCCAAGCTGCGTCGCGTCGGCACCGCCGAGCGACTGAACCAGACAACCGTCGCGACCCGCGGCGACGATCACCGAGGAGCGATCGATGACGACCGAAGAAGCCAACACCACCAGCGCCAAGGCAACGTGCCCAGTCGTGCACGGAGCCCACACGTCGACGGCGAGCTCGACGATGGACTTCTGGCCGGGCACGCTGAACCTCGACATTCTGCACCAACAGGATGCGAAAACCGATCCGATGGAACCTGGTTTCGACTACCGAAAGGCAGTCCAGGGGCTCGACTTCGCCGCGATCAAGCAGGATCTGCGCGACCTGATGACCGACAGCCAGGCGTGGTGGCCGGCGGACTGGGGTCACTACGGCGGGCTGATGATCCGCATGGCCTGGCACTCTGCTGGTACCTACCGCATCGCCGACGGGCGAGGCGGCGCCGGCACCGGCAACCAGCGGTTCGCACCGCTGAACTCGTGGCCCGACAATGTGAACCTCGATAAGGCGAGGCGGTTGCTGTGGCCGATCAAGAGGAGGTACGGCAATAAGATCAGCTGGGCCGACCTGATCGTCCTGGCCGGAACGGTTGCGTACGAGTCGATGGGCCTGCCCATCTACGGGTTCGGGTTTGGGCGCGCTGATATCTGGCACCCGGAGAAGGACATCGCCTGGGGCTCCGAGAAGGAGTGGCTCGCTTCCGAGCGGTACGGCGACGACGATCGCGAGTCCCTGGAGGACCCGTTGGCCGCAGTCCAGATGGGACTCATTTACGTGAATCCCGAAGGTGTCGGCGGCCAACCCGATCCGCTCCGTACCGCAGAGGACGTCCGCATCACATTCGCCCGCATGGCCATGAACGACGAGGAGACGGTCGCGCTCACCGCTGGCGGTCACACGGTCGGCAAGACCCATGGCAACGGAAACGCCGATCTGCTCGGCCCCGACCCCGAAGCAGCGGAGGTCGAGGACCAGGGTCTGGGATGGGTGAACACGACCACACGTGGCGTCGGACGTGACACGGTGACCAGCGGCCTCGAAGGTGCCTGGACCACGAACCCCACCGTGTGGGACAACGGTTACTTCGACCTGTTGCTCAACTACGAGTGGGAGCTCCGCAAGAGCCCCGCCGGTGCATGGCAGTGGGAACCGATCGACATGCCAGAGGACGTCAAGCCCGTTGACGCCGAAGACCCGACGGTCCGCCGGAACCCGATCATGACCGACGCCGACATGGCCATGAAGGTCGATCCTGACTACGCGCAGATCGCGCAGCGATTCCACAACGACTTCGGCTATTTCACAGAGGTCTTCGCACGGGCCTGGTTCAAGCTGACCCACCGCGACATGGGCCCCAAGACCCGCTACCTCGGTCCCGACGTGCCGCCCGAGGACCTGCTCTGGCAGGACCCGGTACCAGCCGGCTCCACGGACTACGACACCGATGCGGTCAAGGAGCGGATCGCGGCGAGCGGGCTGACCGTCCGCGAGCTCGTCGCCACGGCATGGGACAGCGCACGGACCTATCGAGGCTCCGACATGCGAGGTGGCGCCAACGGCGCCCGGATCCGCCTGGCTCCACAGAAGGACTGGGTCGGTAACGAACCCGAACGGTTCGCCAAGGTGCTGGCCGCGTACGAGACCATCGCAGCCGACACTGGCGCCAGCGTGGCCGACCTGATCGTCCTCGGTGGTTCGGTTGGAATCGAGCGTGCCGCCGATGCCGCCGGATACGACATCACGGTTCCGTTCTCACCCGGGCGTGGCGACGCCACCGACGCGACGACCGACGCCGACTCGTTTGCCTACCTCGAACCTCTCCACGACGGCTACCGCAACTGGCTCAAGGACGACTACGCCGTACCAGCCGAGGAGCTCCTGCTCGACCGCACGCAGCTGATGGGGCTCACCGCACCGGAGATGACCGTGCTCATCGGCGGCCTTCGAGTGCTCGGCACCAACCACGCCGGCGTCAAGCACGGTGTGCTTACCGATAGCGAGGGTGCGTTGACCAACGACTTCTTCGTTAACCTCACCGATATGGCCAACACCTGGACACCTGCCAGGAACGGCACCTACGAGATCCGCGACCGCGCGACCGGAGACCTCCGGTGGACCGCCACACGGGTAGACCTCGTCTTCGGATCGAACTCGATCCTGCGCTCCTACGCCGAGCTGTACGCGCAGGACGACAACCAGGAGAAGTTCGTGTACGACTTCGTCGCCGCGTGGACAAAGGTCATGAACGCCGACCGCTTCGACTTGAGCTGATCGTACGAGGAGGAACTGTTATGTCGCATGACCTACCCATCGACATCGGGATCGCCGAGGCCGACCGCCTCGACATCGCCGGTGGTCTGTCACGGATGCTCGCCGACACTTACACGCTCTACCTGAAGACCCACAACTACCACTGGAACGTCACGGGCCCCATGTTCCAGACCCTCCACCTCATGTTCGAGGCGCAGTACCTCGAGCTCGCCCTCGCCGTCGACCTCATCGCCGAACGCATCCGGGCCCTCGGCTCGCCGGCACCCGCGACCTACCGCGAGTTCGCCGAGCTCGCCTCGATCAGCGAGGACGACGACGCCCCCGACGCCACGGAGATGATTCGCCGTCTCGTGAAGGGCCAGGAGACGGTGGTGCGCACCGCCCGCTCCGTCTTCCCGGTCGTGCAGCGCGTGAGTGACGAACCCACCGCCGACCTGCTCACCCAGCGCATGCAGGTCCACGAGAAGACCGCATGGATGTTGCGCAGCCTCCTCGACTAGAGATCCCGGGCAGTTCGGCGCCGAATTGCTCGGGGGCGGGGAGCTCACGTCGGCGTCGTTCGCAGGCAAGGACATCGTGCGTTGGTTCTGGGCCGAGCCGGCATCGACCACCAAGATGAGCGATGCGCGGAGACAGCGGACGCGGCGTGACGAGTAGGGTCCATCGGTGAGCTTCGACGGTGGCACTGGATCCTTGAAAGTGGCAGCGGTGCAGGCGACACCGGTGTTTCTCGATCGTGCTGCGACGGTCGAGGTCGCGGCCCGCCACGTCGTGTCGGCCAATGCTGAACTGGTCGTGTTCCCGGAATCGTTCGTCCCGGGGTACCCCGACTGGGTGTGGCGCCGGTCCCCAATGAGCGATGGCGATTGGTACGCCCGGTTCGTCGCCAACGCCGTGCGCGTCGAAGGCACCGACCTTGAACCGCTGCGTGATGCTGCCCACGATGCGGGGACGACCGTAGCGGTGGGTGTCACCGAGCGATCCCGGTCGGACACCTTGTACAACACGGTCGTGTACATCGGAGCTACGGGCGAGATCGTGGGCCGGCACCGCAAGCTGGTGCCCACGGGCGCCGAGCGGCTGGTGTGGGGCAACGGCAACGATCACCTGTTGACCGTGATCGATGTCGGCGGCGTCACGGTCGGCTCGTTGATCTGCTGGGAGAATTACATGCCGCTCGCTCGGATGGCGATGTATGAGCGCGGGATCGACGTGCTGTTGGCGCCGACGTGGGACAACAGCGACGAGTGGGTGCCGACGCTTCGTCACATCGCCAAGGAGGGCCAGATCTTCGTGATCGGTGTGACCGCGTTTCTGCGCGGCTGCGACGTGCCGAGGGATCTTCCCGATGCTGATGAGATGTACGGCGGCGACGACGATTTCATGTCGCGAGGCAACACCACGATCGTGGCGCCAGGCGGCGAGGTGCTCGCCGGACCGCTGATCGGCGAAGCGGGTGTCGTGTCGGCGGAACTGGATCTGTCGCGTATCGCAGCGGGACGGCGCATGTTCGACCCGACTGGTCACTACGCCCGCCCCGACGTGCTGTCACTGCGCCAACCCGTCACTGGCGACCCTCGAGCAACCTGACGGCGGACTCGTTCGTCGACGCGTTCTGCTTCGCGTGGGCGGCGCTCCACCTGGACACTGTTGTCGTCGAAGGCTGAGCGCGCGATGCGCGCCATTTGGTACTTGCGTGGCGCGAGGGAATCTGTGGTGTGCCGAGGCGGGTTTCGTGCCTGACCGTCGATGCGGCGGTCAGCTCCATCCACGTCTTGGGAGGTCTATCCATGCACCAAATCTGTTCGACCCTGAACCACGCTCGCCGAGCTCGACGTGCGGATCTACCTGCAGTTCGACGGGCTCGACGCCTCCACCCACATTGCGTTCCGGGGCCGCGACCTGCGCGCGCAGCGAAGGCCAAGGCGCTGGAACGGTGCGCCGACGCGGGCCTCGCTGTGCTGCTCGTCGCAGCGGTGGACGCCGAGACGAACCTCGACCAGGTCGGCGACATCGTCCGCCACGGCATCGCCCACCCCGCAGTGCGCGGGGTCGTGTTCCAGCCGGTGACGCGCGCCGGGCGCATGCCCACCTTCGACCCCCGTCACGCGGCTCACCAACCCCGACGTCATCAAGGCCCTCGTCGCGCAATGTCCCGACTGGTTCCGGGTCTCGGACTTCTTCCCGGTGCCGTGCTGCTTTCCGACCTGCCGCTCGGTCACCTACCTGCTCGGCGACGACGAAGACGTCATCCCGATCACCGCGGCTGCTGCCGCTGGAGAACTACCTCGACTACGTCACCAACCGGGCGCTGCCCGACCCGTCGGTGCGCACGCGCTGGAGGGTCTGTGGAGCGCATCGGCGATCCCCGGCTCGCCGACCATGACCGACCGGCTGCACCACTACCCTGACAGCGCTCGGTCTCTCGGGCGAGCTCAACGAGGTCGCCGCGGGCCGCGTTGGAGACATGCGCGAGCTGCGGGATCGACTTCCCCGACGCGCTTGGCGGATCTGGCGTCGAAGGCGTTCATGATCGTGATCCAGGACTTCCAGGACCCCTACACGCTCAACGTCAAACAGCTGATGAAGTGCTGCGTCGAAGAGATCACTCCCGACGGCCGGCTGATCCCGTTCTGCGCCTACAACTCGGTCGGCTACCGCGAACAGGTCCGCGCCCAGCTCTCCGGCACGGCGGTGGACGACGGTCGTGCCAAACGCCGCTCGAGCTGGCCGACCTGCTCGTGCCCACCCGTCACGGCTCGCGCACCGTGGCGCCCGGCCTCTCGCGGCCCGATACCGCCGGTGCAGGTCAACCTCGGGCGGAGCGCTGCGGTGAGCCGCGCTGCCATCGCTCGCCGACGCTCGGTGAGCTGATCGACGACCTACCGGGCCGGCGCCGCCGGAGACACCGAAGCCGCCAAATCGTGCTGCGCCGCTGTCTACGGCGTCGATCTGGTCGGCCTCTTCCTCGGCGAGAGCTACCACCCCGGCGGCATCGAGCTCACCCGGCGCCTCGCCGAGCACTCGTCGAGCTGCTACCGGGCCGAGCGCGTGCTCGACGTTCGCCTCCGGGATCGGCGCCACTGCGGTGCTGCTTGCCGCCGAGCACGATGTCAACGTGGTCGGCGTCGACCTCGGCGCCGCGCAGATCGCCAAGGCGACCGGCCCGTGCCGCTGCCGCCGGCCTCAGGGACCGGGCCGTGTTCCGGTCGGTGACGCCGAACATCTGCCGTCGACGACAGCAGCTTCGACGCCGTCGTCAGCGAGTCCGCGTTCTGCGCCTTCCTCGACGAGCCGCAGGCCGCTGCGAGGTCGCACGCGTCCTGCGCCAGGTGGGCGGCTCGGTCTCACCGACGTATGGATGCTCTTCGAGTGGCTCGACCCGACCTCGCGGACTCGCCGGTCGCATTGCCTGCATCGCCGACGCCCGGCCCGTCGACGACACCGGCTTCTGTTGGAGTCGGCCGGGTTCCGCATCGACCAGGTTGAACGCAACGACGAAGCGCTTGCCGCTACCGTCGAGGTCATCACCAGTCGCCTCCGCGCCCTCCGGTTGCTCGACCTGCCGCTACTGCAGACCATCGACCTCCGCCGGGCAATCGACGTCGCTCGCCGTGTCGCTGACGTCGTCGACCGCGGCGATGCCGGCTACTTCCTGCTTACCGTGGTCCCAGAACTGCTGGGCGTTCTCGAGTCCGACGCGCGTCGCGAACAACACCCACGCGTCGGCGTACTGGCGGTGGACCAGCACGCGAAACCGCGGCTTGGCGTCCGGCGGTGCTCCAGGCCGACGGGCGGCCACGTGCGGTCGGTAGGCGCCGGGCTGCGGGTCAGGTTGTTGGCCGCGGCGCTTCGGCATAGTCGCCCGTCCCGGGCCCGGGTGCTTCGAAGGTTCGCTCGATCCGCAACGATCGTGTCCCGGACCCGGTCTGCTCACTCATGCCAGTCCGCCCTTCGTGGCGGTCTGGAGTTGTTCGGAGGTACTCGTCCATCCTGTCGAAGCGCGCCTCCCAGACCGGGCGGTACTGCTCGGCCCACGTCGACACCGCCTCGATCGGTGCCGGCGTCAAGTGCGCACGGCCGGTACTGGGCCTGCGGCACCTCGGATCACCAGCCCGGCTCGCTCCAGCACCTTGATGTGCTTGGAGACGGCTGGGAGGGTCAGCTCGAACGGTGCCGCCAGCTCGTTGACGGTGGCCGCGCCGTCGGCGAGGCGTCCGAGGATCGCGCCGTCGTGTGGTGTTCGCCAGCGCCGCGAAGGTCTCGCTCAATCGGTCGTCGTCGATCACTGCGACCATCTGTCCTCCTAGTTTGCGAATCGGATAATTAACCAATCTGAGAAAGTAGATGGGTATGGCCCCGAGTGTCAGCAGCGTCAACGCCTCGCGCGCGGTCAGTCGCTCACGCCGTTCGAGGATCGACTTGAGGGCGGCGAGGTCGTTGCGGTTGCTCGTCGCATGGCCGGGGCCATGAACGGGGCGGCAGGCTGGAGAACCCGGCGGGTTCGCCGCGGTTGCGCAGCGTCATGTGGGTGCCGCCGTCGACGGCGGGGCCCAGGTGTAGGTGGTCTCCATGGGGAACGGGCCTCGGCGGTGCGCATGACGAGCCGCTCGCCGGGACGAGCTCGACGATCTCGTAGTCGTAGGCGAGGCGACGGCCGAGGAAGCGGGCCACGAATCCGACGATCCGAACCGACCTGCGAGCGGTGGCTCGGTCTTCCACTCGACGGACTCGATGTTGGCGTACCACTCGGCGTGCGTGGTCGGGGTCGGCCGCGATACGGCGGCGACCTCGGCGACGGGCGGGCGATGTCGATCTCGGTGCGCACGTCGACGCTCACGGCGCCGCCCCTTCGGCTGGCGGCGACCAGGAGCGGGAGGAAGTGGCCCCAGCCGGCGTGTGTGCTCGTCGGCGAAGGCGGCGGGGAGGCCGGTGTGGCGCAGGGTCAGGATGGTGTCACCGTCGTCGGCGGTGAGGGTGACCTCGACCCGGGTGGAGCCGGGCGCGACGTCGGGCACGCCGTCGGTGGGCTCCCAGCCGAAGGTGAACACGATGCGCTCGTGGGGGACGAGCTCGACGTACTCGCCGACCATGACCGGGCCGCCGCCCATCTCGACGCGGCAGGCGCCGCCGGGTCGCGGGTCGAGCTCGGCGGCCGCGCCCCACCAGTCGCACATGCGCTGCGGGTCGGTCCAGTAGCGCCACACCGTCTCGGGTCGGGCGCTGATGCGCAGCGTCTGCTCGACGGTGCGTGGTGTCGGCGTCGGTCACCGGTGCTCCTTCGGGTCGTCGGTGCGCGATGCGCCACGCGGTCCGTTCGGGCCATTCCTCGCGCTCGGCGGCGGCCTTGAGGCGGGCGAGGCGGTCGGACCACATCTCCTCGACGAAGGCGGCCGCGTTCGCGCAGGCCCTCGCGCCGCCAGCCGGTAGAGGCGGCGGTTGCCGTCGGGGCGGACCTCGACGCAGCCCGGCGTCGGTGAGCACCCGGAGGTGCTGGGACGACCGCGGGGCGGCTCATCGACGGGAAGTGGCCGGCGATCTCGCCGGCCGGCAGCTCGCCGTCGCGGACGAGGCGGAGGATGGCGCGCCGGGTCGGGTCGGCGACCGCTCGCAGCGCCTCGTCCACGCCGATCTCCTCCCCGGCACTTGACCTCGCGGCATGCCGTCCGCGAGTGTGTAAGCATCATCTTACACAGATTGGAGCCCTGATGGACCTCATCGACGCCCTCGACCGCACCTTCGCCCACGCTCACGCCGTCATCGCCGGCGTCAGGGCCGACCAGTACGACGACAAGACGCCGTGCGCCGAGTGGACCGTGCGCGACCTGCTCGGAGCACATGATCGGCGTCGTCGACGGGCTCGGCGCCGCCGCCTGCCGGACGAACGCCCGAGCCCGTTCACGCCTCGGCGCCGACCCGGCCGCCCAGCTCCAGACTGCCGCCGCGCCGCGATGGCCGGCTGGCGGACGCCAGGCGTGCTCGACCGGATCATCGACAGCCGGTCCAGGCCGATGGTGCTTCGTCAAGGGGTGCTGCACGCCCACATCTCGGGAGCCCAGCTCGGCAAGGGTCGCAACGCCGACGGTCCGAGGCGTTGACATGGCCAAGTACGTGCAATCCACCCCGGACCTCACACGATCGACATCCAGGTCACGAGCGAAGTCGATGTCTGCGAGCGGAGCCGCTGAGTCGGTTCGGTCGCGGCGCTGGCCGCGGACGGCCGGCGCGGGCAGCCTGCTAGAGTTGAGAGTTCTGGTGTGCCGGGAAGTCTGGTCGGCGAGCGTCTATTCGCCGACCCCCGGGACCTTCATGCCTGCCACATCTCGCGTGCCGATCTGGCTCAACAGCGAGCACTTCCTTGCCCGACGCTTGGGCCGACCTGTGCAGCGATTTATGCACATCGAGGCCTCCGGTGGCATCGTGCTGCTTGCCGCCGCCGCGGCAGCGATGGTATGGGCGAACTCGCCTTGGTCGGCGTCCTACCACGACCTGTGGGGCACGAGCCTCTCCATCGATCTTGGCGGCAACGTCGTGTCCGAGGACCTCCGCCATTGGGTCAACGACGGGCTCATGGCGCTCTTCTTCTTCGTTGTCGGTCTCGAGATCAAGCAAGAACTCGCGACCGGATACCTCTCGAAGCTGCGTGACGCCCTGCTGCCTGCGATCGCGGCGCTAGGCGGCATGGTCGTGCCGGCCATCATCTACGCGGTCATCAATGCGGGTGGCGCCGGCGCCGACGGCTGGGGCATCCCGATGGCGACGGACATCGCGTTCGCGCTTGGAGTACTTGCGTTGCTCGGCAACCGAGTCCCACCGACGCTGAAGATCCTGCTCCTCGCTCTGGCCATCGTCGACGACATCGGAGCGATCGTCGTGATCGCCATTTTCTACACCGACGACCTCCAGATCTCCTGGCTCGTCGCTGCCGTCGCAGGCCTGGCCCTGATCGTGATCCTGCGCCAAAGGCGGGTCTGGTACACGCCGCTCTACGCCGCCATCGGACTCGTGGTGTGGTTCGCGACCCTCGAAAGCGGCATCCACGCCACGATCGCCGGGGTCGCCCTCGGTTTGCTCGCCCCGGCAAGACCTCTGCTGCCCGACACCGACGCGGCCGCCATTGCCGACCGGATCTCCGAGGACCGCAATGTCACGGTCGCCGAGATCCGTCAGGTGTCGTTCGAGCTGCGCGAATCTGCGTCGGTCGCCGAACGGCTGCAGGACCTCTTGCACCCGTGGACGAGCTACCTCGCCATTCCGCTCTTTGCTCTTGCCAACGCCGGTGTCGAACTGTCCGGTGGCATCATCGGCGACGCGGCGACGTCGCCTGTCACCGCCGGCGTCTTCATCGGCCTGCTCGTTGGCAAGTTCATCGGCATTACCGGCGCCGTTTTTCTCGCCACCAAACTGCGGATCGCATCGCTTCCCGACGGCGTCACGCCGCGCCAGATCACGGGAATGGCGCTCCTCGCCGGAATCGGCTTCACGGTGTCGCTGTTCATCAGCGGCCTCGCTTTCGAAGACGCCCTCACCGACGAAGCCAAGATCGGTGTGATCACGGCCTCCGTACTCGCCGCGACCGTCGGCCTCCTTGTACTGGGAACGGACCAATCGACTCGCATCGAACCAACCAAGGCGACGGAATCGTCGGACTGATCAGCGGTGGCGTATGGCGTCGATCGTCTGACGCGCGGGCGTAAGTCGAGTCTCAGCGTTTCGATCTGAGCGCGTCGAGACGCCCTGTGTATTCGCTTTCGTCGAGCTCCCCGCGCGCAAAGCGTTCCGCCAGGATGTCTTCGGCCGAGTCACGCGGGCGTTCGGTTCCTGACGAGCCGCGAATGACGGTGACCACCACCCAGGCGACGAGTCCCCAGAAGACGACCATAAAGATGGTCATCACCAACCAGGCTCCCCAGCCCCAACCGTCGTTCCAGTACATCATCGTGTCCTCCCTCGCTCAGTCTGCGAGCTCGAAACGGCTGGGCCTAGGGTCGTTCGTCCCGAGCGCGCGGCGGGACGATCACCGATCCCGCGCAGCCCCGTCGTGCATCATCGGCGTTCGCTTTCCGGCGCGACGACGCGGTTTCGCGGTGCAGGTGGGTGTGTTTCGTACATGCGCACGATGACGACGAGTCCGGAGGCGGCGGTGAGTGCGGCGACCGCCCAGATGGCGGCTTCGATGGAGATGAGGTCGGCGAGAATGCCGGCGAGGATCGCGCCGACTGCGAAGCCCGGCGTCGCGCCACAGTCGGTAGACCCCGACGGAGCGTGCCCGCCAGCGGGGGTGGGCGACGTCGCCGATGGCGGCGAGGAGGGTGGGGTACACCATGGCGGTGCCGACGCCGAGCAGCGCGGCGCCCGCGGCCCAGGCCCCGAAGCCACTGCTGGCGGCGATCCAGGCGATGGCGACGGCCTGGGTGAGCATGCCGCCCGCGATGAGCCGCTTGCGGCCGATGCGGTCGGAGAGCCCACCGGTGATGAGCTGGCCGATGCCCCAGATAGCGGGGTAAATGGCGGCGAGGATGCCGATGCGCCCCACCGAGAGCCCGGCGTCGGCGAAGAAGAGGGGGAAGAGGCCCCAGGCGAGGCCGTCGTTGAGGTTGTTGACGAGCCCGGCCTGGCTGCACGACGACAGTGCTCGTTCGCGGAAGCTGGTGAGCATGAAGATCTCTCGGGTGCTCAGCGCGTCGTGCAGTGAGTCGTTGGTGGTGACGTGGTTCGCTGCTTCGAGGTGGGCGTGGTGGCGCGTCTCACGCACGAACACGCTTGACAGTGCGAGTCCGAGCCCGGCGTAGGCGAGGCCGAGGAAGAAGGGCTCGGGTCGAAGTCCGTACTCCTGGGCGATGAAGCCGGTGGCGAGCGCAGTGAGCGCGACCGCGCCGTACCCGGCGGCCTCGTTGAGTCCCATCGCGAACCCGCGTCGCTCGGGACCGACGAGATCGATCTTCATGATGACCGTCGTGGACCACGTGAAGCCCTGGTTCATGCCGAGCAGGACGTTGGCGAACACGATCCATCCCCATGTGGGCGCCCAGATCAACAGCAACGGCACGGGTACGCCGATGAGCCAGCCGGCCACGAGGACGGGTTTGCGGCCGATGCGGTCCGACAGGGTGCCGGCGAAGAAGTTGGTGATTGCCTTGGTGATGCCGAACGCGACGATGAAGGTGAGCGCGGCCGTGAAGGCTGTGATCCCGAAGACGTCCTCGGCGAGCAGCGGCAGCACGGTGCGTTCCTGGCCGATCATCCCGCCGACGAGCGCGTTGACGCCGACGAGCAACCCGAACTGGGCGAGGTTGTGGCGCAGGCCAAGCTGCACCCGTGGCTGGTCGGCGGCGGTCATGCGCCGACCGCGAGGGGCCCGCCGCGGTGTTCCCAGTCGGCGGGACCGCCGGTCACGATGCGGACTTCGGGGTGACCGGCGCGGGTGCGACGGGACCGGTCGACGGTGCGCAATGGGTTGATGACCGGCACTCCGCCGACGACGCCGATGATCTCCAATCCCACGGGTGTGACCTCCCGAATCGGCTACGGATGTTATGCTACTCCATTGATCACTGGAATAACACCGGTGGACGTGGTGGACGTGGACGTGGACATGGAGGTGCGATGGGAGACCGGGCCGCGAAGCGGGCGCTGTTCGAACAGTTCGCCCGGGTCGCCAAGGCGGTCGCCCACCCGGCGCGACTCGAGCTGCTCGAGCTGCTCGCCCAAGGCGAGCGCAGCGTGGAGGAGCTCGCCGCGCTGACCGAGACCGGACTGAGCACCGTCTCGGCCCAACTGCAGGAGCTGCGCCGGGCCCGCCTGGTGGAGACGCGCCGCGACGGAACGCGCGTGTTCTACCGGTTGTCGGGCGATGATGTAGCGGCGCTGGTCGGAGTGTTGCGTGACGTCGCTGCTGCTCACCTTGGCGACGTGGAGCCGGCGGCGCTGCGGTATCTCGGCGACGATGTCGATGTCGAGGCTATCGACCGGACCGAGCTCCTCCGGCGGGCATCATCGGGCGAAGTCGTGGTGGTCGACGTGCGACCCCGCGCCGAGTACGAGGCCGGGCATGTGCCGAGCGCGCTGTCGGTTCCGCTCGACGAGCTTCATCGCGCGTCTTGCCGAACTGCCCTCCGACATCGAGGTCGTGGCCTACTGCCGTGGTCCCTATTGCGTCCTCGCTCATGAGGCGGTGCGGTGCCTGCACCGGGCAGGACGGCGCGCCCTGCGCCTCGCGGATGGCCTACCAGAATGGCGTCTCGCCGGGCTGCCTGTCGTCGAAGGGGCCGAACCGGGGCGCCTCGCGTCGCGGCCGCGTCGAACCGTGAGGACTAACCGCCCTAGCGCTCGTCGTGTCGGAGAACCCACGATCGGGGAAGGAGGCCACGCCCGATGAACGTCCTGCTGATCCTCAACGACCCGCCCTATGGCACCGAGCGCTCCTTCAACGGGTTACGCCTGGCCGGCTCGCTCGTGGAGCGCGAAGGCGTCGCCGTGCGGGTGTTCCTCATCGGTGACGCGGTGGGCTGCGCGGTCGGGGGACAGCAGGTGCCCAACGGGTACTACCACCTCGACCGCATGGTCGACGGTGCTGCCCGCCATGGCGCCGAGATCGGCTGCTGCGGCACCTGCCTCGATGCCCGCGGTCTGGGCGAGGACCTGCTCGTGAAAGGTGCCCGGCGGTCGAGCCTCGAGGAGCTCACCGACTGGGTGCTCTGGGCCGACCAGACCATCACGTTCTGAATGGGGGTAGGGGATGGGCTCGCGAACAGTCGTTGTGCTCGGTGGAGGCATCGGCGGCACCGTCGCCGCACGAAGGTTGCGCCGCGCCTTGGATCCCGCCGACCGGGTGGTGTTGATCGAGCGTGATCCCCTGTTCAAGTTCGCTCCGTCGTTTCTGTGGGCGATGAGCGGGGCGCGCCAGCCGCAGCAGATCACCCGTGATCTTCGCCGACTCCGAGCCAACGGGATCGAGGTGCTCGACGTCACAGCCACCGCGATCGACCCCGCGAAGCGGACGGTCGACACGACAGCGGGCACGGTCACCGCCGACGCGCTGGTCATCGCGCTTGGCGCCGCGCTCGATCCCGGGGCCGTCCCCGGCTTCACCGAGACGGCTCACAACATCTACTCCCTCGACGGAGCTATGACTGCGGGTGGTGCTCTGCGGGCGATCGAGTCGGGCACGGTCGCGGTGATGGTGTCGAGCACGCCGTTCAAGTGCCCGGCCGCGCCGTACGAGGCGGCGTTCCTCGCCCAGGGCCTCCTGCGTCGCCGTGGCCTCCAGGACCGGGTACGCGTCGACATCTACACCCCCGAAGCGCTGCCGATGCCGACGGCCGGTGCCGTGGTCGGTGAAGCCCTCGTCGATCTGCTCCACGCCCGCGGTATCGGATTCCACCCCGGTCGAACCATCGACCGCATCGACAGCGACGCCGAACGCGCTGCGCTTCAGCGACGGGACCGACACCCACGCCGACGTGATCCTCGGCGTTCCCGCGCACCGCCCCCCGCAGGTCATCACCACGAGTGCCGTGACCGCCGACGGCGGGTTCATCCCGGTCGACCGGAACACCCTCGCTACCGCCCACCCAGGCGTGTACGCCATCGGCGACGTCACCGCCATCCCGATCGCCGGTGCCAAGATGCTCCCCAAAGCAGGGGTGTTCGCCGAAGCCGAGGCCGATGTCGTCGCCAAGCGCATTGCCGCCGAGTGGCAGGGCCGGCCCCAGAACGCCATCTTCGACGGCGTCGGCGCGTGTTTCGTCGAGTTGGGCGACGGTGCCGCCGCCTATGCCGCGGGGGACTTCTACGCTGCCGACGGCCCGGCGGTGAAGATGCGCCGACCGGGCCGGCACTGGCACCTGGCCAAGGTCGCGTTCGAGCAGTACTGGCTCCGCCGATGGACCTGATCGCCGCCCACCCAAACCACTCCGTTGCCAACACCTCGCACCACCTCACACGGCTGCGCGCGGCCGGCATCGTCAGCTCCCGAAAGCACGGCACCCACGTGGCCAACGCGCTCGCCGCGAGCGAGAACCCCGAGCGGCTCCACGGTGAAGCGGCGTTCGCTGCGTTGTGCGGAGCGATTCAATTGCTCGCCACCGTCACACCCTGCTCATTGGAAATCCGAAGAGCCGCCTATATGGATTAGGGGAATCTCCGATAAGAGGATCAGATATCAGGTAGACGTCTCTGAAAGCGGATAGAGGAGTCAGTCATAGACATTCGAGTCGGTAAACGTGCGCAGATCGTCATACCTGTCGAGATCAGGAAGCGTCTTGGCGTGGAGGAAGGCGACCTGTTGCATGCGGAGATCGATGCACAGGGCAGGATCGTGCTGGAACCGGTCCCCCGAGACCCTCTTGAACGATTGAAGCGAGCGGGCGCCGGGCTCTACGCGGGCGTGGACGCCGTCGAGGCCCAGCGCCGAATTCGAGACGAGTGGGATCGGTGACGCTTCCAGGGGTGGTCGCTATTGATACGAACTGCTTCATTTACTTCTTCGAGGGAGATGACCAGCGCTCGGAATACCTTGCGCGTGAACTGTTCGAACCGATGACGCGGGGGCAGCGGCAAGGGGTGGCATCGGTGCTTGCTCTCTCCGAGCTCCTTGCCTATCCGTACCAGCTCGGGCGTGACGACCGCGCGCATGAGTTGCGGGCAGCGATGGTTGCCATGCCCGGCTTGTCTATTCGGGATGTAGATGCGGATGTCGCAGATCGGGCAGCGAGCCTCCGTTCCCTCCACGGACTCCGCCTTCCGGATGCGATACAAGTTGCGACCGCGCTGGAAAGTGGAGCAGCCGCGTTTCTTACCAACGATCGCGAGCTGCTTCGTGCGCAGCAGAGCGTCGAGGTCCTGCTTCTCGACGACATCGCCGGCCTGTAACGCGTCCGCTGTTGCGGACATGATCGAGTGAAATGGATGCGCCGTCGCGCTTTCGCGCGCTGAGGAATCGTTGGGCGGCACCGAAGAACAAGGCGCCGTCGAGACGCGGGTTTATCTGGAAGCAGGGCGACTGCGGCCAAGCCAGCTTCCACGCCGAAGCCGAAGGCGTCACCCTCGACTTCAGCGACAGCAACTGGATCTACTACGACTTCGACTGGACCAACCAGTAGATCGAGCGGTGATCGCGAGCGGCAACGCTGCGACTACCCCTTTCGGCGGCGCGTCGGGCGAATGGTGGATTCGGGGCGGTCGGCGTATCGGTAAAACCACTGAGACGCCGACCTGTCGGTTTCAGTGGTTTGCCCGATGCGTCCAAACCAAGCGCGTCGTACGGTCCAATCACACCAACGGACCGTGGAGGACCGATGACTGAGCACCCGAACGTAGCGACCGTGAACAGGATGACCGCAGCGATCGTCGGCCAGGATCATGACACCTTGGCCAAGATCTTCACCGACGACTTCGTGCTGCACATGCGCGGCCCGGTCCCGCCCGCCGGCGACCACTCCGGCGTTGGCGGTCTGCTGGAGGCGATCGGATCGCTGTTCGAGCTCACCGACGGCGAGGTCGATCTCGATCAGCAGGTGTGCGTGGGCGTCGACGGCTGGGCCTTCGAGTGGGAGCACGCCACCCTCGGCCGCAACAGCAAGACGCTGGAATCGAAGGACGCGTTCGTCTACCGCTTCGACAAGGATCGCATCGCCGAGATGTGGATGTTCTTCGGGGTGCTCCCCGAGGTCGCCGAGACGTTCTTTGCCTGACCGTCGAGATCGACGAGAATCTGTCCGTGGAGCCAGTGCTGGCGGCGGCCCGCGCCGCGTGTGACGAACGGCGCTGGGGTGATGCCCGGCGCGGCTTCGCCGAGCTCGCCGTCGACGATCTCGAGGTCGACGACCTCGACGCGTATGCGACCGCGGCGTTCCTGACCGGGAGCGACGAGGCGGGGTTCGCGCTGTGGACGCGCGCCCACCTGCAGTGCGCGGGGGAGGGCTCAGTTCACCGCGGTGCGCACTTCGGTGTCCGCCTCGCTGAGTGCCTGTGTTTCAAGGGCGACGTCCCTCGGGCCAGCGGCTGGGTCGACCGCACCGCTCGGCTGCTTGAGGAGGCGAAGATCGACTGTGTCGAGCAGGGCTACCTCGAGCACGCGCTCGGGATGATCCGGATCTTCGAGCTCGGCGACCTCGCCGGCGCGCGAACTCATTTCGAGCAAGGACGCAAGATCGGTGCACGCTTCGGCGATCGGCAGCTCGTCACGCTGTCGCGTATCGGCGAGGGCCGAATGATGATCTACCTGGGCGACCACACTGATGGGCTCGCGCTGCTCGACGAAGCGGTGGTATCGATCGAGGCTGGAGAGTTGTCGCCCGTCGCGACCGGTGACGCGTACTGCACGATCATCGACGCGTGCGCCGAGCTGTCCGAGGTAGTCCGGTGCCGGTCCTGGACGGCGTCGATGCAGCAATGGTGCGATCTGCACCAGGAGCTCGTCTTGTATCGCGGGCACTGCTTCGTGCATGCGGCGGAGGTGCTTCGAGTGCTCGGCCGATGGCGCGACGGCATCGAAGCGGCACGCCAAGCGTGCGGCCGGCTCGCCGATCCCGTCCCGTCGATCCGCGGCGCGGCGTTGGGTCTTGAGGCAGATCTTCTGCGCCTGCTCGGCGACCTCGACGCGGCCGAGACCGCCTATGCCAGCGCCCACGAGCACGGGCACGAGCCCCAACCCGGCCTCGCGCTACTTCACCTGACGCGTGGTCGCGTCGACATAGCAGCGGCGATGATCCGCCGTTCGCTGGGCGAGTCGGAAGGTCCCATTTTCCGGTCCCGGCTGCTCCCCGCGTATATCGACATCATGCTGAGGAGCGGCGACATCGACAGTGCGCGAGCGGCCAGCGAGGAACTTCGCGACATCGCATTCGAGTTGGGCGTCGCGGTGCTCCGAGCCCAAGCCGCGCTCGCAGCCGGAGCACTGCTGCTCCGAGGCGGCGACCCGGCCGCTGCGCTCGTCGAGCTTCGCCGTGCGCTCCGTACGTTCAACGAACTTTGCGCAAACGAGGAGACTCCCCGCACCCGGCTGCTGATCGCCGAAGCCTGCCGGGCGCTTGGCGACGACGCCTCCGCCGACCTCGAGGAGGCCGCGGCTCGAGCCGCGATCACGTCGTTCCAGCTCTCCGGCGGAGACGAACCCGATCAGGTCAACCTCGATCTCCCTGGCGGGCTGACCCAGCGCGAGGTTGAAGTGCTCCTGCTCTTGGCGAGTGGCAAGACCAACCGCGTGATCGGAGAGACACTCTTCATCGCCGAGAAGACCGTCGCCAGCCACGTAAGCCACATCTTCACCAAACTTGGCATTACCTCGCGCTCAGCAGCGACCGCCTACGCCTACGACAAGGGGCTGATCTGACGGCGCGCTCCACGCTCACCTCGTGGCGGCGGTCTACGCCTTACCGGGTCAACCGTCCCCAGACGCGGCGGCTCTGTTCGCGTTGTGGTGTGGTCCTCGTGCGACGTGCAGCTGTGCGTGTGCCAGTGCCGTTTCGAAGGTGCTGAAGAGGTGGTTCTCGTGGGCGAGACGGTCGAGAGCACCAACTGCTCGGAGGATCTTGAGGTGTTCGGCGCTGGGTCCTTTGAGCAGAACGGTGATGCCGCGTCGTTCGAGCTCGGTGACGATCTCACCCAATGCGTGCGCGCCGGTGGCGTCGAGCATCTGCAGGTGGGGGAGGCGCAGGATCACGACGCGGACGTCCGCGATGCTGGTGAGCTCGGTGAGGAATCGTTGGGCGGCACCGAAGAACAAGGCGCCGTCGAGGCGGTAGGCGACGATGTGGTCGGACAACAACGCTTGCTCGGACTCGGCGGTGACTTCCGGTGTGCTCGTGCCGTTCGTCGCGACGATTGGCTCGCGCACGGCGGTGGCGGTGCGCGCCATTGCGCGTAACGCGAGGAGCACGGCGACACCGAGGCCGATCTCGACCGCCAGGATCAGATCGAAGACGATCGTCGCGGCGGCGGTGAGACTCAGAACCAGCGCATCGGCACGCGTGGAACGCAACACCGCGCGGACATTGTGGATCTCGACCATGCGCATCGCGGTGACCATGAGCACCCCGGCGAGCGCGGCCAATGGGATCTTGGCCACGAGCGGTCCACCGAAGTACACGACTCCGATCAGCACCAACGCGTGGACGATCGCGGCGAGTCGTGTCCGGGCGCCTGCCCGCACGTTGACCGCGGTGCGTGCGATCGCGCCCGTCGCCGGCATCCCGCCGAACAACGGCGACGCGAGGTTCGCAAGACCCTGACCGAACAGCTCCCGGTCGGGGTCATGGCGTCCCGTGTCAGCCATGCCATCGGCGACCTTCGCGGACAGCAAGCTCTCCAACGCGCCGAGCACCGCGACTGCCAACGCGGCGGAGAACAGCTCGCTGATCCGTTGCGTCGAGACCGACGGAAACGACGGCATCGGTAACGAGCCGGGCAGGGAGCCGATTCGTGCAATCTCGAACTCGGCGAGCTGCGCCACGATCGTCGCCCCCACGACTGCCACCAACGAGCCCGGCAGCGACCGATGGATTCGAGGGGCCAGCACCATCACCAGCGCGACCAGCGCGACGATCCCGATCGCGGCGACCTTCCCGTCGTCGAAGGCGTCCCTCGCGGCGCGTAATGCGACCAGCGCAGTGTTCTCTCCTTCGGGTTTCGGCACCCCGAGCGCGGAGGGGACCTGCTGCAAGAAGATGATCACCGCGATTCCCACGGTGAAGCCCTCGATCAGGGGCCATGGGATGTAGGCGACGAAACGCCCCACCCGCGCGAATGCAGCCACGACGATCAGCACCCCGGCCATGAGCCCGACCAGGTAGACCGCGTCGACGCCGTAGCGGCTCACGATCGGGACGAGGACCACCGTCATGGCGCCCGTCGGACCCGACACCTGGACGTTGGACCCGCCGAAGATCCCCGCCACCAGTCCGGCGACGATGGCGGTCATCAAGCCGGCTTCCGCGCCGAGGCCCGTCGCGATGCCAAAGGCCAATGCCAAGGGCAACGCGACGACGCCCACCGTGATACCGGCCACCACATCGCCACGCCACGACCGAGCCAGCCCCGAATAGTCCGCTCGGCGCGGGAGCAACCGCTGCAGCGACGCCGAGCCGGCGCCCGCCCATCGTCTCGGCCCGCTGCTCTCGTCCGGTCTCCGGGAGGATCCTCCCGGCTGCGTGGTCACGAGGTGCCGGCGGCGATGCGCAACCCTGCGAGCAGCTCCGTCGATTCGGTGAGCGAATGGATCAGCACCCGCTTCGCCACCGCCAGCAGCTCGCTCAGCGCCGGATCACGGATCGCGTAGTACACCGAGGATCCTTCCTTGCGGGTCGTGACCAAACCCGCTCGACGCAGCACCCCCAGCTGTTGGGAGAGATGCGACGACTCGATCCCGACGAGTGGCTGCATCTCGCCGACCGAGCGCTCCCCGTCGGAGAGCACTTCGAGCACCCGAATCCGAGCCGGATGCGCCAACGCCCGGAACAGCTCGGCCTTGATCTCCGAGATCGGCTGGCTCAACGCCGCTTCCAGTTCACGCTCCGGCATCGAAACCTCCGTTTGACCCGACCAATGAGGAGTCCCGCCGTACGCGGGAATCACAATATGACAACTTTATCAGATGATGTGTCGCTTGATTACTGGAGTGTGGGCATGTCAGGAGGTCCTGCGCCAAGCACCAACGCGAAGCGCGTCGCAAGCGGCACCGTCCGCCCAGATATCGGCGCGTACGGAGCGCTCTCGGCGTGGCTTGTTACGGCTGTGGCCGTCCTGATCGACTCCCTTGACGGGTTCCGGTCTCCGGTCGCGACGATGTCCTCAACGGTGGGTCATGGCTGGGTACCGCCGGCTTCCGGCCACGGATGCACGATGACGTTGCCGCGCTTGTGACCGCTGTCGACGCGGCGATAGGCATCGACGATGTGTTCGAGGTCGTAGGCGCCGTCATATACGACGGTGAGGTCACCGCGGGCAACGAGATCGAGGAGGAATTCAATGTCAGCGACGCGTTCGGGAGCAGAGCCCGTCACCACGTTCCCGTGGGGGCGGATGGTGTCCCAAAGACTCGCCACCGCGAGCACAAGCACTCCGCCTTCGGCGAGGAGGCGGCGACCCGAGTCGATGGTGAGGTTCCCGACGCAGTCGAACACGGCGTCGAAGCGGGCGTCAGTGGCGGCGAGGTCGTCGCTCGTGTAGTCGATCACGCGGTCGACGCCAAGACTGGCAACGAGCTCCGTGTTGGCGGCACTGGTCACCGCGGTGACGTTCGCCCCGAAATGCTTCGCGAGCTGCACCGCGTTGGACCCCACAGCGCCGGATGCGCCGTTCACGAGCACGGTCTTGCCTGATGTGACCGACGCCTTGTCACGAAGGAAGTACAGCGCCGCGGTGCCACCGAAGATTACGCCGACCGCGTCGTCGAGCGACACGCCCACCGGCACGCGCGCCAGGCGGTCGGCACGCGCCACGACGAACTCAGCGTGGGTGCCGAACTTCGTGCCGGTCATGCCACACACGGCCTGGCCCGGTGCAAACGCTGCAACGTCAGTCCCGACAGCTTCCACAATGCCGCAGAAGGTGCTGCCGAGGATCTGGCGACGAGGCCGGGTGACGCCGAAAAACAAGCGAACCAACGGCCCGAACCCTGCGGGGAACCGAGCGCCTCGGATACGCGCGTCGCCGGAGGTGACCGCGGCCGCGTGGACGCGCACGAGTACCTCGTTATCGGCTGGATGTGGCCGTCGAACCTCTGCAATACGCACGACTTCGGGCGGCCCGTAGCGGTCAACAACTGCTGCCCGCATCAGCCGAGGCGCGGTCCCTTCGCTGGTCGGGGTCCTGTGTCCGCTCGTCGCCATGGCTCAGCTCACCACTCTCGATATCGCGCCGGGAGTTCCGCCCACGGGTCCGAGCGTAAGCCGACTGTTCGCGGGGTGGCAGAGACGTTGGTCCCAAGCCGGCGTTTTGACATCAGTCGAGGCAGTCGTTGACGTGATCGGAACCAGCGGCCCTTGACTATCGAAGTTCGATACATCATACTTCGAGCATGCGTCGAAGGAATGAGACCCCGAAATCACTTCCGGCAGCGTCGTTGCACATCGTGTTGGCGTTGCTCGACGGCGAGCTGCACGGCTACACGGTGATGCAGCGAGTCGGGGAGCTGAGCGATGGCGCAGTCAAGATGGGGCCGGGCACGCTCTACGGAACCTTGAACCGTCTCGTAGACGACGGCCTCGTGGTCGAGACCACCGATCGAGTGGAGCGGGACGAGGGCGAGCGGCGCCGCTACTACGAGCTGAGCGCCAGCGGACGGTCGGTGGCCGTGGCCGAGTTGGCTCGCCTGCGGACTCTGGTTGATCGGGTGACCCGCACGCTCGACGGCGGAGCGATCGCGTGAACGTCAACGAACGCGAACGCCGACAATCGCTTTCTGCGCGCGTACGGGGCACTCGTGGCCTTGTACCCCCGCGAGTTCCGCGATGAGTACGGCGCGGACATGGTCCAACTCGCGCGCGACGCCTGGCGCGACGATCCGCCGTGGCGAGTGGCGGGCCGTGTCGTTGTGGATCTCGCGATCTCGATTCCCACCCAACACTTGGAGGTCCGCATGCACCGAAGCCCGTCCCCTCTGGTCCCGCTCATCTACACCGCCGTTTCTGGTGCGGGGATCGTTCTCGCGCTCGTTGGCGGAACGAACGTTGCGTCGCTCATCCTCGGACTCGTGATCGCCGCGATCGCCGGGACGCTTGCTGTGATTGGGTGGCGCAGGGACGCCCCGATCGGCCGCTCCGTGCAGACGACGCATTGGTGGAAGTTCGTCGTCGCAGGCCCGGTGATCATCGGCGCCGTCATCGTTGCAGCCGGGCTCGGGGTTGAGGCCTGGTTCGTTGGGATGTTCTTCGTGTTCTTGGCCTTTGTCCTGACCGGTGTCGGTCTTCTCCTCGGACTTGCGCGTCTCGCGACCCGTCGCCCGCCGGCGTTGCCGACATGACACCGGGCTCCTTCGCCGCCGCGCTCGTCTCTCAGCACATCGCGATGCGGCGATCGAAGTCCGCAGCGAGGTCGACCAGTGCGGCGCCGCAGTCGCCGGTGTAGGCAGGGGCGTGCATCGGGGCGAGCGTCTCGATTTCGAGCTGGGCCAGCCGACGGCACGTCGCACCACTCGACGGGTGCAGCGACATCGAGCCGGGCATCTCGTCCTCGGCTTGCACGGCAGGGCCCACTATGTCGTCGTTCGTCGCGGCGGCGTACGGCCCGTTCCAAGTGAACAGATCGCCGCAGAACAATGTCTTTGTCGTGACGTCGTAGAGCACGCCGGCCTCCCACGCGTGAGGCACATGTGGGGTGTCGAACCACTGCACGAGGTGCCCGCCGATGTCGAGTGTCTCGCCGTCGCCGAGTGCTTGTGGCGCCCGGTCGGCGAGATCACTGAGTGACACCATGCACCCGATGAAGCCGTGGGCGACGGTGGCATGCGGCGCGAGCGCCAGCCACTCGTTCATCGAACCTGACTCGTCGGCTTCGACATGGCCGAAGCTCAACCACCGAACCGCGTCGGCCGGGAGGACGGTGGACACAGCGGCTGACACGAGCGGGAACATGGCGCGCATGCCGGTGTGGAAGAGCAGCGGTTCAGCCGCCGCGATGAGGTACTGGTTGAAGGCCACCGGGGCGTCGGGGAACACCGTCGTCAGTTGGTGGATGCCTGTGGCGACTTCGGTCACCCTCGTCTGAGCGTCCATCAGAACGGCACCTCCGCGGAGAGAAGGCCGGTGCGTGGCATCGCGTCAGCCGGCGGGCGAGAAGAGAGCGTTCGGCACATCTCGATCGCGTCGATGGTGACGTGCTCACCGCTGCCGTCACCGGCGACGAACTCGCCGCCGGCGGGACCGGTGAGCGTGAGCGTGAACGGCTTCTCGCAACGTCGGGCCAGTTCGGCGACGACGTCGGCGACGATGCGTCCGTCATGCTCGGCGCTGAGTTCGAGGTCGCGTCCGGTTGCGCGGGCGATGTCGATGCGGTGCATCCAAGGGTCGCGCGTGAGGATCGTGTCGAGCAGGTACGCCATACGCCACGTTTCGGGCTTGCCGTCGACGTGCTCCTTCATCGGCATCTTCCGGAAGAGCCACGGCGCCTTGGCACGCCAGCGAGCGGCGCGCGGTCCGATCTCGTCGATGCGGACGATCAGCTCGTCGGTCGACAGGTCGGCGTGATCGGCGACCTGCTTGGCCGCCAACGCGTCAATCATCGGACCCCCATCACGCTTCGAGGTTTTGTTGGCGGCGCTCATCGCCGCGAACATCCGGCGGAAGCCGGTGAACGTCGCCATCATGCCGAGATTGTGTCCGGCGACGGCTCGGACGTCCCACAGCGGGCAGTCCGTGGGTTTGGACCAATCGTCAGCGGACAGCGATCGCAGCTGCGACGACATGCGCGCGTATTCGGTGCGCGCAAGGCGCTCGGTGTCGGAACGGGTGATCGGTTCGATGGTGTCGACTGATCGTGCAGTCATCATCGTGCTCGCCTCCTCACGTGTGGTTTCTTCGCCCTTTTGGTCATGTAGTCGTAGAACATGTCGACGGCGTCGTCGATCAAGCGGATCCAGCGATCGCCGCCAGGGTCGTTCGAGAGCTGCTGGTCGGCTAGGCCCGTGCCGATGGCAGTGAACAGGTCGACCGCGTCGGGGTCGGTGATGCCACACGCCGCCATGCGTTGGCCAATCCGTTCCAGGCTGGCTTCGGAGATGGCGAACGACTCGGCCGACGGTTCGAATCCGGGGATGGTCCGTTGGAACAGCAACAGGTAGCGCGCCGCGTCGGCCGCGCAGAACTCGACGAAGTAGTGGATCAACTCCTTCAGGCCTTCGAGCGAGTCGGAGAGCTCGCCGGTCGGCTCGGCATTGGCGAACTCGCGCGCGCCCTGCGCGTACATCTCGTCGTAGATGGCGTTCTTCGAGTCGAAGTAGCTGTAGAGCGAGGGCGCCTGCATTCCGACTGCGCGAGCCAGGTCGCGCAACGACAATGCAGCGAGCCCGTCGGCACGCACCTGCGTCCACGCGGCCGCAAGGATTTCGGCCTTCGTCGCTGCTCGGCGCTGAGCCCGCCTATCTGGCTTAGGAATCTCTAACACGATTAGGAGAATAGAACGCCGTTCGCTTGATGTCAAGCAACCTGGTCGTGCCCTGCGGTTCGCAGCGATGACGGAACCGCCGTGGGGCACTAACGTCGGTGCGCACAAGCACCTCGCCGGCATCGAATGCCGTGACGTCACCGCTGACCGCCCCTATTTCTTCTCAAGAGGAAGTGCCCGATGTCCGAGGTCGTCGTTCATAACTTTTCTGTGTCGCTCGATGGGTTCGGGACTGGCGATGGTCTGAGCTACGAAGCACCATTCGGCCATGCTGGTCAGCGGCTGCACGAGTGGATGATCGCCACCCGGTTCGGGAGCTTGATGTTCGGCCGGCCTGGCGGCAGCGTCGGGGTCGATAACGCGTTCGCCGAACGCCACGCACATGGCATCGGTGCGGAGATCATGGGGCGCGGGAAGTTCAGCCCACACTCCGGCCCGTGGACGGACGTCGGAACCGACCAAGAGTGGCGGGGATGGTGGGGGTCGAACCCTCCGTTTCACACGCCGGTCTTCGTGCTCACCCACCATCCACGTCCGTCGATCGAGATGGAGGGCGGCACGGTGTTCCACTTTGTCGATGCCGCCCCGCACGAGGTGCTCGCCCTTGCCCAAGATGCCGCCGGGCAGCTGGGCGTTCGGATCGGCGGAGGGGTAACGGTGGTTCGGGACTTTCTCGCCGCCGGACTCATTGACATCGCCCACATCGTCGAGGTGCCGATCTTGCTGGGTCGCGGGGTACGCCTCTGGGACGGGCTTGCTGGGCTCGAAGCTACCTACCGCATCGAGTCAGTCGTGTCGCCGAGCGGCGTCACGCACCACACGTTCACCCGCCACTGACGCGTCAGCCGCGTACTGCTCGTTCGATGGCGCCGACATCGATCTTCTGCATCGTCATCATCGCTTCGAACGCTCGTTGCGCTTTCGCTCCGCCGGCGGCAAGCGCGTCGGTCAAGACGGTCGGAGTGATCTGCCACGAGACACCCCATTTGTCCTTGCACCATCCGCACTCGCTTTCCTGGCCGCCGTTGCCGACGATTGCGTTCCAGTAGCGGTCGGTTTCGGCTTGGTCTTCGGTTGCGACCTGGAAGGAGAACGCCTCGTTGTGGGTGAATTCGGGGCCTCCGTTGAGGCCGATGCAGGGGATGCCGAGAACAGTGAATTCGACCACGAGCGGGTCGCCTTTCTTCCCGGATGGATAGTCGCCGGGCGCATGTCGCACGGCCCCGACTTGGCTATCGGGAAAGACCGAACAGTAGAAACGGGCGGCATCCTCGGCGTCGTCGGCATACCAAAGGCAAATTGTGTTCTTCGCCATTCCTGCCTCCACTTTCTTCGTTGAGGTGTTCGGCCTTGTTCTCTTCGGGCGCTTTCGCAATCTTCATTCGCGCTGAGAGTGGGAAATTCGCGTAGAATGACCCAGGCGCGCCGATGAGTGCGGCCAGTCGAATGGAGGACGTCATCGCTGCAACAGTAATCGTGCTGGTCATTTGCGCGGTCCTGCTGGTCGTGCTTGTTTTCGCATCGGTCAAGACGGTTGCGCAGGGAAGCGTCGCGGTGACGACGATTTTCGGGAAGTACCACAAGATCCGACGGCCAGGCCTGAGCTTTTTGATTCCCTTCGTGGAGCAGATTTTCCGCCGGATCAGTACGCAAAACCGAGCTGTCGAGCTGCAGTTCCAGGCGATTACGCAGGATCAAGCCAACGTGTATTTCACGGCGATGATGGTGTACTCGGTGTTGAACGAGGGCGAGGAGGCCATCAAGAACGTCGCGTTCAAGTTCGTCAGTGAGAAGGATTTCCTCACTGCGCTGGTACGAAGCGTCGAGGGCAGCACTCGTGGTTTCGTGGCGACGATGCGCCAGGCCGAGATCCTCGGTCTGCGCGGTGAGATTGTCAGCGAGGTCAAGGCGAACCTCGACGTCACCGTCGAGACCTGGGGTTATCACTTGCTCGACTTGCAGTTGAACGACATCACGTTCGATCAGGCGATCACGACCTCGATGGCCCAGGTCGTCGCATCCAACAACCTGAAGGCCGCGGCGACCAATGAGGGTGATGCATTGTTGATTCGGCGCACCAAGGAAGCCGAGGCCGAGGGCACCGCGATTCGTATCGCAGCCGAAGCCGAACGCACCGCTGCACAGCTGCGGGGTCAGGGCGTCGCGCTGTTCCGCGAGGAGGTTGGCCGTGGTCTCACGCAGGCCGCACGCGAGATGGAGGAGAACCACGTCGACTCCTCGCTGATTCTGTTCTCGATCTGGACTGAATCGATTCGGCACATGGCTGAGAACGGCAAGGGGAACGTCCTGTTTCTCGACGGTTCGCCAGAGGGCATGGAGAAACAGATGCGTGATCTGATGGCGATGCAGCAACTGAATATTGCTCAACGCCCCACGGCCTAACAGTCTGACCGGCTGCACAGAAAAGGTGCGGTCCTGCCGCTCTGCCGAATGCGATGCTCGACGGCATTGAGGCGTTCGATCCCTGAAATGTCCGCGCTGCCGCGACCGTGGTCAGTGTCGCTTGACGCCCCCGTACTTCATGCGCGTGTCGCTCATTGAGGCGGAGGTGGCAGCGTCGTCGTTGATCGCGGCGTCGATCACCTCACCGACGAACAGGGTGTGCGTGCCGAGATCCATTTGGTGGCGGACTTCGCAGTCCATCCACGCCAGTGCCTCGTCGAACACGGGAGCACCGCTGGTCGCCGCCCGCACCGTCCGGCCGTTCAGTGTCGAGCCGTCATCGACGGCCGGCTTCGAGAACTTCACGAACACTCGCGTGTCGTTCGCGTCCCACAGGTTCACACTGAACGACCCGCCGTCGGCGATCAGGCGACGCGTCATCGCCTCGTTGTCGACGGCGACACCGATCAGCACCGGTTCCATGGAGAGCTGCGTAATCCAGCTGGCGGTCATGGCGTTGCGCTCATCGCCTGCTCGGGAGCCGATGAGGGCGAGCGTGTTCGCGATCTTCCACATGACCTTGTTGAGTAGTTCATCGTCAAGGGCCATGCGGCCAGCATAGGAGCGAACGGTCGAGGCCATGTCGACAACTTGAGGGGGCGGTGGGGCCGGTTGAGGGGCGGTGCCGGCGAGCAGCTGTCCGTCGGGACGGCGTAGATTCCGCTACGTCGAGACGCGAGAGAGTGCTTGGAGCGATGCATGCGACTTGAAGGCACCGGAATCTGGTCAGGACAGATGCGCTTCGGTGACGCGGGTTTGATCGCCGAGTCCGCCGCGGAGCTCGAGGAGCTCGGTTACAGCGCGATCTGGATTCCCGATGTTGGCGGCGATGTGCTCGGCTCCGTCGAGCTCCTGTTGCGAGCTGCACCCCGCGTCGGAGTGGCGACGGGAATCCTGAACGTATGGATGCAGGATCCTTTCGAGGTCGCGCGGCGTCGTGCTGGGTGGAATGACACGTGGCAGGGCCGTTTTACGCTCGGCCTGGGAGTGAGCCACGCTCCGCTCATCGATCAGGGACATCCTGGCCGCTACACGAAGCCGTACTCGAAGATGGTTGATTTCCTGGACGCGCTCGATGGCGCTGAGGTTCCGTTCCCGATCGATGCACGCGTGCTCGGCGCACTGCGCCCGAGGATGCTCGGCCTTGCCCGTGATCGCGCTGCGGGCGTGCATCCATACTTCGTACCGCCCGAGCATCTCGTCAGAGCCCGTGAGATCCTCGGCCCTGACGCGACCATTGCAGTTGAGCTCGCCGTCGTGCTCGAGAAGGATCCGTCCTCGGCTCGCGAGACGGCGCGTCGCCACACCGGTATCTATGTGGGCCTGACCAACTACACGAACAACCTGCGCGACTTCGGATTTGGAGACGATGACTTCGCTGAACACGGTAGCGATCGGCTCGTCGACGCAATCGTGGCCTGGGGTGACGAGGACGCGATCGCGTCGCGCGTGGCGATGATGCGCGACGCGGGCGCCGATCATGTCTGTATCCAGGTGATCCGCCCTGACGACGAGATGCCGCGTGCGGAGTGGCGTGCCCTCGCTTCTGCGCTCGTCGGGCATTGATCGCCGGGAAATCACTTTTCGCAACAGGAATATCGTCCCAGCAGATGCTGGTGTTGCGCACGAATCCGGCGATGTCACGGCGCGCAGCACCAGTGGCGTTGTCTATGACAAGGCGCCGAGCCCAAGCTTCAGCATCTGCTCACCGTAAAACCGGAGTCGTAGCACGGTTGCGTCGGATGCTGAAGATGATCGCAGCGTTCAGGATGACGATGATGACAGCGAGCGACAAATAGGTGTTGACGTGGATCCAGTGAGACACGCTCATCTTGACGCCGACGAATACCAGAATGCCTCCGAGGGCGTGGCTGAGGTAGTGGAACTTCTCCTTGGCGCCGGCGAGTAAGAAATACAGCGCGCGCAGACCAAGGATCGCGAAGGCGTTGGACGCGAACACCAGAAACGGCTCGTGTGACACAGCCAAGATGGCTGGGACGGAGTCCACTGCGAAGATCACGTCGGTGAGTTCGATCACAACAAGCGCGGCGAGCAGGGGGGTGGCCGCGCGCCGGTAGTTGATTCGGGTCAGGAACTTGTTGCCATCGAATTCGGTGCTGACCGGCATCACGCGCCGGAGCATGCCGAGCCCGAGGGTTGCTTCTTTGCGGCCTTCGTCGGCGCGGTGGCGAATGACTTTGACACCGGTGTAGACGAGAAAGACGCCCGAAACCACCAGTAGCCACCAGAAGCGTTCGATGAGAGTGGTGCCCGCGAAGATGAACACGGCCCGCATCGCGAGCGCACCGAAGATGCCCCAGAACAGCACCCGATGCTGGAACTTGAGCGGGATGGCAAGTGTCGTGAACAGCATCGACCACACGAACACGTTGTCGACGCTGAGCGACTTCTCGATGAGATAGCCGCTGATGTACTCACCGAATGCCTCGCCGCCGAACGCGAACGCGACCACGCCCGAGAACGCCAAGCCACACGCGATCCACACCGTGGATTCGAACAGCGCTTCACGCATGGTCGGCTCGTGGTCGTCGCGGTGGCGTAGCAGGTCCACCGTGAGCATGACGCCGAGCGCGCCCAGGAGAGCGATCCATCCCCAACCGGGCACATCGATATCAACGAAGTTGCTGTTGAGGTCACCCGCGCCGATCAACACGGCAGCATTCCAGACGGCGGATTACAACGAAGGGCGCTACAAAGCACGGGACGAACCTCAGGCATCGTGGGCCGAAGGTCTTTCCGCCGGGTGTTGCCTAACCGGCTGGCCCCGCCGGACCGCTATTGAGCGGACGTGTTGACGACGGACCTCGTGGGATACTCCCCTTCGCACCGGCAATGCTACCAGCAGTGGCCGTTGCCAATGATTCGGGCGGTGTCCGGTTCGTTCCGAGGGCTTTGCGTATCTCGTCGATCAGGAAGATCGAACTCGCGATGGCGGCGGCGAGTGCCCAGTCCCGGAGACGGAGCTGGATTGCGGCGTCTCGTCCGGTGAAGAACCGTTGCGCCCGGTTCGACGACATCGCGCCGGCCTGGAGCACGATGACGACCAGCGACGCAGACCACAGCCGCCAGTTGCTGATGGCATGTCGGCGAAAGCCCGAGTGGTCTGGGAAGCGGGCGTTATGCAGATTGAACAGCTGCATGAACACAAAGGTGGTGAGCGCGACGACGGTTCCCCGTGTGGCATCGGCGTCACTGACCGGGCCCGCACCCGCGGTGAGACGGTAGGCCAGGAGCGTTCCGGCGGTCATGATCAGTCCATAGGCGCTCAGCCGAGCGAGGCGACGCATCGTGAGAATCCGGCTCTCCGGCGACCGCGGCCCATGCATCATGATTCCTGGACCCGGAGGATCGACACCCAAGGCCATTGCCGGTGGCCCGTCCATGATGATGTTGACCCACAAGATGGCAAGCGGTGAGAACAACGCCCACCCGTCGCCGGGCCAGTCCAGCAGCGACGCTGCGAGGATCGTCAGGATGGCGCCGATGTTGGTGGAAAGTTGGAATGTAACGAATTTCATGATGTTCGCGTAGATGGTTCGCCCGCCTTCGACGGCGGTGACGATGGTGGCGAAGTTGTCATCTGCGAGGACCATGGCGGCTGCTTCTTTGGCCACTTCGGTGCCGGTGACGCCCATGGCGACGCCGATGTCGGCGAGTTTGAGCGCCGGTGCGTCGTTGACTCCGTCGCCGGTCATCGCCACGACGTGTTCGCGTTGTTGGAGTGCGGCAACGATCGCGACCTTGTGTGCAGGCGTGACCCTGGCGAAGACGCCGATCTCCTCGACGCGCGTCGCGAGATCACCGAGCGCCAACTCGTCGAGCTGTCGTCCCGTCATGACCTCGCCGGGGATTCCCAACTCGGCGGCGATGGCAGACGCGGTGACGGGATGGTCACCGGTGATCATCTTCACTGCTATTCCCGCGCGCTGACACTGTTCGATGGCCTGTCGGGCTTCGGGGCGGGGCGGGTCGGCCAAACCCACGAGACCTTCGAAGATCAGATCCCGAAGGAGAGTTCGCGGGTCGCTGCACGCATCCCACTGCGCGCGTGACATTCGGCGCGACGCGCCTGCCAGAACCCGCAAACCGCTCTCGCCCATATCGTCGTTGACCTTGAGAAGCGCTCGGCGGTGGGCAACGTCCAACACCGTGGTTTGGCCTCGGTCGGCCGTTCGCTCGCACAGCGTCACTAACACATCGGGTGCGCCTTTCACCAAGACGTCAACGCTGTCGCTCGCGGGGTCGTCGTGGAAGGTCGCCATGTACTTGGCGTCCGAATCGAACGGTACTTCGAAAAGTCGTGTCCGGCGTGCACGTTCGGCTGACACGTCAAGGCCACCCCGTGCCGCGAGTACGACCAACGCCGCCTCGGTTGGATCACCGACCGCCTCGGCATCGTTGATCGTTGCGTCGTTGCACAGCGCGCACACTGCCAGGAAGCGATCCAAGCCGGCGGGCGCGCTGGCGTCATCGGAGTGAATGACACCGACCGTCGTGGACCCCTCGCTGCTTAGGGAGAACGAGCGCCCTCCGACGTAGAGGCGTCGTGCGGTCATCTGATTGATGGTCAGTGTTCCGGTCTTGTCGGTACAGATCACCGAGGTCGCGCCGAGCGTTTCGACCGAGGCGAGGCGCTTGACGATGGCACGCCGTTTGGCCAGTTCGCCGGTGCCGACGGCAAGGGTGACGGTCAGCACCGCCGGTAGCCCTTCGGGGATTGCGGCGACTGCCAGCGCCACCGCGTTGAGGGCAATGTCTTCGACAACGACGCCGCGGATCGCATTGAGCGAAACAACCAAGGCGACTGCGAAGCCCGCGACGAGCGTGAGTTGTCGGCCGAGATGAGCAATCTCGCGTTGCAGCGGCGTCGGTTGTGTCTTCGCAGCGCCGAGCATGGTCGCGAGTCGACCGATCTCGCTGTCCTTGCCGGTGCCGGTGACGATGATCTCGCCTCGGCCTCGAGTCACCGTCGTGTTCATGAACCCCATGCAGCGCCGGTCGGCCAACGCCGCGGTTTCATCCGACATCGGCACAACGTTCTTGGTCACCGGCATCGATTCTCCGGTGAAGGCCGATTCGTCGATGTGGAGATCGGCGACGAGGAGCCATCGCCCGTCGGCGGGCACACGATCGCCGGCCTCGACGATGACCACGTCACCGGGGGCCAGGTCTTCGGCGTCGACCTCGGAGATCACGCCGTCGCGACGAACGGATGCACGCGTGACGAGCATCCGCTCCAGCGCTGCCAAACTTGATTCGGCTCGGTACTCCTGGATGAAGCCCAACACTGCGTTGAACATGATCACAACGCCGATGACCGCGACATCTTGCACGTCACCGACGATCGCCGCGAGCGCGCCAGCAACGATCAGCACCGCCACCAAGAAGTTTCGGAACTGGTCGACGAACGTTTGCAGCCACGATCGCCTCCGGCCGTGCGGAAGCCGGTTCGGACCATGCGCAGCCAGACGACGCGCGACCTCCGATGCGGAAAGACCAGTGAACGGATCGACCGCCAGCCGAGCGGCAACCTCGTGCGCGCTGAGCCGATGCCAGCTCTCGAGGTCGCGATCTGACCTGTCGGCTCCAGCGTTCATCTTCCCAAGTCTCGTCGGTTGGCGGGTACTCCATGCATCGGCCGGACTCTCGCGTGAACGGGGCGTGAACACCCACCGATGCCCAATTCGGCGTTCATTTGCCGCCGGGAGTACCGCATAGCCTCAAAAGAGCGGGTCGAGCTGCCGATGCCCAGGGTGTGGCCGGAGAGCGCGGCCGCTCGAGCAACACCGACGACAGAGGGTGAATACATGGAACGAGCCGAACGCGGCGTCAAGATCGTCGCGACTGTCGGACCGGCGATTTCATCACCTGCCGTCATGCGCGACATGATCGCCGCGGGCGTCGATGTCTTTCGTGTCAATCTTGCGCACGGAACGCATCGACAGCACGAGGAGCACATTGCCCTCGCGCGCGATGCCGCGGCATCGGCGGACCGCGAGGTCGCGGTCCTGGCGGACCTGGCCGGCCCGAAGATTCGCCTCGGCGAGTTCCGCGACGGCGGTGCTGACCTCGATGTCGGTTCGAAGTTCGTCATCACCACGACTGAGTGTGTCGGCGACGAGACGCAGGCATCGTCCACCTATGACGGGCTCGTCAATGACGTGAAGTCCGGCGATGTGATTCTTGTCGATGACGGACGAATCAGACTCCAAGTACAAGAGGTCGCCGCCGAGACGGTGACGACAGTTGTGCGTGGTGGCGGGCGGATCTCCGATCACAAGGGCATGAATCTTCCAGGTGTACAGGTCAGCGCGCCGGCCCTTGGCACGCAGGACATCACCGACCTTCGCCGTTCGCTCGATGCAGGAGTGGACCTCGTCGCTCTGTCGTTCGTGCGTACCTCCGAGGACGCGGATCGAGTGCGTGAGGTGATGCAAGATCACGGTCGGTTCGTTCCGGTATTCGCGAAGTTGGAGAAGCCCGAAGCAGTCGCATCACTCGAAGCGATTGTCGCAGCGTTCGATGGTTTGATGGTCGCGCGTGGTGATCTCGGCGTCGAGATGGCGCTCGAAGATGTGCCACTCGTCCAGAAGCGTGCGATCGAGTGCGCCCGCAGCAAAGCACGTTCGGTGATCGTCGCAACGCAGATGCTCGAGTCGATGATCGAAAATCCGGAGCCGACGCGAGCCGAGGTTTCGGATGTGGCCAACGCCGTTCTCGACGGAGCTGACGCCGTGATGCTCTCGGGGGAGACGAGCGTCGGACGCAATCCGGTTGCGGCGGTCGCGATGATGGATCGCGTGATCCGTGCCATCGAACGCGGTGGTCCGCAACGCGCACGGTCGACGCCGATCCCCGGCAAGCCTGATGAGGCCGTGGCGCACGCGGCCGTCGACGTCGCTTACGCAGTCAACGCGTCGGCGATCGTCGCGTTCACGAGCACCGGGCGCACGGCCCGCCTTGTTGCCTCGCATCGACCGGGTGTGCCGCTTTTGGCATGCGCGACACGTCTGGACGTTGCACGCCAGCTCATGGTTACCTGGGGTGTGCGCGCGATACATGTTTGGGAACCCCGCACCTCTGACGACATGGTCGAACTTGTCAACGCCGAACTCGTCGCGAGCCGTGCCGTCGCCGTCGGATCGACCGTGGTGCTCGTTGGAGGTATGCCTCCCGGGATCGTGGGCGGAACCAACACGTTGCGCGTACATCGGGTCGGCGATCGGGCTCACTGAACCGTTGTGTCAGTCGATCCTTCGATGTCGTCACATGGCCCCGAGTACGACGCCGTCGTCGTCGGCTCCGGCCCCAACGGACTCGCGGCTGCACTCACACTGGCGCGTGCCGGGCGTTCCGTCGTCGTGCTCGAGGCGGCAGCAGAAATCGGTGGTGGCACACGTTCGGCTGAACTGACACTGCCTGGCTTCGTGCACGACGTGTGCTCAGCGGTGCATCCACTCGCTGCGGGTTCACCGTTTCTCTCCACCCTCGGTCTCGACGACTACGGGCTGGAGTGGCTTCATCCGGAGATCCCGCTCGCACATCCACTCGACGGGGGTCGTGCGGGCGTGGTCGAACGTGATGCGCGGAGCACCGCGTCCGGGCTCGGTGTCGACGAACGGGCGTGGCAACGTTGGATCGCGCCGCTCGCAGAACGGTGGGATCGCCTCGCCCCGGCGCTCTTGGCGCCGCTGACGCGGCCACCGCAGCACCCGCTCGTGCTTGCTCGGTTCGGAGCTCCCGCGCTCGTTCCTGCCAGGACCTTTGCCGGCCGCGTATTCCAGACCGACGAGGCGCGAGCCCTATTCGCCGGCTGTGCTGCGCACGCGTTCCTGCCGTTGGAGAAGATGCTCACCACCTCCTTCGGGCTCGTCCTGCTCGCCGCCGCGCATGCGGTCGGCTGGCCGGTCGCTCGTGGCGGCTCGCAATCCATCGCCGATGCGATGGCAGCGCAGTTACGCGAACTCGGTGGCCAAATCATTACGGCCCGACCGGTCGTGTCCCTCGAGGACCTGCCGGCGAGTCGCGCTGTCATTTTCGATCTCGCGCCCCGCCAGATGAGCAGGATCGCGGGCGATGCCTTGCCGTCGCGGTACAGGAGGCGATTGGAAGACTTTCGCCACGGTCCCGCGGCATTCAAGGTCGACTACGCGCTCGACGGGCCCGTACCGTGGGCGCACCCTGCGGTTGGACGCGCCGGAACCGTGCATCTCGGCGGTACCGTTGATGACATCGCTGCGGCCGCGACCGAGGTTGCGCTCGGCCGACATTCCGAACGGCCCTATGTACTCGTCGCGCAGCAGTCGGTGGTCGATCCGAGTCGCGCGCCTGCGGGCAAGCACACGCTTTGGGCGTATTGCCATGTGCCGAATGGCTCGACGCTCGACATGACCGTCGCGATCGAGCAGCAGATCGAGCGCTTCGCACCCGGCTTCGGTGACCTGATTCTCGCTCGCCATAGTGCGGGCCCCGCTTGGCTCGAAGGGCACGACGCCGCGTTCATTGGCGGCGACATCGCGGGTGGCTCTCACGGCGGAGCTCAGCTGGTGTTTCGGCCCCTCCCTACGCTGCGCCCCTACCGAACACCCAACCCGCGGCTGTTTCTCGGGTCGGCATCGACACCGCCAGGCGCGGGTGTGCATGGAATGTGCGGCTTTCACGCGGCGACTGCGGCGTTGCGAACGGTCCTGCGGTGATCGGCACTAACTCGGGATTGGCTCCCCGAAGGCCACCGATTTCGGTGTCATGAGCGCGTGCACGAAACCGGCGATCGACAACAATGCCAAGAGAGCGGCGACGATGGACAAGACGACAGCAACCTGGTCCGCTTTCGTGCCGAAAGAACTGAACCCGTAGGAAGTCAATAGGACGCCACGGAGAGTCTCGCCCTTGAAGAGGGTCTCGCGAGCGGCAGTGATGTCGGCGAGTTGTTTCTGGAGCGTTGGCAATTCAGCTGCATCGCTTTGCTGGGCCTCGGTGACCTTCTTGCGCAATTCGGCTTGCGGATCGCCCAGCTCGGCGTAGGTCATGCCGTCCGCACCGGGGATCGCCTTGACATGCAGGCCGATGAATTCGTTGGCGTAGCACTCGGCCTGCTTGCCGGTCTTGAGGAGTTGGCCGGCGTACTTGACGACACAATCGGAGCGGCGCTCCTCGGGCGTGAGTGTGTCCGCCTCCTTGAACAGGATCTTCTGTTGACTCAACTGATCCGTCACGTAGCCGTTCGCAAAGTCGGCATTGCTGTGTAGCACGAAGACCACGATCACGAGGAGGACCGTTAGGCCCAGTCCACCCGCGCTGAAGAGGAGGTCAAGCGTCTTGCGTTGCATCCGGTAGCTCCCTCGACGAATCCGTATCCGATCCAGCCGCATTTGCGGCGGAGTGCCAGCCTCCCGCAATTTCCGGATTCTGCCAAGTGCCGAAGGTCCCGGGTCCGCTGGAAACGGCCGCTGGTGACGCTTGGTTCGTTCGCTCTGCTTGGTTCACACGCAAAGCCACTCGCCACTGCTGTTCGAGATCCCACGGCTGCAGATTCGTTGTTCCTCGACTTTGGTTATCCGCCACGTGTCCGATTCATCGCGTTCGTAGGTGAAGATGAGGTCGTAGCCGACCGTTGTGTCGTCGCCGCTCGCCTCCCGGTTTCGGATTTCGAACACTGCCGCAACGACCGAGCCCAACGGACGACCTTTGCGCTCGACGCCTATGTCGCCGGCACCCCTCAGGTCTGCGGAGAATCCGTCGGCTTCGAAGTTCGATTGCAGTTGCTTGATTGTTTCGACCGACAGGGTCAACGGGTCCTCAGCGGTGAACGGGGTTGGGAAGCGTGCGGTGATGGTCGAGGTGATGTCGTTCATTGGTAATCGGCCTGGTGGGGCGGCGATTGTCGGCACGCCGGCGGGCGAGGTCGTGGAGGTCTGGCGTGGTTTCCGCGTCGACGTGGTCGTGACCGCCTTGTTATCGGTGTCATCTCCGCAGCCGTTGAGGAGTGCAGCACCGACCAAGGCCACGGCGACGACGCCCGCAACAGTCATGGGGTGGCGGCGCGACCGCGATGTTCCGTTGTCGGTATTCGATTTCGGGGCGTTCGTCACTCGCGCACCTCCGCCGGCCATGGTCGCGCGGCGGCCCGACGGGCCAAAAGAGTCGAAGGGCCTTCTTCCCAGCCGGCGCCATCGCCTCGAGGCGGCGAGGTCGACCCCTGCGTTGAGGAGGACATCAAACGTTCGTAATGGCTTTCACTATCGATGAGTACCATCAGCGCGTTGACGTTGCCGTGCCATGCTTCCGAAACGAGCGAATGATGGCCTGGAGTACTTCGAACATCGCGGATTTGTCCGGACGGGTCGCCGTCGTCACGGGGGCGAACAGCGGTCTCGGGCTGGAGACATGCCGGGAACTGGCTCGTGCTGGTGCGCATGTCGTCATGGCGGCCCGCAATGCATCCAAGGCCGCGACGGCAGAGTCCGACATCTGCGCAAGCGTTGCGAATGCGTCGATCGAGGTACGCAGTCTTGATCTCGCATCCCTGGCATCGGTACAGGCGTTTGCCGAGGGTCTTGTGGCTGACCACAAGCGGATTGACATCCTGATCAACAACGCCGGTGTGATGGCAATACCTGAACAGCAAACCGTCGATGGTTTCGAGATGCAGTTCGGGGTCAACCATCTCGGCCATTTCGCGGTCGACGGCGCACCTGCTGCCTGCGGTGCTTCGAGCTGATGCGGCGCGCGTTGTCAGCGTTTCGAGCACGATGCGCCACCTCGGCCGGGCCGTAGATCCGGACAACCCTCACCTGCACGGGAAGTACGGTCCCTGGAAGGCGTACGGTCAGTCGAAGTTGGCGAACCTGCATTTTGCCGTCGGTCTTCACCAGCGTTTCGCTTCGTCGGGGACCAATGCGCGTTCGCTCGTGGCTCACCCAGGCTTCTCCAACACGAATCTCCAGGCCGCGACAGTCGCGGCGTCGCCGGGCGCATTGACGGCTCGGATGGCACACGCGGCGACGGAGGTGTTTGCCATGTCGCCTGCAAGGGGAGCGCTGTCGCAGTTGCGTGCAGCGACTGACCCAGACGCGCTCGGCGGCGAGTTGTACGCACCACGTTTCGTCAACAACGGACCACCTGTTCGTCGCCCGTTGTTCGGTCGGTCGCACAGCCGTCGTTGCATCGACGAATTGTGGGGTGTGTCGGAGCGAGAGACCGGTCTGGTCTTTGATGTCGAAGCGACACTGCAGACTCTTCGCGATGCTTAGTGCCGCAGCACGTGCCCACTTATGGACCGGTGACCTTATGGGGTGACGTCGATCACGCGGGAGGGTGTAGCTGGCTGCGGTTGTCCTTTTTCATGTCCGGGTTCGTTGTAGGGATGCCGACAGTTCATGCCGGCTCTCGTTCGACTACAACGTTGCCGTTCTCAGGAGGAATGACATGGCGCAGTATCTACTTTCGGTATGGCACGACGAGGAATACGAAGTGGACTTCAGCAGCGATGACGCGCAGCGGCTTGGCGCACAGGTCGGCCAGTTCAACGCCGACCTCGAACAGGCCGGAGCCTGGGTTTTTGCTGGTGGGCTACAGCCCGCGAGCTCAGCGACGGTGGTCCGTAGCGCCGCCGGACAGGTCTCGATGACCGACGGCCCGTACGCCGAGTCGAAGGAGCAGATGGGCGGATTCTGGGTCATCGAAGCCGCCGACATGGACGCCGCACTCGATTGGGCCCGTCGAGGCGCCTCCGCATGCGAAGGACCGGTCGAGGTCCGACCCTTCCAGTGTGAATGATCAGATCGAGCAGATCTTCCGGCGTGAAGTCGGCCGCTGCACTGCGACACTGATCCGCGTCCTCGGCGACATCGACCTCGCCGAGGACGCGGTCGCCGAAGCGTTCTTGATTGCGGCCGAACGTTGGCCCAGTGAAGGCGTCCCACCCAATCCGGGTGGCTGGATCACCACCACCGCCCGCAACCGCGCCGTCGATCGGCTCCGCCGCGAGGCGAAACGTCCCGACCGGCATCTCGCCGCTGCCCGCCTCGACCAAAGCAAGAATTCGATGACCAACGACCCCGATCTCGCCGATCTCGACGCGCTCGCCGCCGTGGTGCCCGACGATCAGCTTCGTTTGCTGTTTCTGTGTTGTCATCCTGCGCTGAGCCCGGACGCGCAAACGGCGTTGACGCTACGGCTCCTCGGTGGTCTCACAGTTGCGGAGATCGCCCGGTCGTTCCTGGTGACCGAGGCGACGATGACCAAACGGATCGCGGTGGGCCAAAAGCAAGCTGCGGGACAACCACGCCAGCTACCGGATCCCCGCAGCACGTGAGCTGCCGGACCGACTTCATGCAGCCCTTACAGCGATCTATCTCATCTTCACCGAAGGCCACACGGCCACCAGCGGGCCCGAACCTGTTCGGACAGATCTCACTCAGGAGGCCCTGAGACTGACACGCGTTCTCGCGGCCTTGATGCCCGACGAACCCGAAGTCATCGGACTTCTGGCCCTGATACTGCTGACCGAATCCCGGCTACCAGCTCGAACCGGACCCGACGAGACCCTGATCCGCCTCTCCGAACAAGATCGAAGCCTCTGGGACCGCAAGCTCATCGGCGAAGGTCACCAACTCGTTCGGGCCTGCCTCCGACGCAACCAGCCCGGTCCTTTCCAGATCCAGGCAGCCATCGCAGCCGTCCACGCCGACGGAGCCAACGCAGCGGCAACTGATTGGTCGCAGGTCGTCGCCCTCTACGACCAGCTCCACACACTGCGCCCGACACCGGTTGTCGCGTTGAACAGGGCGATCGCAGTCGCCGAACGAGACGGCCCTGTTGCGGCCCTTCTCACCGTGGAAAGCCTGCGTGAGGCGCTGGCCGACTATCAACCCTTCCACGCCGCTATCGCTGACCTCTATCAACGAGCCGGCCACCACGCCGAAGCGATGAAGAACTACGACCAGGCAATCCGACTGACGGCGAACCACGCTGAACGAGACTTTCTCGCCTCGCAGCGCTCGATCGCCGAGGCGGCGGTACTCGACACGACAACGAGTGAGGCCGGCGAATCTGGCGCCGAACTCAGGGCGGGACTTGGTACTCGGCGAGATCGGCGCTGAACGCGAAATAGCTTTCGTGGGCTGTCGCACGAGCGGTCAGCGGTTCGTCGCCCATTGTTCGGTCGGTTACGCGACCAGCGCTATGGGGCTACGGCGACGCCGAGGGAGTAGGCGCCCAGGGTTTTGGGCGTGCCCTTTTCGTAGAAGACATCCACCTCACGGATGGTGAAGCCCGCATCGGTGAGCAGATCGACGATCGGGCGGGTCAGGTGACATCCGCCGAGAAGACGCTTTTGCATTGGTTCCATGCGGTGCTGCCACTTGCGCACTGCCTCGTCGGGGGCCAGTCCGTGCTCGACGAAATGCAGCGTGCCCCCGGACTTGAGCACTCGTCGCACCTCGCTCAGCGCCGTGGCGACGTCGGGGATGGTGCAGAGTGTCCACGTCGACACGGCGGTGTCGCAGCTGTCGTCTGCAAGTGGAAGCGATTGACCGTCCAACCCGGACCGCTGCACCGGGACGCGCGTCGTTGCGAGGCGCTTGCCTGCGAGTTTCCATCCGATGTCGGCAGGCTCGATGGCTGCGACGTTGCTGATGGTGTCCGGATAGAAGGGGATGTTGAGCCCGGAGCCGAAACCGATCTCGACGACCTTCCCATGGAGGCCCTCGCACACGCGTTTGCGCAGTGGATCCGCAACCTTCATGCCACAAGCGACGTTGATCACCCGCGGGACGACTTGATCGGCGTAGAACCCCATAGTGACCCCTTGGTCGCTCGGAGCATAAGACTGCAGCGAAGTCTACCAACGCGACCTCTTGCGCGGACGGGTTGGGCTGCCGCGAGCCAATGGGGAGCGAAGCCGGGCACACTCATGTGATGACCAAAGCCGCAAGCGGGCACGACGACACGGCCGCGGATGCGGCGATGACCCGCACCGGTGAAACGATCGCACCCGAGCCATATGTGCTCGGCGACGTGAGCGGTTCGCTGGCCGCAGAGGAGCTCCGCCGGATCGACGCGTGGTGGCGGGCGGCGAACTATCTCTCGGTGGGGCAGATCTATCTCATGGCGAACCCGCTGTTGCGCGAACCGTTGCTTGCCGAGCACATCAAGCCGCGATTGCTCGGTCATTTCGGGACCGTTCCGGGGCTCAACCTCGTCTACGCCCACGCCAACCGCATGATCAAGGCGCGGGACCTGAATGCCGTCTTCGTTGCGGGACCCGGGCACGGCGGGCCGGGTCCAAATGCCTGCGCCTGGTTGGAAGGCACCTATTCGGAGGTGTATCCCGGGATTCCACAGGATGCCGCGGGACTGGAGGAGTTCTTTCATCAGTTCTCGTTTCCGGGCGGTGTGCCGAGTCATTGCGCGCCAGAAACACCTGGTTCGTTCCACGAGGGTGGGGAACTCGGCTATTCGCTGCTGCACGCGTTCGGCGCTGCGCTCGACAATCCTGATCTCGTGGTGTTCTGCGTCGTGGGCGATGGTGAGGCCGAGACCGGTTCGCTCGCGACGAGCTGGCATTGCGGCAAGTTCCTCAACCCTGCGAGCGATGGAGCGGTGCTGCCGGTGCTGCACCTCAACGAATTCAAGATCGCGAACCCGACGCTGCTTGCTCGGATTCCCGAATCCGAGCTCGTCAGCCTGATCCGCGGGTACGGATACGAACCGCACATCGTTGCCGGAGACGACCCCGCAACGGTGCATCAGGCGCTGGCCGGGGCGCTGGACGCGTGCGTCGACCGGATCGCGGAGATTCAGAGCGAGGCGCGTGTCGCCGGAGCGTCGGCGCGACGGGCGTGGCCGATGATCGTGCTGCGAACACCCAAGGGCTGGACCTGCCCGCCGATCGTCGACGGACAACGGGTCGAAGGCACGTTCCGTTCCCATCAGGTTCCGCTTCCGGCGGCGCGAACCAACGACGATCACCGACGTGTGCTCGGCGAATGGATGCGGTCCTATCGACCCGAAGAGTTGTTCGACGAAGAGGGCAGGCCGGTCCCCACGCTGCGTCGATCTCGCGCCAGCCGGAGCGCGGCGCATGAGCGCAAACCCCGTCGCGAATGGCGGGCAACTGCTCGCGGATCTCGATCTTCCGGATTGGCGTGAATACGGCGTCGTCATCGACGAGCCAGGTACATCCGAACATGTTGCGACGCAGGTCTTGGGAAGTTGGTTGCGCGACGTCACGCGGATGAACCCGACGAACTTCCTGACGTTCGCGCCCGACGAACTCGCGAGCAATCGGCTCCAGGACATCCTGGAGGTCACGGGTCGGAAGTGGATGGCCACAATCGAGGAGAACGATGAGGTCCTCGATCCCAATGGCAGAGTCATCGAGGTGCTTTCCGAACACATCTGCCAGGGGCTCCTCGAGGGATATCTCCTGACGGGCCGACACGGCGTGTTCACGTGCTACGAGGCATTCATTCACATCGTCGACTCGATGTTCAACCAACACGCGAAGTGGCTCACGGCCAGCGCGGAGGTTGCATGGCGGTCGCCCGTCGCAAGTCTCAACTACCTGCTGTCCTCGCACGTCTGGCGTCAGGACCACAACGGATCCACGCACCAGGATCCTGGGTTCCTCGATGTGGTCATGAACAAGACGCCTGCGATCGTGCGGGTCTACCTCCCGCCCGACGCCAACACGCTGCTCGCAACGTATGACGAGTGCCTCCGGTCTCGGCACTGCGTCAACGTGGTCGTCGCCGGGAAACAGCCCCAGCCCGATTGGCTCTCCGTAGAGGACGCGGCAGCTCACTGCGCCAGAGGCCTTGGGATCTGGGACTGGGCGGGAACGGAGCACGGGCACGGATCGTTGCCTGACGTCGTGCTCGCCTGTGCCGGCGATGTGCCGACCCTCGAGGTCATGGCAGCCGCGTCAATCCTTCGGGCAGCGCTGCCGGACCTGCAAGTGCGCGTGGTCAATGTCGTGGATCTCATGCGGCTCCTTCCCGAGTCCGAGCATCCGCATGGCCTGTCGGATCGCGAGTTCGACAATGTCTTCACCGAGGAACGGCCGGTGCTCTTCGCGTTTCACGGCTACCCGTGGCTGGTCCACAGGCTCACGTACCGACGGCGAAACCATGCTCAGCTCCACGTCAGGGGTTATAAGGAGAAGGGCACCACAACCACTCCCTTCGACATGGTCATGCTCAACGACCTCGACCGGTATCGCCTCGTCATGGACGTCATCGACCGCGTGCCTCGCCTCGGTCCCCGTGCCGCCGGGCTCCGTCAGGAGATGGTCGATGCTCGGCTTCGAGCCCGGGCATGGACCCGTGAGCACGGCGAGGACCTGCCCGAGGTCACGCACTGGGCGTGGGGACGCTGAATCGTGCGACTCCTCACGGTCAACACCGGGTCGACCTCGGTCAAGGTGTCGATGCTGGACGGGGGAGACCGCACGCATCAGTTCGGATCGCTCCACGAGGCGCTTGCCGCCGTTGGCGACGTCGATGCCGTTGCGCACCGTGTCGTGCATGGCGGGGACCGGGCGACCGCGACACTGCTCGACGACGGGGTGATGGCCGAGCTGCGGCAACTCGTCGAGCTCGCGCCGCTTCATCAAGGCGCGGCGTTGGACACGATCGAGCAGTGTCGCCGCGCGCTCCCCGAGACCCCGCAGGTCGCGTGTTTCGATACCGCGTTCCACACGACGATTCCCATCGAGGCGCGTACCTACGCATTGCCTGGCCGCTTGCGTGAGATGGTCAAGGTCTATGGTTTTCATGGACTTTCGCATGAGTGGGCTGCTGTTCGTGTTGCGCAGCTCGCTCCCGATGCCAGACGGATGGTGATCGCGCACCTCGGCGGTGGTCAGTCGTTGTCTGGAGTGCTCGATGGTCGGAGCGTCACGACGACCATGGGTTTTACCCCGCTCGATGGGTTGGTCATGGCGACGCGATGCGGTGCGATCGACCCGGGCGCGGTGCTCTGGCTGCAGCGGCATACCGACGAGGATCTCCCCATGGTTCTCGAACGCGAGAGTGGACTCCTCGGACTCTGTGGGTCTTCCGACATGCGTGCGGTGATCGACCGGCGTGACGCCGGCGACACTGAAGCAAGCTTTGCTCTCGACGTGTATCTCCATCGACTCGTTGCCTATATCGGAAGCACCGCAGCGATCCTCGGTGGACTGGATGCACTCGTGTTCACCGGCGGTATCGGCGCGAACTCGGTCGTCATCCGCGAGCTCGTCGCGGACCGGCTGCGTTGGCTCGGGATCGAGGTCGATCCTCAGGCGACAGGCGAAGAGATCTCCGCACGTGGTGCCCGCAACCGCACCTTCGTCATCGAGGCTCGAGAGGACCTCCAGATGGCGCAGCACACCACAGCAACGCTTGGTCTCGACGATTCGTGAACTCCTTCATCGATTGCACCAATCGCGCCGCTACGATGGCGCAAAGCCGCGTTGAGAGCGAAGGAGCAACTACATGGAATCGCCTGAGGACTCGCCAACCGACGCAGCGAGAGGTTCGATCTTCACCGAGCCCATCCTCGTGGTGAACCAGAAGGTCAAGCTCATCGAGCTGACGAACGAGTATGCCGTCTTCGACGGTGAGGCGCGCCGGATCGGCGCCGTCCGCCAGGTCGGGCAGAGCGGTGCGCGCAAGGTCCTTCGATTTCTCTCGTCGGTCGATCAGTTTTTGCCGGTCACGTTGCACGTTGTCGACTCGACGGGTGCAACGCAGCTCGTCTTGACCAGGCCGGCGAAGTTCTTGAAATCCCGCCTTGTCGTTCAGGATGCAGCGGGTCGCACGATCGGCGAGATACAACAACGAAATGTCATCGGCAAGATCCGATTCGCCCTCGTTGCCGGAGGTACCGAGGTGGGCTCGCTCAACGCCGAGAACTGGCGGGCGTGGAACTTCAACATTCAAGACGTAAACGGCGCCGAGGTCGCCCGCATCACAAAGACCTGGGAAGGGCTCGCCAAGACGATGTTCACCACGGCGGACAACTACGTCGTGAAGATCCCAACGCCGCTGACCGAGCCGTTGCGCAGTCTCGTGATCGCCGCAGCCATGGCGGTCGACACTGCGCTCAAGCAGGACTCGCGCGGTTTCGGATAGCGGGGGTCACTGGACCGCAGTCCCCCGAGCATGTGGGATCGTAATGAGGTGAATGACCGTCACGGCGGCCCACTGGCGGCGGCCGCTCGAGCTCGCGATCGTGTGTTCAGCTGCCTTTGTGGCGGGCTGGTTGTTGCTCCGATCCGGCGTTGCAGTTGACGAGCCCGGCTGACGGGAACGCTCTGGCACACTTGCGGGCCATGCAGATCGGGACCCCGCTGACGAACTCGGCGACGCGCGTGTTGTTGCTCGGCTCCGGCGAACTCGGGAAAGAGGTGGCGATCGAGCTGCAACGTCTCGGTTGTGAGGTCATTGCCTGTGACCGTTACGCCAACGCGCCCGCCATGCAGGTCGCCCACCGCAGCCATGTGTTCTCGATGCTCGACGCCCCAGCGCTTCGCAGCGTCGTCGAGTTAGAGCGCCCTCATGTGATCGTTCCCGAGATCGAAGCGATCGCGACGGCCACACTGCTCGAGCTCGAAGCGGAAGGGTTCAGGGTCATTCCGACAGCACGTGCCGCGGATCTCACGATGAACCGTGAAGGCATTCGCAGCTTTGCCGCGGTCGAACTCGGTCTCGCGACATCACCGTATCGTTTCGTCGAATCTGTCGACGCGCTCGTTGCGGCTGTCGACGATCTGCGGTCTACCGGTCGTGGTCAAGCCGGTCATGTCCTCGAGTGGCAAGGGTCAAAGCATCGTCCGCGCCCCTCAACGAGATCGCGTACGCATGGGACCACGCCTGCAGCGCGGGCCGTGGCGACTCGACCCGCTGCATCGTCGAAGGTTTCGTCACGTTCGACTACGAGATCACGGTGCTGACCGTCTCGGCGGTGAACGGCGTGCAGTGCTGCCCACCGATCGGTCATGTCCAGATCGATGGCGACTACCGCGAGTCGTGGCAGCCGATGACGATGACAGCCAGCCGCGTGGGCGAGAGCGCAGGAGATGGCGCGAGCCGTCGTCGGCGGACTCGGGGGGTACGGCGTGTTCGGGGTGGAGCTGTTCGTGCGTGGCGACGACGTCATCTTCAGCGAGGTCAGCCCGCGTCCGCACGACACCGGTCTCGTGACGCTCGGAAGTCTGAATCTCAGCGAGTTCGCGCTGCACGCGCGTGCGATCCTTGGATTGCCGATTCCGCCCATCGAGCTGCGAACGCCTGCAGCCTCGGTCCCGCTGCTCGGTCACGGAAGCGGTGTTCCACGCTTCGAGGGCGTCGATCTCGCCCTTGCCGAGCCGGAGTCGCAACTGCGCCTGTTCGGCAAGCCGATCTGCGAGGGGGAGCGGCGCCTCGGCGTGTGCATAGCGGGCGGCACCGACACCTCCGAAGCACGTGCGCGCGCCGGCCGTATGGCGGAGGCAATCACGATTGCTCTCGATCCACTCGATGCATAGGGTGACCACTGCATGCCGACCAAGTGCGAACTGAGGGAGTGTGGACATGACTGCTGAACCGGAAGTCATCGTCAAGGAGTTCTGTGCCGCCTGGGGACGTCGGGACGTCGAGGAAATCCTGGCGTTCTTTACCGACGACGCCGTTTATCACAACATTCCTATGGCACCAGTCGAGGGACACGAGGCAATTCGAAACGTCTTGTTGATGTTCGTCCCGCCATCGGAATCGATCGAGTTCGAGATCCTCCGGATGGCAACGTCTGGTGATGTCGTGTTCACGGAACGCATCGACCACTTCTCGATGGGTGGCACCGTGATTGCTTTGCCGGTCGCAGGAGTGTTCGAGATCCGTGACGGGCTGATTGCTGCCTGGCGGGACTATTTCGACATGGCGATGTTCACCCAGCCGAGCGGGTCCGATTAGCAAAGGTCCCAGTTCACCAACTTGTTGTCAACGGGTCCTTGTTTCGATGCCCCATGACCAGTAGCCTGCCCAAATCGGTCGAAAATGCCGTCCGATATGTGATGTGTCCGAGATGGGTCAGGGAATGGGAGTCGTGATGAGAAGCGGTCGAAGGTTGAAACTCAGTCGAAAGGCGGTCTTGGCGGGAGCTGTGACCGCAGCAATTGGGCTCGCCGGCGCAACTGCAGCGGTTGGAGCCTGGGGTGGCAGCGTGACCATCGACGGAGGCATCAGCCTGCGTTCGGCGACGCTCAAGTGCCCAGGTGGCATGGTCCGCCTCGGCCACGTCTTTGATGAGAGCGCATCGATCTATCCCGGTGATCCACCGCCGACGGTGGAACAGGTCGCCACGATCCCGGCCGACGGGTTCCTGCTCGAAAAGGTCACAACGGGTACCCACACCGGCACGCACCTCTCGGCCCCGGGCCACTTCCTCGAGGGTGCAACGACCGTCGACAACTTGCCGGCAGAGGACTTTGCCTGGCCGGTACGTGTGATCGACGTCCGTGCACGCGTTGCCAATACCCCCGAGTTCGAGGTCAGTATCAACGACATCCGGGCGTACGAGCTTCGTCACGGCAGGATTCCTGAAGGCGCGCTCGTCGTGCTGTACACCGGGTTCCAGGACAAGTTCGGCACGCCTGCATTCCTGGATGCGGCACCGGGTTTCTCAGAGGCGGCGATCAATTTCATGTTCGACAGCCGTGAGATCAAGGCAGTGGGGACCGACACCTTCGGACCCGACGCGAGCAGCGACGCCAACCTCTTGGCCAGCACCGCCGTCTACGCCCATGGCGGTGTGACCATCGAGAACATGGCAGGTCTGGACCAGTTGAACCCGACCGGTGACATTGTGATGGCGCCTACCACGGCGCTCAGGGACGGTTCCGGGTTCCTGACCGACCCACTGGGCTGCCGCCGGTCGTAACACCAAGCACAGCGCCCCGTTCGCGCCCCTGCTCCCGTGAGTGGGGGCGCGAACGGGCACCGAAAGCGATGCAAACCGATCAGCACGGCACAAACCGATGAAATGCTCAAGCAGCGTGGGATTTTGCCGATTCCATTTGGGTGAAACGCCACAGTTGGTTGATCTACCTCCTCATTTGCGCGCCTATCGGGCTGGCGTATTTCGTGCTTCCTTCGTCCGCGTTGAGCAAGCTCCTGCTCTACAACGGGCTCGGGCTCTTGGCCGTCTGCGCGATGGTGGTCGGCGTTCGTAGGAACCGGCCTCAGCATCGCCGTGCGTGGTACTTCTTCATCGCCGGTCAGGTGTCGTTCCTCACGGCTGACGTGCTCTACTACGTGCTCTCCGACATCCTGCACCACGACAGCTATCCGTCGATTGCCGACGCGTTCTACCTGATGATGTACCCGCTGGTCATCACAGGCTTGGTCATGATGCTGCGTGCGAGTCTGCCTGGCCGTGACGCTGCGAGTTTGATCGATGCAGCGATCATCTCTGTTTGTTCGTTCGCGTTCTTGTGGGTGTGGTTGATCGACAAGTACGTCATCGACGACTCGATGACTTTCCTCGCTCGCGCTACCTCGGTGATGTACCCGGTCATGGACGTCGCGTTGCTTGCAGTGCTCGCGCGGCTCGCGGTTGCGGTGAGCATGCGGCGGGCGTCGCTCATGTTGATGTTCACCAGCATTGGCTCGTTGCTGATCGCTGACACCGGGTACGCACTCACCGTGTTGGCCGGGACATATGAGACCGGCGGTCTGATCGACTCGTTCTGGATGGTCTTCTACTGTGCCTTCGCAGCTGCGGCGCTTCATCCGTCGAGCGCTGCGCCGGTCGAGCCCGCCGAGCATGGTCCCGGAAACCTGACGACGCGCCGGCTCCTACTCTTGACGGTCGCAACCTGCTCGGCGCCGGTAGCAAATCTCATATGGGGCACGACGGCGATGCTCGACCGGGTTGTGAAGACGGTTTCGTCGGTGGTGCTCTTCCTCCTGGTGCTCGCTCGGGTTTGGCTGCTCATGCGCGCGGTGCGTTCGAGTCAGGAACGGCTGCAGCACCAGGCCACGCACGACGCGCTGACGGGGCTTGCGAACCGGAGCCTCTTTACGGAAGAGGTTGAGCGCTCGCTTCGAGAACTCGAGCCTGAAGCGCTCGTGGGTGTGTTGTTCGTCGACATCGATGATTTCAAGAACATCAATGACTCCCTCGGCCATGAGGCTGGCGACGACTTGCTCAAGGAAATGAGTCGACGCCTGGTCACGAGTGCCCGTCCCGATGACCTGGTAGCGAGACTCGGGGGAGACGAGTTCGCGATTCTGATGCGCCCTGTCGCTGCAGCACATGAGGCGGTCAATGTCGCCACACGTGTCCTCGGGGCGTTCAGCAAACCGGCAGTCCTCGCCGAGCGTGACGTCAAGTTCAGCGCGAGTATCGGTATCGCCGTTGAACCTGCGGGTCGGCATGGTGCAGAAACGCTCTTACGTGATGCTGACGTCGCGATGTACCTCGCGAAGTCAAACGGCAAGCGGCGCTATGAGTTCTTCGAACAGAGCATGTATGACGCCGTCGTCGAGCGCCTCGAGTTGCGCAGCGATCTGGCGCTTGCGCTCGAGCGCAACGAACTGGAGGTGTACTACCAGCCGGTCCTCGAGATGCGTCGACCAGATGTCGTCGCCGCCGAAGCATTGCTGCGTTGGAACCACCCGACACGGGGCATGGTCATGCCGAATGTGTTCATACCCATCGCGGAGGAGTCTGGCGCGATCCTTGCGATCGGAGGGTGGGTATTGGAGCAGGCGTGTCGCCAGGTCAAGGTCTGGCAGGAGGATCGCGCCGATTGCCGTGGACTCGGAATCAGCGTCAACCTCTCTGTCGGCCAGCTTCACGATCCCGCCCTGGTCTCCCATGTTGCGGATGTCCTGCATCGGACGCGCCTTGATCCGACGCTGTTGACTCTTGAAATTACCGAGAGTGTTCTGATGACCGACGCGAATGCTGGAAGCGAGGTGCTCAAGCGCCTCAAGGCCCTCGGCGTCAAGATCGCGATCGACGACTTCGGTACCGGATATTCCTCGTTTGCCTACCTGCGCCGATTTTCGGTGGACACGCTCAAGATCGACCGTTCCTTCGTGATGGAGGTTCGTGACGGCGGGACGACTGCAGCACTGGTCAGCTCCGTCATCGACTTGGCCAAAGCGCTGTCGCTCACCACAGTCGCGGAAGGTGTCGAGGAAGCTGCACAGCTTGGTGTGCTCGACGACCTCGAGTGCGACTACGCGCAGGGCTACTTCTTTGCGAAGCCGATGACCGTTCCCGCATTCGAGCAGTACCTCGATGAGATTCGTGATCGACTCCTGAACGCGGATGGGGACGCAACGGCTCGGTCATCGTTCGGCGCCACCGCGGTTGTACTCACACCGGAGATGTCATCGCGATTCAACGTCGAAGTCCAATGCGGACTGGCCGGTATAGAGCGAATGGCGACCGGCCTCGATGACCTTCATGACGCAACGAACACTCCCGTTATGGCGCGGCGCCGTTGGCTCAGCATCTGGGCAGGAGTTCACAACACCTGGGAGCCGTTGGCGATTGGGGTTCGAAACCGCCGCCGCCGCTCGCTCGATGCTGTCGCACTCTTGGCCCAACGTCCTGGGCCTGCCGGACTCGAGGTCGTCGGCATGGGTCATGCCGCGAGCATCTGCACTCGCCTTCCGGGGCGCGACTCGGTTGCTGCCGCGGCGCTGTCCGAAGCGATGGCAACGTTCCTTGGGCAACTGCCGTCCCCATGGCGCCTCGACATTGAGCAGCTCCCGAGCGGAGATCCGGTAGCCGTCATGTTGGTTTCGCAGCTTGCGCATGCACATTTGGTCCCCGACACCCGGATTCCCCGTGTCGCGCTGCCCAACGGGCGAGGCGGTGCGTTCATACCTGAGTAAGGGGATGCGCAAGCAGTTGCATCGAGCCCACAATCGGATCTCTGCAGGGGGCATTCGCATGGATGTCGCCTTCGAACGGGACCCGTCGATTGTCGCTGGTTTGCTTCCGGTCATGGAGACCGTCCACGTTGAGCGTGATCACCTCGCGCGCCGGGCAAGCGATCTTGACAATCCCATGATGCGTCAATTCTGGCGGGAGATCTTGATAGCGCATAACGAAGCTGGGCAAGTGGAGATCGCGACGCTGCACCTCGATGGGCAACTCGCGGCCTATGTCGCTGCGATCGTGGACGGCCGCTCATATCGAGTCTTTGACGGTCATATGGTCAGCGAATTCCGCGCGTATTCACCCGGTCGCATTCTCGAAGCGGAAGTGCTTGCACGCGTTGAGCGCGACACAGAGCTCGACGAGGTCGACTGGATGAACGGCGTCGAGGCTCAGAAGCTTCTCAGTTTCAATTCGCTCTCTGCCCGGTCACGGCTCGTCGCGCTCTCCGAAGGTGCGGAGGACTGCGAGATGTGTCGGGCGGAACATGCGATGCTCGACATGTTTGCTCACCACTCGCACTAGCCTCCCTTCCCATGGCCGTCGTGTTGGCGCTCGTCGCTGCGGCGAGTTGGGGCGCTTCCGATTTCCTGGCGGGGCTTGTGAGTCGAAAGGCATCGGCCCTGAACGTGGTCGTTGGCGCCCATCTCGTCGGGTTCTTGGCAATGGTTGCGTTGGCGCCCGTCTTTGGCGGACATGCCAGTGCCAAGGATCTGCTCTGGGGGGCTGCAGCTGGGGTGAGCGGGGGAATCGGCGCTGCTCTTCTTTATCGCGGCCTTGCGGTGGGCCGAATGGCTGTCGTGGCGCCCATCACGGCCACTGGAGCAGCAGCAATCCCCGCAGTCGTCGGCATTGGCACGGGCGATGCCCTTGCAGCGGCCGGTGTTGTGGGAATTGTGTTGGCGTTGGTCGCCGTGGTGCTGATCGCGTTGACCCCAGTCGACGAGGATGACGCGGCTCATGCTTCGGATGTTGTGATTGGTGTGCCCGGTCTCGTGGGTGCCTTGCGTCGGCGATCCATCAACCAGTCGGCGCATGACGCCGAGCGCGAAACACCGGCGGGCCTTCTCGGGGCGTTGCGTCGGCGACCGATCGGTGCGCCCGTGGACGTTGGACATGGCCGAACTCAGAGCACCGGCCGGCGGTCGGTGACGGTGGTCGCGGGTGGGGCTGGGCCAATGGCGGGCATCAAGCGTTGGCTGCATCAACCCGGAATCATCTATGGCGTGACGGCCGGCGTCGGCTTCAGCGGTTTTTCCATCGGCCTCGATGGAGCAAGCGCCGATTCCGGTTGGTGGCCGCTGCTCGCCGCGCGCGCAGGCTCTGTGTTCGTACTCGGTCAGCGCGGCCTTCGTTGTAGAACGCCGGCTTGTCCCACCAAGGGGCGCGCGCCGCGAAACGTTTTTCGTTGGTGCGCTCGATGTTCTCGCCGCTGTGTTGTTTCTTGTTGCGGTTCGCGAAGGCATGCTCTCGGTCGTTGCGGTGTTGGTGTCGCTGTATCCGGGAGTAACCGTGTTGCTTGCCTTGTTCTTCGTAGGGGAGCGTTGCACCAGGGTCCAGGTCGCGGGCCTGGCGCTGGGTGCCGGAGCGATCGCACTCATCGCATCGGCGTGAGTTCCTCGCTTTCGAGGTTCAGCTCGTCTGGGGTGGCCGGAGCGACGCTTCTGCCTGCGTCATCGTTTCCTTCGATGTGGACATGGGGCAGAATCCGGTCGAGCCAGGCGGGGATCCACCAGTTGCGAGCTCCGAGAAGTTCCATGGTTGCCGGTACGAGCACCATCCGTACGACGGTCGCGTCGACGAAGACAGCTGCTGCCAACCCGAGACCGAACACTTTGAGGGAACGGTCGTTGCCGAGGACGAAAGCCGAGAACACGCACACCATGATCAGCGCCGCTGCGGTGATCACACGTGCCGTGATGGCGAGCCCATCTGCGACCGCGGTGGCGTTGTCGCCGGTTCGATCGAACTCCTCTTTCATACGCGAGAGCAGGAATACCTCGTAGTCCATCGACAGTCCGAAGACAATCGCGAACAACAACATCGGCGCCCACGCTTCGATCGGTCCCGACCGCGCCACGCCGATGAGACTGAGTCCCCATCCCCACTGAAAGATCGCGACGATGACGCCATAGGCAGCACCGACCGAAAGCATGTTCATGACGACGGCCTTCAGCGGTACGAGGATGCTGCGGAACACGAGCATCAGCAACAGGAAGCTCAGGATCAGGACGGCCCCGATCAGGTAGGGAAGGCGGCCAACCAGGAACGTTGCGAAGTCGATACCTCCGGCGGTGAATCCTCCGATCTTCACCCCCACACCCGTGCTCGGGATCACGTCATCGCGTAGGTGGTGGACCAGGTCAGTTGTTGCCTTGTCCTGGGGAGAGGCAGTTGGGCTGACCTGCCATGTCCATGTTCCGGGAGCTAACTCGTCGCCTGGCGTCGCGAATGCGACCCCAGTTGCACTTGCCAATGCCTTATCGACGCGGGCGACATCGGCGGCTGAGACGTCGGTTCCCGTCGAGAGCAACAGGAGCGGTCCATTCGCGCCGGGACCAAAACCCTGAGCGACCATGTCGTATCGCGCGCCGGACGGTCTGCTCTTTCGGTGCGTTGCCGGTGTCGCTGAATCCGAGGCGAATCGAAAGCAGTGGGAATCCCAGCGTCAGCAGGATTACGACGCCGGCCACGAAGGCGATCCACGGGCGACGTTGCACGAAGCGGCTCCACCGATACCAGAACTGTTGCTCGCGGGGACGCTCGGCGCGTTCGGGAAGCAGGGTGCGTAGCCCTCTTGCGGGCGACATGTAGCTGAGGCCCGTGACGATCCCGGCGCCGAGGAACCCGAGCGCTCCGAAGCCGAGCACGTTCTTGGTCGCTATGCCGGCGAGCCCACCGACGACCACCGAGCCCACGGCGATTCCCGCTGCTCGCGTGGTGTGGTAAATGCGCCGTCCGGTGAAACCGAGGAGCGCTGGAAGCAGCGTGATCGAAGCCATCATCATCAGCAGGACACCAGTTGAGCCTGCGACGGCCATGCCGCGTACGAATGACAGGCCCATGACGAACAAACCGAGGAGGGAGATCATGACCGTTGTCGCGGCAAAAACAACGGCCCGCCCTGCTGAATTGACGGCACGAACAGTGGCCTCTTCGGGGTCGATACCCGCGTTGAGATGTTCCTTGTAGCGGGTCACGATGAAGAGCGCATAGTCGATGCCCACGCCGAGCCCAATCATCGCCGCTGTCTGCGGTGCCGCGTCAGGCGTACCGAAGAAGTTCGAGGCGATGCCAACGAGGGCGATTCCAACGCCCAAACCGATGAGCGCGGTGAGGATCGGAAGTCCCATCGCGATCACCGAGCCGAAAGCAAACAGCAAGATCACCACCGCTGCAATGACACCGAGCAGTTCACTTTCGGGAAATTCGAACTCGCTGAATGCGATGCCGCCGTATTCGACTTTGATGCCCGGAAGGTCCTTGAGCGCTTCGCTCCCCATCTCCTTGATCGTGTCCGCAACCTCTTGCAGTTTCGGTTGCGGACGCTCCGAGATGAAGAGCTGAGCGAACGAGATGTCGGCGCCGGACTTGTTGATCGGACCGTCGGCCGGGCTGTTGTAGCGCATTCCTTCGGGAACGAATGGCGTCACGATCTTGACACCTGCGAGCTTGTCGACCTTGGCGAAGAGTGTGTTCATGGCACGCACGACGTCGGCGTCGGTGTTGCCCTGTTTGGCTGAGAAGACAATCTGGCCGGGATACCCGGCGTCCTCCTTGTTGCCCAGGGCCTTGAACGTGTCCATCACGTCTTTGGAGTCGCTGGCGGGAAGGTCGAACACCGAGTTGTAGTCCGTCCCCATCGCACCGACGATGATGTTGCACGCCACGAGGATCGGTATCCAGATGCCGAACACCATGAGGCGGCGGCGACGGAAGCTGAAGCGAGCGATCTTGGCCAGCACGGCTTGCTCCTAAGGAAGGCTCCAAAGAACGCGCAGGCTACCGGGCGCGATCACCAAAGCGGTACTCGTCTCAGCCATTGGTCACATTGCAACGGCTGCGTAGCCCAGGGTCGGCGATATCGCCGAGACCACCGGTGCAAACCCCACGTGGCCCACCTTGGCGAGAAGCTCGCAGCGCCCGGCGGACGGGCCCCGGGGGGACAGGACCGTCTCGCCCGGGCACCAGCGAGTGGGTCCATTTTGACATATCGGCATTGCGTTTTCCCAATGGAATGGGAACCGAATCGATTGTGGGTGTGTGAAGTCCTCACAATTCGGGTGGTCATCGTGCCCGATGACACATGGCGACGGAACGTTCGGGGTCTGCCTTGCGCCCGTTTTGCGCTTCGCCGGCTTCTCGTTAGCCGGGGCGTGCCGCTCCGCTGAGTCGTCCATATGGCACGGGCTGCAGTTTGACGAAGTCGCCCGTCTGCGTCGCCGCAATCTGCATGCCGTTGCCGACATACAACGCGACATGGGCGCTGCCACCGGGACCTTTGAAGATGAGGTCGCCCGGCTGGAGTTGGTCAAAGGGAATACGCGGGAACATCCGGAACTGTGCGCCGGAATAGTGCGGCATCGAGACGCCGCCCGCTTTCCACGCCATCATTGTCAGGCCGGAGCAGTCGAAGCTGTTCGGTCCTGCTGCGGCATAGACGTACCGCTTACCGATCTGCTGGCGCGCGTATTGAATTGCCGCGGCAGCGCCCGGAGATGGCGCAGGAACATCAGGGAATGCCAACTTTGAAGGTGCTCCTACTGGTTTCTCCGGACCTCGCGCCCGTGCGACGGCGGCGAGGCGCGCCTGCTCGGCGGTAGCCTTGCGGCGCGCTTCTTCCTCACGCCGGGCTTGTTCTTGGATGACGAGGGCTGCCAGTTCACCTTTGGTCTGTGCGAGAAGCGCCCGTTGGTTGGCGTTGAGCTGCTCGAGCGAGCGCCGCGACGCATCGATGTTCGACTTCTTGTCCTCCGCCTCGCGTTTCGCTGTTGCGAAACGTTCGCGCTGGAGCTGGAGGGCTTCTTTGCTGTCGCGTAGCTGGGCAATGAGCGTTGCGTCTTTGCTCGCCGCGGCGGACGCGTATTTCTTCATGATGCCCAACGAGCTTTCGGTTCCACCGGTGCCGTTGACGACGTTCGATCCTGCGGTCTTGTAAAGGGTCGCGGCGCGCTCGCTCAGCAGGTTTGTCAGGTCGTTCGTCTGGGCCTGCGCTGAGTCCATGCGACGCTCGGCGTCAACGATGGCAGCGTTGGCTTCGGTGAGCTCGAGGCGAGCGCCGTTGTATTGCTCACCAAGAGCGCTGATTTGCTCGCCATTGGCGTCGATCTGGTCTTGGAGACGTGCTGCTTGGGCGCGCTTGTCGTCGACGGGCGATCCGCTCGCGACCGACGGCGCGACGAACAAAGCTGCAAGCGTGACGGAGCACGCTACAAGAGGGAAGCGTCGGCGGGTCCTCATGAGGTCATCGATCGGACACCGACGCATTGTCGCTCGCGGACGGGCCAGTGATGTGAGCAAAGGCGCTCAGATGGACGCGCGACACCGGACTCAAGATCAGTAACTACCAAGCCCATCACCAACACGCTATGGCGTCAATGATGCCAGCGGCAAGTACTGCGAAGGCGATGAGGGCGACTTGCGCTACTCCGGTGCTTGTGGTCGTATCGCAATTCGTCTGGTTCCGGATATTCCCGAGTGTTTGCCGTGTCCTGGGAGGGCACTGCCACGCTCCCGCGTCAGGATGCGTGAAGTCGCGTGCCACTATTGCGTCCAGCTGTGAGGAGCGCCCATGCCACCGAAATCCTTCCGCCGTGTCGCATTGAAGATCGTGGTTTTTGGACTATCTATAGGACTTGCGGGCGGTTTGTCGACAGCAACTCTTGCAGAGGCGACGCCCACTGTGGCGGTTGCGAAGAAGTCCACGAAGATCAACGCGGTGGTCGCGAGTTTCGATCCGTACGTTGGCGGCGAGCAGCGTTTCGTCGTCGGGCTGCCTGCCAATGACAACCGAGCGTTGGCGCATGGCGAAGTGCAGTTTTCCTTCGGGTTTGCCGGGACGCGTGAGGCGCCGGCCAAGAAGGTCGTGACCACGATGGTGGTGAAGGCGAAGTTCTTGCCGGTGGCGGGCCAGTCGTTGGGGCGGATGCCGAAGTCGGCGCGTCTTGTCTCCCCCTCGAAGGTGCGTGGGGTCTACGGCGCCAAAGTCGCCAACTTCGACAAGGCGGGATTGTGGGCGGTGCTCGTCAAGGGGAAGGATGGCAAGCGTCCATTTTCTGCGAAGGCCGTCTTCGAGGTCGCAGCAGCTCCGCAGGTGTATGCCGTCGGCGATGCCGCGCCCCGAACGAAGAACGCTCTGCCGGGCGATGCGGGGGTCCGAAACGCAGCGATCGACTCGCGTGCCGAGGATCGCCCGATCCCCGACTCGGTGCTGCACGCGGTGTCCGTTGACACGGCGATCGCCGCGCGCAGACCGGTCATGGTTGTGGTCTCGACGCCGGTGTATTGCTCGAGCCGGTTTTGCGGACCCATCACCGACGCGATCGAAAAGGTTGCGCGGAAGTACAACAAGCAGATGAGCTTTGTGCATCTCGAAGTATGGAATGACTTCGAGAACCAGATGGTCAACGAGTCGGCATCGCAATGGGTCAGTCGTCGCGATGGTGGTAATGCAAACGAGCCATGGGTTTTCGTGGTGGACCGAGACGGCAAGATCAGCGACCGTTTCGACAACGTGGTGTCCGATGCGGAACTACGTGACGCGGTCGAACGGCAAATCGCTGCGTCAGGTGTCGGATAATCAACCGAACGCGAAGGCTGAAATACTGGCGTTCATGGCAACGCCGGCGAACGGCTGCGATCCGGGGTCGTCGAGGCCTGCACCAGCACACACCATCAGTGGTAGGAGGTGCTCCTCTCGCGGATGAGCGGCTCGGGCGGACGGCGCGCTTTCCCAGTGGGCCAAGCGATCCCGGCGTGTCACGGGGTCGGCGGTACAGGCCGCACGAAGCCAGTTGTCGAACGCCTTGGATGCGTTGAGCGCTGCTGATGTCATGAACGCATTCATGTTGTGATAGCTCAGGCCACTCCCGATGATCAGGACGTTGTCATCACGAAGCGGTGCGAGCACCCGGCCTACTTCGAGGTGGAATGCCGGATCCAGGTCATGGCGCATCGACAGCATCACGATCGGGATGTCAGCGTCGGGGAACATGACCTTGAGTGGGATGAACACGCCGTGATCGAACCCGCGGCTCGGATCGAGTCGCGTCGCGAATTCCGGCGCGGCCCAGCATGTCTGCGGCTCGCTGGGCTAGCCCTGGCGAACCCGGCGCAGGGTATTCCAGCTCGTAGGTATGTGGCGGGAAGCCGTAATAGTCGAAGAGTAAGGATGGATTCGCGCCGGACGTCAGCGTGAGTACATCGGTTTCGTAGTGGCCCGATATGAGGAGGATCGCCGACGGGCGCCCAGGTAGCAGAGCGGGCGCCGACTGCAGAAAGTCGCGCAGCGCATCCCAGGTGTCGGCCGGTCCCATCGTCCACTCCATGAAGAAACACGGCCCGCCGCCATGCGGAATGAAGATCGAGGGTTGTCGATGGCCGTTCGGCGGAAGTGGGGGTGACGGTGAAGTCATCGCAGTCCCCAGCGTAGCAGCGCACTCGGACCCGAAAACCCGCCGGTTGCCCACAGCGAGTGGCGCTGACTGCGCGCTCGGTAGAGTTCCAAGGCCGCGGAAAGCATCGATTGTCAAGGAGTTCCCGTTGACGTCCGACTTCCAACAAGCAACGATCGAAACCCGAACCGAGATGGCATCTGCTGTACAGCAGCTTGGCCATGCGCTCGTGAGCCACCAGATCGATGAGCCGCTGGCGGCGGAGATCGCGGCTACCGCGCAGTCGCTGACCGTGAGGGTGAAAGAGGCGCCCAAGCGCCTCCGATCCGAGGAGATGCGGCCACCGACTACCGAGGAGATGGCCCAGCTGCTCGAGGCGGCAGCTCTTCGTGAGGAGCGAGTCGACGAGGGTCAGTCGTTGGACCTGTTCAATGAGTCGTTCGTATCGGGGCGAGCAAATCCGATGGCGATCGGGGCTCGGATGCGCCGCGAGGGAGACGCAGCGGTTGCCGAAGTCGTGCTCGGGCCGATGTTCGAAGGAGCGCCCGGCCGCGGTCACGGTGGAGCCGTCGCGGCGATTGTCGATGAGGTGATGGGAGCGGTGCTGACAATCGTGCGGGAGGTCGCTTATACGGCGAACCTCAACGTCGATTACGTCGCGGGCGCTCCCGTGGGTAAGCCCCTCAAGTTCACTGCTCGCCTGCGTGACCGAGCAGACCGCAAGCTGTGGATCGAGGCTCGCGGCGAGACGGATTCCGGTGTGTTCGTCCGCGCTGAGGGGCTGTTTCTGATTGTCGATGCCGCAACCTTTTCGAAGCCTTTGACCTGACCTCGACAGACTGCGGACGCGCCCGGGTCGCGGCCCACGGGTTGCATGAGAACGAATCTCATTTTATGTTGGTGTGCTCACCGAGGTTTCGGGTGTAGTGGCTGTGCCCGGGATGGAGCGACCCCAACATGCGACGTGTCTTTGCCAGGTTTGCGGTCCTAGTCGGGGTAGCTGCTGTCCTTGGTCTCACGGGTTGTGGTGCGTCGTCATCCAGTGATGCAGGGTCAGGCTCGAAGAAAACTTCTGGTCGGGTAACGATCGTCGCCGCCGAGAGTGTCTGGGGTGAGCTGGCAAGCGAGATCGCCGGGTCGCGCGCGGAGGTCTCGAGCATCATCGACGCGCCGGGCATCGACCCGCACGACTATGAGGCGACGCCGGCTGATGCCCGAAGGTTGGCCGCTCCGCGAGTCGTCATCATCAACGGCGCGAACTATGACGTGTGGGCATCGAAGGTTCTGGACGTCGACCGAAGCGATAGTCGTGTCGTGATCGATGTCGCGAAGCTCATCAAAATCGATGACGGCGACAACCCCCACCAGTGGTATTCACCGCGCGCGGTGCAGCGCTTCATCGACCATCTGAGCACGACCCTGACTCGTATCGACCCTGACGCGGGGGAGTACTACGAACAGCGTCGCGTGCGGCTGCTCGACGGTGAATTCAGGGAGTATCAGGCGCTGATCGATGACATTGCCGAGACCTTTGCCGGCGTGCCGGTCGGCGCGTCCGAGAGTATCGCGGTTCCTATGGTGGAGGCACTTGGCCTTGAGTTGCTGACCCCGCTCTCGTTCTTGCGCGCCATCGAACATGGCCGTGGCCCAAGCGCGACCGACAAGGCAACGGTCGATCTGCAGATCAGTGAACGGGCCGTCAAGGTTTTCATCTACAACGAGCAGCACGCGACGCCCGACGTCGAACGCTTGGTGACCAAGGCGCGAGAGCACGACATTCCTGTGGTCGTCGTGACCGAGACCGTGCCTACCAAGCAGGAGTCGTTCATGACCTGGCAGGTCCGGCAACTCCGCCAGCTCCGCGAAGCATTGCGCGGTTCGCAGTGACATCACAGGGGAGTGAGCGCGCGCTGGTGTTACGCGGGGCGGGAGTCCGCCAGGCCGGGCGCCAGGTGTGGCAGAACCTCAACGTAGAGATCGAGTCCGGCGAGTTTGTCGCGGTGCTCGGGCCAAACGGGTCGGGCAAGTCGACGTTATTGCGCGCGATTCTTGGCCAATGCGAGGGGGTCACCGGGGAGATCGAGGTCCTCGGTCGCGCGGCGGGCGCCTCGAACCGTTCGATTGGTTACCTTCCGCAGCGCCGTCGTTTTCACCCGGATCTGCGCATCCGCGGTGAGGACATTGTGCGCCTCGGCGTCGATGGCCATCGGTGGGGTTTTTCTGGATGGGGTCGTGCCGCCAAGGCTGCGCGCCGACGGGTCGAGGAGTTGATCGAATGTGTCGATGCGTCGCAGTACCGCGCCGGCCGATCGGCGAATGTTCCGGCGGTGAGCAGCAGCGCCTGCTGATCGCCCAGGCATTGGCGCAGCGCCCACGCATGCTGCTGCTGGACGAGCCGCTCGACAGCCTCGACCTACCGAACCAAGCAGGAATCTCGGCGCTCATCGCGCAGGTGTGCCGGGAAGAGGGAGTGACGGTGCTCATCGTTGCCCACGATGTCAATCCGTTGCTCGGCTACATCGACCGCGTGTTGTACTTCGCCGGTGGTGACGCCGTGGTCGGGACTCCCGGTGAGGTCATCACCAGTGAGACACTGACGCGCCTGTACCGCTCGCCGATTGAAGTGCTGCACGCCGGCGGTGGTCGTCTCGTTGTCGTGGGTCAGCCGGAAGCGCCTTCCTATCATCCGGATCTCGCACATCCGGGACCATCGCATCGACACGGCCCAGCGTCGCAGGACTCCCATGGCCACCACTGACCTGGACCCGCGCCTGTCATGGAATCTCGTCGACATGCTCGAGCAGCTCTTTGCGTTCGACTTCATGGTCAACGCGTTTCGTGCCGGGACCATTGTCGCGGTGCTTGCCGGTGCGATCGGCTGGTTCATGATCGTTCGCCGAGAGACTTTCGCCGGGCATTCCCTCTCGGTCGTCGGGTTCCCAGGCGCGGCGTGCGCGCTGTGGCTGGGTGTCAGCACCACGCTTGGCTACAACGTCGCGTGCGGGGCGGCGGCGCTGTTGTTCGCTTGGACACAGCGCCGCACGGGAAGTTTGAGGCTCGGTGGCGCCGAGGGCTCGGCGATCGGGACGCTCCAAGCGTTCGCTCTCGCCTCGGGGCTCTTGTTCATCTCGCTCTCCGAGGGCAAGGCATCCGGTGTGATCACCCTGCTCTTCGGTAACTTCCTTTCTGTCACCGATTCGCAGGTGTCGGCGCTTCTGGCGACTGCCGCCGTCGCGCTGGCAGTCGTGGCGGTGCTCGGTCGCCCGCTGTTGTTTGCATCGATCGATATTGACGTCGCGTCCGCTCGTGGAGTGCCTGTTGCGATGCTCTCTGCTGTGTTCCTGCTGGTTCTTGGCATGACCGTGGCGCAGGCGAGCCAAATCACGGGATCATTGTTGGTGTTCGCGCTGCTCGTCGTGCCGCCGGCTACCGCGCAAGTGGTGACGGCGAACGCGCGTGCGAGTTTGGTCTTGTCAATGCTGTTCGGTGTGGTCGTGGTCTGGGTCGGGCTGGCGATCTCGTACTTTTCCGATGCTCCGGCAGGATTCTGGATTGCGACCGTTGCGTTCGCGATGTACCTGGCGGCGCGAGTTGGCGCTTCTTGGGGACGTGGCGTTGTGAGTGCAGCCTCGTGATCGCGGCAGTTGCGACGGCGATACAGGCGGCGAATAACACAGGACTTGGCGAAATCTTTTCGCATCCGTTCATGCGCAATGCATTTCTTGCAGGTACCCCGATCGCGATCGCGAGTGGTCTCGTGGGGTACTTCCTGGTGCTTCGCGGACAGGTGTTCAGTGGCGACGCTTTGAGCCATGTCGCGATACCGGGCGCGCTGGGTGCGCTCATGCTCGGTGTCGACGCGCGCCTCGGGCTCTTCGTCGTCACCATTGCCGTTGGGCTGCTGATGGGTGTGCTGGGTCGCCGGGGAAGCCCTGATGAGGTCGTGATTGGCGTTGTCTTCACGGCGATTCTCGGGCTGGGCGCGTTACTTATGAGCCTTTCGAGTCGGCGGTCCGGTGGGACCGACGGTTCGGCCAATGTCAGTGTCCTCTTCGGTTCGATCTTCGGCCTGAGCGCGGATCAGACACTCGTGGCCGCGGTGGTCGGGGTTGTGATCTGCGCAGCGATCGTGTGGCTCGCGCGACCTTTGCTCTTTGCGAGCGTGGACGAAGCGGTCGCGTCGGGTCGTGGTGTTCCGGTGCGCGCGCTTGGCGTTGGATTCCTTGGTCTCGTTGGGTTGTGCGCGGCTGAGGCAGCACAGGTTGTGGGCTCACTCCTCTTGTTGGGTTTGCTCACCGCTCCAGCTGGAGCTGCACGGCTTCTCACCGACCGTCCGTGGCGAGGGCTGTTCCTGGCCGCCGTGACCGCAACTGTGGCGATGTGGGGGGGTTTGGTACTCAGCTATCTGGTTGGGCGTGTACCGCCGAGCTTCTCGATCATCGCGCTCGCAGCAGCGATCTACCTCGGCGCAAGTATCGGTACGACATTCAGGATTGCGCCGGCGCGACGTGCCGGGCGAATAGGACGGCCATGATGATCAAGCGCCACTTGGACCCTGCTCTGTACGAACAAGTGGCGCAGCGCCTGAGTGAGGTGGGTCAGCGTCTGACGAGAAATCGTGTGGCGCTCCTTGTGGTCTTGGCCGATGCGGGCCGTCCTCTCACCATTCCTGACATCGGACTGGCAGATCCTGCGCTCGCGGTCAGCTCGACGTATCGGAATCTCACGGCTTTGGAGGAAGCAGGAATTGTCGACCGGGTCGTTACGACGGGCGAGTTCGTTCATTATGAACTCGCAGAGGATCTCACTGACCACCATCATCACTTGGTGTGTTCGAGTTGTGGATCGGTCGACGACGTCGAGGTTCCCTCAAAGCTTGAACAATGCGTCAATGAGGTAGCCCGCGATGTGGCTCGCAGAACGGGTTTTCGAACGGAACGGCATCTCTTGGATCTGATCGGGTTGTGCGAGCGATGTGCATGAAGGGATGCCTGTGGACGCTGTAACCCGGGTGTATCGCAATGGAGTGCTCGAATCCGATACGGCCCGACTCGAGGATGTCGATGTCTACCTCCAGCAAGGAGATGCGCTTGTCTGGGTAGATCTCATTCACCCAATTGCGCCTGAGCTTCACGCGTTGGCTGAGGAACTCGGTGTTCACGAATTGGCACTCGAGGATGTTCTGTCTCCACATGAACGCCCGAAGTTGGATGCGTATGAGCATCACCTGTTCTTCTCATGTCATGCGATGACGCTTGACAGCGAGAATTGGCGTCTCGACGAGTGCGAAATCGATGTCTTGGTCGGCGACCGGTGGCTCGTGACGGTTCGTAAGGACGAGAGCGCTTCCCTGCGCTCGGTTGCGGACCGAGCGGCGCAGTCGCCCAAGCTCATGGGTCATGGAGTGAACTTTCTGTTTTATGCGTTGCTCGACCACGTCATCGATCAGTACTTCGATGTTGTTGCCGCATTCGAAGACTATTACGACGAAGTCAGCGATGGGATTTTCGGCGACGAGCCGCTCAACCCGACCGAGCAGCGCCGCTGGTTCGCCATGCGGCAGGCACTTGTGCGCTTTCACCGCTTGGCAGTGCCGCTCCGTGAGGCGGTCAGCGGCGTGATGCGACGCAATGGTGACGGGATCGCGAGCGATCTGTACCCGTACTTTCAGGATGCCTACGACCACATTCTTGTCGTCGGTGAAGCAACGGATTCGCTTCGAGAGCTTGTGGGAACGATTGTCGAAACGAATATCAGCCTGCGCGACTATCACCAAAACATGGCGATGAAGAAGGTGACGAGTTGGGCGGCGATCATTGCCGTGCCGACGTTGGTCAGTGGCTACTACGGGATGAACGTGCCGTATCCGGGTTACGGGCAACACTCAGGAGTTGTCGCGTCTGCTGGCCTTATTGTCATTCTCTCGGGCGGGCTGTTCGCAGTGTTTCGCCGCAAGGATTGGATTTGAACGTTGGGTCACCGACGGTTCGAACGCTGTCGCGTTCAGGCGTTGCGAGGGAGCTGTGAGAACGGCAAGGTCTTTTCGTTGCCGGGTTCCTTCGGTAACCCCAGCACACGCTCGCCAATGATGTTGCGCTGCACCTGATCTGTTCCGCCGTAGATCGATGGTGCTTGCGCGAACAGCGCCATGCTCGTGACCATCGCCAACGCAGGATTTCCGGTTGCCTTGTCGAGCGCGGGCCGGTCCTTTTCGTCGTAGGCGTGGAGCAATCCGGCGGGACCGGTGATACGCAATCCCACGTCACGCGAGACGCGCATCATCTCGCTCATCATGAGCTTCGAGATGTTGGGCAGTCCAGGGATGTCTTTTCCAGTCGCGCGCGCTGCCTTTGCGCGCAAGGTGCCGATGCGGCCGATTTCGCCGAGCGTGTAGAGCTTCGCCAACTCCTGGCGGATGAGTGGATCCTTCGCTGTCCCGTTCGCCTTGGCAAGGTCGATCAACACCGATGAGCCGATGCCCATCACCGCGACATTCGATTCCTTCGGCTTCTTTGACGAGCCACTCCCAGACGCTGCTTTCTTGGAGGGCTTGCGTTCCTTGACGAAGTCGCCCGCACGTCTGTCGAGATGTCCGGCAATCGTTCCCGGTGAGGCGATACCGCCCGCAGCGGTACCACCGCCTGCACCAAGCGATGAGCGCTCAAAGCCCAACGTCGTGTTGGCCGCAGCCCAGCCCAATCCCGCTGTGCCGATGATCGCGTCGTTCGAGACCCGCGTGTTGGTCAGGAACACCTCGTTGAACAGAGCGTGCCCCGTCATCTCGCGAAGCGGCCGAATCTCGACGCCCTCTTGGAGCATGTTGAATGCGAACCAGGTGATGCCCTGGTGTTTTGGCACCTCTGGGTCCGTGCGCGCGAGCAACATGCCGAGGTCGGCGGTCTTGCCCATGGACGTCCAGACCTTCTGCCCGTTGACGATCCACTCGTCTCCGTCGCGAACGGCCCGGGTGGTGAGACCGGCGAGGTCCGAGCCGGCGCCTGGTTCGCTGAAGAGCTGACACCAGGCCTTGGCGCCCGTGACGATGTCAAGGACGTAACGGTCGATCTGTTGCTGTGTGCCGTGGGTGGCGATTGTCGGTCCCGCGAGCATCAGCCCTAGACCACCGGGGGCGCCGAGCGCGCCGAATGCGTCGATTTCGTTCTGGACACGAACGGTGTCGCCACGTGAGAGTCCACGTCCATATGCGTTGGGTGGATTCGACGGGGCCGACCATCCGGCGCGTCCGAGACGATCCCACCACTCGCGAACCGTGAGGTCCGGGTTCCAGTTGTCGCTCAGCCAGGAGCGGAGCTCGTCGATCACGTCGACGGTGGGCGTGGCAACGTCGGTGGTTTGGTCAGGCACGGTTGCTCCTCAAATGGCGGCGGAGAGGCGTCCGAGTCAAAGCGGCCGCCGTTCCAGTAAGGCAGCCACGCATCATAGGTGTCAAACAGGCTCATGGCAGTGGGTGCTGCGGGTCAGGGAGCGAGACGGGTGACGAGTCGGTCGACCAGTTCGACAACTTCCCGGGCGCACGCTTCGAAGACGTCGAGCTCGTGGCCGCCGGGATCGAGAACCTCCTCCCATGACTGGAGCTCCACCGTGTCGAGTCCGAGCGCGGCAACCTTCTCCTCGATCTGGCCGGGTCCTGGTGGCCAGTGCAGTGCGAGGCGATGCAGCGTGCCCGTCTTGGCGGCAGCATCGGGAAACTGTTGGCGAATCCAGGTCACGTGTTCCGGCGCGAGCGCGATGACGAGGTCGGCGTTCTCGAGTTCCGATCCGTTGATCTGGCGGCTGACGTGCTGTGGCACCGAGAGCCCGACCGACTCGATTGCGGCCCGTGTTCGACGGCTCATCGGTTGGCCTTCGACCACGAAGGTGCCGCGCGTGTGCACGGTGACATCGCCGAGACGCTGGGCGAGGGCTGCTCCCGCCATCACCGAACGTGCGGCGTTTCCCGTGCAGACGGTGACCAGGTTCAGTGGCAACGTGGAATTGCTCCTTGGACTCTGTGCCGAGTCTCTCAGCGTGGCTGTCTGGCTGAGTCTCTCAGAGTGTTGCGTCGCCATAGGCGAAGACGTCGCCGCCTGCGGTCACGATCCAATAGCCGTTGCCCGTCGTGGTCGGCGTCATGCCGATGACGGGCGAGCGGACAGGTTGGCCGGCAGCAGAACCGAAGAACTTCGCGTCACCGAAGGCGAAGATGCCGCCATCTGCGGCAACGAGCCAGTAGCCGTTCCCGCTAGCGGTTCCTGCAATGCCGACAATCGGCTGATTGATGGGCGTTCCACCGAGGGTCCCGAAGAACTTCATGTCCCCAAAGCCGAAGATCCCGCCGTCCGCGCCGACGAGCCAGTAGCCCTTGCCTGTTGGTGTCGGCGCCATCGCCATGACCGGCCGTGCCAATCGCTCGGCTCCCATGGAGCCGAAGAATTTCGCGTCGCCGAAACTGAAGATGCCGCCATCTGCAGCGACAAGCCAGTAGCCGCGTCCCGTCGGTGTCGCGGTGACTCCCACGACTGCTTCGTTGAGTGGACGTCCACCCATCGAACCGTGAAATGTTGCGTCCCCGAATGCGAAGACGCCACCGTCGGCCGCTGCCATGAGGTACCCGTTTCGTGCGGGTGTCGACGCCGAACCGACAACCAGCCAGTTGATCGGTACTGCCGCCATCGACCCGGCGTTGGCGAGCGATCCGCGGACTTCGATGTCCCCGAGCCCGGTCACGAGGCCGTATCCCTTGTCTGACGGTCCACCGACGAGCCCTACGACGTCAGCGCGGATCGGGTCACGTCCGAGCCTCCCGCCGTCACCAACCCACTCCCAATGCCACGGTTCCGGGCAGGCGCTGCCGCCGGGTTCTGCCCACCCGGGGTGGTTCCAACCCACGGCACTCGCCCGACGCTTCAGAAATGCATATCCCTTTGAGGAAAATCTGAGTGAGCCGGCGTTGTCTTCCATGTCAGCGGCCTTGCCCCAGCCATGCATCGAATTGCCGACGGGCTTACCCGTTGGAGTGCGGGAGACGGAAGCCGCACACGCGGAGTTGCCATTGGCGGTGGCGCTTCGCTGCGCGACGACCTGCAGGTCCAGTGGCCGATAGCACTCGTCTGCGTCGAGGCGGATGCCCTCGGCCCGAGCCAGGGAGAAGAGCCGGTACAGACTCGTGGCGGCCGCGCGAACTGCACGACACGTCGGCGTGATCTTGACGAGATCGGACTCCGGGACCTCACCGTTGACCTTGCCGGCGAGGGGTGACGGCCGGTTGTCGGACGTGATCGGGGTCGAAGCGACCGCTGTTGCCGAGAGAGATCCTGTGAGCGTCGCGGCGAGGAGAAGGAGAGCACCGATGAAGGCGACTCGCTGAATTCGGGCCATGTGCCGAATTCTCGCGCTTGCGTTGGGTGGTCAGATGGCAGTGGGGAAGAACTGCCTGATGATCCGGTCGACGAGATCGTTCGTCAGGCCATCCTTGTGGAACGTGAGGTAATGGAGCATGAGCGCCGGAACGACGCTGGAAAGGAGGTCGACATCGGAGTCTGCGGGGAGTTGACCGCTTGTCACCGCGGACTGTAAGAGGCTCCGGGTCTGCCCCCGGCGTTCATCGAGGAACTGGCGGTTGAACTCGTTGGCGAGCTCGGGGTGCCTGATGCGCTCCGCGGTGAAGGCTGCGATGAGCTTTCCGTCGCTGCCCGAATATCCCTGGTATAGCGCCTCGACGACTGTCCGCAGATCGGTGCGGATGTCGCCGGTAGTGGTGGGTCGGGGTCTGGGAGCGACGTGCTGGCGGATCGCGTGCGCAACGAGCTCGGCCTTGTTCTGCCACCGCCTGTACAGCGTCGCTTTTCCTGCCCCGACACGCGCAGCGACGCCTTCCATCGTCATGGCGTCGAAGCCGTCCTCAACGAGCGCGACAAGGGTCGCTTCGAGGATCTCGCGCTCGCGCTTTTCCGAGCGTGGGCGCCCAGGACGCGCGGTGGCGGTGCCCTCAGCGATGACGGTCATGCCGTCGCGATCCGGGTACGGTCAGGTGCGAACATCGTCCTCGACGGAGAGCTCGTCGGCGAGGTCAGCGGCCAAGCTCACGGGGAACACGTCCACGGAACTGAGGCCGAGGGGTACCGCGTCGATTGCCGTCGCGTGGTCAAAGCCAGGCTCGGAAGCGCGTGCGGGGAGCCACTTGAAGACCGCGATTGCGCCGAGTAACAAGACGACACCACCGACGGTCGTTGCAGTGTGCATCCCATCGACGAATGCATGCTGCGCGGCGTCGATGATCTTGGGTGCGAAGGGTTTCGCTCGGGGATCTTGGTTGGCGATCCCGAAGGCCGTGCCGATCGAGTTCTTCGCTTGATCGACCACCGCCGCAGGGATCCCCTTCAGCGAGGAGGTCATCTCCGAGGAGAACCGCGACGACAGGATCGACCCGAAGAGCGCAACTCCGAGAGCACCGCCGACCTGACGGGTCGTGTCGTTCATGGCGGACCCGACTCCCGCCTTCTCGTGTGGCAGCGAGCCCATGATCGCCTCCGTCGCGGGCGCCATGATGTTGGCCATACCGATGGCGAGCAAGATCGAGACGAGTATCACGTTGATCTCGGAGCTGTCCGTTGTCAGGAACTGCATGGAGAACATCGACAGCGACGCTACCGCCATACCCGTCGCTACGACGGTTTTGTTGCCGAACCGGTGGACGATCCGAGTGGACAACGGTGCGAGGATCATGACCGTGATCGAGAGGGGTATCCACACCGCGCCGGCTCGGACGGTGGAGAGATGGAGCACGGTTTGGAGATATTGCGTCAGGAGGAAAAGCATTCCGAACATCGCGAAGAACGTGAGCGTGATGGCCGCGCTCGCGGCCGAGAACCGCGGGTTGGAGAAAAAGGAGATGTCCAACATCGGGCTCTTGTAGGAACGCTCCCACATGATGAACGCGGCCGCGACGAGCGCACCCACGACGAATGCAGTCACCACCTCCGGTGAGGTCCAACCCTTGGCGGGGCCTTCGATGATGGCCCACAGCAATGTGCCGAGGCCCACGATCGACAACCCTGAGCCAACAGGATCGAGGCTCGGCGCGGATGGATCGCGAGAGTCGGGTATGAGGGTGAAGCCTCCGACCAGCGCGATCAAGACCACTGGGATGTTGACGAGGAAGACGGCACCCCACCAAAAGTGTTCGAGGAGTGCGCCGCCGGCGACAGGGCCGACCCCGATACCGACCGCGGAAACTCCTGCCCAGACACCAATGGCGACGGCACGTTCGCGAGGATCCCTGAACACGTTGGTCAGGATCGACAGGGTGGCCGGCATGATGAATGCGCCGCCGATTCCCATCAATGCGCGTGAAGCGATCAGCATCGACGCTGAGCCCGCCAACGCGGAGATCATGGAGCCGATTCCGAAGATGACGATGCCGGCCGTGAGTGCCCGATAGCGGCCGAAACGATCACCAAGGCTTCCGGCGGTGAGCAGCAACCCCGCGAACACGATGGTGTAGGAGTCGACGATCCACTGCAGCTGGCTGCCGGATGCGCCGAGGCCGCCGGAGGCGGTCGGTTTCGCCAACGTCGGTAACGCGACGTTGAGGATCGTGTTGTCGAGCCCGATGATCATGAGGCTCAGGCAGAGGACCAGGAGGGTGTACCAGCGCCTCTGATATGCGACGGATGGATCGGCGAGACGAGCGCGCATTTAGACCTCGTGAGTAGGGCTCGGGGGGATCGGGGGGTGCCGTGAAACCGCAGGCAGTAGCGTATTTCGATACGGAACGGTGCCGTAGCGAAATTATCGTAGCACAGAGCCGGGACAGGACCGGGCGAGAATCGGGGGTCTGGGATCCAACCGCTCAGCCCGGAGCGTCGTCCTCGAGGTAGTAGTCCATACCGAGGTGCGTGATCTGCTCCTCGCCCATCATCCAACGCAAGGTGTTCTTGAGCTTCGTCTGCTGGATGAATAGGTCATGCTCGGGGACGAGCCCGGGAGCCGCCTGGGGCGACTTGAAGTAAAAGCTCAACCACTCCTGGATTCCGCCGAGGCCAGCGCGTTGGGCGAGGTCGAGGAACAGCACTAGGTCGAGCGCCAAGGGGGCGGCCAGGATCGAGTCGCGGCAGAGGAAGTCGATCTTGAGCTGCATCGGATATCCGAGCCAGCCGAACAGGTCGATGTTGTCCCAACCCTCTTTGTTGTCACCCCTGGGCGGGTAGTAGTTGATCCGGACCTTGTGGTAGACGTCGCCGTAGAGCTGCGGATACCGGTCGGGCTCCAGGACGTGCTCCAGCACCCCGAGCTTCGACTCCTCCTTGGTCTTGAAGCTCTCCGGGTCGTCGAGCACCTCACCGTCGCGATTGCCGAGGATGTTGGTCGAGTACCAACCCGAGAGCCCGAGCATGCGGGCCTTGAGCATCGGTGCGATCACGGTCTTGATCATCGTCTGGCCGGTCTTGAAGTCCTTGCCGACGATAGGCACACTGTTTTTTGTCGCGTACTCACGCAGCGCGGGGACGTCGACGGTGAGGTTCGGCGCACCGTTTGCGAACGGGATGCCCTCCTGGAGTGCGGCATAGGCATAGAGCATCGACGGAGTGATGTCGTGGTGGTTGTCGTCGATCGCCTGTTCGAATGTCTCGATGGTGGCGTGCACGGGGCCTGGCTCGATGAAGATCTCGGTGGACGCGCACCAGATCATCACCATTCGGTCTACGAGATGTTCATCGCGAAACGCCTGGATGTCGGCGCGGATCCCATCGAGCATTGCCCGCTTGCTGGACCGGTCCTTGACGTTCGGTCCGTCGAGGCGCTTGACGTATTCGGAGTCAAAGGCTGCCGACATCGGACGGATCGAGCGCAACTCATCGCCGACGGCCTCGAGGTGTTTGCCGCTGTCGAGCACGCCGGCACGTTGTGCAGCGACGAACGCGTCGTCAGGGAAGGGGTCCCAAGCGCCGAACACAAGGTCGTCGAGCTGAGCGAGCGGCACGAAATCCTTGATGAGCGGTACCCGGTTGTCGGTGCGCTTGCCAAGACGAATCGTTCCCATTTGGGTCAGGGAGCCAACCGGTTCGCCGAGGCCCTTGCGGGCCAACGCGACGCCCGCAATCAGGGTGCTGGTGACAGCGCCGAGACCGACGCACAGGACGCCAAGCTTGCCGTCGGCGGGTGCAATGGGTGTGGGACCAGTCATAAACACTCTCACAGAGAGCGCACAGCGAACGTGCGCAGGTAGTCGATTGAGACGCATCGAGCCTAGCGATACACCAGGCTTGACCCTGTGACGGGTCGCGCCGTGGGAGAAGAATCGGTCGCGTTGCTCCGATCAACTCGCGCGGAGCGTGGCAAAGCTGACAGGTGGACGAAAGCCCGCTTTCCAGGGCGAAGGATCACTGCTAGCGTGACTGGGCAGTTCCACTTCGGCGTCGCCATTGGCCCGAAGGGAAGTGAAGGGCTTCAAATCTCTTGATTCGGTCAACAGGTCTGGTGCGCAGGCGCCAAGCAAAACAGTGGAGTGTCTCGTGGCCCGTCGGCCTCTTGGAGACCGTTCCGCGGACCGTTCGACTCAATCGACGCAATCGACCGCACTCGGACGCCGCTTATGTTCTGCGCTCCGACGGTCGACAATCCCGCATCGGAGCCATCTCGCTCCGGCGACACATCGGCGAAGCCGAACCGCAACATCCAACAACACGATCACAAGGATCGCTGTAGCAACGCAAGGGAGCAACACAATGGCAACAGGTACCGTCAAGTGGTTCAACGCAGAGAAGGGCTTCGGCTTCATCTCACGTGAGGGTGGCGACGATGTGTTCGTTCACTTCTCGGCAATTCAGGGCTCGGGCTACCGCACCCTCGAAGAGGGTCAGAAGGTCGAGTTCGACACCGCACCCGGCCGGAAGGGCGAAGAGGCCCAGAACGTTCGCGCGGTCTGACTTCTCTGCTACGACCACCGTTTGGGAAACCTCGGTTTCCAAAGAGCGCACAGTGTGGGTGGGTCCCTAGGACCCACCCACACTTTTTGTGCCTGTGATTGCAGCCGGCGAGGGCTGCGCATTCAATCGAGCACCGAGCGCGTGGAGAAATGCTGCGTGCGCGCTAGCGAATTCAGGACCGTGTTCGGATGATCCGGTGACCATCCGCGTCACTTGGGGAAATGCCAGAGGGAATACCGTCAGCGCAATTTCGGCGAGCACGACCTCCGCAGGATCGAGATCATGTGCGATTTCGCCCGCTCGCTGTGCCGCGTGAACCCGCTCAACCCAAAGCTGGTAGAAGGCGCGTCGCGGCAGGTTCTTCTTCCACGACATCCGGGCCCGTGTTCTCCAAAGCTTCCCACATGAGCATGCGGACGTAGTCGTGATGCGGTTCGACACGCGCAAACCGTTCGGCGATGCGACCGTCACCTGTGACATCCGCGCCCAGTAGGGCATTGATGCGGCCGGTCAGTGAGCGTCGAAGTACCTCGCGATAGAGCTCATCCTTGGATCCGAAGTAGTAGTAGAGCATTCGCTTGTTGGTCTTGGCCCGCGCTGCAATGGCATCGACGCGTGCGCCGGAGATTCCCTTGGACGAGAACTCGTGCAGTGCCGCGTCCAGGAGCCGTGCCTTGGTCGCTTCCGGGTCGCGGGTTGCCATGTCTGTACCTGTCGGGTCGCGTTCAAAGACGAAGTTGCATCGGGGGGCGGGCCTCGATACGTTTTAACCGAATGGTTAATAGATTGCAAGCCGCCTACGCCATCCGAACGATCGAGGACGCTCATCGCCAAAGGTGGTGGACCCTCGCAGTGTTGTGTCTTGCCCTGACGGTGATCGGGCTCGACAACACGATCCTCTCCGTCGCGATCCCGACGATCGTTCCCGAGCTCAAGGCCAGCGGTTCCCAGCTTTCCTGGATCATTGACTCGTACACGATCGTCTTCGCGTGTTTGCTGCTCACGTCCGGCGCCATCGGAGACCGCTTCGGGCGTAAGTACCTGCTCATCGCGGGGCTCGTGGTGTTCGGAACGTTCTCGTTCCTTGGCTGCCACAGCCGGCTCGGCGAACACCTTGATCATCGCCCGGGGCGCGATGGGAATCGGTGGGGCTTTGATATTTCCGACCACGCTGTCGATTTTGACGAATTCCTTCAGCGGCGCGGAACGAGCACGGGCGATCGGAATTTGGGCCGGTGTCAGCGGGATCGGAATTGCAGCGGGACCGCTCCTCGGAGGGTTCCTGCTGGAGCACTTCTGGTGGGGTTCGGTGTTTCTCATCAACGTTCCTGTGTGCGCGTTGGCAGTGATCACGAGCCATGTGGTGGTGCCGAACTCCAGGAACCCGGAGAAGCATCCACTTGACCCAGCAGGTTCGGTGCTGTCAGTCATCGGAATGGTCGGCCTGCTCTACGCGATCATCGCTGCGCCCGACCACGGATGGACGTCGACTCCGGTTCTGGGCGGTGCTGCGGTCGCGACCGTGTTCCTCGGCGGGTTCATAGCATGGGAGCTTCGCACCACCTATCCCATGTTGCAGGTCCGATTCTTCAAGAACCCGCGATTTTCGGCAGCGTCATCGGCAATCACGCTCTCCTACTTCGCCCTCTTCGGATCGACGTTTCTCATCACGCAGTATTTCCAGTTCGTGCTCGGTTACTCGCCGTTGAAATCGGGGTTCATGACTTCGGCGGTCGCTATCGGAATCATGACGGTCGCGCCGAACGCGCCGAGACTGGTCGTGATGTGGGGAACGAAGATCGTGATCGTTGCGGGACTGGCACTTGTGGCCGTCTGTCTCCTGTTGTTCATGAGCGATCGGATCATGTCGAGCCTTGTTGCCGGTTGGATGGTTCGTCTTCTCTACGGGGCGGGGATCGGTCTCACGACCGCGTCCGGCAACCGAATCGATCATGGGCACGCTGCCGGTCGGTAATGCAGGCGTCGGATCGGCGGTCAACGACACGACACGTCAGTCGGGCGGCGCATTGGGGATCGCGGTACTCGGGACAATTGTCGCTTCGGGCTATCAACATCGTTTCGCCGACGCGGCAATGCACTTGCCGAGGCAGGTCACCGAGATAGCGACGGACTCAATTGGGAGAGCGTTCGGAGTGTCGCAATCAGTCCTGCTGCCGGCGGGAATGGGCGACGAGATTCGCCAGATCGCTCGCGATTCCTATGTTGCCTCGGCGCGTGCGGCGTATCTGTTTTCGGCGGTGGTCGTCATCGTCGCGATGTTCGTGACATGGAAATGGTTACCGGCTCGTGCGACCAGCGACATCAACCTGGAAAAGGCCGAGCCCGAGGGAGAGAAGGATTCCACCGACGGCGCGGCTCTGAACCCAGATGAGGTTTCGGTACCCTCGGGGGAATGACTGATTACCAGGCGCCCCTTTCGGATATGCAGTTTGTATTCGAACGAATTTGTGATCTCGGTGCCCTCGCGGCACTTCCCGGCTTCGAACATGTGGACCCCAGGATGGTCGAGGACCTCTTGGGCGAGGCGGGTCGTTTCATGGCTGAGCAGGTTGCGCCGCTGAATCGGATCGGCGACGAGGTCGGCAGTATCCGCAATGTCGACGGCTCGGTGACGACGGCGCCAGGCTTCGTTGATGCCTATCGCGCATACACGCAGGCCGGATGGGGAGCGGTGTCCAACAACGCGGACCATGGTGGTGGGGGATTTCCATGGCTCGTGGGCCTCGCGATCCAAGAGATGCTGACCTCGGCGAACATGGCGTTTTCCCTTGGACCGCTGCTGACCCAAGGCGCGATCGAGGCGATCTCGGTGCACGGTTCGGAGTCCCAGCAAGCGACCTTCCTGCCCAACATGGTGTCGGGAAATTGGACCGGAACCATGAATCTTACGGAGCCCGAGGCAGGATCAGACGTGGGTGCGCTCCGCACGAAAGCGATTCCCCATGGCGATGGGACCTATCGCCTTCACGGGACCAAGATCTTCATCACCTACGGCGAGCACGACATGGCCGAGCAGATCATCCACTTGGTGCTGGCGCGCACACCTGACGCGCCCGCGGGAACGCGGGGAATCTCGCTGTTCATCGTGCCGAAATTCCTCGTGAACGACGACGGCACACTTGGCGAACGTAATGACGTGCGGTGTGTGTCGATCGAACACAAGCTCGGGATCAACGCCAGTCCGACGTGTGTGCTTGCCTACGGCGACGGCGATGGCGCGGTCGGATATCTGCTGGGTGCCGAGCATGGCGGAATGGCTGCGATGTTCACCATGATGAACCGGGCGCGGGTGTCGGTCGGGCTCGAGGGACTCGCAATCGGCGAGCGCGCATACCAGCAGGCACTACGCTACTCGCAGGAGCGGCTGCAGGGTCGTGCACTCGACGGGCCGAAGGGCGTGAGTTCACCGATCATCGAGCACGCGGACGTGCGGCGAATGCTCCTGACGATGAAAGCCACCAACGAGGCGATGCGTTGTCTGTGCTACTCCAACGCCGAGGCTTTCGATGTCGCCACGCGTCATCCCGATGCCGGGCACGCGCGCTCGCGCAGATGAATTGGCGGCGCTGTTGACGCCGTTGTCGAAGGCGTGGTGTACCGACATGGGCGTTGAGATGGCATCGCTGAACATGCAGATTCACGGGGGAATGGGCTACATCGAGGAGACCGGCGCGGCGCAGCACTTTCGCGACGCGCGCATCGCTCCGATCTACGAAGGCACCAACGGAATTCAGGCGATGGATCTTGTCGGACGCAAGCTCCCGATGCCGCGGTGGCGCTGCGATGGCCGATCATCTGAAGCGCATTGCTTCGACCTATCTGAAACTGGCTGACCGTCAGGAGCCCGAGTTTGCAGGCGTCCGCCGGGAACTCTCGGCGACATTGTCGGCGGTGAAGAAGGCTACGGAGTGGCTCATTGCCCACGCGGACAATGCCGACGACATTCTTGCGGGAGCGACGCCGTATTTGCGTCTGGTCGCTGTGCTCACTGCGGGGGATCTCATGGCTCGTTCCGCGCTCGCTGCGCAACAGGCTCTTGACGCGAAAACCGGTGACGAGGCCTTCCTGCGTGCCAAGATCGTTACCGCCAGGTTCTTTTGCGAGCAGATCATGCCTGCGCACAATGGCCTGGTTGCTTCGATCACCGGCGGTGCGGCGATCCTTCGGGAATTCGATCCGGCTTAGGCGCCGTCCCTGGGTGCGGATCGTGTCGCGTCAGGCAGGAGATCGAAGGGCAACGGGGGTCATTACCTCCGAGAAGAAATCATTGCCCTTGTCGTCGACAACCACGAACGCGGGAAAGTCGACGACCTCGATCTTCCAGACTGCCTCCATCCCAAGTTCGGGATACTCGAGTACCTCGACCTTGGTGATGCAGTCGAGCGCGAGACGTGCAGCGGGGCCACCGATGGAGCCGAGGTAGAAACCGCCGTGGGCCTTACATGCTGCGGTCACCGCTTTCGATCGGTTGCCTTTGGCGAGCATCACAAAGCTGCCGCCTGCTGCCTGGAACTGATCGACGTACGCGTCCATGCGCCCTGCAGTTGTGGGTCCGAACGAACCTGAAACGTATCCCTCGGGTGTCTTCGCCGGACCGGCGTAGTACACGCAGAAGTCCTGGAGATATTGGGGCATTGGCTCTCCGGCGTCGAGACGCTCCTTGATCTTGGCGTGGGCAATGTCGCGCGCCACCACCATTGGGCCCGAGAGCATGACCCGCGTCTTGACGGGCAACTGCGACAGTGTGGCGCGTACCTCGGTCATCGGTCGTGTGAGATCGATGTGCGCGACGTGGGTGGAAAGATCGGCCTCCTCTGCCTCGGGGAGGTAGTGGGCAGGATTCATCTCGAGTTGCTCGAGGAAGACGCCGTCACGGGTGATCTTGCCGAGGGCCTGACGGTCAGCCGAGCATGAGACCGCGATCGCTACGGGGCAGGACGCGCCGTGGCGGGGCAAGCGGATCACGCGCACGTCGTGGCAGAAATACTTGCCGCCGAACTGCGCGCCGATCCCAAATGCTTGGGTGAGGGAGAGGATTCGCTGTTCCCATTCCAGATCTCGGAAGCCGCGACCGAGGTCATTGCCTGTCGTGGGCAACGTATCTAGGTACTTCGCTGAGGCGAGCTTCGCCGTCTTGAGCGCGTACTCGCCCGATGTTCCACCGATGACAACAGCGAGGTGGTAGGGCGGGCAGGCAGCCGTTCCGAGCGAGCGGAGTTTGTCGTCGAGAAAACGGACCAGCCCGTCGGGGTTCAGGAGTGCCTTGGTCTCCTGGAACAGGTAGCTCTTGTTGGCCGAACCTCCACCCTTGGCCATGAACAAGAACTTGTACGCGTCGCCGTCAACTGCGGCGATCTCGATCTCTGCGGGCAGGTTCGTTCCGGTGTTCTTCTCAGTGAACATGTCAAGCGGCGCGAGTTGCGAGTAGCGCAGGTTGCGGGTCGCGTACGTCTCGAAGATGCCTTGCGACAGCGCTGCTTCGTCACCACCGCCGGTGAGGACACGCTCGCCCTTCTTCGCTTTCACCAGCGCGGTGCCGGTGTCCTGGCAACTCGGCAGGATTCCACTGGCGGCGATGTTGGCGTTCTTCAGCAGCTCGATCGCGACGAAACGATCGTTCTGGGAAGCTTCCGGGTCGTCGAGTATGGAGGCGAGCTGCGCCATGTGCGCCGGACGCAGGAAGTGTGCGATGTCGACCATGGCCTGGGCTGCGAGCAGCGTCAGCGCCGCCGGGTCGACCCGCACGAATTCGAGGCCGTTCGCTTCGAAGGTCGAGATCCCATCGGTGGTCAGGAGCCGGTAGGGCGTGTCGGTCGGTCCTGTTGGCAGCAGGTCTTGAAAGGCGAACTCGGTCATGCCCTCAAGGTACCGCCGAGGCCGTTCGGCGCCGTCATCGTTCGGGATTTCGAACCGCAACGAGCGCAGTTCTCGGAGCCCGGTCGCATAGCGTGTACTCCCCTTGAAGGGATCAGATTGGACGGTTGAGACATCTCGTGGGGCGCCCGGGAATCGCACTGGGTTCCTCCACGCATTTCTCGATGCGGCCGCCGCCACTTCGCCCGAGGTCACTGCGGTGGTGTGTGGAGCAGAAACGACGACGTTCGCCGAGCTGGCGAGCCGCGTCACGCGGCTGGCTTCGGCGCTCCCGACGCTCGCCGAGCGCGGTGAGCGTGTCGCGATCCTCGCCGAGAACAGCATCGGGTACGTCGAGTGCCTCTATGGCATCCCGCGCGCCGCGATGGTCGCCGTTCCACTCAACTATCGGCTCCATCCGAAGGAGTGGGTTGAGCAATTGCGCCGCGCCGAGGTTGCGGTCGTGATCGGTGAACGAGTGCTGCTCGACGGATTGCGAGACGCGCTTCGCGCACAGGACCAAACGATTCCCAGCCTCAGATCCGTTGTTGCGTTCGATGATGCCGGTCCCGACGACTGGGCCTATGAGGAGCTCCTTGGCAGAACATGCGAGGCCCGCATCGACGAGCGCGCTTGCGCAGTCGCAATCCGTCGACGACGTGGCATGGATGCTGTTCACGAGTGGAACGACTGGAGTTCCCAAGGCTGCAATGCTCACGCACGCGAGCCTCGGCGCAGCGATAGACGTAAACCTTGCTGTGCGCGACATTCGCAATGGTGACGTCTACTGCTTCCCCTTTCCTCTGTGCCATGTTGCGGCATACAACGTTCTTCGTGATGCATCGACGTGCATGTCCTGTCGTGCTGCTCCGACGCTTCGAGTCGTCGCTGGTGTTTGCGCAGGTGGATCGATACAAGGTCTCGATCGTTTCGCTTGCGCCGACGATGATCGAGATGATGCTGACTTCCCCTGAGCTGTCCGGTTTCGACGGTTCGAGCTTGCGGGTCATCCAATATGGCGCCTCAGCGATTTCCGCGCCGTTGCTGCGACGGGTGATGGCCGCATTTTCCTGTGACTTTTCGCAGGGATATGGCATGACAGAGATGTCCGGAAACATGACGTTCCTTTCGGAAGAGGACCATCAACACGCATTGGCTGGTGATGGGCGACTGCTGGGATCTGCTGGTCGGGCGGGACCAGGCGTTGAGCTTCGTATTGTCGACGAGTGCCTTGTCGAACGTCCCGTGGGGGCTGTGGGTGAGATCATGGGTCGCGCGCCGCAGATGATGGCGGGGTACTGGCGTGATCCCGATGCCACGAATGCGGTGATCGTCGGCGGATGGCTCCGAACGGGTGATCTGGGCTTCCTCGACAGTGACGGGTATCTGTTCGTGTTGGACCGGATGAAGGATGTGATCGTCAGTGGTGGCGAGAACGTTGCTTCTCGCGAGGTTGAGGATGTGCTGCGCGGCTGGCCAGGGGTGCGTGATGTCGCTGTGATCGGTGTACCCGATGAGCGCTGGGGTGAGAGGGTGTGTGCAGTGGTTGTGCCGGTCGATCCATCGTCCCCACCTGAGTCGGAGGAGCTGATTGCCTTTGCGGCGGAGCATCTCGCCGGTTTCAAGAAGCCGCGGGCGGTTGTGTTCGTGGATTCGCTGCCGGTCAACCATGCCGGCAAGGTCGCCAAGAAGACGTTGCGCGAGCGCTGGGAGACATTCGCTCCGGCTGCATCGGATGGCGCATAGGTCCAGTACCGTCTGGGTCCGATGTCGCCCTATCCTCCGCCCGTTCACGTTCTTCGAGATCTCGCCCCCGGCATTGTTTTCGATGGTGAAGCGCACGGGTCGGCTCGTGTACGGGTTCGCCCGACGATTGCAGCGGCTTCGGGGCGGATTGCTGCGGGTCCGATAGCGATGCTTGTCGATGTGCTCGGTGGCGGTTTGGCAGCCCGTGCTGCACGCCCCGATTGGATCGCGACGGCTGATCTGACAGTGCATCTGGTGTCGACGCCGTCGAGCGGAACGCTCGAGGCAACGGGGCGCGTGGCACGCAAGGGCCGCACGACGATCGTGCTCGATGTCGACTTGAGCGATGGAGTCCTACCCGTTGGTTGCGCCACTATGACGTTCGCCGTGTTGGAGCGTCGCGACGACAACATCGACATCCTCAACTTCGACGACGATCCGGAACGACCCGCCTCGCCTTTGGCGATTTCCGATGGTGATTTCTCCGAGCCATTTGGCGACGCATTGGGAATCCGCACAATCGATGCCGCATCCGGTGTGCTCGAAGGTCCCGTGAACGACTACTCGCTCAACACCTTGGGAGCCATGCAAGGCGGCGCGGTCGCGACGTTGATGTGCCAAGCGGCCGATGCAGCATTGACCGTCGCGTGCGGCGCGCCGATGGAGACAGTGGATCTACACCTGACCTATCTGGCATTGAACCGCCACGGTCCGATCCGGACGCGCACCAGCTTGTTGTCGGTGACGCCGTCGCATGGATCGATACGCGTTGACACGGTCGACGCAAACGGGCGGATTACCGCAACCGCCGGAATCGTCGCGTGCCGCGCCCGCCGGGGTCCACTGATGACGAATTCGGGTGGCGGTGGTCCGATTTCGATGTGGCTGGGTGTCGAGCTCGATGAGGTCCCCGATGACGAGGTTCCGAGTAGCGCCGCGTCGGCCGCGGCAGTGCCGGCCGCCGGGGCAGGCGGGCCGGAAATGCCGCGGCTGGTCGGGCATGTGGATCCTGGTCCGCAGCTTCGCAATCCGGACGGGACCGTACGCGCCGGCGCTTTGCTCGGGATGCTCGACGTCGCCGCTGGTTTCGCGTCGGGTTTGGCCGCGCTGCCGCGCTGGGGTGTCACGACCAACCTCTCGCAACGCGTCGCGTTTCTGCCTCGTGATGGCGTCCTTGTGATTGAGGCGCGGCCGTTGCGCGTCGGGCGCAATGCCGGTGTGACCAGCGCTGCGATCACCGATCCAACGGGACGCGTGGTTGTCAGCGGGATCCTCACTGCGGGCATTCTCACCAAGAGCGACGGCTTGCCTTTTCACGGGCGTCCGCTTCGTGTCCGGGTCGATCCCGCAGCGGTTCCCACGTTCCCGGCGTTGCTTGGAGCCCATCCGATCGATGACCACGTTGTTGGGCTCGAGGTCTTCGATGCGCTCCGGAACCCGTGGGGAACGCTGCACGGCGGCGTCATTGGTCTTCTGGCCGACGTGGCGGCCGTCCACGCGGCCGAGGCCGGCGGAACTCGTGATGCGCCTACAGGTGCACGGGTGAGCACCGACATGCTCGTGCACTTCCTTTCCCCGGGTCGTGTCGGGACCGATTCATGCGGATGCGCGGGTGCTGGGAGAGCGGCCTGACGGAATGCTGGTGCGTGTCGAAGTCCGGGACGTGGGCGCGGAGAATCGGGTCATTGCGCTTGCCGTGGTCGTTGTCGCCAGGGTTGACAGCGCGGCCTTGTTGTGACTACAACCACAGTATGACCACGACAGAACTGCCCGAAGATCTGTTCCTGCCTGATCCCGAGCCCCGTGACGTCAAGTACACGGTGATCTCGGTCGACGACCACGTCGTCGAGCCGCGCCACCTCTTTGAGGGACGACTGCCCGCTGCGCTCCAGGAACGAGCCCCCAAGATCGTCACGAATGACCACGGCCACGAGGTATGGGAGTTCGAAGGCGAGCGCCACTTCCAGGTCGGACAGAATGCAGTGGCGGGCCGTCGACGGGAGACCGTCAAGATCGAACCGTTCCGTTTCGATCAAATGCGCCCGGGGTGTTTCGACGTGCACGCTCGTGTTCGTGACATGGACATCAACGGCGTATGGGCATCGCTCAACTTCCCGTCGATGATCACAGGATTCTGCGGCCGTGTGTACTCGCAGATCGCTGACAAGGAGTTGGGGCTCGCTGTCGCAAAGGCGTGGAACGACTGGTTGTACGAGGAGTGGTACCTCGAATACCCGGAGCGAATCATCCCGCTGGGCATCACCTTCATTGCGGATCCACAAGAGGGAGCTGCCGAAATTCGTCGTAACGCGGCGCGGGGCTTCACGGCGGTGAGCCTGCCCGAACGCCCGCAGGCCATTGGTCTTCCGTCGATTTTCGACCGCGACTACTGGGACCCGATCATCGAGGCCTGCGTAGAGACCGACACAGTGATTTGCTTGCACGTCGGCTCGTCGGGGATCTATCCGCTCCCGCCTGGTTCGCCGTACCTACAACTCGGCGCCACGATGTTCGGTCAGTTGTCATTGGGTGCGTGCGCGGAGTGGTTGTGGTCGGGCCATGCACTCCGCCATGAAACACTCAAGATCGCAATGTCGGAGGGCGGCATCGGCTGGGTCGCGATGCTCATGGACCGCCTCGACAACATCGTCGACCGTTCCGGGTATGTCGGGGACTGGACGGTTCGTCCGGCAGACGTCCTGAAGCGAAACTTCTGGTTCTGCACGATTGACGATCCGAGCACGATCGACACACGCCATCGCATCGGGGTCGATCACGTGATGGTGGAAACCGATTACCCGCACGGCGACGGAACGTGGCCTGACACGCAGGCGGTGATCGAGAAGTTGTGGGGTCATATCCCCAACGCCGAGCTACGCGCAATGTGTAGCGAGAATGCCGCGAAGCTCTACCGGCATCCACTACCTGAAGTGGTGCTGCCTCTCAACTAGCCCAATTGCGATGAAGTGTGCGCAAGGCGCGCGTGTCATTGCGTCCTTTCCATGTCGATAAGGCGAACAAGGTCAGGAATGCCGATTCGTTACCGGTAGCCTCCGCGACATGATCAGTGTTCGCTGTTGTTTCACGAACAAGCGCTTCCGGCGCCAGGTCGCGCTCTGTTCGCTGGCCATGTTCGTTGTCGTGGCTTTTGGCGCGTCGTTAGCGGTGGACGGGGGCGCTACCCGTCTCGCACAAGCGGAGGTTCCGATTCCCGTTACCGTCCAGTCCGTTGCTGTTCCGTCCTACATCCACCCGTTGGACACTTCAGGTGCATGGGATCGGCTCATCGCCACCATGCCGGGCGCTATAGGAATCGCGGTCGCGAACGTCATGAACGGTCCGGGAAGCGCAGTGTCAACGGACTGGACGACTGTGATGCAGCGGGCACGGTCCGCCGGCGCCAAAGTTCTTGGCTACGTCGATACCGGTTACCTCGGAACAACCGGCCAGACGACTCGTTCGGGTTCGGCGCAGACCGGCGATTGGATGGCTCAGGTCAAGGCCGACATCGACACCTGGTACGCGCTGTACGGCACGCTTGTCGACGGGATCTTCTTCGATCAGGGACAGAGCGCGTGTGGACCCACCTCGGGTTCGAACGCGTGGGCGGACATGTACGGACAGCTACACCAGTACGAGAAGGAAGGGCATAACGGCTCGCGGACTGTCCTGAATCCCGGCATGATCGTTCCCCAGTGCTTTGAGAACGCTGCGGACACCTTGATCACCTTTGAGAGTTCCTACGCGGCTTATGCAGGTGCGGGTTATCAGGATCTCAACTGGGTTCCGCAGGATCCGCTGAAGATTTGGCACCTCGTGTACGGCGCAACGACCAGCACGCAGATGCAGGACGCGATCGCAAGGAGTAAGCAGCATGGCGCCGGCTACGTGTATGTGACCGACGATGTTCTGCCGAACCCGTGGGACACGATCCCGAACCTGACCTACTGGCAAGAGGAGTTGCAGTTGGCATCTGCCGGGACGCGACGACGACGACAACTACGACGGCGTCTGTGACGACAACCACGGTGCCAAGTACGACGACCACGACGGTGCCGTGACGACCACGACCGTGCCAACCACAACGACCACGACCGTGGCCCCCACAACGACGACCACTACGAGGGCACCCGATCGGGGTCGTCGTCGGCAGCGTGAGCGTGAGCGTGAGCGTGAAGCGTCAGCGCCGGTAGGCGTTCGTAATCCTTCGTGGGCTTCGTTACGCGACGGTGACGGGAACGCTCGCTGGTCCGGCGACGTTCGACATCTGCACGTAGGTGATGTTGTCGCGGTCGACCTCGATGTTGGGCCAGCGGCGATAGAGCTCGTCGAACGCGATCCGACTTTCGAGGCGAGCGAGATGCGCGCCAATGCAGTAGTGAATGCCATGGCCTAGTCCGATGCCCAGCGACGCGTCGCGATCGATGTCGAAACGATCGGGATCGTCGTACTCGCGCGGGTCTCGGTTGGCGGCCCCTGTGAGGAGCAGAACGGGATTGCCTGCCGGGATGGTGACCCCGTGGAATACCCGGTCTCTCGTGGAGAATCGGCCCTGGTATTGCGACGGGGCCTTGTACCGCAGCACCTCTTCGACTGCGCCGGAAGTCTTGGACGGATCCGCGATGATCTTGGACAGTTCGCCAGGGTTTTCATCGAAGATCGTGACGCCATTGCCGATCAGTTTGGTGACGGTTTCGCTCCCTGCCGCGGTCAGGAGCGAAATGAAGCTGGCGATCTCCTGATCGTTGAGCATGTCGACGGTGCCGTCTTCGCGTTCGATCTCCGCCTCGATCAGGTGCCCGATCATGTCGTCGGTGGGGTTTCGGCGGCGGTCGGCGACAAGTTCGAGCATGTACGCCGATGACGCGACGGCAGCGTCAATTCCTTCCGCAGTGGGAAATGGATTTCCGATCTCACGTTCGAGGAGCGAGTCGGTCCAGTGGCGGATCTGCTGGCGGTCGGCGGCAGGTATGCCGATGATCTCGCAGATCACTTCGACAGGGAATGGCCCGCTGAAATCCTTGACGACGTCGAAGGCGGTGGCGCCGGTGAGCTGATCGAGGATGTCTCCGATGACCCGCTCGACGACAGGCTCCCACAGCGCGATACGCCGCGCAGTGAACGCACGACTGACCAGCTTGCGCATGCGGTCGTGCATCGGGGGATCCATCATGATCATCGCATTCATGTACTTGGTGATCTCGAAGAAATCGCTGCTGGTGAGTTGGTCGAGCGTCAGGCCGTGTGTCGAGGTATAGGTAGCCCAGTCGCGGTGTGCTTCGACACAGTCGGCATAACGAGACAGCGCCCAGAACCCCCGCTCCTGATTGTGATACACGGGGGCCTCGTCGCGCAGGCGGCGGTAGATCTCATATGGGTCTTCGAAAAACTCGGGGCTGAACGGATCGAACAACATGGGAACAGTTTCTCAGGGTTGACCGATTCTGTCAGGTGGCGGGAGCGCCCAGAATAAGGATATTTGTGTTACTCGGCGAGGGTCCGGAGCTCTCGCAAAGCTACGGACAAGCTCGCGAGATCAATCGTGCCAAGGCGACGGATGTCGGCGATGATGCCGAGCATGCGGTCGACGCCTGCCCTGTTCGCCGCAGACCAGGTGTCGATTGCCGTGTCGGGGTCCGTCCCTGCAGCGCTGCTCGCCAATACCGCTGCGGTAACGCCGCGATGCTCACGAAAGATGTCGTCGCGGAGGGCCGAGCGAGCGAGTGTCTGCCAACGCGTCGAGCGTGGCAGATCTTCGAGAACGCGCTCTCGGAGCCAGATGATCGACAGGCGATCGCCGACGGCGGTGGCCAGTGCAGTGACTTCTTCCACGGTGCGGCCCGTCGTCGTTGCGAGATCGACGATGTCGAACGCGGCGCACATCGAGTCCTGCAGGGCGACGGCGCGCGCGAGGTCGGTAGGGACTTGCCCTGCGACGAGGCGTTCGGTGTGAGCCTCGAACAATGCACGCTCTTCGCCGCGCAACATCGTCGGGAGCACTGATGTCAGCGCTCGGATACCCTCGGCAAACTCGTCGATTGTTGCAGCGACGCGAAGCGGGCGAGGACGAGCGTTGCACAGCCACCGGACGCCGCGTTCGACAAGTGTCCGGCCTTCGAGATACATCTGTGTTTGCAGCGTCGATGCGACTCGGTCGTCGAGTGCCGCGATTTGAGCCCACAGCGCGTCGAGATCGAATACCGTGCGCGCAACGACATGGGCGCGGGCAATGTCATCGGCGGAGGCGCCTATTTCATCGACCATACGAAACAGGAATGAGACGCCAGCTTCGTTGACGATCCTGTTTGCGAGCATGTTCGCGACGATCTCACGTCGCAGCGGATGCTCGATGATGTCGACGCGATAGGGGCTTCGTAACGGGGTCGGAAATCGGTTGAGGAGCTGACCGACGAAATCCGGGTCATCGGGCACGTCGCTGTCGAGCAGGGCATTGGTTGCCTCGAGTTTTGCATAGGCCATCAACACCGCAAGGTCCGGGATGGTGAAGGCAACACCGGCGCCGTGTCGAGCGGCGAGCGTTGCGTCGTCGGGCAGGAATTCGAGGGCACGGTCGAGTCGACCGGACTGTTCGAGTGAATGCATGTAGCGGGCGTTCGCGTCTTCCATCGAATGTGCGAGGGCATATTCGTTGGACAGTGCCCTGACCTGCTCGTGGTTGTCGCGCAACACCGACTGCTCGACCTCGTCGGTCATCTCCTCGAGCAATGAATTACGAGCGTCATGTTCCAAACGCTTCCGTCGCACGAGCGAGTCGAGGAGGATCTTGATGTTGACCTCGTGATCCGAGCAGTTCACTCCAGCTGCATTGTCGATTGCGTCCGTGTGGACAAGGCCACCGTCAAGCGCGAACTCGATTCGTGCGAGCTGCGTCAGTCCGAGGTTGCCTCCCTCGACGACCGACCGCGCCCGCAGATCATCCGCGTTGACCCGAACCGCATCGTTGGTTTTATCACCAACGTCCTCGTGGCGCTCATGACTCGCTTTGACGTAGGTGCCGATCCCGCCGTTCCAAATCATATCGACGGGAGCTCGAAGGATGACAGCGATGAGTTCATTGGGTGCGAGCGCTTCTGCGGAGATGTCGAGCCGTGCGCGAACCTCAGGCGAAAGAGGGATTGACTTGTCGGTTCGCGCAAAGACCCCACCACCATCGGAGATGAGATCACTGTCGTAGTCGGCCCACGAGGACTTTGGCAGCGCGAAGAGCCGCGCTCGTTCGGCGAATGCGGGCTGCGGATCTGGGTTCGGATCAAGGAAGATGTGGCGATGGTCGAACGCAGCGACGAGTCGCAGGTTGCGCGACTGCTGCATCCCGTTGCCGAAGACATCGCCTGACATGTCGCCGATACCGACGACTGTGAATCGATCGTGGTCGGGATTGATGCCGAGCCGGCGAAAGTTGTGTACCGCCGAGACCCATGCCCCCTTGGCGGTAATGCCCATTTCCTTGTGGTCGTAGCCGGCGGAACCACCGGAGGCGAAGGCATCACCAAGCCAGTAGTTGTGCGCGATCGAGATTTCGTTGGCCAGGTCGGAGAACGTCGCGGTGCCTTTGTCGGCAGCAACCACGAAGTAGGTGTCATCGCCGTCGAAACGGACAACTCCGGGTGGGGAGACGACGACGCCGTCGACGAGATTGTCGGCGAGATCAAGCATCGACGAGATAAATGCCTCGTAACACGCGATGACCTCGGTCTTTGCCGCATCGGGCGCAGCGGGAAGGCTCTTGGCGACGAAACCACCCTTTGCGCCGACCGGAACGATGACGGCGTTCTTGACGGCCTGAGCCTTCATGAGACCGAGCACTTCGGTACGAAAGTCTTCACGGCGATCGCTGGAGCGAATACCTCCACGGGCGACGCGGCCCATTCGAAGATGGACGCCTTCGACACGCGGTGAGTACACGAAGCACTCGAACATCGGTCTCGGTTCGGGCAGGTCGGGAATCTGCCTTGGATCGATCTTGAAGGCAAGGGGCGATTCGTTCGTGGCAGTGAAGTAGGTCGTACGTGTGGTGGCGAGCACAAGACGAAGAAACGTGCGAAGGATGCGGTCCTCGTCGAGCACTGCGACACCGTCGAGTTCGACGCCAATAGCGTGCGCGAGCACTGCGGAATTGCGCTCGCGTTCGGCGATGTCGCTTCGGTGCATGGGGTCGAACCGTTCGAGGAACAGGTCGACGACCGAGCGGGTAATGGACGGGTGCTTGACGAGGCACTGCGCGACGTACTGTTCGCTGAAGTGTGAGCCGATGAGGCGGAGGTACCTCGCGTAGGCCCGGATTACGACGACCTCTCGCCAGGCGAGTCCTGCTTCGATGATGAGGGCATTGAACGCGTCGATCTCCGCGGCACCGCGCAGAATCGCATCGAGTGTGTCGCAAAAAGTGATGCGCCGAACCTCTGAGAGCAGGGCTGTGGCTGCGTGCTCGGGGAGACGCAGAATGAACTCTGCGATCCAACCGGGCTCCTCGTTTTCGACCGTGATGATGTACGGATGCTCTTCGACGACGCTCACGCCCATCGACTGGATCAGCGGCATGACCTGTGACAGGGGACGCGGTGCGCACTTGCCGTACATCGTGAGGGTGACGACGCCGTCAGTCTGATCGAGCCGAAGTCCGAGGCGAGGCAATTCCGGGAGTTCTTCAAGCGCGCGGATGTCCTCGACAGCACGGAGCGTGTCATGGGTTTCCTGATACGAAACCGGAAACGCATGCGCGTAGCGGCGTGCAAGCAACCAGCCGTCTTCGTCACCGTGCATGTCGGCGAGCTCGTCGCCCACTCGATCGTCCCACTGGCGTGTTGCGCTTGCGACGCGACGTTCGAGTGCGGCAACGTCCACGGGTTTCGTCGAGGAGGTCGCGAGAACGAAGAACAGTCGGGCGAGTGGCGACTCGGTCACGCTGGCTTGGTACTCGTGGTCGGTTGCTTCGAAGGTCTCGCGGAGAATCTCGGTGATGCGCAGTCGAACTTCGGTTGTGTACCGGTCACGGGGGAGGTACACGATGCATGTCACGAAACGATGGAATGGATCGCGTCGTACGAACAGCCGCACTCTCCGTCGGTGCTGGAGTGCGACAATCTCCGTCGCGACGTTCAAGAGTTCGTCGACGCCCATTTGGAAGAGTTCGTCGCGCGGGTAGGCCTCGAGAACCGTGATGATTTCCTTGCTGTCGTGGCTGGACAGACGAAATCCGGAGCGGGTAACGACAGAAGCGACCTTGTGACGCAACAGTGGGATGTCGATCGGAGTCGAGTGATAGGCGGTCGATGTGAAGAGCCCGAGAATGCGATGCTCGCCGACCACGTTGCCGGCGGCGTCGAAGCGTTTGACGCCCACGTAGTCGAAATGCGTGTCTCGGTGCACGGTCGAGCGCGCATTGGTCTTGGTGATGACCAGGAGCGTCCCGTCTGCAAAGCGATTTCGTTGTTCGACGGTCAGCGTTGTGATGGTGGGCGCCAATTCTCCAGGACGGGAATCTCTGAGCAGGCCGAGCCCGGTCCCTGCGATCGGCGCAAGGACATAGGAGGTATCGCCCGCGGCGCTGCTGTCGGAGTCCGTGCGATCGGGATCGCCGTCTGTGCGAGGTCGGATCTCGTAGTCCCGTGAGCCGAGGAACAAGAAGTTCCGTGATGCCATCCACTGCAGGAGCGCAATGCTCTCTGACAGGATTTCGGCATCGATGGGCGGCGGATGCCGGCGCGTGTCGTCCATCACTCGTCGCAGCGCCGCGAGCATCTTGACCCAGTCGCGCGTTCCTGCTCTGACGTCGTCGAGGACTCGCTCGATCGACGCCTGCAACTGTTTCAGGCGGTCGTCGCCGACGATTCGCTCGACCTCGAAGTGGAGGTACGCCTCTTTCAGATCGCCGCGTTGCCGATCGAATGCGGCTTCGGGATCGGCGCCCGCTTCGGCCGCGAGGCTGAGCAGCGTTCCGTCGCTGTCCCGCACCACGCCGATCACCGGATGCACGACCGGTCGACAGTCGAGGCCATGGCGTTCGATCTCGAGATTGACCGAGTCCACGAGGAACGGCATGTCGTCGGTGACGATGTCGATAATGGTCGGCGGTGTGGAGCCGTTGGTTACAGCTGTGGGGTTCGAGACTTGCACCAGCGTTGTGCCAGGAGTACGGCGGGCCCCGAGGTGCGCGTGTGTCAGCGCTGCGGTGCGAAGCGTCTCCGGAGAGCGGGTGCTGAGGTCTTCGAGCGAGGCGTCGGCGTAGTACCTGCGAACGAAGTCACCGAGGAGAGCAGCGCTGGTCGAATCGGCCCCAGTCGGCGCGATCTGCGACGCTAGGCCTGCGAGGTGTTCAATCAATTGCTCGCGCGTCTCGGTTCCTGTAGGCACGCGTGGAGCGTATCGCCTCGTCAGGTTCTCGATGGGTAAGTGAAGGCGACACTGGGTCGCATGCTGTTGGCGACGACCGCGCATGCGGTGTTTGCGGAGTGGAGACGACGATGGATGTTCGTGAAGCGCTCTATACGACCCGGGCGATGCGTCGGGTGCGGCCTGATCCAATTCCTTACGACGTACAGGCACGCATCATGGATGCCGCGATTCGTGCGCCAAGTGGCGGTAACACGCAGACGTGGCGATTCATCTTGGTGGATGACCCCGCGACCAAGGCCGTACTGGGTCCGTACTACCGCCGGGGTCTGGAACATCTTTGGGCAACGATCTACAAGGAGCGCATGTCGGCCGCAGACGCCAACCCCGAGGATCCGGCGAGCGTTCAGGCGTTGAAGATCCGGCGTTCAGCCGATCACCTTGGACAGAACTTCGAATCGATTCCGCTGTTTCTGTTTGCCTTTACGCGCAATGACAACACGGGCGGTTCGATCTTTCCCGCGGTATGGAATGCGATGCTCGCAGCACGCGCTGAAGGCGTTGGCACCTCGCTCACAAGCGTGCTTTCGTTGCACCAGGAGGCGGTGTTCGAAGCCTTGGGTGTCCCGACCGGCAAGGGTTGGGAGAACGCCTGCTGCGTGAGTTTCGGATATCCGACCGGGCGATGGGGCGTGGCGCAACGTCGTCCGGTCCATGAGGTTGCACATCGAAATCGTTGGGACGCGCCGCTCGGATTTGAAGTTCCCGAGCCACTCTGGCCTGACGCCTAGGTCACACTGAGCGCTGGCAAGGGAGCCGCGCCACCTCTGGCGAGGAATCCCTCAGCTGGCGTAGCGTTTCACGAGTCGCGGTGCCGTGCCCGTGGCGAACAGTCCCGCTGCCAACTCTTCGAGTTCAGGTGGCGTCGGGCGTCGGGCGAAAGGCTTGCCGAGGTCGACGAGCTCGAGGATCGCGGTATCTCGGTTCAGGAGGTAGACGTCGTAGTAGTCGTGGAGACCGGTAGCGGTTTCATCGGAGTACGAGCCGTACACCGTGAATTCCGCGCCGCCAACCTCGACGATATCGACCACTTCCATTCCGGCCATGCCGTAACCCCCATAAGACAACAGTCCACTCCGCTCAGTGAGGTTGCCATGTCGTGAGACGCAACTGGCGGATATCCGTTCATCGAATGATGAATTTTCCGACAGCTCTGGGTGGTTCATCCCGGTTTCTTCGGTTTTAGTGGGACAGAAGCGCTGCTTTCGGGCGGCACGCACGCAGTGCTGCTCACCCGTAGACGACCGCACGTATTGCCGTCAGCAGTCGCTGCGCCAATTCCGGACGGCACACCACTTGGTCGGGGAGCCACGGGTCCGGGCTGTTGTATCGCAGCATCGAACCGTCCAGGCGCGAGATGTGCAGGCCCGCTGCACGTGCGACTCCGACCGGCGCGGCCGAGTCCCACTCGTACTGACCGCCGGCATGGACATAGGCGTCCGCCTCGCCGCGAACGACCGCCATCGTCTTCGCTCCTGCAGATCCCATGGGAATCAACTCGGCATCGAGGAGACGAGCGACGACCGCCAGGAATGCGGGAGGTCTTGTGCGGGACGTGACGAATCGCAGGCGCTCATGTGAGGATGCCGGCACCGTTGGTGGGGGAATGGTTGCGGAAACCTCGTTGAGCGCAGGGATTGCGACAGCTGCAGCAGCGACGTCGTGGTCGATGACGAGCGCCACGTGTACGGCCCATTCATCACGGCCCTCGCCGTACTCGCGTGATCCGTCGAGTGGATCGATGATCCACACACGTTCGGCTTCGAGCCGCCCAAGGTCGTCGTGGGACTCCTCGGACAGAACCGCATCAGTGGGGTGTAGTGCCGCCAATTCGGCCAGGATCATGTCGTCGGCGAGCCGGTCGCCCCGTTCGGCCAGGGCGCGTCCGGCGAGGTCCGAGGTCTCGCGGAACTCGACCAGCATCCTGCCCGCAGCGGCGGCGAGGCGGGCTGCGTCGGCATGGTCGGAGGGTCGCAGGTGTTCTGGCACGGTCACCTCATGGTCCGCAGTCGCAGCAGGGTCGCCCTGAGCAGGGCTCCTTGCGGGAGCCAAGATTGGGCCGTGGCAACATAGTTCCATGATCCACGAGCTCACCGACCTTGCGGAGCTCGAAGCGGAGTCGATCCACATCATGCGGGAGGTGGCGGCCGAGTTCGAGCATCCGGCCCTGCTGTTTTCGGGTGGCAAGGATTCGATCGTCATGTTGCGCCTTGCCGAGAAGGCGTTCTGGCCCTGCAAGATCCCATTCCCGGTCGTTCACATCGACACCGGCCACAACTTTCCCGAGGCCATCGAGTATCGGGATCGCCGCGTTGCGGAGCTGGGTGTCGAGCTGATTGTCGGCTCGGTGCAGGACTCCATCGATTCCGGCCGGGTCGTCGAGGAGACTGGTCCTCTTGCGAGCCGCAATCGGCTCCAGACCGTCACCCTTCTCGACACGATCGAGCGCCACAAGTTCGATGCGCTCTTCGGTGGAGCACGGCGCGACGAGGACAAGGCACGTGCCAAGGAACGGGTCTTCTCGTTTCGCGACGAGTTCGGCCAGTGGGACCCCAAGAATCAGCGTCCCGAGCTGTGGTCGCTGTTCAACGGCAAGCATCGTCGCGGTGAACACATTCGTGTCTTTCCGATCTCGAACTGGACTGAACTCGACGTATGGCATTACATCGCCGAAGAGGAGATCGAACTCCCGTCGTTGTATTTCGCTCACCTCCGTGAAGTGTTCGATCGCGATGGGATGTGGTTGGCGGTCACGCCGTATGTCACCGTGCGTGACGGCGAGATTCCCGAGCAACGCATGGTTCGGTTCAGAACCGTGGGTGACGCGAGCTGCACCGGCGCCGTCGATTCCAATGCCGTGACGCTTTCGGAAATCATCGACGAGGTCGCTGCGACGCGCATCACCGAACGTGGCGCGACGCGAGCCGACGATCGGATCAGCGAGGCCGGCATGGAAGATCGCAAGAAAGAGGGCTACTTCTAAGTGGAACTCTTGCGGTTCGCGACCGCCGGGAGTGTCGACGATGGAAAGTCCACGCTGATCGGTCGGTTGCTCTACGACACGAAGTCGATCTTTCAGGATCAGCTCGACGCTGTCGAGCGCACGTCGACGCGCATGGGGAACGATTACGTGAACCTTGCGCTGTTGACCGACGGCTTACGGGCCGAGCGCGAGCAGGGCATCACGATCGATGTCGCGTATCGGTACTTCGCCACACCAAGACGCAAATTCATCATCGCCGACACGCCAGGCCATATCCAGTACACGCGAAACATGGTCACCGGCGCGTCGACCGCTGATCTCGCGGTTGTCCTCATCGATGTTCGTAATGGTGTGGTGGAACAATCGAGGCGTCACGCGTTCATTTCCTCGTTGCTGCGGATCCCACATCTGGTGGTGTGCGTGAACAAGATGGACCTCGTCGACTTCGACCAGGCGGCATTCGACCGTGTCACCAAGCAGTTCTCCGAGTTCGCCGACAAGCTCGACGTCGTCGACGTGACGTTCATCCCGATCTCCGCGTTGCGCGGTGACAACGTCGTCGACGGATCACCGTCGATGCCGTGGTACCACGGATCTTCGTTGTTGCACCACCTCGAGAGGGTCGAGGTGGCCTCGGATCGCAACCTTGTCGACGGCCGTTTTCCCGTGCAGTACGTCTTGCGCCCTGGAAGCGACGCCTTCCACGACTACCGCGGCTACGCGGGCCAGGTTGCGGGTGGCATCTTCAAGCCTGGTGACGATGTCGTCGTGCTCCCGAGCGGGCTGCGCACAACGATCGCGTCGATTGATTCGTTCGATGGTCCGTTGGACGAGGCGTTCGCTCCGATGTCCGTGACATTGCGACTGACCGATGATGTCGATGTTTCGCGCGGCGACATGATTTGCACACCCGAAAACGCGCCGCATGTCGGTCAGGACATCGAGGCGATGGTGTGCTGGATGGGGGAACGGACGAGCATGACGCCGGGTATGAAGCTCCTGCTCAAGCACACGACACGGCCTGCTCGCGCGGTGGTCAAGGATGTGCTGTCACGATTGGACGTCAACACGTTGGAGCACGACGACAGCATCTCGGCGCTGACGCTCAATGAGATCGGCCGGGTTTCCTTGCGGACGACATCTCCGCTGTTCTTCGATGAGTACCGGCACAACCGGCTCACGGGGAGCTTCATCTTGATCGACGAGGCAACGTTCGCGACGGTCGGTGCCGGCATGATCATCGGTCCAGCGAGCGCGTAGGTGGGGGAGCATTCGCCCAACGTTGTTTGGCAGGAACCAGCCGTCGCGCGGGTTGACCGATGGCGGACGCTTGGGTTGCGTGGCGCCACGGTGTGGTTCACCGGCTTGTCGGGTTCGGGGAAATCCACGGTAGCCGCAGAGGTTGAGCGTCTGTTGGTGGAGGCGAAACAGGCAACGTATGTGCTCGACGGAGACAACCTGCGTCACGGACTCAACCGTGATCTCGGCTTCTCAGGTGCTGATCGCGATGAGAATGTGCGGCGGGTCGCAGAGGTCGCCAGGTTGTTCGCCGACGCCGGCGTGGTGGCATTGGTTCCCTTGATCAGTCCCTATCGCAATGGTCGCGAGCGTGCACGACAAGCGCACGCCGAGGTCGGCCTGTCGTTCTTCGAGGTGTTCGTCGACACGCCGTTGGAGCTCTGTGAGCAGCGTGACCCGAAAGGCCTCTACGCCAAGGCTCGGGCCGGAAAACTCACGGGATTCACGGGAATCGATGATCCCTACGAGCCGCCGGCTGCGCCGGACCTGGTGTTGCGACCTGCAGATGGGACACCCGCAGAACAAGCGGCCAAAGTGGTCGCGTTGATGTCGCGAGTGTCATAGGACACATGCTGTAGAGCATTCGTCGGGACGTTCGCCTCTAGGTGCATTCCACCAGGCTGTCGATCATGGCATTTGGACCATGAAAGACCAGCCGGTAGTGCGTTCAACCGAAGGGCAAACGAATGTTGTCGCCACTGAGCCGTGAGAACCGCTCGCTTGCCCACACGTCCACCGTTGTGTTCGCCGTCGTGGCGCTCGTGGTGGCATCGGGTGCGATCATCACGGCTGCACAGGCCAACGGGAAGTCGTCCGACGCAAAGTCCGAGGCGCGTGCCGCCAATGGCACCAAAGTCGAACTCTCCGAGTATCGATTGACGCCCTCGTCAGCGTCGGTATCACGCGACGGGGTGCTGACCGTGACGAATTCCGGAGCGATTGTGCACAACCTCGTGATCGAAGGCACCGATCGCAAGACGCGTGATCTCTCCAGCGGTCAGGGCGACACGATCAACGTCAAGGGTTTGAAGGACGGCGAGTACGCGATCTATTGCGCGATCCCGGGCCATCGCTCGCAGGGAATGGTGGGAACGGTCTCGGTCGGGTCGTCGGGTACATCGGGCATGGCCGGTCACACGTCGGAAGTCGGCGAGTCGGTTGCAGCATTGCTCGCGCAGAACGAAGCGATGGACGAACGCCAAAAGAAGCCGGTTGCCGAGTACGTCGCCCAGGTCACGCCGATCCTGGAGCACTACCTGGCGACCGGCGAGGTGGCGCTCGACCGGTACAAGGCAAACACTGAGGGTGTCGGGAACCAGCGCCTCGAGCCGACGATCCTTGCCGATGGGACCAAGCAGTTCGTGCTCGAAGCGCAGCTCAAAGACTGGGAAGTTGCGCCCGGAAAGATGGTGCGCGCCTGGACGTACAACGGGACGGTTCCCGGTCCCGCTCTGCATGTCGCCACCGGTGATCGCTTGCGCATCGTGTTGAAGAACAGTCTGCCGCAATCGACGGAGATCCATCTTCATGGGTTGGACACGCCCATGAACGCTGATGGTGTTCCGTTCGTGACCGGTTCGCAACACACGTATGCGAAGGGATGCGACGAAACCAAACTGGAGACGTGCAAAGAGATTCCTGTACCGAAGGACTCGCCCTACGGTCTCACCGACCCTGTGAAACCCGGCCAACTGCGCACCTACACCTTCACGGTGCGTAACGGGCCGTCCGTCGGTATGTATCACTCGCATCACATGGCTCAGGAGCAGGTTCCCAATGGCATGGTCGGTGTGCTCGAGGTCGATGACCTGCCGTTGCCGCGAGGTGTCGATCGTATTGAGGCACGAGTCCCCATGGTTGTCAACGACGCGGGTGTCATCGGCCTCTCGTTGAACGGCAAGTCGTTTCCCGCAACGGCACCGGTGATTACGCATGTCGGCAAGTGGACGCAAATCGACTACTACAACGAGGGCATGCAGTATCACCCCATGCACTTGCACGGGATGCCCCAACTCGTCATCGCTCTCGATGGCCATCCATTGCCTGAGCCTCACTACGAAGACACGGTGTCGGTCGCGCCAGGTCAACGGGTGAGCGTGCTTGTGCGCCCGACTGCCGAGCTGCTCGGCCCTGTATTTCAAGGCAAGACGCTGCCTGGGATCTGGGCCTTTCACTGCCACATCCTGTCGCATGCTGAAGGCGAAGACGGGATGTTCGGCATGGTGACGACGCTGATGGTCTTGCCGTAGCGCGGCGAGAGTCGTGGTGGTGCGTAAGACTGCACTCCCATGGCAAAGATTGTGGTGTGAGAACGGGACGGGACGCCGACGTGGGGTCCGAACCGCGGTGGCGGCCGTCACGCAACCTCAAGGTACTGAGCGCAGTGAGCTTCACGCAGGACTGCGCTTCGGACATGTTGTATCCGCTCCTACCCGTCTTTCTCACGACCGTGTTGGGCGCGCCCGTTGTTGCTGTCGGCGCAGCAGAAGGCCTCGCAGATGCTGCGTCAGTCGTGACCAAACTCGTCGCGGGCCGTCTCGCGCGGGTCCATCGGCGTCGTCGCTGGATCGCTGCGGGCTATGGCTTGGCCGCTGTCGGCAAGGTGATTGTCGCCGTGTCGTTCGTGTGGCCGCTCGTTTTGCTCGGACGCGTGGTCGATCGTTTCGGTAAGGGCATGCGCGGTGTGCCACGTGACGCGATGATCGCGGACGATGAACCTGCCGTCTCACGCGGGCGGGCGTTTGGCTTTCATCGTTCGTTCGACACGCTCGGCGCGGTGATCGGTCCGCTCGGCGGGCTTGCGCTCCTGCACGTGCTGGACGATCGGATTCGTCCAGTGCTTGTGATAGCGCTGATACCAGCCGTGGTCAGTGTTGTGCTCGTCGCGCTGCTGCGTGAGCATCAACCGCGGGACGCGCCGCCGGCCGGTGTTGTGCCGGCGCCAGATATCGGAATGGGCGAGCGGCGTCGGTTACCGCGGAAGTATTGGCGGGCGATGCTGCCGCTCGGCGCGTTCGCGCTCGTGAACTCGACGGATGCATTGTTGCTCCAGCGTGCTTCTGAGCTTGGGCTGTCGATTTCGGCGGTCATCGTTTGTTACGTGCTGTACAACCTGGTGTACGCAGCGCTGGGATATCCGGCAGGCGCATGGGCCGACCGCGTGTCACCGCGCACGGTGTACATGCTGGGCCTTGTCGTGTTTGCCGTCGTGTATCTCGGCCTCGGTCTCGCGACATCGTCGACGGCGGTGTGGCTGCTCCTGCCGGTATACGGTGCATTCACCGCTCTGACCGACGGCGTGAGCCGTGCGTGGGTTGCGAACCTGGTGGCCGGTGAAGACCGAACCTGGGCATTGGGGGTGCATGGCGCGATGACCGGTGTCGGTGCGTTGTGCGCTGGGGTGTGGTCGGGCTTGGCGTGGGGTGGTTCGGGACGCCTGCCGCTCGCCGTCTCAGGTTGTGTTGCACTCGTCGTGGTGCTGTGGCTCGGTGTTGGGACAAGGCGCGGCACGTTTTCGGATTTCGTAGGCACACCGGGCCGGTGCGCCGAAGCGGTGGCCGGTCGCGAATCCGTGGGACGCAGGAGTGGTGGATCAGTTGCGTGTGACGGAGAGCGCGGCGGGGTTCGCGAGGGTCTGGAACACCACGCAGTACCGCTCGGTCGTCGCTATGAGCGCGTCGAGGTCTTCGCTGGAGGCTTCAGATTCCAGGTCGAAGGTCAACCGGATCGATCGGAACCCGACGGGGGTGTCGCGATCAACGCCGAGCGTGCCTCGGAAGTCGAGGTCTCCTTCCGCCCGTACAACGCCGGTCACGTCGATGCCACGGTTCGTCGCTACGGACCGCAGGGTGACACCGGCGCAGGCCACGAGTGCTTGGAGGAGCATGTCGCCCGAGCAGGCGAGGGTGCCATCACCGCCGGTGGCAGGGTGCAGACCAGCCTCGACGAGGGCGTGGCCGGTCTGCACCGAGCAGCTGACCTGACTGTCGGCGAGGGATCCGTCGGCATGCAGGGTGATGACCGCGGCGGCGGGCTCGGACCGGTAGCGATCCTTGAGCGGGGACTGCACTCGACGTAGCTCGTCACCATCCATCGAAGGTCTCCTGTTGTCGTCGGGGCCGGGTACTGGTCAGAACCGCGATGTCGGCGGCGGTGGGATCGATGAGTGTACGGACCCGCCGCCTGCACCCGCGGACATCGATGGAAAACAGGCACGGCAAGGCACTGCGGTCGAGGCGGAGCTCACGCCTGAGGGCATCCTGCTGCGGCCCCAGAAGCTCATCGACGCAACGCAAGCGTGGTTCTGGGACCCGACCTGGCAGGCTGGTGAACGCGACTCTGACGCCGACCGTGCCGCCGGGCGGGTGGAAGCCTTCCACTCTGGCGAGGCGTTGATCGCCGGCCTCCAGTCGATAGCCAAGCCGGTCAGGACTCGCCGAAAGCGCTGAGTCGCGTGCCGACCTACGCGTGGCTCGCTCGGTTCCGAGCGGACTTCGAACGCCTTACCCCGACGCAACAGGCCGCCTTTCTCGTCGCCGTCCAGCAGTTCGTCGACGATCTCCAGGCTGGTCGCTTCCGCAACGGCCTGCGTGTCAAAGGCATCCAAGGTGCGTCGGGCATCTTCGAAATGACCTGGGCGCCAGACGGCCGAGCCACCTTCGAGTACGGACCTGTGGTGGCCGACGGCGAGCCCCACGTGATCTGGCGGCGGATCGGCACCCACGCGATCTTCAAGCAGCCGTGACCGTCACGACAAGATCGATACGTCCGGCGCCTTCACCCTGTGCCGGGGAACCAGACTCCGCCGCTGCGGTGTGGGCTGAGTCCACAACCGCGTGCAGAAAGGATTTCGAGTCGCCCGCGCCAACAGTCGTTGACCCGTTGGCTCGGCTGGTCTCGTGCGTCACGATGACGCGCGACATCACAGAGCGCCCCGGCAGGATTCAAGCCTGCGACGCACGGTTCGGAAACCGATGCTCTATCCCCTGAGCAGCGGAGCGGAACCATCTCGGTAACTTTCGGGAGCCGATGCGAAGGGGACCGCCGCGGGCGGCGGTGAGTATGAAGTCGTTGGGACCCTCGTCGACGCACGCCGCGACGAGTTCGTCGTGGAGGAACTTGGGGACTGAGACCTCGCGGCTTGCAGGTGTCTTGGGCTTACCGAACGAGAGTCGACCGTAACGTCGGTCGCGGCTGCTGCGACGCGGCGCCGTCCGCGCGGGAGCTTGAAGGGGCCAACTCGCAGAGCGACGGCTTCGGCCCAATGAAGTCCGCAGTTGCCAAGTGTCCGAACGGAGGGCTGCGTGACCCCCAAACGAATCAGTGAGGGCGTCGACCTCGTCGTGCGTCAGGTATCGGTCCTCTGGCTCCAGCAGGCGGGGAAGGCGCTGGTCCTTCACGGCCGCGCTGAGCATCGAGGAAAGGAGGCCGTGCGCCTGGCACACGCGTGACGCCGACAACCCTCGCCATATGAGATCCGCGACGCACTCGGCAACATCGGCGTGCCGGATCGCGTCAAGCGGCCCGCGCTCCCACTGCGGCGCGATCAGGGTTCGCCACGAGGCGGCGTAGGCCTCGATCATCATGGGCTTGACGTTCGTGCGCGTCGCCGACCACCTTTCCGACCATTCGCCAAGTGTGATCCGCGCGCGGCGCGGCTCGACGTACTCGGCGCGAGCCACGGCTTCGCGAGCCCGTCGTGCTTCGCGATGCCCATGTAGCTACTTATCCTTCGTGTCTTACTGACCGAGCGGATTCCTGGGCGTGCTGCCTTCCCGCGTCGGTCTGTTCGGTGCCGCATCGCGCTCGAGTTGAACTGGAGCGCGACCCACGTCATTGCGCCAGGATTGCGCTTGGTTGCCGGTAGCCCGGACAGCCCGAGCGCCAGAAATCCGGGAACCATGATCGACGCAGCCGGCATGCCCCGCGCCGCGAGTCCGCTGATGTGGTTGCGCTGGTGTGGGTAGCCGGGGACCTGGCGAGCGGACATCAGCGCGGCCGAGCTGAAGGCGATCGGTCCCCACACACCCGCAAGACGTCGTGTTCCCGTCACGTCGTCTGTCTCGCGCCGGCCGGGGCAGTCGACGGCAGTGTTCCCTCAGCGCAGGATGAGTGTGACGTCGGTGGTCGTCTCATCGGTGTCGTGGAACTGGAGCTCACCCTTCGCCGCCCGGTAACGGCCCGTACCGCCCGTGACGGCGATCGTTGCGCCATCGGCCGGTGGCTCCTCGAGACCTTGCGCGGTGATCTGGCCATCCTCGAGCGACAAGGTCATCGTCAGTTGCACCTCGGGTGGACCGTCAGCTGCGACGGTCGTGCCGAGGATGTGAGCGGCGAAGTGCCCGACCGTCTTGCCCTTCTCGTCGACCAGGACCCCGTGGTTGATAAGGAACTCGCCGATGTGATCACCGACTTCGAACCCCATCGGCTGAAGGGTGCAGTCGGGGCAGGGAATCACCGTCAGGCCGAGGTCCTGTCGGGCTTGCAGGCGGATGGGTCCGCGCCGGGCGCCGGTGGCCGGCCCGATGCCGACGGCGACGCTGGCCGCGAGGACCAGCGCGAACGCGCTGGTGGCAATGGCGATGATGCGTGATCGTCTCATGAGCTCCGAGATCCCTTCGATATCTATTTGATGGTTAATGGCAAACTGGTCCGTGTTGCGGGCGGTCGTGCCGGCGCCGTCCCAGGTCAGTCATGACCACGCCGGCCGAGATGGAGCCCGATGGCGAGGTTGCGATACGGCGGGAGAATCGGCGGCGCCGGTCAAGAATGATGACCCCGGCATGGTCTTCGTCCTGGCGGAGCTGAGTCTCGATGCCGGCCCACAGGTCTGCGGGTGGAGCGACCAGTTCGGCATCTTCGGCGGTCAACTCGCGAAGCAGAGCTTCGAAGCGGTCGTCGTCGCCGTGGTGTTCTCGAGGAGTGTCGGTCGTCATCCGGCGCCCTCCAGATGTCGGCGGATGTTGGCAAGTCCGCGGCGGATATCGCTCTTGACGGTGCCGAGGGGGATGGAGAACTTCTCGGCGATCTCGGTATGGGTCAGGTCGCGGAGATAGGCGAGCTCGATGACCATACGGGATCGTTCCGGGAGCGACCGAAGGGCGTCTGCAACGAGCATGCGGTCCCCAATCTGTTCGACATCGGCTTCGACGGAAACGTCAACCGGCTCCATATCGGACCGTCGGTCGGCGTGGTCCAGCACGCGCTGTTCGGCGGGAACGGGCGAGTTGTCGACGCACCGACGCGCGGTTCTGCCGCCGACCTCTGGCGAGGCGATCCCATCGATCCGAGCCAAGCGGCCGAGTCGCGATTGTCGTGCACCGCACCGCCCCCGAGATGCTCGGCTGCTCGACAACGTCCTGCGCTGCCGCCGCGGCGCGATCGCACATGCCCGATCGCGATCCGAACTCGTCGATCGGCTCGCGGAAGTCGCGGCGTCTCGACCCGCATCGTCGCCGCCGCAGACACGGAGCGCCGAACGCATCGAACGCGACCTGCACGACGGTGCGCAACAGCGGATGCTGGCGGTTGCCTTCCAGCTCGAGAGCGCACGGCGTTCGATCGAACCAGCCGACACCACGCTTGGCGCCACGCTCGCAGCAGCCGTTCAGGACCTGCAGGCTGCGCTGGAGGACTGGTCGACTACCCGCGGTCTCGTGCCCGCCACCTTGGAGCGAGACGGTCTGCGCACCGCGCTCGGAGACCTCGCTTGGCCAGCGGTTGCGACCTCGAACTCCACGAGGCTGGGGATCAGACGCCTCGACCCGCTCGTCGAGGCGACCGTCTGGTTCGTGGCCAGCGAGGGCTTGGCGAACGTGGCGAAACACGCCCCGGGCGCACCAGCCAAGCTCATCCTCGGGCTTGACAACGGCATCCTCACGGTCGACGTCACTGACGCAGGCCCTGGAAGCGCCGTCGCCGAGGGATCGGCGGCAGAAGGAGTAGACGAGGGAGCCGTGGGCGTCGTAGGCGGCCCGGAGAGCCTTCTCGTCTCCACGCTCAAATGCTGCCTCAACCGCTTCGGTTGGCCACAGCTCCGCTGTCGACATGCGGGGAGCGTATCGCGCTCGTTTGTGGGTAGGCGCGGATGACATGGATCGAAACAATCATATCGGACTGGACGTTGAACTCTCATCGGCGTTTTCCAATCTCGAATTAAAAATAATTATATTTATTATCGGTAATATTAGGGTCCGCGCTCCGTTTGTGTGGTGAAAGAGCAGGAGGGCGGTGATGACATCGGATCGAAAACAAGGGATGTCGGACGGACGTCGACCCTCTCGTCGGCGTCCGTCCGAATCCCGGGGGATCAGCTCGGTGGAAGGAGAACCTTGTCGATGACATGGATGATGCCGTTGTCGGCGGGAACGTCGGCGGTTACCACGGTCGCATCGTTGACCATCACCTTGTCCCCATCGACGGAGATCTTCACCTCGGCGCCGTTGACGGTGGCGGCCGTCTTGCCGTCGAGGGTGACGACCGTCGAGGACGGCACTTCACCGGATATGACGTGATACGTGAGCACCGACTTGAGCAGATCCGTGTCAGCGAGGAGCTCATCGGCCGTCAATTTGAGGGCCTCGAGGGCCGCGGCGAACGCCTCGTCAGTGGGTGCGAACACGGTGAATGGGCCGTCGCCGCTCAGTGTTTCGACCAGACCGGCGGCTTTGACGGCCGCGACGAGCGTAACGTTGGCGACCGCGACATCAACAATCGTGCCGGGCTCGGCTTCCTCATCCGCCATTTCGCTTTCCGGCTCGGTCTGCTCGGTGGACTGCTCGGTGGTCTGCTCGGTGGAGGTCCTCACGATCGGCTGTTTGGCGCGCGCCCTTGCGGCAGCCGCCGCGTATGCGTTGAGCAACGCATCGCGGTCCGACTACGCGTCGGCCTGGAGGAGCGGCCCCGGCGCGCGTTCGGTCGTTCCAAGAGGCCGAGCTTCTCGAGGCGGTCGAGCGCCAGTGCGGTCCCGTTGCGTGAAAGCCTCGTGGCTTCTTCGACCCTCGCGACCGTCGGCGTGGCACCGGACAAGGTCGTCTCGGCGACGGCCAGCATCGAGGCCGTCCAGCAGCGTCGGAGTCTCGCGGGAGGATTCGTCCGGAGTGGCTTCGCGAATGATGACGAGGCCTGACGGTCGGCTGATCTCTGCTCGACCTGATTCGTCGGCCCAGCCGATGCCGAACTCGGACAAGGTCGCCCGCGCCCTCTCCGAGATCAGGCGAGCCGTGATCACATCGGGGCGAGGTCTGATGTGTCAGTCGGAGTCGTCTCCGCAGGCCAAGCCTCCTGGCGAACACGGCAAGGGCAAGAACGCTGGCTAGAAGACTCGCACTACGGATACGCATTTGGTTGACCTCCATCGGTGGGTAGCGTCGCTTGGTGCTACGAATCCATCGGGGTCAACGGATGCACGAAACTCAGCAAGTTGCGGAAAGATGTCGGCGGCCTTGCTCGCCGCGGTACTCCGATCGAGATCGATCAGCCCCACGTCGACGCCGGCTTCCGCCTGCGCGAAGTCTCTGGTGGAGGCTGTGTCTCGTGGCGCCCCCGGCAGGATTCGAACCTGCGACACACGGTTTAGGAAACCGATGCTCTATCCCCTGAGCTACGAGGGCTTGTGGTGCGACACGGAGGATAACGACCCGGGTGAGACGAACTCGGCGTCACCGACGTCCTACCGTACCGTCGATGGGAAAGCCGCCGATTGCCGCACTCGTGTCATTCCGCCTCGGCGGAACCGATGGCGTTTCGGTCGAGTCGAGGAAATGGCAATGGGCGTTGGAACAACTCGGCTTCGAGGTCCGACGGGTCGCGGGGGAAATCGCTGGACCTGCGTTGCCTCACGATGTCGTGCTCCCGGCGCTGGCCATCGCGCCACCAGACGGCGTACCCGCACTCACCGCCGACGACGTGCTCAACGCCATTCGGCCACGCCCGAATGGTCGTCGTCGAGAACGCGTGCTCCTTGCCGCTCAATCTCGAAGCTTCCCGAACGCTGCACGCGGCGCTCGATCGCTGGGACGGACGGGTCGTCTTTCACCACCACGATCTCGTATGGCAGCGCGCGACATCTCGCGCATCTTGACGGCGAGTTCCCGCCGCGTCGCGAGCACTCGCTGCATATCGCGATCAACGCCCGGTCCCAAGGTGAGCTACTCGATCGCGGCATCGACGCTGTAATGATCCGCAATCACTTCGATCTCGACGTCGCTCCTGGCGATCGCACTGCGACGCGGGCGGCATTCGGCTTCGGGACCGGCGAGTTGATCGTGCTGCACCCGGCACGTGCGATTCCACGAAAGAACGTGCCCGGCGCGCTCGAGTTCATGACCAGACTCGGTGTCGCACTTCCACATCAAGCGCTGCGGTATTGGCTGACCGGACCCGACGAGGATGGCTACGGTCCGACGCTGCGCGAGGTGTTGGCCGCCACGAACGTTGCCTACACGATCGGTCGAGCGCCCACGCCGCACGACGCGTACGCAGCATGTGACCTTGTCATTCATCCCTCGACATGGGAGGGCTTCGGAAATCCTTTGATCGAGTCCGTGGTCGCTCGCCGTCCCATCGTGGTCGGTCACTACCCGGTGCTCGATGAGATTCGCGGGCTCGGCTTCGAGTTTCTCTCGATCGACAACGTCGAGGAAGTTGCTGACGTGCTGCGTTCGGGAGTGGACGCGCACCTCGACCACAATTTGGACGTGGCTCGCCGACATTTCGACCTTGCAGCGCTGCCGGCAAAGATCGCGGCGGTATTCGCAGCAGCGCGCTGGGAACGCTGATGAACGCTCCTGAGGACGATCCGGTCATCGCGCAGCGAGCCCGCATCGCACGTCTGGTCGCGCTCGCGAAGCGGGTCGGCTACAGCGCCATGTTGGTGTCGATCCTGGCGTTCGTCATCGGCTTGATCGGCGATTTCCCAAGGTGGACGGCGGTCGTCATGGTCGCAGGATTGGCGACTTCGTGCGTGATCTTGCCGATTCCCATCGTGCTCGGATACGGACTACGGGCCGCCGAACGCGAGGAAAATGGCGGCGCGCCCTTTCACTGATCCCCACCGCCCGGTAGGTTGCACGGGTTGTTCGCTTGAAACGAGGGGATCCCACGATGACCAAGGCAGCGGTGTTTCGCGAATCAGGCAAGCCACTCGACGTCGTCGAAGTGGACCTGGCCTCCCCCAAGGCCGGCGAAGTCAAGATCCGGCTCGCCGCGTCGGGTGTGTGTCACTCGGACCTCTCGGTGGTCAACGGCACGTTGTTGCAGGGCGGACCTGCCGTGTTGGGTCACGAAGGCGCCGGGGTCGTCGAGGAGCTGGGGGAGGGCGTCACCGATCTGAAGGTCGGCGACCACGTCGTCATCTCATGGGTGCCGCAGTGCGGCGAGTGTTACACCTGCAAATACGGCCAACCGAACCTGTGTGAGAACGCGGTCGCATCGATGTTCTCGGGTGGACTGCTCGATGGGACGTCACGCTTTTCGGAGAACGGCGTGTCGCTCGGGCAGATGGCAAGCTCGGGCACCTTCACCGAGGCAACGGTCATTCCCGCGATCAGCGCAATCAAGATCGACGACGACGTTCCCTTCACCTCTGCTGCACTGATCGGATGTGGCGTGCTCACGGGCTGGGGCGCGGCCGTGAACACCGCCGATATCCGCAAGGGCGACTCCGTCGTCGTCGTCGGTTGCGGTGGTGTGGGCCTCAATACCATCCAAGGCGCAAAGTACGCCGGTGCCACGCAGATCATCGCGGTGGACATGGCGCCGAAGAAGCTCGAGATGGCCAAGCAGTTCGGCGCTACCGACGTGATCAACGCCGGTGACGGTGACCCGGTCGCCAAGGTGCTCGAACTCACGGGTGGACGGGGCGCGGACGTGGCCTTCGAGGTCATTGGCCTTCTCCCGACCATCCAACAGGCATACAACATGGCCCGGCGAGGCGGCGAGGTCGTGATCGTGGGCGTTCCCGCCATGGACGTCGACATCCCCGTCAACGCCTTCGGGCTCATCTTCAGCGAAAAGACGGTCAAGGGAAGCTGGTATGGCTCCTGTGACGTCAAGCGGGACATCCCGCTGCTGGTGGAGCTCTACAAGTCGGGTCGGCTCCTGCTCGATGAGCTCGTCTCCCGTGAGATCAAACTCGACGAGGTCAACGACGCCTTCGATGCAATGGGCAGCGGCGAGGTTGCCAGGAGCGTCATCAAGTACTGACGTTGGTCAGCCCGGAGCCTCGGCACGCAACCGACGCTGCTCGAGGGCGCTGCGCTGGCCCATCCTGCAATGGGACCTTTGGACCCTGCCACTTCTAGCATCGTTCCCCTAGCCTGATGGGCGAGTCGCGTTGACTCGGGCGCTGGTGACTAGGAGGAATGCATGCGGTACCGACGGTTCGGCACGACGGATCTGAAAGTTTCTGAAGTGGGCTTCGGGACCTGGACGCTTGCGTCGGACTGGTGGGGCGCCACCGACGATGCCGACAAGATGATCGGCGCCGCTCTGGACGCGGGGATCACCTTTTTTGACACCGCCCCGGTCTACGGAGCCGATGGGGTTGGCGAGACGATGCTCGCCGACATCTTGAAGACCCATCGCGACGAGATCGTGCTGACCACCAAATGCGGTTATGACATCGAGGCCGAGCGCAAGTTTCCCGGTCAGTCCGAGCGGCCGCACGACTGGCGGCCCGAGTCGATCCGCGCCCAGCTCGAAGGCTCGTTGCGCCGGTTGCGCATCGATCACATCGATCTCTACCAGCTGCACAACACGAGGATCGAGCCGATTCGCTCCGATGATCTCTGGGCTGAACTCGAGTCGTTGCGTGCAGCCGGCAAGATCCGCGAGTTCGGTGTCGCGCTCGGTCCGGCGATCGGTTGGACCCAAGAAGGCGTCGAGGCCATCCGTGATCATCCGATCGTGAGCCTGCAAACGGTGTTCAACATTCTCGAGCAGGAGCCTGGCCTGACCTTCGCCGCCGAGGACCGTGTTGTTGCCGGCGAGGTTGGCCTCATCGCTCGGGTTCCCCACGCGTCCGACACGCTCTCGGGCAAGGTCACGCTCGACACCGTGTTTCCCCCCGGCGATCATCGAGCACACCGCAACCGCGACAACATGCTGGACAACTTCGAAAAGGCCGAAACCCTCGCGTTCTTGTGGACGGACACCGGCAGGACTCGAGGCCAAGCAGCGGTCGCTGGGATCCTCGCCAACCCGGCGTTTACGGCGGTGTTGCCCACGAACGTGTCGATCGATGACATCCGCGAGTACGCCGCGGCGAGCGATATGCCGCTCACTCCGGAGGAATCGGCGATGGTGAGCGACCTCTTCGCTCGGAACTTCGACCACGAGGACCGATACGTCATGCCGCTCAAGTCGAGCGTCTGAGTTTTCGGCGTCGCATCAGCGGCTTCCCATCAGGGGCGTCGCGTCGGGGGCGTCGCGACGAGCGATGCGATCGCCTCGAGCACGGTGTACGGACGCGTGACCGGGGCGAGTCGCGCAGTCCCAAGGTTCTCGACGGTGGTGATGCCCCCGGGGCTCGTCACCGTCGCGTGACCTTCCCACTCGGCGATGACGGCGACCGTGTAGTCGCCTTTCGTCTCGTAGGTGTGCGCGAGCGCGTGGGCCTGTTCGGTCGACGGGGGAACAGGCCGCTCGAAGGTGCCGTCAAGACGACGGGTCACACCGTCACCCATTCGCCATTCGAGTCCCGTCAAGCGTGCAGTACCGACCGCCGTCCAGCCGTCGAGGGACGCAGCGATCTGAATCTCGCTGTTCTGGGTATTCCAGAGCCACGTTTCCATGCCGGTCAGGCCGGTCACCTTCGGGCTGAAGTTCACCGACGGCCTTGGAATGGGAATCGCCCGCCAGATTTCGGCGAAGGTCGGCGCTTCGCCACCGGGTGGGATCGCAGGTGCGTTCACAGGAACGCAGACGTAACGCGTGGCGACGATCTCGTTGGTGCTGCGTCGGTACTGGCGAGCGAGGTTGACGAAACCGTAGAGCAGCACACCGTTGCGGTAGGTGCCGCACGGAATGCCGAGGCGTTCGGCTTCCTCGCTCACTCCTGGGGGCCGGGGCGGGGCCTCGATTCCGCCGGCTTCGATGAAGACTGCAGCACCCGCAGGACCGATCCCGCCCTTGTTCTCGATGTTGATGCGCTCGTAACGCCAGTAGAACGGGCGTGGCACGCGACTCCAACGCCAGGTCGTGTGGTTCCGGGCGCGCGGATCTCGATTTCGACCTCGAGCGTGCCGGTGTCGTCGTCGATCCTGATGTCTGTGTCACCGTTGTCGAGAGGAGCTCCGTACGCGACTGGAGCGAGGAGCGCTGTGGCGGAGACGACGAGTGCTGAGGTCACTGCGGCCGTCACTGCCATGGCCACTGCGAATCGCAATCGCTTCATAGTTGGATCACTCCCGGTGAACCCGACCATTCGATGGCGGCGAGGCGAAATCGCTGGTCGCTTCCCAGCGAGAAGAAGAACATCTCCGTGACCGGTTCTGCCATTGCCTGTTGTTTGTACACACTGCCGTCGGACGCTGAGGATTGTCGCAGCGTCGTTTTGCCAACGGATCGCGATCGCAGCGCTGAAGGGCTCGCCGACGACGACCTTTGCGCTCAGGATCCGGTAGTTCGACGCCGGCATCCACATTCCGCGTTGGTGTAGTCCGGTGAAACGCTTGAGTTCCTCATCGCGGAGCGGTTCGCCCTCTTTCCAGATCTCGTCGACGAGGGCGGGATCGGGGTTTTCGCTCAGCCACTGCACCTGAAGGAGCAGCGACAGACCGATCGCGAGATGATCGTCGCCGGAGTTGATCAGCGGTGGGCGAGGTGCGCCGCGCATCGAGCCAGTCGGGAGCGGCCCGAGAAGGAATCCACGTTCGTGTGGAACCGTCGGAAGCTTCGTACCCGGAATGGCAACGGTAGCCGCGGTTGCTCCGGGGCTTCGGGGCGCTTGGTCGTGCCATGCAGTGACTTGGTGTCGAAGGTCGTGATGTGCGGGTTGACGGCGGCGACACGCCGTGGGAGTTGTCAGCGAGCAGCCCGTCAGGCCGACGACGACCGCCGCGGCGAGGGGCGCGATCCATCGAAACAGTTGGTGCTGGCGCATCCTGCGATCCTCCCTCGCCGCGCTCGGCGCGGACGAATGTAGCCCTTTCGTTCAAACGGGTCACTTCGTCATACGCGAGGGGGAAGTTGCGCGTCAGCATACTGAGGACGTCGTGAGCGACTGTTGCTACAGCTCGGGAACCGGAAGGCGCTAGATCCGTTCGATGATGGTCGCTGTCGCAAGTGCGCCGCCGCAGCACATCGTGATCAGTGCTGTGTTGGCGTCGCTGCGCTCGAGTTCGTGGAGTGCCGTGGTGATCAGGCGCGCTCCGGTGGCACCGACGGGATGACCAAGTGCAATGGCGCCGCCGTTGACGTTCACCTTGTCCATGTCGAAGTTGTGAACTTGCGCGCAGGACAATGCCACGGAGGCGAACGCCTCGTTGATTTCGATGCGGTCGATGTCGCCGAGGGTCATCTTGGCGCGCTCGAGCACCTGTCGCGACAGCGTCGACAGGTCCGTCGAGGAGGTAGTAGGGGTCCGAGCCGACGAGCACTTGTGCGACGATGCGCGCACGTGGTCGCAAACCTTCGGCGGCCGCGCGCTCTTCGGACATCCACAACACTGCGGCGGCGCCGTCGGAGATCTGGGAGCTGTTGCCGGCCGTGTGCATGCCGTCGGGAAGGACCGGCTTGAGGTTGGCGAGACCTTCGAGGGTCGTGTCGCGCAGACCACCGTCACGCGTGACGAACACAGTTTCGCCGGTGGGACCTTCGGCGCCTACGACGGGCGCTTCCACGGGAATGATCTCCCGGTCAAAGCGCGCCTCCTGCCATGCGAGCGCGGCGCGTCGCTGTGACTCGAATCCAAGTTGGTCGACCTGTTCGCGCGTGATGCCGCGGCGCTCTGCAATGCGTTCGGCGGCGCTGAACTGATTCGGCATGTCATAGGGCAGGTCGGGCGGCGTTGATCGACCGGGACCGTTGATGGCATTCGCTCCCAATCCGATGCGGCTCATCGCTTCGACACCGCAGGCGATGCCGACGTCGATGTGGCCGGCGGCAATCAGTCCTGCCACGAAGTTGCTGGCCTGTTGGGAGGAGCCGCACTGGCAGTCGATTGTGGTCGCGGCGACGCCATAGGGCATGCCGCTCGCGAGCCACGCGGTCCGTGTCACGTTCGAGGCCTGCTCACCGGCTTGGGTGACGCATCCTCCGACGACTTGTTCCACCGACGCAGGATCAATACCCGAGCACGTGTCACGACTCCGCGCTGCGCGGCAGCGAGCAGGTGCGCAGCGTGCAATCCTGCAAGTTGGCCGTTGCGCTTGCCGATCGGCGTGCGCACTGCTTCGACGATGACGGGACGAGCCATGGTGGAACTCCTTGGGTGAAAGCGCCGGCGATTGTTGCCGATCGCTATTTGGTGTCAGCGGTCGTTTCCGAGGATCAACGCCGAGGTGGGCACGCCCGTTCCTGAGGTCACGAGCACATGCTCGGCATTGGAGACCTGGTTCACCGAGGTGCCGCGAATTTGGCGTACGCCTTCGGCAATTCCGTTCATCCCGTGGACGTAGGCCTCACCGAGCTGGCCGCCGTGCGTGTTGATGGGGAGCCGACCACCCATCTCGATGTTGCCGTCTGCGATGAAATCCTTGGCCTCCCCACGTCCGCAGAACCCGAACTCCTCGAGTTGGGTGAGCACGAAGGGAGTGAAGTGGTCGTAGATGATCGCTGTGGGAATGTCGGCAGGCGAAAGGCCCGACGTGTTCCAAACCTGCCGTGCGCACAGGCCCATCTCCGGCAGGCCGTCGATCTCGTCGCGGTAGAACGACGTCATTGATTCCTGGTCATAACTGGCGCCTTGCGCCGCCGCGGCGAACCATTGCAGCTGGCTGGCGCAGATCGCGGGCGCGCTCGGCGCTCGTGATGACTAATGCTTGGGCGCCGTCGGTCTCCTGGCAGCAGTCCAACAGGTGGAGTGGATCGACGATCCAACGTGAGTTCTGGTGATCCTCGAGGGTGATCGGCTTCTCGTAGAAGAACGCCGCGGGGTTGTTCGCAGCGTGTCGACGATCGGCGACGGCAACTCTGCCGAAGTCCTCGCTCGTCGCGCCGAATGCGTGCATGTACCGACGGGCGAACATCGCGACCCAAGACGCGGGCGTGAGCAGACCGTACGGCGAATACCACGCGTACTGTCCGGACTCCGCGGTCGGCATCGGGCGATGGTCCTGCATTCCGGCGCCGAAACGCCGCCCCGAACGCTCATTGAAGGCGCGGTAGCACACAACCACATCGGCGACACCGGTGGCGACGGCCATCGCTGCCTGTTGCACGGTCCCGCACCCGGCACCTCCGCCGTAGTGAATGCGGCTGAACAGCGTGAGGTCTTTGACGCCGAGGTTGCGCGCGACCTCGATCTCGGGATTGGTGTCCATCGTGAACGTGACGAGGCCGTCGACATCGGCAGGTGTCAGGCCACAATCGCCGAGCGCCGCGGAAATCGCCTCGCACGCCAACTGAAGCTCACTGCGGCCGGAATCCTTGGAGAACTCGGTGGCGCCGATGCCGACGATGGCGGCGCGGTCCTTCAAGCGATTGGAGTTACTCATCTGCGATCCCCCGGCGAGTGTTCGTTGGTGGAAGCGTGAATGTCACGGTTCCGGTGACGTGGTTGCCGATCCGATTCGCGCCCACGATCTCAACCTCGATCGTGCCGTCCTCGGCAATTGCGGTGACCGATCCGGTGAGATGCATGGTGTCACCGGGATAGTTGGGCGCGCCAAGACGGATTGCGACCTTGGATATGAGTGCGTTGGGGCCGGCCCAGTCGGTGACGAACCTCCCGACGAGGCCGTTGGTCGTGAGGATGTTCATGAAGATGTCGGGCGAGCCGTGTTCCTTCGCCAGCGCGACATCGTGATGGACGTCCTGGAAGTCGCGCGACGCGACGGCTCCCGCCACGATGATTGTTGGTGTGATGGGGATATCGAGAGGCGGCAGCTCGTCTCCAACAGCGACGTCAGCAAGCGTCTTGCCGAGCGAGAGCACGGGAGAACCTGATGGCCTCGACGGCTCAGGCCTATTCGGTAGTGGACCCGAACGCGTTGGTCGGGCTTCGCGAGCTGGGCTCATGTCCTCACCTCCGCCAGCTCGGCGCCGAGCCAAGCGAGTTGTCGACTCGGGCCACCGAGCATTATCTCGATCTGTTTGGCCCATAGGTAGTAGCGATGGAACGGGTAGTCGATGTCGACTCCGATACCGCCGTGCACGTGCGAGGTGAGATGCAGCGCTCGGCGACCCCCGGTTGCTGCCCACCACGTCGCAACGAGGACGTCGCTCGAGGCATCGAGCCCATGATCGAGCCGCCATGCGGCATGCCACATCGTGACCCGCATTGCTTCGATAGCGATGTGCGCGTCGGCAATCTCCATCGCCACGCCTTGATTGGTCGACAGCGGACGGCCGAACTGTTCGCGGTTCGAGGTGTAGTCGGCTGCCATCCGGACTGCTTCGGCTCCGACACCGACCTGGATCGCGCACAACATGACGCGTGCGCGATCGACCATCCACGCGACGACGTCGAAGAGAGCGTCCGTTGCGGCGACCGTGACGCCATCGAGGGTGAGCAGCCCGTCGAGTCCGTGTGCGATCCCGTCACCCGCTTCGATGGTGACACCGTCCGCAGCTGGGTCGATGAGAAAGACGCCAGGGGAGGACCCCGCGGCCCGTGCGGTCACCAGGATGCGGTGCGCGACGGTGGCGGCAGGAACGGCAACCTTGGTGCCGTGCAGCGCCCATCGGCCGCCATCGTCCCGCGTTGCCTCGACCGAAGGATGTAGCGGATCGGCCGCACCCAACTCGTCGAGCGCCACGGTCAGGATCGTCGCGCCTTCCGCGACGCCGCGCACGAGGTCCGCATGTTCATCGCTCGTGCCGTGCGTGGCGAGTGTGAGCGCGGCGACGATCGTCGGCCACATCGGCACCGGTGCGACGCGGGACCCGAGAGCGACGGCGACGATGCACGACTCCACGAAGCCGAGGCCCATTCCACCGAGTGACTCTGGCAGCGAGAGTCCCAACAGGTTCGATTCGGCGAGGTGGCGCCAGAGATCGCGGTCGAGGCGTTCCTCGGAGTGCTCGATTTCCTTGATGCGATCGACCGGACAATGATCGCCCAGGATGCTCGTTGCGAGTGCTTCGAGCGCGAGCTGATCGTCGCTGAAAGTGAAATCCACCCTAGGACACCACGCGAAACTGTGGCAGCGTCAGGTCGTCGTCGAACTTCACGAACGTTGCCTGGACACCCATACCGATCTCGATCGCATTCGGGTCGATATCGATGATGTTCGAAACCAGGCGCGTCCCTTCGTCGAGCTCGATCAGAGCAATCGCCAACGGGTATTCGAAGGACGGGATCTGGGGGTAGTGCGTCACGACATAGCTGTAGATCGTGCCGCGGCCGGCAGCTTCGATCGTGTCCCACTCGAGCGAGCAGCAGTGTGGGCACATCGGTCGGGGCGGATGGCGCAGCTCACCGCAGCCGACGCAGCGCTGAATGACCAGACGATGCTCTTTGGCTGCATCGAACCAGAACTGGCTGTCGCGGGTGATCGCGGGTCGCGGCCGCAGTGGTTGTGCAGTGTCGCTCACGTCGAGCCCCCCGAGGTCGGTGTGGAAACGATGGCCCAAATGGCCCAATCTTCAAATGGTGCGAGCGACTAAGCGGTCTGCGCTGCCTTTGGCCTGAACTTCAGGATACGAAACAGCATGGTCCCCACCAGCTCGTCATCTGCATCGAAGTAGCTCTGACGCATTGTAAGGAAGTGACCGGATCCGAGTCCTGTCGTCTTCTCCGGCGAGATGGATTCGATGGTGCGTCGCATCGTCAACCGGTCACCAGGTCGCAGGTACCGCATGTACTCCTGTTCGCAGTTGGTTGCGACCACCGAGGTGAATCCCGCGGCATCGAGCAATTGCATGGCCGAATCCTGGGCGTTAGGGGAATCCGACGACCTGATCCCCGGACCGGGTGCCATGACCCAGGCCTGCAGCATCGTCGGCGGCGCCACAATTCCGCCGTGCACCGACGCTGCGGCGACGTCGGCGTCGGTATAGACCGGGTTCGTGTCGCCAAGAGCCACACACCAGTGGCGGATCATCGCTTCGTTGACGGCATCGGGGCCGATATCGACGACGTCGAGGATGACGCCGTCGAACTGGGCCAACGCTTCGAAGAGTGCGTCCTTGTCGTCGGTGCTCATGCGGGCTTCACCCGCGCTTGCCGTGTCATTCCCAGACCGGCTGAAGCCACGATCTCGCGCTGCACTTCGTTGACTCCTCCTCCGAAGGTGTTCACGATGCTGTGGCGTACGGCTCGTTCGAGTTCACCACGCAGCACTTCGCCCGGTGAACCGGCGCGCAGTGTGCCCGCAGCGCCGACCATGGCGAGGAGAACGTCGTATACCTCGATCACAGCCTCGGTGCTGTACACCTTGACCGCTGAGGACTCTCCTGGACCGAGCGTACCTGCATGCGTCGCCTCGACCATGCGCCAATTCAAGAGCCGCATGGCTTCGAGCAAAGCGTGGGAGTAGGCGAGGTCAGCCTGTACCCACGGCAGGTCGATCATCATGGCGTGATCCCCGAGGGTGCCTGCTGCGTTCGCGGGTGTCGTCCGCGCCCAGGAGGAAACGTCATCCCAGAGCCGGGGAGCGAGTCCTCCGACTGCTGCCAGGCCGACTCGTTCGTGGTTGAGCTGTGTCGTAATGAGGCTCCAGCCGCCGTTCTCCGCGCCGACGAGATTGGCCGCGGGGACGCGGACATCGTCGTAGAACGTCGCGGTTGTCTGTAACCCGCCTACGGTCATGATCGGTGTCCACGAGAAGCCTGCCGAGTCCGTCGGCACGAGGAGGATCGAGATCCCCTTGTGCTTGGGCGCCTCGGGATCGGTTCGACACGCCAGCCATATGTAGTCGGCCGTGTCGGCCCCGCTGGTGAACACCTTCGCGCCGTTGACGATGTACTCGTCGCCGGCGCGGACTGCACGGGTTCGCAATGACGCCAGGTCCGTTCCGGCCTCCGCCTCGGTGTAGCCAATAGCAAAGTTGACTTCGCCGCGAAGGATCCCGGGCAGCAGCCGCTTCTTCTGCTCATCGGTCCCGAGCCGAATGAGCGTTGGACCAACCGTGTTGAGGGTGACGAAGGGCAGTGGGGCGTTGGCGCGTTGTGCCTCGTCGAAAAAGATGTACTGCTCCGACGCCGGCCGTCCTTGCCCGCCATACTCGGTAGGCCACCCGATACCGAGCCACCCATCCTCGCCCAATTGCCGTATGACACGACGAAACGTTGCGGTGTCGCGTCCACCCTCCAGCCCTCCGCGAACGTCGGCGCTGAGGAGCCGTGCGAAGTACGTACGGAGCTCCTGGCGTAACGCGAGTTGTTCGGGAGTCTCGACCAGGTACATCAGCGAGGTGTCCGCGAAACGCTGCGCGTTCGTGCGATCTCACGGCGTCCCCCCGACATCTCGCGGTGTGCTCCTCTGGTTGAGGTGGCGTGCATGTGCACCGCCGATTGTCTCGCACGTCGGGAACATGTCGCAAGGCGACGCTGTGGCACGGTGTGTTCGGATCGGAAGTCTGTCGTCCCTATGCCGTCCGCTGACGGCCTCGTTTCCGCAGCCGAGGCTTCCGGAGCGACCGCCGCGGTCGGGTGCTGCGCGCCTCTGGCGGGAGCCATTTGGTGAATGCCGAGGTCAAGGTGAAGGCGAGGAAGAGAGCGATCGCGATCGGCGACCGCATGAGGCGCATCATCGTGTAGGCGTGCGGCACGCGAATCCAGACGCGCCCGACGATGTCGTTTGCGTGTGGCTGCCAGATGTCGACCGTCGTTCGATTGTCACCCTTCGTGACGAATCCGTGGGTCGCGTCGCCGCCGACGATGCGATGGACGACGAGGCCGCCTGCGAGCGCGCGATCCTGTTCCTTCGGGACGCGGAACACCACGATGTCACGGATCTTGTAGTGCTCCCGTTCCCTGGTGATGACCAGATCACCGGGACTGAAGGTGCCGTTCATGCTCGTGCCCGAGACCATGCTGTAACCCGTGTGCCTCCGAGGGTCACCGGTCGGAACCCGACAGCCCCAGATGACGAGCAGCAGCAGGGAGATGAGCATGCTTCGGCGTGCCTGGCGGCGATGCCGTCGTTGCCTCCGGGTGCGTTCGGCTCGAGGCGCCGCCGGCCCCGAAGGGGCATGGTGCTGTGAAGGCTCAGGCGTGGGCCGGCGGGCTTTCTGGTGCCGAATGCGCGTTCTGCGTGCCGATGGCCTGCTGCGGTGGTGACGCGACCGGGCGGAGTGCGGCGCGGGAAGGTACTCGTCGCCTAGGTCGAGGGCGGTGCGCTCGGCGTGCTGGGTCGCGTTCATGGTCCCGTGATAACGACGTGGACGTTTTTGATGCTCGCGCTCGGTGGGCTCCCGCTGATGGCGAGTGTCGCCGTGGTGGCGGCCACGGATGCCGAGGCGTTCGCGAGGGAGCTGTTGGACACATCTGCGAGGGTGACATGGAGCGTCCCGCCGTTGCACGCGGAATCGATGCCCGACAGGCGAATCTGCGACACGTAGTACCGATTGTTGGTCGTGTCATAGTTGACCCGAAACGATGTGATGGTCACGCCGTCGCTATCGCATTTGGCGACCGTGCTCGTCCCCGCACTCACATTCGAGGAACCCGGGCTCAACGACGAAGCCGCCGCCGTCGTGATCGACAGCGGCGAGCACGCCAGCAATATGAGGGTGAGAAGCGTTCGACGACGCATGACTCAACTCCCAGCCGATGCCGTGCGCCGCGGATCCAAGGGATCGCTGGCCACCGACATCGGCGCGCCTATCCGATCGCGACCGCGGTGCCCGTGACGGCCGCCGCTGATGGAGACCCGGAAATGGTCACGTTGTACGTGAGTGTTCCGGTGGCGACGGTCGCTGTTCCGGATCCGAGGCTCGTGCTGGAGCCGTTGAAGAGCGTGACCGAGAGGGTCTTGCCGTTACAGGCGGTGGCGTCAGCGGTCACGATCGAGATGGAGACCGACGACACTGCGTACCCCGGAATGCCCGACGCGTAAGCGGTGGTCCATGGTCCGACGCTCACGGCGCTTCCCGCACATGAGCTCACCGCACCGTTGCCGGCAGCGAGTGACGACGAGTTGACAGTGAGCGCGGCCGCAGCTGCCCAGACCGTGCCGAACGCCGTCATTCCGAAGAGACTGATCAACAACCAACGTCGCATGGTGACTTCCTTTCTCGTCCGGCAGGGTGGAGCATTCCGGCAGGGTGGAGCATGAGGTGGAGAGTGAGAGTTCTCAAGCCTGATTTCCCATCGGCGAACTCGGGGCGTTTACGAGTGATTCCGCCAAATGGGTCGTCAGTCACTACCCGATTGCGATTGCCGTTCCGACGACTGCCGATGCGGCTGGCGACCCCGAGATCGTGACGTTGTAGGTGCTGGTTCCGGTAGCCACGGTCGCGCTGCCGTTTCCGAGGGATGCATTTGATCCATCGAAGAGAACGACTGAGAGGGTCTTGCCATTACAGGCTGTGGCGTCGGCGCCTGCACCGCCAAGGGTGATGGAAACCGATGAGACGGCGTGGCCCGGAACTCCTGCCACATAGGACGTGGTCCAGGGGCCGACCGTGACGGCATTCGAGGCGCACGACGACACCACTCCATTCCCTGCTGCGAGGGATGAGGTGTTGACGGTGAGTGATGCCGCAGCGGCGAACGCCATTCCGAACGATGCGGTTCCGAAGATGCTGATCAACAGCCAACGCTTCACGGAGAGCTCCCTTGCTCGCCGGGTGCTCCAATGCACCCATCCAATAGTTCGATTTACTAGCTGGAGGAGGTATCGGGAGAATTCCGGAGGTCCTAAAGCAAAACGAACGAAATAGTACTAATGACCCAGACTCTTTCGTTCGAGTCATGTACCGCAGAATCGCTACAGAAGGGAAAGGCGACTGTTCGTGGCGTCGAGTACGGCCCGGGCAATCGCGTCGGCTTCGTTGCTCTGGTGAACGACTGCCGAGCCCGAGATCATCTGCTCGGTCGGGGGTTGGACATGAACCACCGTGACGAGGGCAACGTCCGTGGTCCCCAGACGGAGCGTTTGGGCGGAGTCGAGGTCCAGGCCTTCGGCGGCTGGACTGAGTTGGCGGAGCGCGTCGAGCGTCGCAGTGGCGACGAGTCGATGGCGTGACGCGGCGGCAATGGAGCCCTCGGCGAATCCGGTGGCATGCTCGTCGGCGAGCTCGAGGACGACGCGGACGGTGCTTCGTATGCCTGCGGCCTCGGCATTGATGCCCTTGAGGAGCGTTCGGGATATGGGTCGCCGAGACGCGTGGGTCGGATCAGAGGCCTGTGCTCCGCGGGCAAAGGGTTCCTCCAGCAGGACAACCGAGACGATCCTTCGATCGACCTCGAGTCCGAATGAGGCCAAGGCGATGGACTGAACGTCCCGTACTACCTGTTTCGCGGTTTTGTCTGGCCGCGCCACGATGTGAATCTCGGTCGGTCGTCCGGCGGAGTCGACCACGATGCGCGCCGCGGAGATCTCGGGGAGGCGGCACATCTCGCGCTCGATCTCGGCGAGGTTCAGGAAATCTGGTTCCGCATCCATGGTTTGGGTCCTCCTGCACGAACTGGAGTGAATGGTAGTCGAATCAGCCTAAATGTGGCTTATGTTGTCCATGTTGTTGGTGTTGTTCTCCGTTACGATCTGTCTTCCTGAATGGACGGAGACGGCAAGGCCTCGAGTCATCACGTCATATGAACACAGCCTTTGAGCGAAGCGTTACCCCATGAGGACATCAGCGATCCGAATGGAGGTGTGAGTCAAAGGGGGTCTTCCCATGCAGAAGACCATTGCACGCGTTGCGGTATTCACGAATGGTCTGGTGGCACTGCTGCTTTCAGGCGGCGCCGGCAGTCGAATTACCTGAGACACCCGATGACTCGAGTCCTTGCCGCCTGCGAAGGGACACCGATGAGCAAGAAACCTGAACGGTCTCTATGGCCACTTGCGGTTGTCTTCGGCGCGGTCACCGTCGCGCTGGGAACGCTGTTGGCGCTGCGCGGCGATGTGCCGCAAGTTGGGCCGATTCTCGTCTTCGGAGGGCTGTTCATGTTTGCCGAACACCAGCCCACCGAGCTTCGTTCGGGGAGCTCTATGAGTGCGGGCTTCATGTTGGGCATGGCGTCGATCGTTGTTTTCGAACACGATGATTCGCTGCTCGGCCCGCTCCTCGTCGGTGTCTGTGGTGGGTTCTACCTTCCGCATCTCCATCGGCATGAGTGGGCCAAGATCGGTTTCAACTGCGGGCTCTACGGACTGTCGGTAGCGGCAGCTGCAGCCGTGTATACGACGCTTTCACCTGCAGACCCAAGTTCTGTTCTGCATCTGCTCGTGCTCGCAATTCCATCGTCGCTTGCCTTTTCTGTTGTCGACTTGGGTCTTCTCACCTTCGGTCTGTCATACAAGTCGCGACAACCAGTACGAGCGTTGCTTTCGGACGTCAGTCGCAGCCATCTTCAGATCTATCCGTTCGCGTTACTCGGCGTCTTTTTTGGGCAGCTCTACCTCGACATTGGAATGGTCGCTGTCCCATTGTTGGTGGTGCCGATCCTGACTGCACGCCGGACCTTTGCTTCATCGTTGGCACTAAAAGGTGCGCAGGACGACACGGTGAGCACGCTGATCAAGGCGCTCGAGGCAAAGGACCCTTACACGTCGGGGCACGCTGAACGCGTTGCGACATTTTCGCAGTACATCGGGGAGCATCTCGGGTTTTCGTCGCGGCGGATGGAACGCCTGCGTCTCGCAGCGCTGATGCATGACATCGGCAAGCTCATTGTTCCGAATCACTTACTCAACAAGGCAGGCAAGCTCACGGAACAGGAGTACATCCGGGTCCGGCGTCACGAAGACGTATCCATCGCGCTGCTCGAACGGATCGACTTTCTTGCCCCGGTCGCCACTGCGGCGTCGAGCGAGTTTGCGCACTACACGCCTGACGACTCGAAGTTCCCAATCGAGCCTTACATCGTTCATGTTGCCGATGCGTTCGACGCGATGACGTCCACGCGCTCGTACCGCAAGGCGTTGACGCAAGAGGTGGCGTTTGCCGAACTGCGAGCGCGGGCAGGCGCACAATTCCACCCCGACGCCGTTGAAGCGCTGATCGCGGCCATCGAGTCCCGGAGCGAGTTTCACGGGGCCGGTCATGAGTCGACCGTCCACGACTTTCTGGTGACACCTCCGGAGTCCGGTGTTGGCTCAGCCGGTCTGGGTGATCTGGATGCTCAACTGGCTCCAGCGCGACAGGCCGCGCCGTGACATTGTCCACACGTGTTTCCGTGATCGCGGTCGGTACGGCGTGTTATGCGATCGCGGCGGGCGTTCTCGGCGTGCAACGTCACGACATGATTTTGGTGTTGCTGGCGTTCGGCATCGTGCTCGGGGAGGTCTTCGAACTCCGTCCGCTGCAAGGCACTCGTATCGCGACGTCGTATGCCGTCATGTTGGTGTTGTTGCGTGCGGCGACGACCTCGGAGTTCTTCGTCGTCGTGGGGGCAGCAGAGCTTGTCGCGATGTTCGTGCGTGATTTTCCCGCGTCCGCGGCTGGCCGATTCGGAACGTTCGTTGCACGGTGTATGTCCGCAGCAGCGGGGCTCGTTGCCTACGAGATGGTCGTCGACAACTGGGCGCCCGACGATCACCGATGGGTGGTGGTGGCCGCGCTCGCGGCTGCATCATTTGCGCAACTGCTAATCGGAGAGTGTGGACGCAGCATCGCTCGCCGACGATTTCGGCTGGCGTGGCGCGACCGATCGGCGGAGGTCACGCTCGTAGCGTGTTCGATCCTGATGGCCCTCGGCTATGACGGTGTCGACGGAAAAGGCGAAATCGGGCTGTGGAGCCCGGTCCTGTTCTCGATTCCGTTGTTTGCCGCGTGGTACTCCTTCGAGCGACTCAGAAGTGCACAGGAAACGTACGAGCAGACCATTCGGGCGTTGAGCGCGGTGCCCGAGTTGGGAGGTCACGTACTCAATGGCCATGCGACCCGAGTAACGGAGCTGTGCGTTGCCATCGCCGACGAGATCGACTTTCCCCGATCGGGAATCAACCATTTGGTTTCGGCTGCGCTGTTGCATCACATTGGCGAGGTGACGCTCGACGATCCCGAGCACCTTGGTCGTGATCCCATCGCTGCGGAGGTTGCCGTTGCAGGCGCCGAGTTGTTGCGGTCGACTGAGTACCTCTCACCTGCAGGCGACATCGTTCACGCAGCAACGCGGCCCTATCGTGGCTTTATGGACCTGGCGCCGATGATGGCGATGGCGAGCCAGATCTTGAAGGTCGCGAGTGACTTCGACGACTTCGCGCGTGGTGAACGTCGTCGAATGTCGCATGCGCTCGAAAGCCTGCACGCCGCCCCTGGATTCGTCTATTCGCCTCGTGTGCTGAGCGCGCTCGAGCGAATCCTCCTCCGGGACGGGAGCTTGTTACACGCCCGTGCGGTGTAGCGAGCGGTGAAGCTCCACACCCATGCCGTGGTCGGGCTGACGCGGTGTGGTGAGGTTGTGTCAGATCTCGCTGGACTCGCCGTAGCTGTCCTTGACGGCCGTCTTGGGGGGGTCGACCAGTCGTACGCGATCCGGGCGTCCCCGCGCGGGGTCGATGAGGGGTCGAGGCTGATTGAGAAGTGCATTCGGCGGCGTTGTCCGGAGATCGATCGTGTTCTCCGGCGACATCGGAGCTTGCGCCCTGACTATCGGCTGGATGTTCGCCGGAATTCGCCGTCGCCTCGCCGACGTGTTCTTCTGCGCGCCAGCGGAGCGCTCTCGGAGCAGGCTGCTGCGATCGATCCCGTGAGTCCGCGGCCGGGTCAATCCGAACGAGCAGGGTTCGAGGAGGCTTTCGACCACGGAGGTTGCGCCTTCGAACCCGGTGGCGAACTCATCGAGGCGGCGCGAGATTGGCTGGGTCGAAAGACAGGTGGCGGCTGCGTGACCATCGGTGGGATCGGCGAAGCCCCACTTTCCTGGGCTTTGAGGGATTCGGCCTGGCGGGGTTGGGGCTGACGTGGCTGGGGCTGGCGGGGTTGGCGGGGTTGGGGCGCTGGTCCACGCAGCCTGGGATTTTCCGCACCGTTTGGACCTGCCGGCACTCGGCGAGGAGGACGACGTTGTGGGGCCCGCGCTGGCTGTGGCTGCTGCGCCGGCCTGGCCTGCGTCGGCCGGGCCGGGTTCGGTGGATGCTGCAGCTTTCGCTGCATAACCGGTTGGGGTGCGGTGCTGACCTCCGGTTCGCGCCGTTGAGTGCGGCGGCGGGGCTTTTTGGTTCGGCGCGATCCCCAGAATGCGATGTCACACAAACCGACGGCGATGATCAGGTCACCGAACGAGATGATCTGATCGTACGGCCCGTTCAACACAATGGTGTCGCCGAGCGCCACCAGCAGGTCGCTGTCGCGCTGGGGCCGACGGGTCGCGTCGGCGGTTATGGCGGAGACGGTCTTGCCGTTGGCATCGATTCTGCCGGGATCCTTGGTGGGCATTCCCTGATTCAGGCCTATGACGAGGGCGTTCATCGCGATGCCAACCGTCACGACACCCATACCGCGAATCTGGCGGTTGGAAAAAGAGAATGCGAGGAGCAGCGTGTAGGAAGCCATCACCAGCCCGAAGCCGACCGTCTCGATCCGGTGATCGGGAAGCGTGATGACGCCGAGCGTGATCTGCAACGCGAGCGCACCGAGGAACAAGATCCAGGCGTGGAAGCGGAGACATACGAGTTGGCGAATGCTGCCGAGCGTGATGAGCACGAGCACGACAGCCGCGCCGATGACGGTGACCTCGAAGAGCACACCGATACGGTAGTGACTGTGGCGGCACATTGGGGTGACTTGCCGGAAGTTTCGCGAGTCGAGCAGGCGAGGCGCGTCGTAGGCTGTGGCCGAGCGAGCAGTCGCGCGCCTTGGATGTACGGTAGATCGAATGAGTACGCATGATTCGCTTTGAAGCGCAGGGATTCGTAGGCGTTGTCACGATTGATCGCCAGGAGCGCCGGAATGCGTTGAACGCGAATCTGTGTGATGACATGCGCGCATGGCTCGAAGCGCACCGTGACCTTCGCGCCGTCGTTATTACCGGAGCAGGAAAAGGATTTTGTGCAGGCGCTGATCTGGCGCGGCGTGCCGATGACGTCGCCGGTCACGGTGGGCTCGATAATGGGGGGATTGCCCACGGCGGCGGTGATTCATTCCGCCCGGCCTTCGAATTACTGGTTGCGGCGATTGTCGGATTTCCGGCACCGGTGATCGCGGCGGTGCATGGTGCGGCGCTGGGCGCAGGGACGCAGCTGGCGGTGGCATGCGATCTTCGGGTGGTTGGGGACGACGCAGTTTTCGGGATTCCCGCCGTCAAGCTTGGTGTCGTGCTGAGCGCGGCGAACATCGCGCGTCTCGCCGCCCTCGTTGGGCAAGGTCCGGCGCGTGAGCTGCTCCTGACGGGACGTTCTGTCGACGCAGCTGAGGCAGAAGCCATCGGTTTGGTGCACCGCAGGGCGGCGGATCCGCTCAACGCTGCTTTGGAATGGGCGCAGGAGATCGCGACCCATGCGCCGTTGAGTGTGGCCGGGCACAAGCGAGCGCTGAACCTGGTGCACGATGCTTCGGCACTGTCGCCCATCGACCGTGACGAACTCGCTGCGCTCGAGAAGCGAGCCTTTGCCAGCGCCGATCTGCAAGAAGGCTTGGATGCGTTCGCCGCACGGCGTCCGCCCGTGTTCGAGGGCCACTGAGGTCGACACTTGCGTTGCGTTTGCGTCAGAAGCTGCCCGGCAGGACGCGTTCCAGGTAGGTATAGAACACGAACAGCGCTCCGAGGAAGGGCAGCGCGCCTCCGATCCAGGTCGTCCACCGTGTGTATCGATGGAACGACAGCCACCACAGCCCGCCGACGAGAGCCACGATCAGGCCCCAAAGCACTGTGGGGCCGTTCGATGACCTCGTTCCGGAGAGTTGCGCCCTGCCTCCGTCGGCAAGGTCGATCTTGCCACCCGCACTGACAGGTTGGGACGGTGCCGTGAGCGGCTCGGGGCTGCGTTCGGTATCGAGACTGGCGCGGACGACCAGTCGTTCACGGGCGGACAACTTCGGGTTGCACGTTGTGAGCGTGAGCAGGGCAGTGTCCGCCGGGGCGGGACGTACCAAGAAGCGATCCGGCGGTCCGGCCACCCAGGTCTCGTGCGGCATGACAACGAACTTCTCCGTGACCGTGTAGTGGTAGTCGCCGAACAGTGTCTTGACGTCGATCTTGTCGCCAGGGTCTAACTCGTCGATCCGATTGAACGGCCCACCGTACGTTGTGCGATGGCCGGCGATGGCAGCGTTGCCTCTTTGACCCGGAAGGGGGGTGTTCGGAAAGTGACCCGGGCCCTTGCGGAGATCTGTCAGCCCAACCCCTTGGACCACGGCACGGTTCACCCCGATTCGGGGGATTTGGATGATTGCGATTGCGCTGCCCTCAGTTGGTGGCGTCGGGGGCGCCGCAGGCCGGGTCGTCGTCGTGCTCGGTGTTCGAATCGGCGGTCCCGTGCTCGAAGTTGTCGTGCCGGGTCGCGTTGGCGTCCCGGTGGTGGTGGTTGTGGTTCGTTCGTAGCGTGTGCGCACTTCGCGGAACTGAGCCTTGAGGTCGGACTGCGCTCGGGACTCGTAGAGCCCGGTGCCCCAGAGCTGGTATGCGACGAAAAGGAGGATCAAGGTGCCTGAGGTGAACAGGACGCGGCCCACAAGATTCACGACTCGAAGCATGTCCGCCAAACTAATCGTGGGTGCCGGACCAGCCGTTCCGAGTACCGACCCCTCGATGGCGGCGCTCCGGGCGGGTTCGACGCTCGGACCAGGCCGTCCATAGGCTCTGGGGCCGATCTCTCCGAAGTCCGCTCGTTCGGAGGTCGCCTGCTCGGAGGTGCTGTGCCGCTCGTCGTCCGTCTCCGCTCCGCGGTGTGTCTACTCGGACGCTTTCCCGCTCTTGCGGGTATGGATCTTGATGTGGCAACGGGTGAGGTGTTGCTGGTTTCGGGAGCGAATGGCGCCGGCAAGTCGACACTGCTCCGAATGCTTGCGGGGTTGTTGGTTATGCAAAGCGGACAAGGTGAGGTCTTGGGTCATGACCTTCGTGTGGACCGGCGCTCAGCGCGTCGGGACCTCGCGCTCGTGGGCCACCAGACATTTTGTTATGACGACCTGACGGTGCGTGAGAACTTGCGATTTGCAGCCCGAGCCGCGGGTCGGTCGGTAGAGAGCTCGGAGCATGCGATGGAACAGATGGATCTCGCGTCGATCGCAACGGTCACTCATCAGCGACTCTCTGCTGGGCAACGTCGGCGGCTGGCGCTTGCCATGGCCCTGGCGCGCGAACCGCGCCTGTTGATGCTCGATGAGCCCCACGCGGGCCTCGATGTTGGAGGCCGCGAGGTCATCGACGAGGTCATCGCCGTCTCACCTGCCCAGGGGCGTACGGTCTTGCTCGTCTCCCACGAACTTGAGCGTGCGAGGGTGCTCGCGAACCGTGAGGTCGTCATTGCCGGCGGTCTCGCACTCGGTGGGCTCGTCGACGAGGCGCCCATGCCGAGCGGTCAGGCAACCGGGGCGTCGACGTGAACGTCATGCGTGAGGCTGCGATCGTTGCCGGTAAGGACCTTCGGATCGAGGCGCGATCGCGCGTCACGCTCACACAGATTCTTCCATTCGGTGGCATTGTGCTGTTGCTGTTTGCCTTTGCGCTCGATCCTGATCGCGGTGTGCTGGAGCGAGCCGCGGCCGGGTTGTACTGGGTTGCGGTGTTGCTCGCCTCGTTGCTTGCGGTGTCGCGCTCCTTCGCGATCGAGGAGCACAATGATGCGCGCGATGGGTTGCGACTCTCCGGGCTCGATGGCGCTGCGATCTTCTTGGGTAAGGCTGCCGCCGTTGCTGTCGAGCTCTTCGTTCTGGAGGTTGTGCTCGGTGTGGGTGTCGTCGGTCTGTACGGCATTGCCCCAGCGTCGGTGGGTGTGTTGTTCCTCGTGGCGGTGGCCGCGACGGTAGGTCTGGCAGCCACGGGTACCCTCTACGGCGTGCTTGCAGCGGGGCTCCGGGTCCGCGAGACCTTGGTACCGCTGTTGTTGCTCCCAGTCGTCACTCCCGTGATGCTCGGCGCAACGCGGGCTTTCGAAGCGGCGCTCTTCGGTCCCGTACCGGATGCGTGGCCGTGGTTCGTGCTGCTGGTGGCTTTCGCCGTGATCTATACGGGCATCGGGATGTTGGCCTTCGGGTCATTGTTGGAGGAGTCATGAGGCTGCTCGACCGGCGGCTTACCGTTTTGCTGGGGTGGCTGTCCCTGCTGGCACTGGCGGTGCTGGTGTTCCTAGCGCTGTTTGCGACCGAACCGGATGAGGTCCAGTCCGACGCCGTACGGCTCTTGTACCTGCACGTACCTGCTGCGTGGTTGGCGTACTTGGCATACGCGGTGACGTCGATTGCCTCGGCGTTATATCTCTGGCCGCGTACACGTTCGCTGGTCTGGGATCTTCTGGCCGGCGCATCGGCTGAGATCGGCGTGATCTTCACAGCATTCACATTGATCGTGGGCTCGATTTGGGGTCGACCCGTCTGGGGCGTCTGGTGGGTGTGGGATGCACGCCTGGTTACAACTGCGGTTCTGTTCTTTCTCTATCTGGGATACCTCGCGCTCCGCGGGATTCCAGCAGCGCCTGAGGTTCGCGCGAAGCGCAGTGCCATCGTGGCTCTCGTCGCCTTCATTGATGTTCCCGTCGTGCATTTTTCGGTGACGTGGTGGCGAACATTGCACCAGGAAGCAACTGTTTTCAATGAGGAGATGAAGGCCCAGATTCACGGTCTGATGGCGTTCACGCTCGTCTGGGGAGTGGTTGCGTTCACGCTTGTGTACGTGTACCTCCTGGCAATCCGTTACCGATTGGGCGCCCTCGAGGAACAGATGGAAGAACGCGAGCTCCAAGATGCGCTGGCGCAACGGATCGGGACTGGTGCGCCCGCTGTGCGCGCACCGGGTCAGCCGCTCGTCGCCGGCAACCTGAATGAGGTTCCATGAAGTTCGCGGGATACGTGTTGAGCGGGTGGGCGATCTTTGCCGTCGGCCTTGGCGCTTACTGGTGGAGGATTCAGCGTCGAACTCGGCGCGCCCTTGCGTCATATCGCAAGGAACCTGAAGGTTCGTTGTGACAGGTGCTGCGCTCCGGACTCGCTATGTCGTTGCTGCAGGGATGTGCGGTGTCGCGATTGTTGCCGTCGTCGTATTGGCATTGATCTTGTCGAACAACGTCGTGTACTACCGAACGGTGTCCGAAGCTGTGGAACGACGTGATACGGATCGCTCGCGGTTCCGCCTTGCCGGCGTGGTCGTCGACGACTCAGTCGTTGAGACTCGCGATGGCGTCGCATTCGATGTCACCGATGGCAAGATCGTCGCCCACGTCGTCGCCCAGGGTGACCCACCCGACCTCTTCAAGGATGGTGCACCGATTCTTGCTGAGGGGAAGTGGGAAGGTTCGATCTTCGAAACCGACAGGTTGATGATCAAACACGGCAGCACTTACAAGCCCCCGAGCGTTACCACGACGACAACTCCGAACCGACAAGCACCGTCGCAGGAGCGAGCACGACCTTGAGAGCCGCGCTCGGAACGATCGCCCTCCTGATGGGGACAGCGTCGGCGGTATACGGAATCGCTGCGCTGGGCATGGGCTTGGTGCGTCAAGATGCGAGGCTTCTACGTCGCGGCCGACAGTTCGTTCCTGTTGTGTGTCTCGCGGCCGTGCTCGCTGTCGTGGCGATGGAGTGGGCGCTGCTCAGTCATGACTTCTCTTTGCGCTACGTCGCGCGCAATGGCTCGTTGGGCACGCCAACGTTGTTCACCATCACCGGCCTGTGGGCCTCGCTCGAGGGCTCAATCCTGCTGTGGCTCCTGATCCTGTCGGGCTATCTGGTGGCGATGGTCCGTCGGTTTCGTACACGCGCCACGGATCCCGTGGTGGCGTGGGCGACGATCGTTGGACTCGTTGTCATCCTGTTCTTCTTTGCATTGACGCTCGGTCCGGCGAACCCATTTCGTTTGGTCAGCGGTGTTGTGCCGACCGATGGGAACGGGCCGAACCCACTGCTGGCGAATCACCCGTTGATGGCATTTCATCCGCCGATGCTTTACCTCGGCTACACGGGCTTCACCATTCCGTTTGCGTTTGCGATCGCGGCGCTCATCACCGGTCGAGTCGGCGAGGATTGGCTCACCGATACGCGCCGCGCCACGCTCATCGCGTGGGGCTTCCTCTCCGTGGGGATCGTGCTGGGCGCATGGTGGAGTTACGAAGTCCTCGGATGGGGCGGGTTCTGGGGGTGGGATCCGGTCGAGAATGCCTCGCTTCTGCCGTGGCTCACGGGAACGGCGTTCTTGCACTCCGCCATCGTGCAGGAGCGACGCTCGATGTTGCGCGTGTGGAATCTGTCGCTGGTGATTGCAACGTTCTCACTCACCATCCTGGGAACCTTCTTGACGCGGTCGGGGATCATCAATTCCGTCCACGCCTTCAGCGTCTCTTCGATCGGACCGTGGTTGCTCACGTTCTTTGGGTTCGTCTGCGTCGTCGGGATCGGACTCGTGTCCTGGCGCGGCGACGCGTTGCGGACGCCCGGAAGGATCGACTCGCCGATCTCGCGTGAAGCGGCATTCCTCGGTAACAACGTGCTGTTCGCCGGGTTCGCGTTCGTGGTACTGCTCGGAACGGTTTTCCCGCTGATTTCCGAAGCGTTGACCGACGAGCAACTCTCGGTGGGTGAGCCGTATTTCGAACGCATGACGAGCCCCATCGGGCTATGCCTGCTGTTTCTGATGGCAGTCGCGCCGGCATTGCCGTGGCGAGCGGTAAGCGGCGAGGTCGTTCGTCAACGTCTCATCATGCCGTCATGGTTCGGCGCTGCCGCGTTGGTTGCTGCGGTCGTGCTCGGCGCCCGAGGCCTCGGCGCAGTGTTGGCATACGGTCTCACGGCATTCGCCGCTGCAGCAATGGTGCGCCAGGTATACATCGGGCTTCGAGCGCGCCGGTCGAGCTTCGGAGAAGCTGTGCCCGTCGCGTTCGTGCGAATGGTTCGATCCAACCCGCGGCTCTATGGCGGACTGTGCGTCCATGCAGGAGTGGTGTTGATCGCACTGGTGTTCGCAGCGTCGGCGACATCGGGCACCAAGCAACAACTCCGGCTCGCGCGAGGTGAGACCGCAAGTGTCGCCGGCTACAGGTTCACCTTCGTGGACACGAATCGCTCGGAGACGCGGCAGAAGATCACCGTGTCTGCTCGTATCCGTATCCAACGGGGTGACAACGATCTCGGCACCTACGCCCCGGCCATCTCCACCTTTCCGGGGGCGATGACAGGGATCGGAACGCCATCGGTACGCACTGGGCTGCGTGAGGATGTCTACCTCACCTTGGTTTCCTCGCCGACAGAACGTGGTCGTATCACGATCGAAGTACGAATCAACCCGATGATCATCTGGTTGTGGATCGGTGGTCTTCTGATGGCGGTCGGCACGATCATTGCGGTGCTGCCGAGTATCCGTCGATCTCGCGGTCCGAGCGCCGTTGAGGTCGCCGAAGGAGTCATGTCGTGACCGGCCATCGCACACGTTGGACCGCACTGTTGATCGGTGTGGCGGTTGCAGCACTCGGTGTCATCTTTGCTTTGCAGGTGGACAGCGATCCGTCGGCCACCAAGAACCAGAGCAGACTCGTAGGGACACGAGTACCGGAACTCGACCTGCCCGATCTCGCCGGCGGGCGGATCCAGCTCGCCGACTTTGTCGGTAAGACCGTCGTCGTGAACTTTTGGAACACCTGGTGTGTGCCGTGTCGTCAGGAACACGAGGCACTGGTCGCGTTCCACGCACAACACCAGGGCGCGGGGGATGTCGTGCTCGTGGGGATCGTGCGTGATGACACCGAATCGGCGGTGCGGTCGTATGTCCGCGACAACGATGTCGGGTGGCTGGTCGCTCTGGATCCGGGCGACCGGGCCTCGGTCGCATTCGCGACGCGGGGTCAACCCGAAACGTATGTCGTTGGGCCCGACGGTGTCATCGTCGCTGTTCGTTTTGGCCCGAGTACGACGCGCGAGCTCAATGAGCTTGTTGCGCGAGCTGCGGGACGACTCTGAATGACAGCGGGAGACGAAGCTGTTGTGCCAAACCGGGCGGCTTCGGCACTTCGGCGTTGGATGCCGTGGCTCGTGCTCGCCGCCGTGGTTGTCGTTGCCTTGACGATTGCTGCGTGGCCGGATCGGGGTACGCGAACCGCAGGCCAGCGTGTGGCGGCGCTCTCGCGTGAGCTGCGGTGCCCCGACTGCGAGTCCCTCTCGGTGGCGGAGAGCAATACCGCCTCGGCGCGGGCATTGCGTGTCGACATTGCAGCGCGGGTGAAAGCGGGGGAGAGCGACGGCGCAATCCGGCGGGTGTACGTGGATCGCTTTGGGCAGTCGATACTCCTGGAGCCGACGAACGACGGGCTCGGCGTCATGTTGTTCGTGCTGCCGGTGCTTGTCCTGCTGACGGGCAGCGCGGCTGTGGTCTTGGCGTTGCGCAGGTGGCAGTCAATGCAGCGTCTTCCGGCGAGCGACGAGGACCGTGACCTCGTGCGTGGCGCACGTAGGCGCGAACCATGACAGGGACAACTCGACACGAGTCCGAGAGTGCCGATCTGGCATCCGAGCGCGAGTTCCTCCTCGCTTCACTGGACGACCTCGAACGTGAGCACGACGTCGGTGGTATTGACGACGCGACGTTCGAGATTCTGCGTGACGACTACACCGCGCGGGCGGCGACAGTGCTGCGCGCCATGCGCGATGGAACTCCGGTACCCGATGTCGCAAGGCGGATCTCGATGCGTCGACGCATCCTGACGATCGTAGGGATTCTCCTGTTTGCCACTGGCGCAGGTTTCGGGCTCGCGAGCGCCCTCGGCAAACGTGTGCCAGGTGGAACGATGACCGGAAACAGTCAGGTCGCTTCACGCGAGGATCGTCTGTCCGCCCTGGAAGAAGCCGCACGTGCACGTCCCGACGATGCTGGCGCGCAACTCGCCTATGCACATTCGCTCGACGTTGATCAGCAACTACTCGCTGCGTTGAAGGCCTACGACGCTGTGCTCGTCCTGGAGCCGAACAACGTGGATGCACTTGCCTCGAAGGGTTGGCTCCTCTACCGCGTTGCAGCACAGAGCACCGACAGTGGTCAGGCGATGGTGCTCGCACAGCAGGCACTCGATGCACTCGATGCCGCGGTGGGTGCCGATCCGGACAACCCGGAGGCGGCCTTCTTTCGTGGGACTGTGTTGTTTCGCGCATTCGGAGATCCGGATCGCGCGATCCCTGAGCTGCAACGGTTCCTGGTACTCGCACCCGACAGCGAGATGGGTGGCGCCGTACGCCAGCTCCTCAGCGAGGCGGTTGCCGCCCAAGAATCTGCACGTTCGGGTGTTACCCCGACAACGACGACATCGACAACGGCTCCGTAGCTGTCTGGAGGCAACGCTGGCCGATCGGTCGGCTACGGTGCCGGGCGCGTATTCGACCAGCGGCGCCGGAGCTGACGCATGCGCTGTCATGAACGCAACCGGTCACGTCAGGAGCCACGATGCCAAGCCTCCCCGAGTACCAGATCGATGGATCGAAGATCTATCGGGTCACCATCGCCACCGAGAAGGGCGACATCGTCGGTGACCTCGATCCGCAACTTGCTGCAAACACGGTCAACAATTTCGTCGCGCTGACCCGCCAGGGCTACTACGACGGGCTCACTTTCCACCGCGTCGTGGCGGATTTCGTGATTCAGGGCGGCTGTCCTGAGGGCACGGGCCGAGGCGGTCCTGGTTACAAGTTTGGCGACGAGCCCGTCAAGGGTGAGTACACGTTGGGAGCATGGGCGATGGCCAATGCCGGCCCGGGCACGAATGGTTCGCAGTTCTTCATCACGATTGACGACTGTCGTCGCAAACTGACGAAGGACTACAACCTTTTCGGTCACACCGTCTCTGGTATCGAGGTCGCGCAGAAAATACAAGAGGGCGACGTGATGACCTCTGTCACGATCGAGGAGCGCGACCGCACCTGATCATGGCCGCCCGTCTATGAGGTGGCGGCTTCGTCGATGAGGCCGTAGCGACGGTGAATCCGACGCTGCAGCGCGCCGAAGACCGCCACCTCGACGACCACGCCGATTGTGAACACGACGACCATGACAGCGAGCAGATCAACGTTGTCGTTGAACTGACGCGCGGCGTCCATGCGGGCTCCGAGTGAGACCTTGCCGGGGATCAGGACGAGCAGCTCGCCTGCCATGAGACTTCGCCACGCGAATGCCCAGCCCTGCCTCAGGCCGGAAATGTAGGTTGGCAGTGCAGCGGGCCCGATGATGTAGCGGAGGGACTTCCATCGTTTCGCGCCGAGCACGTGGCCTGCGCGAAGCAGCAGCGGTGGGATGGTGTCGATCCCAGCGAGGAGACCATTGGCGATTGACGGCGCGGCCCCCAGCACGACAACGAAGAGAATCGCGCCTTCGCCCTGTCTGAACAGCACGATCGCAAGCGGGAACCAGGCGATCGAAGGCATCGTCTGCAAGCCGGTGATCATCGATCCGACGGCCCGACGCAGGACCGAGCTTTGCGAGACGAGCACACCGAGGGCGGTGCCGATGAGGATCGCGAGCAGGAAGCCGGTAATGCCGCGCTGCAGTGTCAGAGCGGCTGCGCTGGTGTAGTCGCCAAGGTTGTCGACGATCTGGGAGCCGACCGTCGCCGGCGAGGCGAGGACATACTCGGGCTTCCATCCGCTCCACACGGTGAGCTGCCAGAGCGCAACGAACAAGACGAGTGCTGCAGCCTTCGGCCAGGTCGCCCGCCATGCGCGTGTGGTCAGGCTTTGTGCCTTGGGTGCTGCGAGCTCGAGGTTGTCGAGTCCCGCGAGATCACGTTCCAGGAGTGACATGGCGACGTACCTCCTCCCGTAAACGCTCGGTGATTGCAACAGAGAGATCGGCGACCTCGTGTGATTCGATCCGTCGGGGCCGTTCGATGTCGACGGTGAAGGTCTCGGCGACACGACCCGGTCGACTCGACAACAACACGACGCGATCGCCGAGACGGACCGCCTCGCGCACGTTGTGTGTGACGAAGACCACGGTCAGGCCAGTGTCGGTATAAAGCCGCTCGATCTCCTCGTGCAACAAGTCGCGGGTCATCGCGTCGAGTGCGCCGAAGGGTTCGTCCATCAGGAGGACATCGGGTTGCTGTGCAAGCGCCCTCGCCAAGGCAACTCGTTGGCGCATCCCACCGGAGAGTTCGTGTGGGCGCTTCTTCTCGAAGCCGGTGAGATGGACCAGTTCGAGCAGCGCTGTGACCACTTCGGCTCGGTGCGCCTTGGACATGCCCCGCAGTTTGAGCGCGAGGTCGATGTTTCCGCTCACCGTCAGCCAGGGGAACAGCGCCGCCTCCTGGAACATGAGTGCGGTCTTTCCGCCGGCGACGTCGAGCTGTCCGGAGCTGGGCGTGTCGAGGCCGGCAATCAGGTTCAGGAGCGTGCTCTTACCGCATCCCGAAGCTCCGACGAGGCAGACGAACTCGCCGGCGCCGATGTCGAGCGACACGCGATCCAACGCAGGTATGGCATTGCCCGCGGTTCCGTAGACCTTGGACACGTTCTGCAGGCGGATGGCGATCGACGATCCGAAGTCGAGCGACGGCAACACCTGTTCATCTTGGCCGATCACGGTCATGGTTTTGGAATCTCCTCGAGGTTCTTCGCCTTGAGCACCTTGTTCAGGAGTCGCAGGTCGTAGATGCCCTTCAAACTCACGGGGTCGATGATCCCGAGTGTCGCTGCGGTGCGTGCGGATCGGACAAGCGTTGAGGCGATTGGATCGTTCGTGAACGTGACCTTCTCGAACGCTGCAGCGAGCAGTGGGGCGGCGAGCGTCTTGCCCGTGACGTTCTTGATGCCGCGGATGACCAACTGTTGCGCTCGTTTGGGTTGGCGTGCAATCAGTTGGTTGGCGGCGACCTGGCCGCGCAGGACTTGTTCCACGACGTCGGGATGCTGGGCGAGGAACTTCGTTCGTACGACGATGTGCGCGGTGACGAATTCCCCATCCGGCCAGAGTTCAGCCTCGTCGACGAGGACCTTCCCGCCGCCTTCAGTGATCAGCCGGGTTGCCCATGGTTCTGGTACCCATGCGCCGGCGAGATCGCCCGATTGAAATGCCTGCAATGTCAGGGCGTTTTCCTGAGGAAGGACCGAGACATCACCTCCACCGGAGGTATTGGTCTTCAAGCCCTTGCTCTTCAGCCAGGAGCGCAGTGAGACATCCTGGGTGTTGCCGAGTTGCGGCGATGCAACCGACTTGCCCTTGAGGTCCGCGGCGGAGTCGATGTTCTTCTTGACGACGAGCGAGGCACCACCCGACGCCGACCCCGACACGATCCGAACGGCGGCGCCCTTCGACCTGGCCCATGCGTTGATCGTTGGGCTCGGGCCGATGTATCCGATGTCGAGAACGTCGGCGAGAAGTGCTGTGACCTCCTCGCTTCCGCTGTTGTAGGTGCTGAGTGCGAGCCGGTTCTTGCCGAGCGCCTTCTTGAAGAGTCCCGCCTCGACGCCGACAAGCGCGCTCGCATGTGTGAGGTTCGGGAAGTAACCAAGGCGGACGGTGACAGGTTTGGTGACCTTGCCTGGCGTTCGGCCTGCAAAAGCGCCCGCGGTAGCCACTGGGCCGGCAATGAGCAGTGCGGCGGTGGCGAACGCGACCAATAGGGGGACGACACGGCGAGACATGTTGCGAACCTCCGGGGAATGGCGACCGATACCACGACGGGTGGTGGTCAGCGGAACAAGCGGCGAGGGCGCAGAGGGCGCCTCGCTGGGTCAGCTCAGAGAGAGCGACAGCGCTCGTCGAAGGTTTCGCGGGTCAGCTCGCCCCAGGTGTCGTTGGTCTGGCGGTTGGCCACCTGGCGATGGTAAACGCCGAAACTTCAATAGACAAGCCCAAAGTTCGTCAAAACCGGGATCCGATAGCCTCAGGGCCAAGAATTTCAACCCGAGGCGCGTGGAGCTTGTGATGAATGCAGTACCTAACACCGTAGGACCAAGCACTTCGATCCAGCTTGTCGAGGAGGTCTACGGCCGTTTCGGCCCACGAGTCGAGGTTGCGCGCCGGCGTCTGGGACGCCCGCTGACCTTCGCGGAGAAGATCCTCATCGCGCACGCTGACGACCCCGAAACGGTTGGGCTCTCACGGGGCGTCGACTATGCCGACTATCGCCCGGACCGGGTCGCCATGCAGGATGCGACTGCTCAGATGGCACTCCTGCAGTTCACGACTGCAGGCTTGCCGCAGGTGGCCGTCCCGACGACCGTGCACTGCGACCACCTGATCCAGGCACGCGTTGGAGCAAAGAGCGATCTCGCTGTGGCGGTCGACATCAATGCCGAGGTGTACGAGTTCCTCCGGACGGTATCGGCGAAATACGGGATCGGGTTTTGGAAGCCTGGTTCAGGGATCATCCACCAGGTCGTGCTCGAACAATATGCGTTTCCAGGTGCGATGTTGATCGGGACGGACAGCCACACGCCCAACGCTGGTGGATTGGGAACCATCGCCATCGGTGTCGGTGGCGCCGATGCCGTCGACGTGATGGCCGGCTGGCCCTTCAACACGAAAGTCCCCAAGCTCATCGGTGTGCGTCTGACCGGTGCATTGTCAGGGTGGACCTCTGCGAAGGACGTGATTCTCAAAGTCGCCGGCATCCTCACCGTCAAGGGTGGCACCGGCGCGATTGTGGAGTACTTCGGGCCCGGTGTCGCGTCGATCAGCGCGACGGGTCGCGCCACGATCTGCAACATGGGTGCCGAAATCGGCGCGACGTGTTCGTTATTCGGTTACGACGATCGGAGCGCGCAGTATTTGCGGTCGACGAATCGTGAAGAGGTCGCTGCGTTGGCGGATCGCTTCGCCGAGCATCTCTGCAATGACCCCGCGGTCGAAGAGGATCCCGAGCGCTACTTCGACCGGGTCATCGAGATCGATCTCTCCGAACTGGAGCCACACCTCGTTGGTCCCCACACGCCTGATCTCGACCGGCCCATTTCCGAGGTGAAGGCTGCCGCGGAACGCGAGGGCTACCCGATGGAGATTTCTGCCGCGCTTGTGGGCTCGTGCACCAACTCCTCGTATGAGGACATCGGTCGTGCCGCGCACATTGCACGGCAGGCCGCTGCTTCTGGCCTGCGGGTCAGGTCGCCGTTGATGATCACGCCGGGTTCGGAGCAGGTGCGCGCAACCATCGCCCGCGACGGTCTGCTCGCAGACCTCGAGGCGATCGGCGCGACAGTCTTGGCGAATGCCTGCGGCCCGTGTATCGGGCAGTGGCAACGCGACGATGTCGCCAAAGGTGAGATCAACACGATCGTCTCCTCGTTCAATCGCAACTTCCCAGCGCGGAACGACGGCAACAAGGAGACGCTCTCGTTCATCGGCTCGCCCGAGACGGTGGTCGCTTTGGCGCTCGGGGGTCGCCTCGACTTCGACTTCACCCGCGATGCGCTCGGCGCCCCCGACGGTACCGAGGTCCGCTTGAGCCCACCAACGGCCGATGACCTTCCGGCCAAGGGCTTCGACCCGGGAGAATCGGGTTTCGTGGCGCCTGCAGCGGATCCGTCGAAGGTGTCGGTGGTCGTCAAACCCGATTCGGAGCGCCTGCAGTTGCTGGAGCCGTTCTCCGCATGGGATGGCTCTGACTACGTAGGTCTGCGCGTCCTGCTCAAGGCCGCCGGGAAGTGCACGACCGACCACATCTCGATGGCAGGGCCGTGGTTGAAGTACCGAGGCCACCTCGAGAACATCTCGGGCAACATGTTCCTGGGCGCCAACAACGCGTTCACGCCAGGTGAGAGCGGTATCGGCATCGACGTTCGTGATGGATCCCGGGAGTCGTTGCCGGTGTTGGCCAAGGAATACCGGGCTGCCGGCATCGCGTGGGTCGCTATCGGCGACGAGAACTACGGCGAAGGTTCGTCGCGTGAGCATGCGGCGATGGAGCCAAGGTTCCAGAATGGCAAAGCGGTGATCGTGCGGTCATTTGCGCGGATTCATGAGGCGAACCTCAAGAAGCAGGGTGTGCTGGCGCTGACGTTCGCCGACCCGGCCGACTACGACAAGGTCCTGGTCGATGACATGGTGGACATCGTCGGCCTTGGCGAGCTCGCTCCTGGCAAGCCGGTCAGGGTCGTGCTCCATCATGTATCGGGCGCCGCTGATGAGGTCATGACCACCCACACCATGAGCGACGAGCACATCGCCTGGTTCCGGGCCGGCTCTGCCTTGAATGTCCTGCGCCGACAAGAGCCAGCCTGATCCATCGAATCGCCACTCCGATGTGGCCGGGGGGTGACGCCGCAAAGTTTGGCCCCCGGTATTTCTTTCTGCGGGGACTGGACTTATTATGGGGTCCATGACGAACGACACGCAGCAGGATTCCCTCGTAGCGATCTCTCCGAACGCCCGGGTCAAGATTCTCGAGGTGCGCGCGGCGGAGCCCAACCCCGATGAATTGGCCCTCTGGCTGGAGATCAGCGGCGAGCAGGCAGGTTCCTACACTTACGACCTCTACTTCCAAAAGGTCGCTGAGGCCAGCGAGCATGACGTGACGCAGCATTTCGACGGTCTCGACCTGGTGCTCAAGGCCGACAGCGTCGACCGTCTGCGCGGTGCGACGCTGGACTTCACGGCGAACGGCATGGTCATGCAGAACCCCAACCGGCCTGCTGAGCCACCGGCGCCGACGGTCTCGATCGAGCAGATGGGGGATCTTTCCAGTGACGTTGCGCAGCGTGTCATGCGCGTCCTCACCGAGCAGATCAATCCCTCGATCGCCTCACATGGTGGTGTCGCGACCCTGATGGGCGTTGACGGCACCAAGGCCTACGTGACGATGGGCGGCGGCTGCCAGGGTTGCGCCATGTCCCAGATGACGTTGCGTCAGGGGATTGAGGCGTCCATCCTCGATGCGGTTCCTGAGATCACCGAGGTCATCGACGTCACCGACCACGCGGTCGGGGCGACGCCGTACTACTCGTCGTAGCGTTGGTGCAGCCGAAGCGGTAGCGGTCAGTTTCGTAGCGCCCTGAGGTCGTCGATCGTCTCGCGAAATGCGACGGCGAAACGGTCGATGTCGGCGGCGGTTGTGGGCCAGCCGACCGAGATACGCATCGAGCGTTGCGCGTCGACGCCCATCGCTTCGAGGACGGGCGACGGTGCCAACATCTCGCTCGAACACGACGACCCCGAGTGCACTGCGACGCCGCGCCGATCGAGTCCCAGCAAGACGGGTTCGGCTTCGACGTCGCTGATGCCGAAGCACAGCACGTTCGGGAGTCGGCTCCCGCTGTTACCGAACTCGGTGTCACCGAAAATGGTGACACCGTCGACCGTCGAAAGGTCGTGCGCGGCGCGCGCTATGAGCTCGCGGTGTCGCGTCGCCTCGGCGTGGAGCAGATCGTCTTCGCAGAGTTCTGCGCACGCGGCGCCGAAGCCCACGATTGCTGCGACGTCTTCGATTCCTGCGCGCCGTGCGCGTTCTTGATCACCTCCGACGATGAAGGGATCGAGACGTAACCCCCGGCGGACGAGGAGTGCTCCGGCGCCTTTGGGGCCACCCATTGTGTGTGCAGTGATCGAACAGAGGTCGGCGCCGAGAGCTCGGAAGTCGAGGTCGACATGCCCAAGTGCTGCGCATGCGTCGATGTGTAGGAGAGCACGGCAAGCACCTGTCACGCTGCTCAGCGTGTCGATGACATGCATCGTGCCGACCTCATGATTGGCCAACTGAACACTCACGAGCGCGGTGTGGTCGTCGATCGCCGACGCGACTTCGTTTGGATCGATGCGACCGATGTGATCGACGCCGACGATCCTCAATGAAATACCGGTTCGTGTACATGCCTCGAGCACGGCAGTTTGCTCGACCGCGGTTGTCACGATGTTTGCACTGGCGTTTGCTGCCGATCGCTTCGCCGCACCCCAGATTGCGGTGTTGATTGCTTCGGTGCCGCTTGCGGTGAAGACAACTTCGCGCGGGCGCGCATGCAGCAAGCGACGCAACGTGTTCGCGTGCCCTTTCGATCGCGACGCGCGTCACGAGACCCTCCTGGTGGAGGCGTCCCGGATCGCCGATGTGGTCGCGGAAGAAGGGCAACATCGCATCGAAGACCGATGGACGCAATGGCGTGTCCGATGCGTGGTCCAGGTAGGCGCGACTCATGGACCCTGCGGTGTTGTCGGACACGCGGTCACGATGACCAGGCGGTTAGATACGGGTGATGCAATGCTCATCGCCATCGGGACGGCTTGCCTCGAACTCCGGCGATGCATCGCCATAGAGCCCTGCGAGCATCCCGCGGATCATGCCGCGATCCACTGCGCAGACAACATGGGGAAATTTCGTCGCTGCCTCACCGAAAGGACAGCACTGCGAGACAATGGCGTGTGTGTCGCCGTCGGTCTCGGCATGTGCCGCGAAGCCATGTGCAGTGAGCGCGTCAGCGACGACACTGAGTGCCGATCGCATCGATCGATGCCGTTCGTTCGGCCCCATATTCCGAGCGAGTGTCGCGCCGTAATCGAAACCGACTTCGTCGGCGAGCTGTGTGGCGCGCTCGGGACCGAGAAGGTCGAGCGCACGAGCGAGTAGTCCGCTGAGGATGTCATCTCGTCGTGGGGGAAAGTTCAACCCGGCTTCGGTGTCGCTGGCGCGGTATCGCTTCGAAGGTCGGCCTGCCGTGCGTGCCTCGGCCGGAGCATCCAAACCGGCGTCGGTTGTGGTCGTGGTGCGGGCAGCTTCGACGTAGAGGTACCCGCCACCGGTCAACTTCTCGAGATGGTGGCGGGCAACGTTGGAATGGAGTTCGAAGCGTTGGGCAACCTCGCCCGCTGTAATGCCTGGGAGTCCGTCGCGGGTGGCGCCTCGGACGAACAGATAGATGTCTCGCCTGGTCGGATCGCCGAATGCGCTGGTTACGGCGGTCACGGCCGCGCTGAATTCATCGGGAGTGAAATCTCTGTCGGTCGAACCGGCGCCAGCGGAGCCGCTCGCGATGGTGACCGCGACGGATGGTTGAGGGTCTCGAGGCGCCATGGGGATATTGTACCTATGCACGTAGTGGAAATCGTCCGGAGGCACCATGCCACCCACCCCCCGCAACAACCCCTTCACCGACTCGCGCACGCGGGTCCTGGCAATCGCGTCGGGCAAGGGCGGGGTGGGAAAGTCGTCGGTCACCAGCAACCTTGCTGTGTGTCTCGCCGCGCAGGGCCACCGTGTGGCCTGTCTCGACGCTGATGTGTGGGGCTTTTCGATCCCACGCATGCTGGGTATCACCTCCCAGCCTGAGGTCGTCGACGAAGTGATCATCCCGCCGTCGGCATACGGCGTCGAGGTCATCTCGATGGGATTCTTCGCCCGCGAAGACCAGCCGGTGGTTTGGCGCGGTCCGATGCTGCACAAGGCGCTGGAGCAGTTTCTGACGGACGTCGAGTGGGGCGAACCCGACTTTCTCGTGGTCGACATGCCGCCCGGCACCGGCGACATCGCTCTGTCGATGGCCCAGTTTCTGCCGCGTGCCGAGGTCGTCGTGGTCACGACCCCTCAACCCGCAGCCCAGCGCGTTGCCCAGCGTGCCGCGTACATGGCGAAGCGTGTCAATCTCTCGGTTATCGGTGTGATCGAGAATATGTCGTACTTCCGAGGCGACGACAACAAGGCGTACGAGATCTTTGGCGCCGGCGGTGGGCAGGCCCTCGCGAGCGATCTAGAGGTCCCGTTGCTTGGACAGGTTCCGCTGGTGAGCGCGTTACGTGCCGGTGCCGACGAAGGAACGCCGATAGTGATCGGGTTTCCCGAGGACGAGTCGTCCGTGGCATTCCGTTCGATCGCCGCTCGCATCATGGAGTTGGCCCCACGCAAGGTGTACCACCCGGAACTCAAGATCACATAGCCGGTACCGCTCGAGTGTCGTTGCGTACCGCAGGTGGCGGACGCTCTCGGCACTACGATGCTCGCCAGTTCACGCACCGTTGCCGAACCGAAGGAAACGCTTCTGATGGAGATCAAGGTCGGGGTTGTCTACACAGCCAAGGAGCTCAGGGTCGAGACCGACGGAGACGTCGACGCCGCGGTCACAAGCATCGAACAGGCCTTGAAGAAGGGCGACGCGGTCGTGTGGTTCAACGATGTCAGCGGCCGCAGGATCGGGATCCCATCCGACAAGATCGCGTACATCGAGGTAGCTGAGAACGACGAAAACAAGCGAGTCGGGTTCGGCCGGGGATAACCCGGACGACCTTGCAGTGCCGACCCGAGTGGGTGGGTACCTCGTCGGTCAGGACCACCGTTAGCCTGGGAGGCAATGGCAACCCTTCCCGAGCTCGCGCTCGCCCATACCTCGTGTGATATCGATGACATCGATCATCTGCGAACGCTCGCGGCGTCGTGGCGAATTCTCGCCGACCTCTGCTTCTCGGACCTGATGCTTCTGGCCCCTGTTTCGGGGGACGAAGGACACCGTTTCGTCGTGTTGGCTCAGGTCCGACCTACCACGGGGCAAACCTTGTACCCCAGGGACATGGTGGGAACGGTCATCGACGAGGTGCAGCGGCCGCTCCTCACGCGCGGTTGGAGGCTCGACGCGATCGTCGAGGGTGACGCGACGATCTTGGGAGGCAAAGAGCGCACGCGTTTGCAGTGCATTCCAGTGCGGAGCGGCGGAAAACTCCTGGCGCTCGTCGCTCGAGAGACCGCGATTGTGACCGGACGACGCCACGGCGAGCTCGAGCGGCATTACATCGAGACATTTGATCGATTCGCTCGCATGATCATGGAAGGCAGTTTCCCGTTTCCTCGGGAAGAAGTGATTTTCGAAGACGCACCACGGGTCGGCGACGGTGTCGTGGTACTCAATGAGGATCTTCGAATTCGCTTCGCCAGTCCGAACGCCGTGAGCTCGCTGCACCGGATGGGAATCCATGCTTACACCTCTGGGCTTCTGCTCTCCGAGATCGGATTCGACGAAAACGCGGTCCTTGCCGCTACGGGGGCCAAGCGTCCGGTGATCGAGGAAATCGAGCGGAGCAACGCGTCGATCCTGATGCGGGTCATTCCCCTGCTCGCCCAGGAACAGGTGGTCGGTGCGGTGGTGCTACTTCGCGATGTCACGGATCTGCGGCGTCGTGATCGCATGTTGCTGTCAAAGGACGCGACAATCCGCGAGATCCATCACCGGGTCAAGAACAACCTTCAGACCATTGCTGCGTTGTTGCGGTTGCAAGGTCGGAGGCTTTCGTCGCCGGAAGCACAACGAGCAATCGAAGAATCCGAGCGCCGTATTCGATCCATCGCGATTGTCCACGAGACGCTGTCGCGCGATGTCGCAGATGTCGTGGCCTTTGATGAGATCGTGCGGCCCCTCGTCAAAGTCGTCGAGGAATCTGTTGCGAATCCCGATGCATCGATCGACTTCGAGGTCAGAGGCAGTGCCGGTGAGATCCTCGGCGAAGTGGCCACACCGTTGGCCGTCGTGCTCAATGAACTGATGCAGAACGCAGTCGACCATGCGTTTCTGCGTAAGGAGGGTACGAACTACACGGGCCATGTGTGCGTCACGCTCGGGCGCCGTGCGGACAAGATCATCATCGACGTCGAAGACGATGGGGTTGGACTACCAGACGGATTCGAACTCAACGCGGCCAAAGGCCTCGGTCTGTCGATTGTGCACACGCTCGTCACCAGTGAGCTTGGTGGTTCGATCGTGATGCAGAGTGACCACGGAACACATGTCCATATCGTGGTCCCCGCACGATCGAAGGGCACCGTCGACGTGTGAAGTTCAGCCGAACTCAACCAGCGATGAAACGCTGCGCGGAGAGCCAGACCTTGCGAAGCTTTCGTCGTTCCTCTTCGGTCGTGCCACCCCAGATCCCGGCTTCCTGGTTCGTGGCGAGCGCAAACTCCAGGCAATCGCGTTGAGCAGGGCAAGTGGAACAGACACTGCGCGCGTGATTGATCGTCTGGAGAGCATTGCCGGTGCTTCCGACCGGGAAGAACAGGTCCGGACTCGAGTCCCGACAACGAGATCGGTGGCGCCATGCGTTGCTGTCCCATTCATGTGTCCGAATCCAAGTCAGTGCCACGAGGCCTCCGCCTACGATCGTTCAGGCGCACACGAGTAATCCCCTTGCGCGCAACGGACAAAGCACTTGAACCCCTTTGATGATCCCCCCGGGGCGAGCCCGCCACGCTACCGGTCACCCTGGTATTCCGCAAGGGTGTGACCTGCCCATTCGGGACGCGTCAGTGGTGGTCGCAGTGGACTCGCGGGCGAATATCATCCAGCGATGCCTGTAATGCCACTGGTTCTTGGACATCGCGGCGCTCCGACCGAGCGGCCTGAGAACACGCTGGCAGCATTTGCCCGTGCGCTGGAGGTCGGCGCCGACGGTGTGGAACTCGACGTTCGGCGTACACGAGATGACGTCTTGGTGATCCATCACGATCCGGTGGTCGCCGGACTTGGTGAGGACGGCGGGGCAGCGCCGATCATCGCACATACTTTCGCCGAGCTCCAGAGCCGTGCGAGTCATATTCCAACCTTGGAGCAGGCGCTCGATGTGTTGCGCGGCTCGCTCGTGAACATCGAGGTGAAGAATTCGCCGATCGAACCGGACTTCGATGTCGAACATCGTGCGGTGGCGGGGATCGTGGCATTGCTGGCAGAACGGCGGAATCGCGATAGCGATGCGATGCGATGGCGATGGCGACCGAGATCGTGTCGTCGTGTCGTCGTTCAACCTTGCGACGATCGATCGGTGCCGCGCGCTGGATGGAACCGTTCCAACTGGTCTGTTGGCCTTGGCCGGGTTTGATCTTGCGGAGGCGCTCGAGACCGTCAACACGCACGGACATAGTGCGCTGCATCCGAATGTGGCGTCATTTGCCGATGGGATCGGCGCACGAACAGTGAGCGAGGCGGCGGCGCTGGGTGTTCTGGTCAACGTCTGGACGGTTGACTCGCGGGAGGATCTGATCGCGCTCGGCGATGCCGGTGTGCACGCGGTGATCACCAATCATCCGGAGATCGCACGGCGCCTCTACGACGATCGTTACGCGTCTTGAGCTACGGAACGACCAGCGCGAGGTCGTCGGGTTTCCAGGTGATTCGTAGCTTTTCGACCTCGCCCATGTAGTCGCCGTCTGCTTGCCACGGGAATGGCCTATCGCCGGCGATTTCGAGCTCGTGAAGACCGCTGCGATGGGTCATCGTGTGGTGTCGGCGAACTAAACGCCCCGAGCTCAGCGCCGAGCCGGCAAGTCGCAGGAAGGTGGATGCTCGCCTCGTACCGAAGCCGGTAAGGACCAAAGGGCGGTTCAGTGACGCATCCGGTGCAGTGACGATCGGTCGTGACCCGAAGTAGGTATAGGGACTCTGATTGCTCAGTGTTGCCATGATGCAGCCCGAAATGGTTTCGGTGTTGGTCTCGGCCTCGGGACCCGTGAGAGGCCGGAGGTGCTCAGGTGCCGAAATCGTGATGGTGAAACGTGGACGGGAGTGGTCGTACGCGCGGAACCATGTGTCGAGTGCGGCGAGAAGAAACATTGGGTGTGCGGCGTAGCGCTTGAGTGCCCACGCCGTTGAGCGGCGCTCCACCTCTTGGACGACAGCGGCATCGAAGCCCACTCCCACATGGAAAAGGAATCGGCGTCCGTCGGCATCGCCGAGGCCGATGCGCCGAATCGAATTTCGTTCGAGCGCGTCGAGAAGCTGCCCAGTTGCGTCGACCGCATCGCGGGCGACACCGATGGACCTTGCGAACACGTTGGTGGATCCACCGGGTAGTGCAGCGAGCGCGGTGGCGCTGCCGGCAAGCCCATTCGCCGCCTCGTTGAGCGTTCCATCGCCGGCGAGTACGGCAACCACATCCATGCCGTCGAGTGCAGCGGCGTGCGCGAGGCGAGTTGCGTGCCCTCGTCTCGTGGTCACCGCGACCTCGAGGTCATAGTCGGCGCCGAGCGCCTTGCTGATGACGACACGCTTACGCGGAGTGACCGACGATGCAGTGGCATTGACAATGAGCAGGATGCGCACGTTGGGGCACAGTAGTGGCATGTCGACCTCACGTAATGCCGACACGTTCGACTTGTTATGTCAGGAGATCGTCGCGTGTCGATCGTGTCCGCGGTTGGTCGCCTGGCGAGAGCAGGTCGCACGCGAGCGCCGAGCAGCGTTTTCCGACCAGCAGTACTGGGGCCGTCCCGTCCCTGGCTTTGGTGACCGTCATGGTCGGCTGATGGTGTTGGGACTGGCGCCGGCTGCACACGGCGCCAATCGCACGGGGCGCATGTTCACCGGCGATCGGTCTGGCGACTGGCTCTACGCAGCGCTGAACCGAACCGGATTTGCCAATCAGGCAACATCGCTGGCTCGTGACGATGGTCTCGGCACTCGATGATGCCTTCGTATCGGCGAGCGTCCGATGTGCACCGCCGGCGAACAAGCCGTCGGTGCGTGAACGCGACGCGTGTCAGCCGTTCCTCGAACGGGAGTTGGCTTTGATGACCAACGTGCGCGTCATCGTCGCTCTTGGACAATTCGCGTTTGATGCGGCACGCCGCGTTCTCGAACTCCAGGGACAGCTCTGGCCCAAGCCGCGACCGCGGTTCGGTCATGGGGTGGAAGTGAGCGTCGGACGCTATGCCGTGCTTGGCTCGTATCACCCGAGTCAGCAGAACACCTTCACCGGTAAGCTGACCGAGCAAATGTTCGACTCGGTGTTCGTCCGTGCGCGGGTGCTGCTTGCCCAGCACCCGCGTGCTCCTCAGAGGAACATCGATGTCAACTCTCCGCCCGCGTAGACACATGCCACGATCCCGAGGAGCGCGGCAACCTGCAGTCGCAGCGTTCGGTCGGTGGCGCGTAATGCCAGGTGCGCGCCGAGGCGAGCGCCTGGGATGACGGCGATCGAAAGCGGTATCGCGAAGGTCCAGTCGATGTCGCCGAGGGCCGTGTGGGTGATCGTTCCGGGGATCGCAAGCACGCCGACACAAGCCAACGAGGTCCCAATCGATTCCTTGAGTGGCATCCGGATCCATTGGGAGAACGCAGGGACCAGGACGATGCCGCCACCGACCCCGAGAAGTCCGCTGAGCCCTCCGGCGCCGAGTCCGGCCACGAGGAGCTTCCACGTCGCAGGCGCCACGCACGATGGCGCCTGGCTGGTAGTGGCGGCACTTGCAGGGCCTGAAGGGTCGGGGTCGGTGAGCATCCTTCGTGCGGTGTAGCCGACGAGGAACGCGGTGATCAGCATCAGGATGTGTCCGTCGCCGGGTACCGCGTGGGAGAGCAAGGAGCCCCCGATTGCTGCGAGGACGCCGGAGATGCTGATCAGCGCAACGGTGCGCCAGACGATGAGGCCACGGCGGTGGTAGGAGAGCGTCCCGCTCAGAGCGGAGGGGAGGATCGACGGCAGGGTCGAGCCGACGGCGTCGATCGGGCTGGCGCCCAGGGCTCGTATCGCCGGTGTGGAGATGACGGCGCCGCCGACGCCGACCATTCCTGACAGGGTCCCGGTCGCGAGCCCGGCGACGAGCGTCAGCATGATTCGCACAACGTCTGGCACGGCGCCCACGCTACCGGTGGGCCCATGGTCGTACGACACGGTTACCCTGGTAACCATGACGAGTGATCTCGTGCTGCGCGGCGTTTACGTACCGCTCATCACTCCCTTCGCGCATGATGGTTCGGTTGCGCTCGATGCGCTCGAAGGCTTGGCCCACTCCTACCTCGATGCAGGTGCGGTCGGTCTGGTGCCGCTGGGCACGACGGGGGAGTCGGCTGCACTGACATCCTCGGAGAAGCAAGCCGTGGTCGACGTATGCGATCGCGTGTGCTCGGAGCGAGGAGCGCCGATGATCGTTGGCGCCGGTACCAACAACACGGCAACGACAGTTGCGGCAGTCGAGGCCCTTGCAGGTCTGCGCTCGGCGGTCGGAGCGCTGATCGTTGTGCCGTATTACGTGCGGCCGTCGGAGGCCGGCGTTGTCGCGCACTACAAGGCCGTGGCGAACGCCAGTCCCGTACCGATCGTCTTGTACAACATTCCGTACCGGACTGGTCGCGGCCTTGGCGCCGCATCGATTCTCGAGCTTGCGAACACGGCGAATATCGCCGGCGTCAAACAGGCGGTCGGTGGCATCGACGCGGACACGCTCGAGGTCATTGCCAAGGCGCCGGTCGGGTTCTCGGTCCTGGGTGGCGAAGACCCCTTCTTGTTCCCGACGGTCGTCCTCGGTGGAACGGGAGCGATCGCTGCTTCGGCGCACGTCTGCACAAGGCGCTTTGTCGAGATGATCGAATGCGGTCTCGCCGGCAAGATCGACGATGGCCTCGCGCACCATCAGGCGCTGGCGCCGGTGATTCGTGCGTGCTTTGCCGAGCCGAACCCGGCCGTCTTCAAGGGCGTGCTGCACGCAATGGGCCGTATCCCTACGCCCGATCTGCGCCTGCCGCTCCTTGCCGCCGCTGAGAGCTCGATCGCCGTGGCGTTGGCCGCGATCGAGGCGGCGGGCTGACGCGTTTCACGGCACGTCTGACGTGCCGGATTGTCCGCGTCGCACGTGCACTAGAGGCCCGCGAACGCCGCGTCGTAGAGGGCGGCCTGCTCGCGTTCGTGGACGGCAGCGCTACCTGTTGCAGGGCTGGGGCTCCCGGGGCGCGCCGTGCCTGACACGGTGATCGTCGACGGAACGATGTCGTGCAAGAACTCGACGGCGAAGTGGAACGCGCCCATGTTCTGCGGCTCTTCCTGTACCCACATCGCTTGTTCCAACATGGGGTAGCGCTCGACGGTCGCAGCAAGTTCGGCCAACGGCGTCGGGTAGAGCTGTTCAACTCGCGCAATCGCTACGGGGAGATGAAGCTCGTCGCGTCGCGCGATCAGTTCATGTCCGATCTTGCCGGTGCAGAGAATCAGGCGCCGTACCGTTGCGGGATCCGCGCCGCGATCATCGAGCATGATCGGCTGGAATCCGCGATCGGTGAAGTCCGTGACGGCCGACGTCGCCGCCGGCATGCGCAGGTAACGCTTTGGTGTGAAGACCACGAGCGGCTTGCGGATCGGTTCGATGATCTGGCGTCGGAGTACGTGGAAGTACTGCGACGCGGTACTCGGGTAGACCACGCGGATGTTGTCGTCCGCGCAGAGGGTCAGGAAGCGCTCGAGACGTGCGCTCGAGTGTTCGGGACCCTGACCTTCGAAACCGTGCGGGAGGAGCATGGTCAGGCCACTGCGTTGGCCCCACTTGTCCTCGGCGGCGACGATGAACTGGTCGATGATCGTCTGTGCGCCGTTGGCGAAATCGCCGAACTGTGCTTCCCAGCAGACGAGCGCGTCGAGATCCGCAACGGAGTAGCCATACTCGAATCCGAGCGCGGCGAACTCGCTGAGGACCGAGTCGTAGACCATGAAAGGCGCTTGTTCATTGCCGAGGTGCTCGAGAGGGGCGTATTCGGCCTCGGTGTGGAAGTCCACCAGGGTCGAATGGCGTTGCGAGAACGTGCCGCGTCGTGTGTCCTGTCCGGCGAGTCGAACGGGTGTGCCATCGAGGAGCAGCGATCCGAATGCAAGAGCCTCGCCGGTTGCCCAATCGACTTGGTCTGCAAGGAAGGACGTCTTGCGCGCTTCGAGGATTCGCCGAAGTTTCGGGTGAACCGTGAACCCGTCGGGAAACTCGACAAGCGTCTCGATGATCTGTTCCAGTTGCTCACGCGGCACTGCAGTATCCGCGCAGTGGAGCTTCGTGACGTTTACGGGTGCCAGGTGTTGTCCGTCGGGAAAGCTGTCGATCCAGGGGACTGCCGGTGCGTCGTTATGTGTCGCGTCGAAGGCCTCTTGGAGCTTGCTGCGGTAGTCGTTGAGGGCGGCTTCGGCTTCCTCGAGTGTGATGTCGCCGCGGTTGACAAGTGACTCTGCATAAAGCTTGCGCACCGACCGGCGCTGGTCGATCAGTGCATACATGCGAGGTTGCGTGAAGGCCGGTTCGTCACCTTCGTTGTGGCCGTAGCGTCGATAGCAGACCATGTCGACGACGACGTCCTTCTTGAAACGTTGGCGAAATGCGTATGCCAATTGAATGACCCGCACTGCTGCTTCGGGGTCGTCGCCGTTGACATGAAAGATCGGCGCCTGGACAGCCTTCGCGATGTCGGTTGCATACACCGTCGAGCGTGCAAAATCCGGAGCCGTGGTGAAACCGAGTTGGTTGTTCACGACGATGTGGATGGTTCCGCCGACGTCGTAGCCTGAGATCTCTGACAGGTTCAGCGTCTCGGCGACGACGCCCTGGCCAGCGAAGGCCGCGTCGCCGTGTAGCAGTACCGGCAGGACGAGCTCGCGGTCGGTGTCGTCGAGTCGGTCTTGACGCGCGCGTGCCATTCCTTCTACGACGGGATCGACTGCCTCGAGATGGCTCGGGTTCGCTGCCAACGTGATTCGAATCGCGGATCCTTGTGGCGAGGTCCACGTGCCGGAGGCGCCGAGGTGGTACTTCACGTCGCCGCTGCCGGAGGGCACATCGGGATCCAGTTGGCCTTCGAACTCCCGAAATATCTGCGCATAAGACTTGCCGACGATGGTGGCCAGCACATTGAGCCGTCCACGGTGGGCCATGCCCATCATGACCTCGGTGGTTCCAGCAGTCGCTGCTGCGTCGAGCAGGAAATCCAGAAGCGGTACCAGCGTTTCGGAACCCTCGAGGCTGAAGCGCTTCTGTCCCACGTACTTGGTGTGCAAGAACCGCTCGAAGGCTTCGGCGTTGTTCAGCGCCAGCAGGATGCGCAGCTTCTCCTCGACGGTCACATCAGTGGTGACGCCTTCGACATGCTCTTGAATCCACGCCTTCTCGTCGTGCTCTTGGATGTGCATGTATTCGACGCCGATGGTTCGTGCGTAGGCATCGCGCAGGATGCCAAGGATCTCGCGCAGCGCCAAGCGATCGCGGCCCGCAAGCTGATTCGTCGGGAATTCGCGGTCCAGGTCCCAGATCGTCAGTCCCCAGTGCATGGGGTCCAGTTCAGGATGGGTCTTCGGCTCCTTGCGAGCAAGGGGGTCGAGATCCGCGATGAGATGACCACGGACGCGATACATGTTGATGAGTTGGTGCACACGCAGAGTCTTTTCGGCCCAGCCGATGGAATCGCTGTCGGGGGCGTCGTCGCGACTCCATCGGGCCGGCTCATAGGGAACCGCAAAACTACGGAAGACATCGTCATAGAACTCGTCTTCACCCAGCAGGAGTCGGTGGACGAGCCCGAGGAATTCGCCACTCTCCGCGCCCTGGATTACGCGGTGGTCGTAGGTGCTGGTGAGCGTGACGACCTTGCTGATGCCGAGACGCGCGATCGTTTCGCGATCAGCGCCTTCGTACTCAGGCGGGTAGGCAATCGACCCGACGCCGATTATCGCACCCTGGCCGGGCATCAGGCGCGGGACGGAGTGCATCGTCCCGATGGTTCCCGGATTCGTGAGCGATACGTTCGTGCCGGCGAAGTCGTCCGGTGTGATCTTGCCGACGCGCACCCGGCGAAGGAGATCCTGATACGCGGCATAGAACTGCGCGAAGTCGAGCGTGTCACTGTTCTTGATGTTCGGCACGAGCAACGTGCGCGTTCCGTCGGACTTCTTTTGGTCGATCGCAAGGCCGAGGTTCACATGCTGATTGCGGACGACCCCGGGTTTGCCATCGACTTCGACGTAGGTCGCGCCCATGGACCGGTGCTCCTTGAGGCTTCGCACCACGGCGTAGGCGATGAGGTGCGTGAAGGAGATCTTGCCGCGACCGGTGCGTGCCAAATGGTTGTTGAGGATCTGCCGGTTGATCTCGAGCAGCTTCGCGGGGACGGTTCGCACCGAGGTCGCGGTCGGTACGCCGAGACTGGCCTCCATGTTCTCAACGATCCGCGCCGCGGCGCCGCGCAACGGGACTGGGACCGGAACCTCAGACGGAGCAATGACAGGGACGACCGGCGCCGCCGTGGGAGCAGGTGTCGACACCGGAGATATGGTGGCTGGCGCAACGATTGCGTTGTTGACGACCGTGCCGACGGGCGCGCCGGCGGGCACATAGTCGTCGAAGAACTCGCGCCAGCTCTCGGCAACGGACTCCGGCTTGTCCAAGTACTCCCGGTAGAGCTCTTCAATGAGGCCGGAGTTCGGTCCGAATTGCTCGAAGCGTGTTTCTGTCGGTGCCATGGCCAGTTCCGTTCTTCGTGGAGGTCGCAGACGCGGGCCGGCGCGGACCAGGGGAGTACTGCTTATCGGCGCAGGAGTTCCGCGATCTGAAAGGCTAAGTCGAGTGATTGACGAGCGTTGAGGCGCGGATCACACATCGTTTCATAGCGTTGTTCGAGTTGCTCGCCGAGCACTTCGTCGGTCCCACCGATGCATTCGGTGACGTTCTCACCGGTCAGCTCGACGTGGACACCACCCGGCCATACGTCCGCTGCTTCACACGCGGCGAAGAATCCGCGAAGTTCACGCATGACTTCGGCGAAGTCGCGGGTCTTGTAACCCGTCTCATGTTGATACGTGTTGCCGTGCATGGGATCACACGTCCAGACGACGGGATGTCCGGCGCGTCGACTGCGTCGAGGAGTGGCGGAAGCGCATCCGCGATGTTCGACGCGCCCATCCGGGATACGAGCATGATGCGTCCGGCGCGTCGGGTCGGGTTGAGACGCTCGCAGATCGCGACCGCATCCTCGGGTGTGACCGAAGGGCCGAGCTTGATCCCGATCGGGTTCTCTACGCCCGAGAGGAACTCGATGTGCGCGCCATCGAGTTGGCGCGTGCGTTCACCGATCCAGAGCAGATGCGCGGAACAGTCGTACCAGTCGTCAGTGATGCTGTCCTTGCGTGTGAGCGCCTCTTCGTAGCCGAGGATGAGCGCCTCGTGTGAGGTGTAGAAGTCGACCTCCTGGAGCTGCAGCTCCGCGTGGAGGTCGATGCCGCAGGCCGACATGAAGCGCAGAGCGCGATCGATCTCCTCGAGCGAGCACTTCGTATCGCCGACCTTCACTGCTCGTCGCGACGAATTCCTGATTCCAGAGGTGGGCTTGGCTGAGTGCGGCGAATCCGCCCTTGGTGAACGCGCGCACGAGATTGAGCGTCGCCGCGGATTGGTGGTACGCGCGTACCAGGCGTGCTCGGGTCGGGTATGCGTGCCTCGAGATCGAAGGCGAAGTTGTTGACCATGTCACCGCGGAAGGACGGAAGTTCGATGCCCGCGCGCGTCTCGGTGTCAGAAGAGCGCGGTTTCGCGTACTGGCCGGCGATGCGGCCGATCTTCACGGTGGGCACTCCCGTGCTGTAACCGAGCACCACGGCCATCTGGAGAATGACCCGGAGTTTGTCGCGGATGGCGTTGGCCGAAAAGACGTCGAAGCTCTCGGCGCAGTCACCGGCTTGGAGCACGAAACCTTCGCCACGCGAAACCGCGGCGAGCGATTCGGTCAGTCCGCGTGCTTCCCCGGCGAACACGAGCGGAGGAAATCCCCTCAGTTCATCGAGGGATGCTTCCAACGCCTTCGGGTCGGGCCAGTTGGGCTGTTGCGACGCGACCAGGCGGCGCCAGGAATCGGGTTCCCATGCGGGGGGCGTGCGCTCGCGGGGTGCGGCCATGGGCAATCGTCTGTTTCGTCGGCGGCTAGAGGTAGGGACCGTCGGGGCTTGCGCCGCGCGATGTCGCTTCGAGCTCCCGGCGCCGGCGCAACTCTTCGACCTGCATCTGCTGGCCACCGACCTGTTGCGCGAAGACGGTCGCTTGAATTCCGTGAAAGAGTCCTTCGAGCCAGCCGACCAGCTGCGCCTGCGCGATCCGCAGCTCTGATTCCGTCGGGGTGTCGCTCGTGAACGGCAGCACCACATCGGCCAGCTCTTCGAGGAGATCCGGGGACATGACGCCTTGGAGCTCGGTGATGGATCGGTCATGGAGTTCCCGTAGGAGTCGCCGACCAGCGTCGTCGAGCGGTGCGCGCCTGACCTCCTCGAGCATGTTGCGAACCATCGAGGCGATTCGAATGAGCTTTGCGGGGCGCGTGACGGACTCGGTCGGCGCTTCTTGCATGCCGCGACCATCGCTCGAAGCGGCCTCGAGGACCTCGGGCTGGACGGCTTCGCCGGGCGGAATTTCCTGCTCGTTCATCGCCTCTCAGGATAGGGCCTGGATCGGTCCGGACATCACTGGATGCGGTGGCTTGTTGTCACAGCCCCTGTTGATGGGCGACTTTCCCTAGCGGACGAGGCTCAGCACCAGGGCATAGTGGCACGCTCCGGCGCCGACGACCATCGTGTGCCACATCTCGTGGTAGCCGAAGACCCGAGGATTCGGATCGGGCCAATGCAGGCCGAACATGGCCGCGCCCACCGTGTAGAGAACCCCGCCACTTGCCAGCAGGATCATCTGGGCACCGGTGAGGTTCTGCACCATCTGAGGAAGCGCGATGACGACGACCCACCCGAGCACCACATAGAGGGAGATACCGAGCTTGCGGAGTTGATCGTGTCGAAGGAGCGTGATCGTGACACCCACCATCGCGCCGGTCCAGACGAGCGAGAGCACCGTGACGGACCACGCGTTGCGCAGGGTAACGATCGTGATCGGGGTATAGGAACCCGCGATCAGGACGTAGATCATGGCGTGGTCGATGTTGCGCATGAGTGAATGTGCCCGCCCTGACCAACTACCCCGGTGGTAGGCGGCGCTCACTCCGTAGAGGCCCGTGAGGCTGACGGCGAAGATGGTCGCGGCGGCGTGGGCGCTTCCACTCCTGCTGTGGGCAATCAGGGTGATTCCGGCAGGAATCGAGACGAGGAACACCACCGCGTGAAGCCATCCCCTCAGGGTGGGCTTCGGCAATCGCGCCGCCTCGAGAACATTCACGTTGTTGATCATACGATGTGCTCATCGGCGAGGGTTATCGGCCCCTGAGGTACTGAACACTATTTATGCCGCGAGAGCGAAAAATGCCGCGCCGGGGGCGTCCGGTGCGGCCAAAAGCGGCCTAATGGTACTGAATCACCAGTTTCGGACCGTTGTACGTGGGGCCGGAGGTGATGCACGCGGCGTTTCCTCCGTTCTTGCCGCAGTACGAGGTGTTCCGTCCGTCGCCAATACCGAGTGACTCGTTCGCCGAGAAGATTCGCCAGCCGTAGTTGGTGAGGCTTCCGTTCCAGAACGACTTGACCTCGGTGGTGACGTCCCAAGACTGCGTACCCGCGGTCGTCTCGACAACTGTGTTGGGAGGTGTGCCGCCGGGGACGGTCGGCTGGTTGTTGTAGGTGAGGGTGCCCTCCGTCCAACTTGCAGACAGCCGATACACCTGCTGTGTCTCCGACGTGATGGGCGGTAAGAAATCGTAGAGCTGCAACGAGGCAAGCCACAGCGTCGATGTCGCCGGGAGGGGCGCCCCGGTCTCGATACAGTTGCCGGAAGAGGCACTCGAAACGTTGAACTGCACCAACGTGCGATGGTGCCCGTAGACGGGTGTCCCAAAGTTATCGTCATCCGGGCGAACCTTGAGGAAGTTGCTGGCGTCGAAGTTGGTCGTGGGGTTGTCCTGGTCCACGTAGGAGTCAGCGGTGGGAATGAGCGTGCAGGTATTGATGTAGGGGCGCAGGTAGGTAACGATGAGGCGCGGTGCGACATCGGTGCTCGGAGCTGTCGAGCAGCCGGTCCCGCCCTCTCTGGGGCAGTACTGAGTCTTGATTGCGCTGGCGTTTCCTTCGGCACTGTCTCGGAGCATCCAGCCATAGTCGGACGCCGATCCTGACAGGAAGGCAGACACGTCGGTGGTGACGTCCCAGGAGTTCCAGACGCCTGTGGTTGTCCCGGTCGCGGTGGTCGCTGTGGCGCTGCCCGATACGTTGCCGCCGGCATTGCTCCAGGTCCAGGTGGGAGTGGTTTCTGTCCACGTAGCGGTCACCCGGTGCGCTTGGTATGTCCGGCTGCTGCTGGGTGCACTTTGGATGTACAGGTCGAGCGAGGCGCTCACCGTCGACGCGCCGGATGGGATCGCGGCCCCGGTTTCCTCGCAGGCACCCGAAGTGTTGAATTTGACGAATGATCGATAGTTGGCGGTGCCGAATCCGCCAGGTCCGGTTCCGACCCACAGGTATCCGGTGTTGGTGTTGGTACCTGCCGAATCCGAGCGGACGTAGGAATCCTGCGTGGCAGAGAACGTGCATGTATCGGTGGCCGGCTGGTACGTGATGGTGAGGTAGGGGTCGTCATTCGTTCCGTCGGTGCAGTTGCCGAAGCTGCCATTACGGGCGCTGCAGAACCAGCCTGAATCCAGTGTGCCGCTGTTCTCGGAGGCGTCGCGGAGCATCCAGCCGCGGTTGACTCCGCCGTCGCGTATGGACCGGACGTCGGCAGTTATGTCCCAGCCTTTCCACACGTTTGCCGTTGTCCCCGTTGTGACCGAGGAGGTCGCCGATGCTGCCACCGTTGGTTGGTTGTTCCAGGTGAGCGTTGTCTCGACCCAATCCGTTCCGGTGACCCTGAACATGCTGTGCGTGCGTGATGTGCCTGGAGCGTTGTACATGTAGAGGTTGAGGGTCGCCGAGACGATCGAGCTGGCAGTGGGCAGCGACACGCCTGTTTCGTTGCAGCTCTGGGTGGTGAACTTGATGAACGCGCGGTTGTTGTCAGCGTTTTTGGACTGAATTTCGAGCCCGTAGTTGTCGCCATAGTTCGTATTGGGGTTGGTTTGCTCGACCCGCGTGCTCTCGCTGGGTGAGATTGTGCAGGTGCTGACCGGCGGGTTGGAAAAGCTCAGTCCGGTCGTGCCGACCTCCGTGAGTTTCTGCGAGGTCACCGTCACGGTCGCTGCAAAGACGGCACTGATTGAGATCACCGCCACCACAACAAGGAAGAGCAAGAGGCCCTGTTTACGTCGAGGCCTGACCCGATCGCCGGGCTTCATGTGTTCACGGTCCCGTCACGGCGAACTTGACCCCGTTGAAGGTCGACGTCGGCGGGGATGGCGAGAAGGTCACGGTCGCGGTAGATCCGCCGATGGTCGTCGACCCGCCCCCGAGCGCGACTGCCCCCGAATCGATTGCCGTTGCGGTAAGTGTGCCGCCGAGGCAGGCGCCCGGGAGTCCGGAGAAAATGATCTTGGTGACGGCGTACCTGGAGTTCGTCTCGTCGTAGCCGATCGTGAAGTCGTAGACGGCGAAGCCTGACGTGGCGCAGGCCGCGACGGCCGTTGTCCCAGTGCCGACTCCGCCGTTACTGGTGACAGCGAGGGTCGAGGCCGATGCGGTGGACGTGGTCAGGAGCATCAGCAGCAGGACCCAGAGCCATGAAGTCGTGCGGATCCGGCGCATGGTGTCAGCGGACCTGCTGATCGACCGATCGCGACTGCGGTATACACGACTGGCGACGACCTATTTGAGCGGGTCGTCGAACGGCGTCGGTCATCCCGGTGTTAAAGGCCGTGCCCGGGCTTCCCGTGCTCGCGTGCGTTCCGTCCTGGGCCCGGTGCATTGGAAATTGTGATGGTCCGGGCGCTCGGTGTCGCATATCCATACATCGAGCGATTTCGACCGTTTCTTGAGCAGAAACCGCTGGTGCCGCGGGCGGGAGTCGTTGCGCCGCCTCAAAATGGTCTTTTGGCGCCCTCGGCAGGATTCGAACCTGCGCACACGGCTCCGGAGGCCGATGCTCTATCCCCTGAGCTACGAGGGCGGGGGTGCGCGACCCTAGCAGTGGGAGGGAAGAAACTCAGCTGGTGGGGGAGCTGTATGCGACGAAGCGATTCAACGCATGAAGCGTTGCGCGACCTGCCGCTTCGATAGCGCTGGCGCCACCCGCGAGGCCATGACGCGTGACCGAATCGGTACCGGTCATGCCGATTGCCACCAGAATAGGCGCTTCTGTGGGTGTCTCGATGATCTGTGCCCAAGCCGGCTGTACGGCTAGGCCGGGCACAAAAACCCTGAGTGCGTCGATGGTCGCGGCGACGGCGCCCATCAACTGCTTGCTGGCCGCAGAACGTCCGATTGCCCGCTTGCCGTCGAGCGTCAAATGGACTTCGAGTTCGTCAGTTTCGGGAAATGTCAACACTGCAAGGAGGCGCACGCGCCGCTCCCGTGTTGGGTCGTCGTTTGACGCCATTGGTGCAGCTGTTGCAACCGGTGTTGGCGCTTCGCCTGTCGGCGCTACCACCGTTGGCGACTCATCGGCTGGCAGAACATTGTTCGCGGAGGTATCGACAAAGACCGACGCCGACGCCTTTGGTGCTTCGGTCGTCGACCCCGGTTGCGGTTCCTGTGCGGTTGGTTGTGGCGCTCGTTCGGGCTCAGGTGCGGCATCGGCGGAGGATGCCTGCGATGCCGGCGCGCTGGGTGTCTCGACGGGTCCGGTTGTCGTGAAATCGGGGGCTGGTAGCGGTGGTGCCACGAATCCAGGTGCGGATTCGGTTTCGCCGGCAAGCGCGATGGCAGCGCCCGGTGTCCGCCATCGCACGATCTCCACAGCAACGGGTCGTTCGGAATGGCGACATGCGATACGCGTCGCCTGCAGAGCAAGGCTCGAATCGACAGTCTCGGGGATGACCTGCACTTGGACCAGGAGGACGTCGAACTTCTCGGAGAATCCGATGGAGCGGACGCCGGGGAGTTTGCGGAGCTCAAGTTCGAGGTCGTCGAGCGACGTCGCGGTCACGGTCGCACTTCTTTCGCTTGGTAGAGCCGCTCGTCGGCGAGGCGGAACAGTTCGTCGACCGACTCGGCTTCGTCGGGGCAGACCGCCAGTCCATAGGAGAAGGGCTGGCACGGAAGCTCCCCATTGCTCGGATCGCCGATCCGCTCCAACAGCGGGGGAACCGTGACGGGGTCGGTATTGGGAAGGATCAGGGCAAACTCGTCGCCACCGATTCGCGCTGCGTTGTCCGCAAACCGAAGGATGTGGGCAAATCGCTCGCTGATGCCGCGCAGTCGCTCGTCACCTGCGGCGTGGCCTTCACGATCATTGAGCTCTTTGAAGTCGTCCAGGTCGATCAGCACCAGCGTGAACGGCCAGCGGTACCGGCTGCTCCGGGCGACCGCCATCTCGAGGAGGCGGTCGAAGCTCCGACGGTCATAGAGCCCAGTGAGAGGGTCATGCCAGGCGTCATATCTGAGCAGGTCGAGTCGGAGCGCCACAATGCACAGGGAGATGACAGCCGTCGCGTCGTAGTCGACGGGCAGCGGTGGATCCGTGTAGAGGCCGGGCTCCGCGGACAGCAGCGACTCTTCTTCTGCGCCTTCCAGCGGACGCCGACCTGCCGTAAAGACCTGCCGCCCGAATCCTGGTTCGTCGATGACCAGGGCAGCGTCACGCAGGGAGTGCTCGGCGACGAGGTCGTCGAGCGCCCGATAAACCAAACCGAGTCCGAGGGTTGTCGTTGCCAGCTCGGCGAGGAGCGAGTCGACGTGCCCCTTGCTGGGTGCATGCACCGCCAACTTCGCCGGCGGTTCGGGCAGTTCGGGCTCCTGCTGGGGCGGAAGGATCGCGGCAAGACCACGGCCCAGCCCACTCGGTCGCGCCACCACCATCCTCCTTCTGAGCTGCCCAAATGGGTCACGCTCCGTCGTTGTCCTCGCGCACTACGGGTGGTCCGGCCAGGTTCGGACACCGGGGAATAGCATAGGCGCACGGCGCGTAGGACGCATATGCGCACTTTGCGTGAGCTGACGACCTCGGTGGGTCGCCGTGTACGATGCGTCTACAGGCACTCCTGACCACCCATTCATGGAGTGACCGAACCACCACTCTACGTGATACACGACCACCTCCTCATTGCTTTGCGCGCAGCGCTCGCCTCGCTTGGCCTTCCCGAGCCGGCCGGCGGCCTCGCGCTCGAACCCGCCCGACAGCGAGAACACGGCGATTGGCAGAGCAATGTGGTGCTCCAGATCGCCAAGACTGTCGGTGAGCCCCCTCGAGAGCTTGCGGCTCGCCTGATCTCAGCGATCGAGGATGCGCCCCCCGCTCATCTCGATCGGGTTGAGTGCGCCGGCCCAGGATTCCTCAACTTCCATTTGGCGACCACCTGGCTCCACGATGTCCTCCAGGAGGTGGTGCAGGCCGGGGACGGATATGGGAGAGGAACCGAACTCGACGGGCAGCGCATCAATCTGGAGTTCGTATCGGCCAATCCGACGGGGCCGCTCCATGCCGGAGGTGGACGCTGGGTGGCGGTCGGCGACGCCATCGCCAACCTGCTCGTCGCTCGTGGGGCCGTTGTGCACCGTGAGTACTACCTCAACGACGCCGGAACGCAGCTCGACATGTTCGGCAAGTCGCTGCTGGCGGCGTACGCCGGGACCGCTCCACCGGAAGACGGCTATCGCGGCGCGTACATCGACGACATGGCCAACGAGATGCGAGCCGTTCTCGGCGATGCGGTGGCACTCGCCGAAGCGACGGAGTGGGGGTATCGGCGGGTCGTCCAAGGCCTCCGAGACGATCTCGAGCGCTTGGGTGTTCATTTCGACACGTGGTTCTCGGAGCGTGTCCTGCATGAACGTGGCGATGTCGCTGAGGTCCTGAGGCTTCTCGCCGAGCGCGGCGTGCTCGACGAGCGCGACGGGGCAACCTGGTTACGAACGACGGACTTCGGCGATCAGCGCGATCGTGTTCTGGTCCGTTCTGACGGGACGACGACCTATCTCTGCAATGACCTTGCGTACCACCGCGACAAGTTCGCTCGGGGTTGGGATCACCTGATCGACATCTGGGGTGCGGACCATCACGGTCAGGTCAAGTCGTTGCAGGCTGGTCTGCAGGCGCTCGGCGCACCCGTTGGTCAGCCTGAGATCATGCTGGGTCAGCTCGTGAGGCTCGAGCGTGGGGGCGAGTTGGTCAAGATCTCCAAGCGCGCCGGCAACCTCATCACGCTCGCAGACATTCTCGACGAAGTCGACGCGGACGTGTGTCGTCTCACGTTCCTCTTGCAGGGCATCGACACGCCGCAAACGATCGATCTCGAGGTCGTGACCAGCCAGTCGATGGAGAACCCCGTCTACTACGTGCAGTACGCGCACGCGCGCGTCGCCTCAATTGCCCGAAAGGCAGCAGCTGCGGGCATCACGCGACGCTCACTCGATGCAACATCGTTGCAGACGCTCGCGCATGAGCGGGAGCACGAGTTGCTGCGGGCGTTGTCGACATTCCCCGACGTCGTGCGCGAAGCAGCCGAGCGGCGCGCTCCGCACCGTGTCGCGACGTGGGTTCGTGATTTCGCCTCACGTTTTCATGGCTTCTATCGCGACTGCCGCGTGATTACCAACGACCCGGAGCTCACGCAGGCACGTCTGTGGATGGCGGAGGCCTGCCGCATCGGTTTGTCGAACGCGCTGACACTGCTCGGTGTGAGCGCGCCGGACTCGATGGAGCGCCTGGACAACGACCTCGACGATACCGACGATCTCGAGGGTGTCGGCGCTTGACGAGCGCTCAACCATTCGATGCGACGCTGCTCGCGCCTGGACACCGATCGGCTGATCTGGTCGCGTTGGCGCAACGGTTTGGAACGCCGTTGTTCGTCTACGACGAGGACGAGATCCGCAACCGGATGCGGCGCTATGTCAGCGCATTCGGCGAGGGTCAGGTTGCATATGCGGGCAAGGCGTTTCTCTGCCGAGCTCTCGTAGAGATCGTGCGCGAAGAAGGCTTGCATCTCGATGTCGCGACGGGCGGCGAGTTGCACGTCGCGCTGAACGCAGGGATGCCGGCCGATCGCATCGTGATGCACGGCAACAACAAGTCCGAAGCCGAGATATCGGCAGCGCTCGACGCTGGAATCGGAAGGATCGTTGCCGACTCCTTCGACGAGATCGGTCGGCTCGAACGCCTTGCTCGTCTCCATGGCGTGCGGCCTCGCGTCCTCGTTCGCGTCACACCGGGTGTCGAAGCGCATACGCATGAATTCATCGAGACGGGCACCGAGGCATCGAAGTTCGGCTTCACGGTGACCAATGGCATTGCCCTGAAGGCTGCGCTCGCGGTGGCCAGGAGCGACGTTCTCGAATTTGTCGGACTGCACTGCCACATAGGCTCGCAGATCTACGTCGTCGAGTCCTTCGCGAAGGCGGCCGCGGTCGTCATGGCCATCGCCAAGGCGATCGAGACCGAAACCGGTCAACCGATCGGTGAGATCAATCTGGGCGGCGGCCTTGGAGTTCGTTATCTGCACGACGACCCCGAAGTGACGATCGAGGATTTCGCTGCGGTGGTCAAACCGGCGTTTGCCGCTGCTTGCGCCTCGGTCGGGCTCATCGGAAACCCACGCTTGATGGTCGAGCCGGGTCGCTCGATCGTGGCGCCGACTGCCTTGACGTTGTATGAAATCGGCACCATCAAGGAGATTCCCGGTATCGGGACCTACGTCGCTGTTGACGGGGGTATGAGCGACAACCCAAGACCGGTGCTCTACGGCGCGAGCTACGAGGCCTTTCTTCCGGCGCGGATCGCCCAGGACCGGCCGCTGCGGTGTGTGATCGTCGGCAAGCACTGTGAACAGGGTGACATCCTCGTCCATGATGCGCACCTGCCGGCAGCGACGGCAGTCGGTGACATCCTCGCAATTCCGACGACCGGCGCTTACTCCTACAGCATGGCGTCCAACTACAACATGGTCGAACGTCCGGCCGTCGTGTTCCTGCGCTTTGGGAGGCCTCGGTTGGTGGTCCGGCGTGAAACCGAAGCAGACCTTCACCGCCTCGACGTTGACCGCCGCATCAGATTCGGACCCGGTATCCCCACCACGTCTGACTTTGAGTGAGAATGAGCGCCATGGCGGATGAAGTGGTCAGGATCGGGCTCCTCGGCTGCGGGCATGTCGGGTCGGCATTGGCGCGGCTCCTCGATGAAAATGCCGAGTTGATCGAGTCCCGTGCCGGTGTGCGCATTGTCGTATCGAAGATCGCCGTTCGCGATCTCGATCGCGCCCGAGACGTTCGCGTCGGCGCGGACGCGTTCACGACCGATGCGGAGTCCGTGGTGGTTGATCCTTCGGTTGACATCGTCGTGGAGGTGATGGGTGGGATTGATCCGGCCAGAGCCCTCATCACGCGAGCGCTTGAGGCGAAGCGGCCCGTCGTCACGGCGAACAAGGAGCTGTTGGCCCATCACGGTCATGAACTCATTGCGTTGGCCGAAGCGTCGGGTGTCGATCTCCTGTTCGAGGCCTCGGTCGGTGGAGGCATCCCACTGATCAGACCGCTGCGCGAGTCGCTCGCCGGCGACCGGATCAGGCGCGTCATGGGCATCGTCAATGGCACGACCAACTACATCCTCACACGAATGACCGAAGACGGCTCATCGTTTCGTGACGCCCTCGCCGAGGCGCAGGAATTGGGATACGCCGAGGCTGATCCGACGGCAGATGTCGAAGGATTCGACGCAGCGTCCAAAGGCGCAATCATCGCTTCGATTGCGTTTGGCGCGCGTGTCGTCGCCGACGACGTCTACTGCGAAGGCATCACAGGAATCAGCGGCGACGACATCGCTTCTGCGCGCGATCTTGGATATGTGGTGAAGCTGCTCGCGGTCGCCGAGGAGATCGACGGGTCCGTCGCAGTGCGGGTTCACCCCGCGATGGTCCCCTTGCATCACCCACTGGCGATGGTGCGCGACTCGTTCAACGCGTTGTTCATCGAAGGTGACGCGGTGGGCGAGCTGATGCTCTATGGGCGCGGCGCCGGCGGCAACCCCACAGCATCAGCAGTGCTCGGCGATCTCATCGACGCGGCGAAGAACCTTTCCGCCGGGGGTCGAGGGGCAACGATCGGAGCATTGATTCGCAAGCCGATCCGGCCCATCGGTGACGTCGAGACGCAGTTCTACCTCTTGCTCGAGGCAACCGATCAGCCAGGCGTGCTGGCCGCTGTTGCGGGCGCGTTCGGTCGCCATGGCGTTTCGATCAAATCCATGCAGCAGAGCGGTATCGGCACCGATGCACGCTTGATCTTCGTGACACACCGAGCACGTGAAGCGGATCTGCGCGCAACCATTGCCGAGGTTGGAGAGTTGGACTCGGTGCGTCGTATCGGCAGCGTGCTGCGCGTGATCGGCGATGACCAATGAGCCTTGGCACGTCGCCCGGTTGGCCGGGCATCATCGAGCAATATCGCGAGCACCTACCGGTCTCGTCGGACACGCCAGTCGTGACGCTCCTGGAGGGCAACACACCGCTCCTCGAGGCCACGAAGCTCACGAGCCGCCTCGGTGTTCGCGTGCTGCTCAAGATCGAAGGTGCAAACCCCACGGGTTCCTTCAAGGATCGTGGGATGACGATGGCGATCTCCAAGGCGGTGGAAGCCGGCGCCAAGGCGGTCGTGTGCGCATCAACAGGCAACACGTCCGCGTCGGCGGCAGCGTATGCCGCTCGCGCTGGTCTCGTCGCCGCTGTGCTCATTCCCGAGGGTCAGATTGCGCTCGGCAAGTTGGCGCAGGCGTTGATCCATGGGGCAAAGGTGCTGCAGATCCGCGGCAATTTCGACGAGGCGCTCGCCATCGTTCGTGTACTGGGTGAGCGGGGTGCGGTCACCGTCGTCAACTCGATCAATCCTTTCCGTATCGAGGGTCAGAAGACCGCAGCCTTCGAGATTGTCGATCGACTTGGCGAGGCGCCCGACGTCCACTGCATTCCAGTCGGCAACGCGGGCAACATCTCTGCCTATTGGAAGGGATACAACGAATACCGCGCGCTCGGCCGGTCAACGCAACTTCCCAGGATGCTCGGCTGGCAGGCAGCGGGCGCTGCGCCGTTCGTCAGCGGGGCGCCGGTTGCGCATCCTGAGACGATCGCGACTGCGATTCGTATCGGAAACCCGGCGTCATGGGACACGGCGCTCGCTGCGCGCGACGACTCCGGCGGCGGGATCGACGCGGTGACCGACGAGGAGATCCTCGACGCATACCGACTTCTTGCGGTGCTCGAAGGATGTTTCGTCGAGCCGGCTTCGGCTGCATCGGTTGCGGGGCTGATGAAGGCGTGCCGAACGGATGTTGTCCGTCCCGGCGAGACCGTCGTGTGCACCGTCACCGGTCATGGTCTCAAGGATCCGCAGCGAGCTATCGCCGAGGTTGAGGTGGGCGAGGCGGTCGACGCCGATGAGCAGGTAGTCGCAGCGGCGCTCGGCCTCTGACACTGCACGTTTGCGACGCTCCCGTGCGCCACTGCGGGATACGGTGCTTACGCGGGGTCGAAGCGGAAGATGGCGCCGGTCTGGGACAGCACGTAGAGCTCCCCAAAGCCGTCTTCCCCAAAGCTCCCCGGCGAGTCGACTGTGAGCCCAAGGGCTGAGGCTCGTTCGACCTCTTCCGTTCACGACGCGAATGGCTTCGATCTTGCCGTGGCAGAAATCCGAGAACAGGTACCACCCTCGCATCGCTGGAATCCGTGTGCCCCTGTACACGTAGCCACCCGTTATCGAACATCCGTTGGTGTCGCGGTGTGAGTACTCGTAGATCGGACCGACTGCGCCGTCTGGGGGCGTCGCCGGCAAAGCGATGTGATCCTTCGAACGCCGGCCACCCGTAGTTCGCGCCGCGTGATGTCGCGCCCGGCGAGAGGTTGATCTCCTCCCACTTGTCCTGGCCGACGTCGCTCATCCAGAGATCGCCTGTTTCGCGGTCAAAGGAGAAGCGCCACGGATTGCGTAGCCCATACGACCAGATCTCAGGTCTGCCGCCGCCGTGGGCAAAGGGGTTGTCAGTGGGAATCGTGTACGGCGAGGCGGCCGTGGGTTGTGGATCGATGCGCAGGATCTTGCCGAGCAGCGTCTCGAGAGACTGACCATTGCCGCCCGCGACATGGCCGGAGCCGCGGTCGTTCGCACCGCCCCCGTCGCCGAGACCGATGTACAACATGGCGTCCGGTCCGAACGCGAGCTGGCCGCCGTTGTGATTCGCCTGCGGCTGTTCAACCTCGAGCAGCGTGCGCGCAGTTGCGGGATCCACGACACCGGTGCCGGTGATCTGGTATTCGACGACGCGGGTGTCGCCGGCGGTATCGGTGTAGTCCACGTAGAGCCGGGCGCCGTCGGGTGAGAACACGATGCCCAGAAGCCCCTGCTCGAAGCCGTTGCTCACGAGCTTCGAGATGTCGAGGACGGCCGTCGAGACGAGCTTGCCGTCGCGGATTGCGAAAACCTTGCCGTCCTGTGCAGCGACATACAACGCGGGATCGTCTGCTCTGGTTGCGAGTGCTGTCACGCGTGGGACATCGACATCGAGGCGAGTCAGGACGAATGCTGTCCGAAGCGAATCCGCGTCGGCGCCGGCAGCCTGTGGCGGTGTGGGCGGGGCCGGGGTTCCGGGTGCGCCGGTTGTCGTGGTCGAACCGGCGGAGATCGTGGGAACAGTCGGCCGGTCCGCGGATTCGTCGTTGTCGCACGCGCCGAGCACGACCATCGAGACGAGGACCGTGCACATCGCTGAGACGAGGGAACCCGATGTTCGTCGGCCACGTCGCACCATGGGCCGACCATACACAGAGCAACCGGTCCTTTTGCAGGCAGGTCGCATCCGAGCGCAAATGCGGAGGCTTCGGCGGAGGTGCGCGAGTACCTTGGGACCATGAAGTATGTCGTCTTGGTCCCTGATGGGTGTGCCGATGAGCCCCTCGCCGTTCTGGACGGACGGACCCCGCTCGAAGTCGCGGCCATGCCCAATCTCGCGCGACTGGCGCAATCGGGCGAGGTGGGTCGCGCCGCGGTCATTCCCGAAGGTCTCCCACCGGGAAGCGACGTGGGCAACATGGCGATCCTGGGGTACGACCCGGTGGAGTTCCATACCGGCCGCGCTCCGATCGAAGCCGCAGCGATGGGCGTAGAACTGGGACCCGACGAAGTCGCATTCCGCTGCAATCTCGTGACCGTGTCTGCCGACGGCACGATGGTGGATTTCGCCGCCGGTCACATCACCAGCGAGCAGAGCGGTCCGATCATCGCAGCGCTCGACGCCGAACTCGGCGGCGGTCGTGATGGTGTCCGGTTCCACGCGGGCGTGGAGTACCGGCATCTTGTCGTCGTTCCAAAGGAATGGGCCAGCGCGGATTGTGTGCCGCCGCATGACCTGACCGGCCGTCAGGCAGTCCTGCCGCAAGGCGATGCCGGTGAACGGCTGATCGCCTTGATGGAAGCGTCGAAGCCGGTGGTGCAAGGAGCGAGCGCGCTGAACGGCTCGAAGGCAACGCAGATCTGGCTTTGGGGCCAAGGCGTCCGCCCGCAGATGCAACCGTTCGAGAAGCGATTCGGGGTTAGCAGGTCGTCTCAGTTCCGCGGTCGACTTGGTGCGTGGGCTTGGGGTGCTCACTGGAATCGATGTGGTGGACGTCCCAGGTGCGACCGCCGGTTTCGACAATGACTACGTGGCGCAGACCGATGCCGCCATCGCAAGTCTGCGCGATCGCGACTTCTTCCTGTTGCACGTTGAGGCGACCGACGAGGCGGGTCACCAGGGTCTGGTCGACGTGAAGATCGCTGCGCTGGAATCCTGGGACCGTGAGGTCATTGGACCGCTTGTCGCGGCGCTCGAAACCACGGGGCCGTTTCGAGTCCTGCTCTTGCCGGACCATGCGACGCCGTGCGCTTTGATGACGCATACCAGCGATCCGGTGCCGTACCTCCTCTTCGACTCTGAGGTTCCTGGTCGCGGCGGCCACTACACGGAGGTGGCCACCCGAGACAGCGTTGTCGTTCCGGCCCATGAGCTGATGTCGCGGTTGCTCGCACCTGTATAAGGAGCTTCGGGGTTCAGGAAGGGCGAATTCGTCTCTTCGCCCGAAAATTCTTTCAGATTCTGCGGGTCTGCCTATTTGGTCGACCATCGAAAATGCCGTTACACTTCTCGGACGTCCCTTCGTCGCTCCCGGAGTCGTTCTGGAAGCGCTGGGATTTTCCGAGTCACATCCCGTACCCGGGCGTCGCCCAGAGTTTTGGGTGCGAATGCTCGAGACTTGTTCTCCGATCTCGCTGGTCTTCGCGGCTCGCGCTACGACCACCAACGCGATCTCGGTACGGTCCCCATCTCTCGTGCCCTGCGGATGTGCGGGCGAATCTTCTTGAGAGCTGTATGACCTCGACATTCACTCCAGCAAATGTTTGCTTGGTTGCCGACACCACCGACCTTCGGCATGTCATGATGGGCGAATTCGGTGCGCCGAAGCGCACAACGAGCCTGGCACCGTTGCTCAACCTTCTTGCCGGCGCCACGAACGGGTCTGAAGGCTCGGCCGGGGGCGGTACGCCGGTACCAGTGTCGTCGCACAACACCGTCTCGTCGCACAACACCGTGTTTTGTCAACCGGTCTCGCGTAGCGATGCTCGCGGGACCTCCGAGTTTTTGAGCTCACAAGGGGATATCGATGATGGGTGGTTCTACGGGCCAGCTCGAGCGTTCGAAGCTCGAAGGCAAGGACCGCGAGGAGCTTCATGCCATCGCTGGCGCCATTGGATTGCGGGGGATCACACGTCTCAAGAAGTCGGACCTCGTCGATGCCATTCTTGGTGCCACCGGCGGCGGATCGGACGGGACGGCGGAAGCCGCTCGTGTGCGACCCAAGCGTGTTCGCTCGACGAAGGCGGCCGACGACGATCCAATAGCGTCGGTGCTCGCCGAGGAGGAGGCGCTCACAGCGCGTACGTCGACCACGGTTGCAGACGACGAGGTGTTGCCCATCCGTCCTGTTCGGAGCCGGTCGGCGAGCAGGGATGTCAGACCCGGCGCCCGCGACCAATGGCGAAAGTCCCGTCTCGTCGCAAGTGTCGTCGTCCTCATCCTCCGTTGCAGGGCCGACCGCGATGGAGAGCGCCTCAACCGAGAGCACCTCAACCGAGAGCACCTCAACCGGAGACCGCTTCGCAAGGGACCGTGCAACCGAGAGCACATCGGAGACGGAGGGGGGAGCACGTCCACCTCGACGTCGGATTCTCGGCGCAGTGGACGTGATGCATCCGGGCCACGCGACTCCGGACAATCACGGAATTCGCAGGCCCAAGGAGATCCGGGAACGTCCCAAGGTCTTGACGGCTCCCGCCGCCCACGTCGTCGCCGCGGTCGGAACCGTGACCGTAATGAGCGCGGGTACGAAGGTGTCAACGAGCCTCGTGGTGGCGAGTCTCGTGGTGGTGAGGTCAACGTTGCCGAGCCAGTCGACGTACAGGGTCTCGTCGACCTGCGCGACGAGGGCTACGGGTTCTTGCGTTCGACGGGCTACCTTCCTGGTCGCGACGATGCCTACATTTCGGCGTCGCAGGTCCGGAGATTCGCTCTGCGCAAGGGTGATGTGATCAAGGGGACTGCGCGTCCGGCTGCAAGCAATGAGAAGTATCCGGCGTTGTTGCGAGTCGACGAGATCAACGGCGTGTCGCCGGACGATGCCCGCGATCGCCCGAGGTTCGCAGATCTCACGCCGCTGTTTCCCGACTCGAAACTCAAGTTGGAGTTGACGTCCGAGCCTCTCAACATCACGGGCCGCATCGTCGACCTCGTAGCGCCGATCGGTAAGGGTCAACGTGGGCTCATCGTGTCGCCACCGAAGGCGGGTAAGACCACGATCCTCAAGCAGCTGGTGTACGCGATCGAGCGCAACAACCCCGAGGTGCACCTCATGGTGCTCCTCGTCGACGAGCGTCCAGAAGAGGTCACGGACATGCGTCGCCACGTGCTGCGCGGCGAAGTCATCGCAAGCACATTCGACCGTCCGTCGGAAGAACACACGCAGGTCGCCGAGCTCACGATCGAACGCGCCAAGCGATTTGTCGAGATGGGTATCGATGTCGTCATCGTCCTTGACGGCATCACACGTCTCGCTCGTGCCTACAACCTGGCCCAACCCGCTTCGGGACGTGTCATGTCCGGAGGTGTCGACTCGACAGCGTTGTACCCACCGAAGCGATTCTTCGGAGCGGCGCGCAACATCGAGGAGGGTGGTTCGTTGACGATCATTGCGACGGCTCTGATCGACACGGGTAGCCGGATGGACGAGGTGATCTTCGAGGAGTTCAAGGGAACGGGCAACATGGAGCTGCGCCTCGATCGGCGTCTCGCCGAGCGTCGGATCTACCCGGCGATCGACGTTGAGCAGTCCAGCACCCGCCATGAGGAATTGCTGTTCGACCGGAGTGGCCTGCAGCAGGTGTGGAAGCTTCGCCGGGTGCTCAACGCCCTCGAGGGTGGTGCCGGACTGGAGCTGCTGATCGACAAGATCCGCACAACCAAGAGCAACGACGAGTTTCTCGCCGAGATCGCCAAGACGCCCGGTGGCTGACTCTCCGTCTTCGCCGATAAACCGGTAGACTGAGCAGAACTATGAAGACTGACATTCACCCCAAGTACGACCTCTGCTCCATCAAGTGCTCGTGTGGCAACGTTTTCACGACGCGCTCGACGGTTTCGGAATTGCAGGTCGAGCTCTGCTCCGAGTGCCACCCTTTCTACACGGGCAAGCAGAAGCTGGTCGACACCGGTGGCCGAGTCGAGCGTTTCCAACGTCGTTACGCGAAGCCGACCGCCAAGACCGCCAAGTCCAAGAAGTCCTAGAGGGCTCGGAGACCGTCATGCCAAGACAGCCGGCCCCACGCTTCATGGGTGGCCAGGCCGTCATGGAGGGCGTGATGATGCGGGGTTCTGCATCGTGGGCTGTCGCCGTACGCACCCTTGATGGCGATGTCGAGGTCATGGTACGCGAGGCGCCGAGCTGGGCTGAGCGTTTCGTCCATGTGCCATTCGTGCGTGGCGTGATGACCTTGGTCGAATCGTTGAGCTTGGGTTTCCAAGCACTCACGTGGTCTGCGAACCAGCAAATCCCCGACGAGGAGCAGGTGTCGCCTGGCGCGCTGCGCTGGACCATGGGCGTTGCGATGGCCCTGTTCTCGGGTTTGTTCTTGGTGTTGCCTGCTCTGGCGATTCGCCGAGCTGACTCCTTCATCGGTTTCGGCGGTGTCTGGGCCCACGTTGCCGAAGGCGCTTTGCGGCTGGGTTTTTTCCTCGGCTACATCGTGTTGATCGGTCGAATGAAGGACATCAAGCGTGTGTTCCAATATCACGGCGCGGAGCACAAGACGATCGCTGCGTACGAGAACGAGGTGCCGTTGACACCCGAGTCGGCACAGCGGTTCACGACCGAGCATGTGCGATGCGGAACCAACTTCATGCTGACGGTGATGCTCGTCGCGGTGGTTGTCTACACGGTCTTCGGTCGGCCTTCCTTGCCGATGTTGATCCTTTCGCGAGTCGTCATGCTCCCGGTGATAGCCGGTGTGAGCTACGAGATCATCCGTTTCGCTGCCGGACATCTGCGCTGGGCGTGGGTACGGATTCTCATGAAGCCGGGCTTGTCATTGCAGCGCCTCACCACTCGGGAACCTTCGCTTGACCAGCTCGAAGTCGCGATTGCTTCATTGCGCGCGGTCCTCGACGCCGACCAACTCCGCGAAATCGATGCGCGCGTCGGTCAACCCATGAATGTTTGAACATCTTGCCGACCTCGAGGTCGAGCTGGAGCAACTCGAGTCGCAACTGTCGGCGATCTACTCATCTGGTGACCAAGCAGCGGCACGTGATGCGGGACGTCGCCATGCCGAGCTCAAGCCGGTAGTCGAAGCGTTTGCGCTGTACCGAGCCGCCGAATCGGACCTAGCCGACGCTCGTGAGCTTGCGGAGACCGAAGGTGATGTCGCTGCCCGCGAGCAGTGGCGCGCGGAGGCCGAAAGCCTCGAGACGAAGATTGCCGGCCTGGCAACAAAGATCTCCGAGTTGCTGATCCCGAGTGATCCGAACGATGGAAAGAACGTCATCGTCGAGATTCGCGGCGCCGTCGGTGGCGACGAAGCCAACATTTGGGCCGGTGATCTGTTCCGGATGTACCAGCGTTACGCCGAGGAACACGGCTGGAAGATCGAGATCCTTTCCAGCCAGCCGGCCGACCTCGGCGGCTTTCGTGACCTGACCTTCGTGGTCAAAGGGGCGGACGCGTGGTCGCGGATGAAGTATGAAGCCGGGCCACACCGGGTGCAGCGCGTTCCGGCGACCGAGAGTCAGGGCCGCGTGCATACGAGCGCAGCAACCGTTGCGGTGCTGCCCGAGGCCGAGGAGGTCGATGTTGCTCTCGACCCGAATGACCTCGAGTTCGATGTGTACCGATCGAGCGGGCCTGGCGGACAGTCTGTGAACACGACCGACTCTGCCGTGCGCATCACCCACAAGCCGTCGGGATTGGTGGTGACCTGCCAGGACGAGAAGAGTCAACTTCAGAACAAGGAGAAGGGACTGCGGATCCTGCGGTCGCGGTTGTTGCAGATGGAACACGATCGTCGCAACAACGAACTCTCCGCCGCCCGTCGCGAGCAGGTCAAGAGCGGTGACCGTTCGGACAAGATCCGTACGTACAACTACAAGGACAGTCGTGTGACCGACCATCGCATTGGTTTGACGGTGCATGGTTTGTCCCAAGTGCTCGAAGGCCAACTCGACGAGATCGTCGATGCGCTCGCAGCGGCCGAACGAACCGAACAGCTGGGCGCGAGCGACGCGTGAGTGATCGAAGTTGGCGTGCGCTCCTCATCGAGGTGGAGGCTGCGCTGCGCGATGCCGGCTTTGAGTCCGCACAGGCCGAGGCACAATGGTTGTTGCAAAGGGTCTCGGGTTACGGTCCGGTTGAACTCGCGTGTGAGGGAGATGAGAGCGCCACTGAGGTCGCGCTCGCGCACCTGAACCGGATGGTTGACGAGCGTCGTGCGGGCAGGCCGTTGCAGTACGTCCTTGGAATGTGGTCCTTTCGTGGGCTCGACCTTTTCGTCGACTCGCGCGTGTTGGTGCCGCGACCTGAGACCGAGATCGTTGCCGGTTATGCCATCGATGAATTGGTCCGGCAGCGTCGCACCTTTCGGGCTCAGCGCGAATCGCGAGATGGGGCCCGGTCGTTGATGGCGGCAGACCTCGGGACGGGCTCGGGTGCGATTGCCCTCGCGCTGGCACATGAGGTCGATCGGGTTGAAGTTTGGGCAACGGATGTCTCCGAGGCTGCGCTGGCCGTCGCGCGATCGAACGTCGCCGGCATGGGTTCGGTCGCGACGCGGATCCGGCTCGCTCAGGGTTCATGGTTCGACGCGCTTCCGGGCGAGCTCCGTGGTCGGCTCGATCTCGTGGTGTCGAACCCGCCGTACATCGCCGAGACCGAGGCGATTGATTTACCCAGCGATGTGCTCGACCACGAGCCGCATCTTGCGCTGTTCAGTGGACCAACGGGTCTCGACGCGTTGAGAGCGATTGTCGCCGGTGCGGGTGCGTGGTTGGCGCCCGGCGGATCCCTGGTCTGCGAACTTGCACCGCATCAGGGTGACACGGTGCGGCAGTTGGCCGTCGAGCACGGCTTCCCGGATGCGGTGATCCGTGTCGATCTGACCGGGCGCGATCGTGTCCTGGTCGCGCGCCGAAACTAAGCCCGCTCAGTCGTCGGCGTTCCCGACATTCATACGTTGCAACAATGCGTGGTCGATGGCCATCCAAATGGTCTTGGAGAACGGGTAGAACACGACCGGTCCGAACAAGCCGATGGGGAGTAGCAGCCCCATGATCAGTGCAACCGGGATGTCGGGCACCGTCAGGACGATTGCAGTTACCAGGACCAGGGTCATCAGGCCGCCCGAACCGATGATGTTGATCGCCAGAGCGCCGGTGAAGTATCCCGCCTCACGCTCGAAGTGCAATCCGCATCCGGGGCAGTCTTCGCGTAGGAACAGGTAGCGACGGAAAATATGGCGGCTGCCGCAACGTGGGCAGGCGAGGGTGCTTCCCCACCACAGGATCCGTCCAGCCGACTGTTTGACTGTGCTCATTGTGTCCAATGCTGGTCGAGGCCATCGTCCAATGCCGAATAGTGTCACACGTTGGTGGCCGGTTCATCCCCTTCGGCCATCGGTTGCGGCCAGCCCGGCGGAGCAGGCGCGGCGCTGTCCCGACAGATTGACCGATACCGACATATCCCGCACGTCTCTTGGTCCGCAACACCCATGAAGTCGTCCGTCGACCACATTGCGGTGACGACCTGGTCGAGCTCAATGCCGATAGCGTCGATTTCGTCGGCATCGGGCTCGAATGGGTCTGGATCGTCCGCCACGTTGTTGGAGAGATACTCATACTGGAGGCGGAGCCGCAGACCTCGGCCCTCAGCTTCAGGCGCCAAGACCCATGCCTGGAGGCGGGCCTGTGGATCGTCGGCAACGCGAGGGAGGTGCAGCGCTCCCGTCTTGTAATCACGAACGTCGAGCACGCCGTCGTGTGACCACAGAGCGTCGATCCGCGCCGAGACGAGAAAGACGCGGCCAGGCGGTCGGTGGAATCGAACGACCGTGCGTTCGTGACCCAAGGACGTTGCCGCAATCGGACAGTTGCGCGCGTGCGCGGCGATCTCGTCGCGGACACGTCCGGTTTCGGGAACCCCGTGGGCGTCGAGCAGGTCCGAGACGTGGGTGGCGTCGTGGCACGTGCCCGTTTGATGGATCATGCGCAGCATCTCGTGGACGAATTGTCCGTGGTCTCCTGCTGCTGATGCATTACTGACAGGAAGACGCAGGACATCGGCAAGAAACCACAGTCGTTGGCATCGCGCCCATCTCTCGTTGGCGGTCGGATGCAGGGTAATGACGCTCGGGCGAAGGTCATCGCGAGGAGTCGACGTGGGTGCGGCGCCGCGCACGGCGCGACATGAGGCTATGAACCGGCACGATTGACAGTCATCGCCGGGTACGGGGCGGTCGCGGTCAGCGCGGCTTCGCAGCGCGGTGACGCGCGTGTTGATTGTGTCGATGAGTTCCGGAACCAATGCTTCGGTGTCGATGACCTCTTCGGTGAGTTCTCCGTTGAGCAGGTTGGCGGCACTCACACGCATCGGGCGGCCCATGTTTGTCTTGGACAGGCGCACAACGGCGAGTTGTATGTGTTCGACATCCATGACCGATGTCGTCGGCAGGTGATTCCATGGGGCGAATTGGCGGAGTTCGAGCGTGCCGCTGTCGTCGCGGACGGTCAGGTCCACCCAGCCGCCGAGTCTGACGTCGAGTCCGGGGACGTCGCTCGGGCTGTCGCAATCGTGGAGGACGAGCTGCGCGGCTCGGGCTCCGTAGAGCGACCGGTACCAGCGACGAAGTTGCCGGTACACCGAGCGTTCCTCGGGTTGCAGGGACGCTGGTGCGTCCTCGGGTTGCAGGGACGCTGGTGCGCCGGAGGCGCTCGAAGACGTCGATGCTTGCTGCACGAGGTCGGTTCGCGCCGCGTGGAGGAACGCGTCGCGCAGCCGTGCGCGATTCGGTGGACTCCACACTCCTGGCTCGGCATCGAGTTCGAGTGCCAGGCGTCGTGGGCACAGCGTGGGTCCGGCACGAAGCAGATACGGAGTCACGCGTTGGGGTGCCGGGTCCATTGCCTCAACATACGCGCTTCGCGGCCTATGGCAACGCTTACGATGGCCCGCGGTGAACCCTGTTGATGACGAATCGGCGCTGCCGACGCGGCAAGGCCGGCGATGGTGGCGGCGACGATGGGGATGGCTCGTCGGCGTCGTCGTGCTTGTGGTCTGGGCGTCGGTGGCCGGGCTGATGATGTTGAACGCACGTCGTTCGGCGGATCAAGGCATCGTTCGCCTCGAGGCCTTCGAGCGGGAGATGACCGCAGCGAAGTTGATCCGTGGTGAGGGATTGGCCTCATTGCGAAAGGCAGAAGCTGACTTTTCCCGTGCGCGAGCGGACATCGAATCACCATTGCTCTGGCCCTTGAAGGTTGTGCCGATCATTGGCCGACAGCTGCGCAGCATCGACGCGCTCATCAGCTCGGCCGACACCGTCGTGAGCGCGGGTACACAAGCGGTGGCCGATGCACGACGGGAGATCGATGGCAAGCAATCGTCGGGTGCGGGAAGGGTCCTGATCGCCAAACGACTCAACGGCATTGTCCAGCGAACCAATAGACGCTTGAGCACGGTGGCGTTGGGGCCGTCGAAGGCGCTCGTGGGGCCGCTTGCCAGTGCGCGTGATCGCTTTGCGGAGAAGCTGGACAAGGTACGCGAGGCGCTCGCGGAGACTGGTGAGGCGTCGCGCGGGATGACGGCGTTTCTCGGCGGACCGACTCGGTATCTCGTGATCGCTGCGAACAATGCCGAGATGCGTGCCGGTGCGGGCATGTTCCTCAGTGTGGGGGAGTTGGTGGTGTCGGACGGCACCCTCCAGATCGACGAGATGAGGACGGTCACGGACCAACAATTGCCGTCGGGCGCTGTCACGATTCGCGACGCGGATCTCCAGGCGCGCTGGGGGTGGATTGCACCGAACCAGGAGTGGCGCAACCTGGCGGCGTCACCCCGCTTTGCTGCCTCGGCAGAGTTGGCCGTCGAGATGTGGAAGGCGCGCACGGGTCGGGATGTCACGGGCGTACTCGTATTGGATCCAATCGCCCTTCGTGCGGTGCTCGAGGCCACTGGCCCGGTTGAGGTAGAGGGTGAGCAGATCAGCGCTGAGACGGTTGTCGACGAGATCCTGCATCGTCAGTACTTGGATCTTCCCCCGGGTTTTGGCGATGACCAGACCGCCCGCCGGGAACGCTTGAGCGAGATCGCCTCGGCGGCGATGCATGGCATTGATGGGAAAGCTTGGGATGTGTCCGTCATGGTCGAGCAGCTGCAGAGCGCGGCAAAGGGCCGCCATGTTCTCGCGTGGTCGAGCGATCCGGCTCAGCAGGCGGCATGGACCGCTGCCGGAATCGACGGGGCACTGCAATCCCATTCGCTGATGGCATCGCTGCAGAGCCAGGGCGGCAACAAGTTGGATCAGTTCCTCGAGCTGAATGGGGTGGTCGAGAGCGCCCCGGCGGCCAAGGGCGGTCGGGCAGTGACGCTCACCCTGACCATTGAGAACCATGTCCCGATGGGCGAGCCGCGGTATATCTCCGGTCCCACCTTTCAGCTTCCGGAAGGGGTGTACGCAGGGATCGTGGCCGTGAATGTCCCGGGTGCAGCCTCGGATCTGCGTTTCGAGGGTTCGCCGCGTCTGGTGGCGGCGGGTTCCGACGGTCCCACGACGGTGATTGCCACTCGGGTCCTGGTGGCTCGAGGTCAAAAGGTCACGGTGGTCGTGACGTTCGTGCTGCCGCGTGGCGTGGATGCAGTGCGGATCGAGTCGTCGGCTCGGGTGCCGACGATCACCTGGAAGGCCGGCGCTCGGGTGTGGATTGATGACCACGCCCGCACGGTCCGCCTGAAGGAGGTGCGCCAAGAAGCGAAGTAGATGGTACTATGACCCCAAAAGCCGCACAAGTCTGTTACGGGGTGAAAGACCTATTGCACGTAGCGTGACTATTCGCTACTATTAGTGTCAATTCATCCCTGGTGCGGAGGCAGATGTAGTGGCGTTCTCTCGACGATCAATCCGATTTGCGGCTGCCGGTGCGTTCGCGGCTTCGCTCGCGCTCCCTCTCGGTGCCGGGATAGCGAGCGCGCAGGAAGTCTGTCCTACGGCATCGCCTTCTGACATCGCGTGCTCGCCGCCTCCGGTGGAGGTTCCCGAGGTCGGCAACTTCCCGGCGCAAGGCGAAGTCGCGGTCAAGGGTGTCAGTGCGTCGGCGTCTTCGGGCTTGCCGGTTACCGGCGGAGACGTCGCCGGCATGGCAACGCTCGGCGCTGTTGCGCTCGGCGCAGGTGGAATCATGGTTCGCGTTGGTCGGCGGCGCCGCGCCATCGAGGGATAGGAGCGTTCGGAGAAGGAGCCGGCACCCACATAAGGGACACTCCACGCGACGTGACACGCGTGGAACGTGCGCCCAGGTGCGTGAGTATGACGCGTCACAGCGGGCGTTAGGTGAAAGAAACCCGCAAGCGACAACGGGGAGCGTATTGGAACCTCACTTCGGAGGTAATGGTCACCAATGCACTCAACGGATTTTTTCGCAGATCGCCTATCACTCCGGTCGCTGGCCGTCTACAATCCGCCGCAAGAGAACTCATTTGGACATGAGTGCACGCGGAGGTTGTATTCGTCGTATCTCATCGGCGTGGCCGGAATGGATGTCGGACCTGGCAAGGACGTTTTCGGCACGGTTGATTCCGGTGTGATCAGACGTGTACGGGTGCCATGGAGGTGCTCGCTCCGCGATTCGCAATACACGACCTCGACGTATGCAAGCGGAGAGTTTGGCGGACTGCGTGAGTAGCTCCCAGTCGTTTCATGAGCACAACGTGCCCGTGCCCGAGGTCGAACCGCTGCCACTTTTTCATGAAGCCGTGAATGCAGCGCCTGCGAGCGGCTTTGTTCTCCGTCGGATTCTCGTTCTTGGCGACGTTGTCGGTGTCGCATTGGCCTGGACGGTGGCTCTGTTCGTCACGGGTCGCAACCCGAGTCCTTTTGCGGGCCGGCCCGTTGCGCTTGCAGCGGCGGTTGCGGTCATGACAGTCGCCGGTCTTGCCGGTATTGCGTCACAACGTCTGTACCTCGCTCGGGTGTGTGGCGTCCGCGCCGTGGAGCTTGAGCGCCTCGGGCGCGCTTCGGTGCTCTCGGGCATGCTCGCCTACCTGGTTGCGCAGGTCTTGGACCTCACCGTCACCGGGGTCCGTGCCGCTCTCGGCGGTCTGTTGATGTTCGTGCTCCTGGCGATGTTCCGTGGGGGATACGACGGTTGGCTCAAGTCAGCGCGTGCCAATGGACGGTTCACCCGTCCGATCGTCATCATCGGCGGGAACCAGGAGGGCTTCGAGCTCTACCGTCTGCTCTCCACACATCCTGAACTCGGCTTTCGCGTCAGCGGGATCGTCGGTTGCGGAGATCACCGCAGGATGTGGGCGACCGACGTGCCCTGGCTCGGCGAGATCGCCGATGCTGCCCGAGCGGTCAAGGCGACAGGATCGAACGGCGCAGTGATCGCTGCGAGCGCTGTTTCCTCCGAGCAGCTCAATGCGCTCACCCGCCAACTGCTCGCCAACGGCGTGCATGTCCATCTCTCGAGCGGCCTGAAGGGCATCGCGCAAAGTCGTCTGCGGTCGTTGCCACTGGCCTATGAGCCGCTGTTCTACCTCGAGCCGATTGCATTGACCGTGTGGCAGCTACGCGCGAAGCGCGCCATCGACATCGTCCTGGCCGGCGTTGCGCTCGTCATCGCGGCGCCGATCATGATCCTTGCAGCGATTGCGATCAAGGTGCAGGACCGCGGGCCGGTGTTTTTCCGACAGGAGCGCGTCGGGAAGGACGGTCGGAAGTTTCATGTGCGTCAAACTGCGCACGATGGTGCCGGACGCGGAAAGGATGCTCGTCGACATCACGAACGACAATGAGCGCAGCGACGGTCCGCTTTTCAAGCTGGCAGTAGACCCACGTCGAACGAAGGTCGGTCGGTTCCTGGAGACAACGAGCCTCGATGAGCTCCCACAGCTTTTCAATGTGCTGCGCGGTGAGATGAGCATGGTCGGCCCCCGTCCCGCGTTGCCTTCAGAGGTCGCCGCGTTCGACGAGGAATTGCACGCTCGCCACAGGGTTCCCCCAGGTATCACGGGGCTCTGGCAGGTCGAAGCACGTGACAACCCTTCGTTTCTGGCCTACCGCCGCCTTGATCTCTTCTACGTCGAGAACTGGTCCGTCTCGCTCGACCTGGCAATTCTGTTGTCGACGGGCAAGGCGATTGCCATGCGAATCGTGCATCGCTGATCTGCGGGATTGCCCGCTCCTACAGACTGCGCGTTCGTGCACGTTGCGCATTCGGGGAACTCGGGCGGTCCTGCGAACGACGTAACGTGGTGGCGCACGCGCGTACCGATTGCCCATGGTGGGCCTGATCCTTGGATGCAGCATGTCGAGTTCAATATGGTGAGTTCCGCTTTTGCGGGCCGGCACGTCGTCGTGACGGGTGGCGCCGGGTTCATCGGCAGTCATGTCGTCGAACGATTGGTTGCTGAGCAGGCCGTCGTGACGGTGCTCGACAATGGCACCACCAGCGATTCCGAGAACCTTCGGTCTGTCGCGGGCGACTACGACTTTGTCGATGGCGACGTGCTCGATACCGAGGTGCTCGGACCCGTCATTGCGAAGGCTGATGCGATCTTCCACTTCGCGGCGAGTGCCTATTTACCGCCGTCGGTCGACGACCCGGAGATGGACCTGATGCAGAATTGCGTCGCGGTCCTGCGAATTCTTGAAGCAGCGCGTCGTTCGGGGCGCAGCCCGCGTGTCGTCATCATGTCGTCCGCAGCTGTCTATGGCGATCCGGTCCACCTGCCGGTTGCCGAGGACGATCCTCTTGTGCCGATCAGCCCCTACGGCGTGTCGAAACTTGCCGCTGAGCGCTACGCCGAGGTCTACGCAACCCTGCACGGCTTGCCGACGGCATCGCTTCGCGTGTTCTCGGCATACGGGCCACGGCAAAGGAAGCAGATCGTCTACGACTTCTTCGTCAAGCTCACCACCGATCCAACGAGTATGGAGATAATCGGTGACGGCGGACAACGCCGCGACATGGTTTTCGTCGACGATATTGCCAGTGCTGCGATGGTGGTTGCGGAGCGTGGGCCAATGCATGGCGAGGTGTACAACGTGGCGTCGGGGGTCGACGTGTCGACGCTGGAGCTCGCTCGAGAACTCGCGCGCGTGTATGGCAAGGATCCCGAATTCACCTTCACGGGAGCAGTTCGCCTTGGTGATGCGCAACGATGGAGCGCGGACACCACACGTCTACGTGCGCTGAACTGGACGCCGGGAACGGATCTCTCGAGTGGTCTGGCACGTACGGCGGAGTGGTTCGCATCCACATACCAGGGTTGAGCGACGGGATCTCGTGGCGCCTCATCTGGATGACTGCGCGGAAGGCTGCCCGTGCGCATACTGATGGTGGTACGCAACCTCGACTTCGGTGGCGTCGAGCGCCGCGCTGCTTCTCTGGCGTGCGGTTACGCGCGCAGCGGTCACGAGGTTCTGGTGGCGTGTTTGCGCGACGAAGGAATCTGGGCTCAAGAAGTGCGCGCGTGCGGAGCTGGTTTGCAGGTGATCGAGCGCACCAACGGCGCCGACCCCCGCGGACTACTCAGCCTGGCGCGCCTTGTCGGCTCATTTGATCCCGACGTCATCGATGCGCACCAGACTCGCCCCAACATCCTGACCCCCTTGGCGTTGGACCTCAATGCCGGATTCGATCGTCTCGGATCGACTGCGCGGCGAGCTGTGCGGCGTCGAGCGCCGTATGTCGCCTCGTCGTACTTGATCGACAATTGGCGCAGCCCCGCAATCCGTGTTGCGGAGCGCTCGTCACTGCGTCGTGCCGCCCGTGTCGTGACCGACAGCGGGCGTCTTGCCCAGGACCTACGAGAGCGAGCGCGCCTTGCCGAGAGCTCCGTTGTCGTGATTCCCAATGGCGTCGCCGATGCCCGTGCTGCACGCTCGGCGCGTGCCGAGGTCGAGGCGCTTGTCGGCGGTTCGGGCCCCTTGGTTGTGCATGTCGGAAGGCTTCTTCCCTACAAGGGTCAGCGTGCGTTTCTCCGCGCCGCTGCGAGGGTCGTCGAAAACGGGCTCGAGGCGCGATTTCTTGTGGTGGGCGATGGTGACGAGGGCTATACCGCGGAGCTGCGGGATCTCGCAGCAGCGGAGCCACTGGCCGGGCGCGCGGCGGTCATCGCTTGGGAGGGCGAGATCGGATCAATCCTGCAAGTGGCCGACGTGTTTACCCTCGCGAGCACCAAGGAGTCTCTGCCGTTATCAATTATCGAGGCGATGAGCGCGGGTCTGCCGGTCATTGCGACTGATGTCGGCGGTGTCGCCGAAGCGGTGACCGACGACGTGAATGGATACCTGTTGCCGACCACGTCCAACGGGCCGGATATCGGCGCGCTCGCCGGGGCGCTGACCCGTGTCATTGCCGACGCGGCGTTGCGGAGGCGTCTGGGTGATGTGGGACGGCAGCGCTTCGAAGTGGATTACTCCGTCTCCACGATGGTGCAGCGTGCCCTCGAAGTACTGACCGCAGCAGCGCGGTAGTACTTCGAGGGCACGTCAATGCCTACAGCGGTGGCGGCGAGGCGCTGAGCTGTGCCGGCGTCGCGGTTGTGGTGTTGAAGGCCGCCCATTCGTTCGTGACGAACTTGAACTTGCCGATGCTTGCGCCACGGTTGTTCGGCCAGTTTGCGCTCAGACTGGCCCAGTAGTCGACGCCGCTACCGGCGAGGAGGTGCTGTGACCAGAAAGCGCGATCGTCGGGACCATTGGGGTTGTCGAGGATGAGCCGCGCCTGGAACGTGCCGTAGACCGCGGCGACGTCGTTGGCAGGGATCGTCCCGCGGGGAGCCCAGAAGTGCCATGCATTACGGCCCGCAGAGAAGTCAAGCTTGCCGCTCACGCCTTCGGACTCGGTCCGCACCGACATCGGATTCGAGACGTTCCCCCCGAAGTCCTCCCGGTATGCGTCTCCCTTCTCCGCTCCCGAGGTGACCAGGATCCATTTTCCAGTGCTCCTGGAGAGCAACCAACACTGCACGGCACGCACCTGCACGCGGGTGTTTCCGGTTCCCGGGTTCAACCCCTGGTTTTGCGGAAGCCCGTCGGCGAAGAGCACGCCCCATGTGACGGCGGACTGCATGCCGGCGTTGTCATTACCCACCTGGATCTCAGGACCGGGTTTCCACGAGTAACCATCAGGAAGGGGAATGACACCCTCGTGGAATCCACGCTGGTCCGATGCGATCAGGGCAACTGAGTTGATCCCGCCCGACGGTGGCTGTGGTGCGTGTCCGGTTTGGGCGCACCTGGCTTGCGGGGCCTGATCGGATGCACGCGGCCTCGGCGACTCACGACGTAGTAGCCGCGACGCTGAGCAGTGGTAGCCAGTGCCACGGCGTCGGAATCCAACATCCCGGTCGCAGCACCGTGGAACTCCGCGTCTCCGTAGGAGTAGACGCCACCATTTCGGGTCAAGAGGTAGTAGCCCATACCCGAATCGGTTGACGCGATCGAAGTCACGGCGTCGAGGTGGGGGATCACACCCACGGCGCTGCCGAGGAACTTGGCGTCGCCGAACGAGAACACGCCCCCGTCGGAGGCAACGAGCCAGTAACCCTTACCGCTTGGTGTCGCGGCCATCGCGACGATTGGGCGGTTGAGCGGCATTCCGCCGGTCGAACCGCGGAAAATGGCATCGCCGTAGGAGAAGACGCCACCGTCGCGAGCCACCTGCCAGTAGCCCTTACCGCTCGGCGTCGATGCCATCCCGACGACTGGCTGGTTGAGACGAATGTCGCCGGCGGAACCGTGAAAGGCTGCGTCTCCATAGGAGAACACGCCGCCATCGCCGGCAGTCATCCAGTAGCCGCGACCGCCAGGTGTCGTAGCCGAGTCCACGATGGGGCTGGCGAGGCGCAGGGTCGAGGCTGCGCCGAAGAATTGTGCGGAGCCGTAGGAGTAGATGGCGCCGTCAGCTGCGATCTCCCAGTAGCCCGACCCGTCGGGGGTGGAGACCATGGAGACGATGTTCTGGACGGTCGGTTGGTTCTCGGCGGATCCGAAGTAGCCGACCTCATTGGAAGGTGTCGAGGGTTCGGCAGTGGCGGTCGAGACCGCACGAGCCAATGTCGTCGCTCTTGCAGGAGATGTGGCGCTTGCGGGGGCGTCGCCCAGTGAGAGTCCGAGGGATACGGAACCGGTGGCGACGATGGTGGCGAGAAGAGCCCCACCCCAGCGCTGTATATGTCGTTTGGTGTTTTTGGGCGCGTTCGACCAAGGCTGCAACATGTGTTGTCCTCCCTAAGTGACCCGAGAAGAACAGCTGAACTGTTCTTGGAGATCCTCTGTCTCCGAGGCGTGCACTCAAGAGAGGTCATCGACCCTGGGCGCCGAAAACTTGAACGGCTAAACGGGATGAGGCGCGAGGTATCGGTAAAAAAGGACGGTGACGCTTGGCTCTAAGGAGCTTCAGCGAGCGGGGGCGGCGTTGCCCGCAGCTGCTCGGCAGTTGCCGTCGTCGTGTTGAAGGCCCGCCATTGCGACGTCACGAACTTGAAGCGGCCGATGCTGGCTCCGCGGTTGGTTGGCCACGGCGAGCCGAGTGTCTGCCAGTAGTCGATACCGGCGCCGGCGAGAAGGCGTGACGACCAGAAACTTCGGTCATCGGGTCCGTTCGGGTCGTCGAGGATCAAACGGGCCTGGAACGTCCCGAACATGGCCGCGATGTCGGTTGGATCAAGCGTCCCGCGGGGGTTCCAGAAATGCCATGCGTTGCGCCCAGCACTGAAATCGAGCTTGGCGCTGATGCCTTCGGGTTCCGAACGAACGTCGATCGGTCCTGCACTGTTGTGTCCGAAGTTCTCGGGATAGGCGCCGCCGGACTCCTCCTTGTCGGCGATCAAGTGCCAGGACCCGGTCGCCTTCGAGAGCAGCCACGTTTGGATCCCGCGCACCTGGACGCGTGTGTTCCCAGTCTCTGGACGCAAGGCGGCGTTGGTCCGGCGCCCGTCGACGAAGAGCACGCCCCAGGTAACGGCAGCGCGCATTGAGGCTGCGTTGTTGCCGACCTGAATCACCGGCACGTGTTTCCAGTCGACAAGTGGATCCAAAGGCAACACGCCGTTGTGGGCACGCTGTTGGTCCGAGACGATCAGGTCGACCGAGTTCAGCGGACCAGGTTTCGATGTTGTTTCCGGTTGTTGCACAGCGGGTCTGGACGTCGCGGGGTTGCGGTGTTGACCGGTCGTTTCGGGGCTCGATGACGGATTCGCAAAAATTCCGATGTCGAATGCGAACATGACGAGCAACGTTGCACCGCTCAGAGTGGCAAGCGCCTTCAGGAGCGTCCTCCTCCGGCGGCGACGCCGGCGCCGTGAACGAGTGCGCATGTTCAGGCGGTGGCCGTGGGGTTCGCGAGCCTGGCGCACAGTGCCTCGTATCGATCGGTCACGGTGTTCCAGTCGTACTCCGACTCAGCGCGAGCCTGCAATTTCGCCCCACGCTCTGCAGCGCCATCGGGGTCGGCATCGACAGCGTCGATGGCCTGTGCGTACTGCTCGGGCGTCGAGAAAAAGCGCCCATCGTCGCCGAGCACCTCACGATTGAAGACGACGTCGAATGCGATCGCGGGGACTGCTGCGCCCATTGCGCGGAGCAGCGCAGGATTCGTGCCGCCGACGGAATGCCCGTGGGTGTAGCTGCGGGCGTGCGCGTACAGGGCGTCGAGCAGATCCAGGTCGTAGACGCTGCCGACGAGCCGGACCCGGCGGTCGCGTGCCGCTAGTTCTTCGATGTGCTCTTTGTAGGCGGCGCCGTACTTGGCGTCGCCGACGACGACGAGCGGAATCTCCGAGGCGCTGAGACGGTATCCAGCGATGATTTCGGCGAGGTGGTTCTCAGGTTCGAGACGGCTGACGACGAGGTGATAGCGACCGGGTTCGATCCCAAAATCGCACACCGGCTGGGCGCTCACGTTGCGAAGGATTGGAGCCCCATACGCGATGAACGTGCTCTCGGCGCCGAAGCTCGAACGGTAGTAGTCGCCGATTCCCCTCGAGTCGGCGATGATCTCGTCGGCGAGTCGTACACCGAGGCGTTCGGAGAGCATGTACCAGCGCTTGCCCAACGGCCCCCATTTGGACCGTTTCCACTCGAGTCCGTCGACATTGACTGCGACGGGAATTCGGCGTAGGCGCAGGAGCGGCAACATCACGGCGTTCGCCACATTGCACATGATGGCGACGTCAACTCGATGGAACAGCAGATGCAGACACGACAGTCCGGTATGGGAGAGGGTTTCTGCAGCACGAAGCGGCAACGCAGGAAGGTTCACCAACGTCATGCCCCGGTACTCGTGGAGTTTCTGACCTGGGGTTGCGGCAGTAGACGACGACTTCGTGACCACGCGTGCTGAGGCGGGTCCCGACTTCTTCTGCCAGTGTTTCAAAGCCGCCGTATCGCGCAGGGACCCCGCGCGTGCCGATGATTGCTATGCGCATCGCTGCACTAGCCGGGCTGACGGACGGTGTATCTGTCACCTACGTTGGACTTCTTTGTCAGTCGCGCAGGCTGACGCGGACCCTCGTCGTATGGCGCAACCATCGCGGTGAGCGCGTTGCGGCGTCGATCAGCCACGATAATGGCGACCCACGCCAAGTGCGACGATGGCGACAGCTGTTGCCATAACGCTGCGCGCGACCTTGCTCATTTTGGAGAGCGCCCTCACGTCGGTGACCGATACCAGATCCGGCGACCGCGCAGCGAGGAGCGCGGCTTCGGCCCTGGCGACACGAGCCCGGGCGTCGCTCAGCTCTTGTTGCGCGTTGGAGATTTGCAGCTTGAGGCCCGCCGCCTTGTTCTGTCCTTCGGTGAGTTGTGCGAGCACCTTTGCCTGTTCGGGCGTGCGTTGATCGCCGTTGTAGGCAGCGAATGCCGCGGCTCGCGCCGCGTCGATGTCAGTCCAGTCGATCGCTGTTTGGAAAGCGTTCCAGTCTTGGTTGATCGCGTCGAGACTGGCCTGCGTTGTGCGGAGGGCGATGGCTGCGCGGTCCCGCTGGCGGGATGCGACTGCGGCGAGGCCCTCGGTAGCGTACGCGGTGACGATTTGGCGGGCGTTCTGCTCGGAGGTTCCGGTATACGTCATTGTGACCGGCGAACCACCCTGGTCTCCGCCGTACGTCGTCACATCGCCGATCGAACCTTCGTCGACCTTTGCCCTCTTCGCCACAGCACGGGTGACAGATGGGAGGTCCAAGGCGGAGCGAAAATCTGCCACTAATGGATCAATATTGAAGGAACTGTCCCCGGGATTGAGCGCCTGACCGACGAAGACAACTGCCGTCGCCTCATACGTGGTGGGTCGGCTCAGTGCGAACAACCCGGCGGCAGCGGCCGCCAAACTGCCGGCAACAGCCAGAGCTATCAACCTCCGAGGCGTCAGATTCAAGAAGCTGGCGATTTCCATAACACGCGAGCCGATCTCTCCGCACGAGGTTGTCAGGCCGACTTTATCAGTCGGGAGTCGGACATTTTATCCGCTTTGCGTTGAACTGTTGTCACGGTGGCACCTAGTTAGTCTGGTCAACCTACGGCTTTTTTGAGTATTACCCTGAGTGAATGCGTACGACGGTCGCCGCGAACAGTCCCAACGCGGGCATAAATCATCCGCCCGGGGTTGCCTCGGTCTCGACTCGGGTGCTCGTCGTCTTCGGGGTGTGCGGGGCGGTCGCGGTTTCCATCGCCATCGGGGTGCTGGTTGGGCTTGGCGGCCCGAGCCAGCGCAACCTCTTCGTCGGCGCCACGGCCCTCATCGCAGGAATCGTTGCAGCGACGGGCGTGATGACCCGGTTTTGGCCAACGTTGTTGTTGTTGTTTTCGCTTCGGCCGGTGTTCGATGCCATGAAGATCGGTGCGTTGGGTTCGGGTTCCCTGGATCCATCAACCGTGGTTGGGGTCATCTTTCTCGCCAGCGCGTTGTTGTGGTTGCTGGCCAGGCACCGGACTGGGACATTCGTCGGGGTTTCCCGCGTGGCCAAGGCACTGCTGGTCTTTGCGTTTGCTTGTGGTGTGAGCGCATTGGGGGCTGACCACGTCTTCGAGAGCCTTGCAACGGCTTCAAAGGTACTTTCGGCCGCCGTAATGATCGTGGTCCTGGAACAGTTGTATACAGATCGCCCCGAACGGATCAATGCACTGCTTATAGCGTTCTTTGCGTCGTTGGGATTTCCTGCAATATTCGCCGTCGTCGAGCTTTTCGGCGGGCCGAAGACCGGTGACTACACCGAAGTTGGGCGTATTACGGGCACCTTCGTGCACCCGAATGCCTTCGCGAGCTACCTCACCATCATCGTGCTCTTGGCCGTTGCACTGGCGCCACATCTCGAAGGACGGGCAAGAGTCGCCACGATCGCTTGCGGAGGGGTCGCAAGCTTCCTCCTCTTGAACACCTATGCCCGGGGTCCGTGGCTTGGGCTACTCGTCGGGCTCGTCATCATCGGCATTGTGCAGGATCGCAGGATCCTTGGAATCTTGGCCGTCGCGGTAGCGGTGATCCTCATCGCCGTGCCGTCGGTCACGACACGGCTCGGCGAACTCGGCCAAACAGAGGCGGTCGGCAACGGTGACGCGAACTCGCTGGCGTGGCGTCTCGGGTACTGGGGGAGAGTGCTGCCGCTGGGCGAGGAGAATCCTGTTACCGGGATCGGTATCCTCATGGTGCAGAAGTCGACCCCCGAGGGGTTGCCTCCCCACAATGGATTTGTGCAGGCGTACGTCGAGACGGGGATTTTCGGGTTGGCGGCGCTTGGCGTGATGATGGCGCTCATGGGTCTCGATCTGCGGCGCGCGCTCCAACGCGCCGGCAGTGGGTTCGATCGCGCCGTGGTGCTCGGGGCACTTGCGATCAGCGCATCTCTTGCGGTGCAGCTGCTCTCGGAGAACCTGCTGACGCAGACCCTGAACTATTGGTACCTGTTCGTTCCGACGGCGTACGCGTTGGCCGTCGTCGCAAGGGGCGAGATCGGATCTCCCCAGCCTTCGAAAGTCAGACTTTCTTCGGCGATTCCCCGGCGCCGTCTTTGACCGCCTGATAGAAGTCGACCAGGCTTTGAGCAGTGCGTGCCGAGCCGAAGTGTGACGAGGCATAAGCCTTACCGGCATCGGAGATACGCGCCAACAGCTCGGTGTTCGAGACGGCCGAACGCAACACTGCCGCTGCGGCAGACGGGTCGTCGGTCAGCGTCAATCCCAAGCCCCTCTCCCGAAAGAGGTCGCTGGTCCGTAGCGACTCCGAGATTGCCAAGGGAATTCCCAGCCCCATTGCCTCGGCCATCGTGAGCGAGAATCCCTCGAACCGCGAGAACTGCACGCACAGCGTTGCGTTGAGCATGACTTCGTACTTTTCTGTGCCGTATACCGGCTCATGGAAGGTCACATTCGACGTTGCCCGCGCACGAAGGTCGTTCATCGCCTGGGAGTGCTCGGTACTTGTCGTGCCGTAGAGATGGAACTCCAGCTCGGGAGCGTGCGCTGCCGCCTCGACCAGTCGGTCGAGGCCCTTCTGGAACGGCTCGAAGCGTCCGAGATAGACGAGCCTGTTTCGCTCCGGACCTAACGTCCACGATGGCGTGCCCTCTGGCGGAGGCTCGACCGGGACGGGCATCTCGATGGCCGTCCTCAGGTTCTGGCCCACGACCTGTTCGCAATCCTCGCGTTCGCCCGGGAGGAGCGCGATGCCGCTCGCTTTCGTGACCAGTGGACCCTCGATGAAGCGCACGTACTGGCGCCGCAACGTTGGGCTGAATGCCATGAGCGCAATTGCGAGAGTGCCGTGCGGGGAGTAGATATACGGCACGCCGCACCTGCGAAGCAGGAACCCGAGGAGCGCATGATTGGGCTTCCATCCGCCGTGGAGATGGACGATGTCGGGGCGCTGGTTGCGAAGAAGTCGTAGGTAGGCGCGCGGCGCGAGTCCTTTGTCGCTCCGGCGTGCCTCGGTGACGATGAACCCATGGGTCGATGCGTAGGCGCGTGCGTCCTGACTGACGGGCGAGCGCATGAACACGGTGACGTGATGACCGATCAGTGCCTGCTCGCGTGCGATCCACCACACGAAACCGGAGAGTCCGTCTACGCCGTCAGGTCCGGTGTTCACGTCGACGTGCCAGATGCGCATCGCGGTGCGTGGTGTCATGGCGACACACCTGTCGTCGTGGCCGGCGGTGCGCCGGGAGAGGTCGTCCCGCCGTCGCTGCCGCTGCCGTTACGCCGCGCTGTCCAATCTGACAGTGTTGTTGCTTCCAGCCAGGAATACGCAAGGAAGACGAATCCGCTCACGGTTGTGATGATTGCAGCGCTCTTGATGCCGTAGCGATCGACGAATGCCACGAGTCCGATCACGGTGGTGCCGAGGGCACAGACCAACGCTCGGGAGACGCCGCCCGGCCGTCCGTCTGCGAGCAGCTTCTGGGTGATGACCGAGCCCATATCGAACGCGATCTGGCCGGGCAGCAGCAGCCAAAGCAGCACAATCGCGCCACGGAAGTCATCGCTGAACAGCAGGGGCAAGACCCACGGCGCCGAGGCGCCGACGATGCACGCGACGCTTGCCGAGAGCGCGAAGGTCAAACGAAGTGAGCGGCGCAGTGCATGGCGGCCCGCAGTCGGATCGAGCCCATGGCGAATTTTCGGGAAGAGCGCGAGCGCAATCGAATTGGCCACGGGGCCGCTCACCCCTGCGGCCGTGACCGCGACTGCATAGCGTCCGAGCTCTTCCGACGATACATAGGCAACGAGGAGGAACTGATCGAGTCGTGAGGTCAACACGCCGGCAAGGCTTCCGAAACCAACTCGGTATCCGTAGTTGGCCTGGATTCGAAACGTCTCCCGGCTGAAGTCCGTTCCCGGCCAACCACGCGTCACCGAGAAGACAACGAGGTACCACACGACGTACGCGCCGAACTGTGCTGCGAGGGCACTGGTGAGGTCCAACCTGCCGGCGATTGCGAGCACGATCACGACCGCGGCGTTCGCCACGAACGGGAAAATCTGCAGAACGTTGAAGACCACCAGACGCGGTCGTGCGCGTTGCAGTTCGATCGCGGTCTGCGCGGGCATGAAGATCACACCGACGACGAGGAAGGCGCGGAACCATTGCACGGTCAGGGACGCATGGTCCGAGAGATAGTTGGGCACGAACCACCAAGCCACGAGCGTGAGTGAACCGCCGATGACTGCAGCCCATGCCCATGCCGACATCACCAGCTCTCGGTGGCTGCGTTGATGGCTAAGGTAGATGGCGGCTTGTGGGAAGCCGAAGAGCAAGGCGTAGCCGAGGACCTGGGGAGGCACTGTCGCTGCCGCATAGTCGCCGCGTCCTTCGGCGCCGAGTGCGTACGCGAGCAATGGACCGGTGACGACGGCGAGGCCGTAACCGAAAAGGCCACTGACCGCCGTGAACGCGGTGTCGAACTTCGGGCTGGCGATGAGTCGACGCATGTGACCCTCGGAGCGGAAATACTTCACTGGGTTGTGTCCTGCGTCGATGGTTGTGCGTCTGTTGCAGTTGAACGGACGCGAAACTGCTGTCGGTGGCGGAATTTAGAGGGTTAACACGTACAATTAGGCCAATTCACTCACACCGAGTGGGCGTTACGTGGAACGAGACATTACTCGGGGGAACGACGGAGGCCGGCCGGTGAAAGTGGTGATCTTGGCGGGCGGTCTCGGAACGCGTCTCGCCGAAGAGACGGTCATGGTGCCCAAGCCGATGGTGACGATCGGCGAGGAGCCGATCTTGCTGCACATCATGCGGCACTACGCGCACTACGGGCACGACGAGTTCATCATCACGTTGGGATACAAGGGCTACGAAATCAAGCGCTTCATGCTCGACTACCAGATGATGGGTGGCTCGAGCGTGACGGTGAACATGGCAACGGGCGATGTGACGGTGTTGGACCCAGGCGAAGCGCGACCCGAATGGAAGGTCCACCTCCTCGAGACCGGCCTGCACACGATGACGAGCGGCCGCGTCCGGCGAGCGATGAAACTCACAGGCGATGAGCCGTTCATGCTGACGTACGGCGATGGTGTCTCCGACATCGATGTCGCGGCACTCCTGGAATTCCATCGCGCGCATGGCAAGCTTGCGACTGTGTCGATCGTTCGTCCCACGTCGCTGTTCGGCCATCTCGTGCTCGCCGGCGACCTCGTCACGGATTTTCTCGAGAAGCCGCAGACGCTCGGTGGGTGGATCAACGGCGGATTCATGGTGTTCGAGCCAGGGGTTCTCCAATATCTGGGTGACGACGAAACACCGCTCGAAAGCAGCGCGTTGATGAACCTGGCACGAGACGGCGAACTGTTCGCGTACCGCCACGAGGGATTTTGGCAGTGCATGGATTCGCTGCGCGATCGGCGCCTGCTCGAGCAGCTCTGGCACGAACCGAATCCACCGTGGAAGACTTGGGACTGACAATGAGGGTGCTCGTCACTGGCCACAACGGCTATTTGGGCACCGTCATGGTGCCGATGCTGCAGGGTGCCGGCCATGAGGTCGTTGGCCTTGATACCAATCTCTTCGCAACGTGTGTCTGTGGGCCGTTACCGGAGGAGACCGAACACCTACGGATCGACCTGCGTGACGTTCGAGCCGAGCACCTGCGAAGGTTTGATGCAGTGATCCACCTGGCAGCGCTGTCGAACGATCCGCTTGGCAACGTAGCGCCGCGACTCACCTACGCGATCAATTTCGACGCGTCGCTCCGGCTGGCGGAGCTGGCCAAAGCGGCGGGCGTGACGCGTTTCTTGCAGTCCTCGTCGTGCAGCATTTACGGGGCCGGGAGCGGTGATGGGCTGGTGGACGAGACGGCGCCGATGCGGCCGGTCACGCCGTATGCCGACGCGAAGGTCCGTCTGGAATCCGGGTTGCGCGCAATGGCCGACGACAAGTTCAGCCCGATATATCTGCGCAATGGCACGGCATATGGGTTTTCTCCTCGGTTGCGTGGAGACCTCGTACTCAACAACCTTGTTGCGCACGCGATGCTGACCGGCATTGTGAAAGTGCTGAGCGACGGCACTCCGTGGCGGCCGATGGTCCACGCTGAGGACATTGCCCGAGCATTCATCGCTGCGCTCGAAGCGCCGCGAGAGTCGGTACACGATGAGGCGTTCAACGTCGGGTCCGAAGCTGAGAACTACCGGGTAAGCGATCTTGCCACCATCGTGAGTGAGGTCGTCCCGCAGAGCACGGTCGTCATCGCGGGGGAGGCCGGCTCCGACCAGCGTTCGTATCGTGTCGACTTCTCCAAGATTCGTACGACGATTCCCGCATTCGCGCCACGCTGGACGGCGCGACTGGGAGCCATGGAGCTGCTCGACCGATACCAGGCCTATGGGCTCACGATGGATCAGCTCGACGAACAGTTCACCCGCCTGCGATGGATCTCCCATCTGCAAGCAACGAAACGCTTGGATGAGGACCTGACGTGGGCGTCGGCGGACGCGGTCTCGAATGGTGGCAGGCGCAATCCGTGACTGATGGCAGTGGTGGCGCCTGCCGGTTCTGCGGTGCCACGCTCGATCGGCTCGTCGTCGATCTGGGTGTACAGCCCCTTGCCAATTCCTATCTGAGCGCAAAGGACCTTGCGAAGCCGGAGGCCACCTATCCACTTCGCGTCTACGTCTGCGATCGGTGTCTCCTCGTTCAGCTGCGCGACTACCCGTGGCGCGAGGAAATTTTCAATGACTCCTACGCGTACTTCGCGTCGTACTCGGCGTCCTGGCTCGAACATGCGAAGCGCTACGTCGGGGAAATGATTGACCGCCTGGCGCTCGATGAGCAGAGTCTCGTGGTCGAGATCGCCAGCAACGATGGATACCTGTTGTGCAACTTTGTCAGCAGAGGAATACCCGTTCTCGGGATCGAGCCGTCCTCGAACACCGCCGAGGTCGCGCGCGTCAAGGGCGTCCCGACCGAGACCGTGTTCTTCGGCAGCGAGACCGCGGACCGGGTGGCACGCGAACGCGGGCGCGCTGACCTCATCATCGGCAACAACGTCCTTGCCCATGTCCCAGACCTCAACGATTTCGTTTCTGGCATGCGGACTTTGCTTGCACCGACGGGCACGATCACGATGGAGTTCCCGCATCTGCTGCACCTTGTGGCCGCGCACCAGTTCGACACCATCTATCACGAGCACTACTCGTATTTGTCCCTGCTCGTCGTCCGGGCGGTGTTTGCCCACCACGGGCTCGATGTCTTCGACGTCGATGAGCTGGATACCCATGGCGGTTCGCTGCGGATCTACGCACGCCATGCGGGCGAGAGCGGTTCGCCGGTGTCACCGAATGTGGCGGCAGTCCTTGAACGCGAACACAAAGCGATGCTCGATCGACCCGAGGGATACGCGGGGATTGCTCGAGAGGCGGGCGAGGTTCGCGAAGGACTGCTGGTTTTCCTGGCCAAAGCCCGCGACGAACACGCGCTCGTTGCAGGCTACGGCGCGCCTGCCAAAGGCAACACGCTGCTCAACTTCTGCGGGGTGACGACCGCTGACATCGCGTTTACCGTCGACCGTTCTCCACACAAACAGGACCTGTTTCTGCCGGGATCGCGGATACCGATCAAAGACCCCGAGTATCTGGTGAGCCGACGACCTGACTATGTGCTGATTCTCCCATGGAACCTCACCACCGAGATCGTCGAGCAGATGGATGTTGTGCGCGGATGGGGCGGTCGCTTCGTGACGCCCATCCCGGAGTTGCGAATCCTCGACTGAGCGAGCGCCCGGGTACCGCTACACGAAAAAGGAACGGATCGCGTCGACGACCCGGTCGAGCGTCTGCTCATCCATGAACGAGTGCAGCGGGATCGTCAGCTGTTGTCGGGCCATCATTTCGGTTACTGACAGGTCGCTGGTCCGGCAGTCCTTGTAGAAGGTGAACTCGTGTGCGCCTTGGAAATGGATGCCCGTCGCGACACCACGGGATTTCATGTGTGCCATGAGCTCGGCGCGCGTTTCGTCGTCTGTGACGCGAATGAAATAGATGAACGGACTGACGTCGTTGAAGTCCGTCGCGGGTGTGCGGATCTCGTCGAGGTCGCCCAGTGCCTCGTTGTACCGTCGGCAGTAGCCCTGACGGTTGGTGATGAAGGTGTCGATCATCGCAAGCTGCGAGATGCCGATCGCGGCTGGAATCGAACCGAGGTGGTAGCGGTACCCCTGTCGCGTGACGTCGTACTCCCAGGCACGGCCGCGTGCATAACGGGCGGCCGTGTCGTTGTCGACACCGATGAGTCGGAGCTCGTGGAGTGGCTGCACATCCGAAGCGTTGCCCGTCACGACGGCGCCGCCCTCGAGTGTCGTGATGATCTTGACGGGCCCGTAGCTGAAACACACGTAGTCACCGAAGCTGCCGATGAGCCTGCCGTTATGTGACGATCCGAATGCATGCGCCGCGTCTTCGATGACACGGAGGTCGTGTTCGGCGGCGAGCTCGTAGATCTCATCGATCCGGCACACGATCCCCGCGTAGTGCACGGCCATCACGGCCTTCGTGCGCTCACTGATCATGGATCGCATCGATGCGGGGTCGACGCCCAGGGTGGTCTCCTCGATGTCACAGAACGCGACATCGGCGCCGGTTTGGGTCATGGCTTGGTGTCCGGCGACGTAGGTGAACGACGGGCAGATCACTTCGTCGCCCGGGCCGAGACCTGCGGCGAGCGCAGCGAGGTGCAACGCGGCGGTACCGCTGTTCGTCGAAACGACGTGCCGTGCAGCATTTCCGAGATAGGAGCCGATCTGCGCTTCGAACTGCTGCGTGAGCGGCCCCATGCCAATCCAGCCCGCGTCGAGAGCGTCGCTCATCGCTTGGCGCGCCTCGGGTCCGATCGCCGGGAGGAACACGGGGATGATAGGTCCGTCGGATTGTGTCGAAGAGGGCGCCACTTGGGGGAGCGTAACAAGCGCGATGGTCGACGGCATGAGAGACTCAGACAGATGAGCGAGGCGTATCCGCGCGTAACGGTGGGCATCCCCACATGGAACCGGGCCGGCTATTTGCGCGAGGCGATTGCAAGCGTTCTCGCCCAGACGTACACCTCGTTCGTGCTGCACATCAGCGACAACGGCTCGACGGACGAGACGCAAGCGGTCGTGGCGTCGTTCGACGACACGCGCATCGTGTACCACCGCAATGATGTCAACGACGGCTGGATCAACAACTTCAACCGCCTGTTCGAGGTGTCTCGCGCCACCGAGTATGTCGTTGTGCTGGGCGATGACGACCTCCTTCACCCTGACGCTCTCGAGCTTGCGGTCGCCGAGATGGACGCGCACCCGAATGTCGGGATGCGCCATTCTGCGTTCGACGTGATCGATTCGGACGGAGCGGTCCTCGCCGAGGGCGCCAACTGGCTGGGGGATCGTCGGCTGGAGTCCATCACTGCAGGACATGACTTCATCCGCGTGCTGATGAGTCATGGCGTCCTGTGTGCGTCGACGGCGATGGTTCGAACCGCTGCTGTGCCGAGGATCCCTTTCGAGGACCGCTACGAACCGGCGGCCGACTTCGCCCTGTGGCTCCACATCGCGTTGGAATGGGATATTGCCTACTCCTCGGCTCCGATGTGCCAGTACCGCATGCACGGCTCGAGCGACTCCGCACGGTGGAATCGGCTGACAAAGGCGGGCTACACAGGTAGCTACCGTTATGACCTGCGGATGCGGCGGGTCAAGCGACGATTTCTCGATGCGAACGCCGATCGCCTTGGTGACGTCAGGCACCTGCGTCGGGTCGTGCAGTGGTCTGCGATACGCCGTGTGATCGGACGCACGCTGGGACCGCGTATCGCCGAGCCACTCAAGTCCATGGCGGCGCGCATCCAGAGGCGCGATGGCCACGGTGCTGCTCGATCCCTGCCCTCCCCAGGGTCGTCAGGGCAGAGCACCGAGGCGCTCTCGTCTGAGGCGCCATTGCATGTGGTGATCGTCATGCGGCAGCGCGCATCTGCGTCGACCGGTAGCCGTCCCGCACCTGAGGTCGAAGCCCGGGCAGGTCTGCGAACACTTTCCACGATGGTCCGCCGGGCGGGGCGATGGATGTACAACCGAGCCGAGGCCGGCGTTGGGGGACCACAGGTGCATGTCGCGAACGTGCAGGCATTATCTGGAGTCCCAGGGCCACGTGGTGAGCGTTGTCACGCCGTTCGCCGCGCCATGGCCGCTTCACTTCGGTTGCGCGACGATCGGTTGGTCGCTGCACCAGGTCAGTACCTCGCGCGCTGAAGCGTGGCGGCGGTTCTGGCATGCGCGTCTGATCGCAATGGCATTGCGTCACAAGCGGCGCACGTGGCGTCAGCGAACGGACAACCTGCACGTCGTCTACTACACCCAGTGCCCGTTGTCGGCACATGTGGCATCGCGCCAACGGGTGTCGGGGTCGAAGGTGGTGCTCGTTGGCCACTAGTGATGGATCAGAGGGCCCCGCACCTGGGCGTGTCCCTCGCGACAACCCGGCGATGGGGCCTCGTCGAATATCGGAGCGTCTCGCTCGCCGAATCAAGCGGTTCGAGCACGCTGTCGCGCTGGAGGTGGACGCCCTGGTGTTCGTCTCGGAATTCCTCGCCCTGGAGCTTTTCGCCGAACTACCGGCGGCGCGGAGCAAGAGGTGGATGGTGGCGCCGAACTTTCTGCCCGACGACTGGGCCACCAGGGGCGCAGTGTCGACCGACGCGGAGGAGCGCCCGCTTCGCGATCTTGTCAACGTCGGGAGGTTGTCGAAGGAGAAGAACCAGCGCTTCGTCCTCGACGTTGTCGCAGCCGCCCGTGAACGAGGTAGGCGGCTGACCTTGACGATCGTCGGTTCGGGATCCGACGAGGAGGCGCTGCGCGCGCACTGCCGGGCCCTGGAGCTCGATGATCAGGTCGAGTTCGCAGGGTCCATCGAGGACGTTGCCGCCGTCCTGCGGCGCCACCGTGTGTACGTGCACGGTTCTCGCCATGAGACCTTCGGCATCGTGCTGATCGAGGCGATGAGTGTCGGACTCCCCGTGTTTGCTGCCCCGGTCGAAGGCGTGAAGGAGGTCTTCCGTGACCAGATCGAAGGCCGTTACATCGATCTCGAGTCGCCGGGAGAGTCGGCGGAGATCCTTCTGGCGGCACTCGATGATCCCGAGTGGATGCGTGTGACTTCAGCGGCGGCGGCAGATCGTGTGGCCTCGGCGTTTCGGGCTTCGGTGGTCGGTCCTGAGCTTGTCGCGTTCCTGCGGTCCCTGTGGTCGACGCCTGGGGCTGCGATGGGCCCAGACGCGGTCCTAAGCGCCCGCTGAGGAGGTCACGCGATTACGCTCGGTATCCCCAATAGCTCTTTCAGGAAAGAAGCCAACGTGAGAGTCGCCATTGGCTCGGACCATGCGGGATATCGACTCAAGGAGCACTTCAAGGAGGTGCTCGCCGGCGCTGGTCACGACGTGATCGACCTCGGCACCGATTCCGAAGCGGCGATCGATTATCCGCGGGTCTGCGCGGCAGTGGGTCACGAGGTCGTAGCTGGGCGCGCTGATCGTGGGATCGTGCTCGGCGGGAGCGGCCAGGGCGAGCAGATCGCCGCGAACAAGGTGATCGGCGTTCGCGCGGCGCTGTGCAACGATCTCTTCACGGCGCGCCTCTCGCGGCAGCACAATGATGCGAACGTCCTTGCAATGGGCGCGCGGATCGTCGGGGTCGCCCTCGCCGACGAAATCCTGGAGCTTTGGCTTGCCACCCCGTTCGAGGGCGGTCGTCACATCGAGCGCCTCGCTCAAATCGCAGAGATCGAGAGGGAATCACGGTCATGACCCATCCCGAGTCTGCCCTGGGAGTAACAGATCCCACGATGGCCGCCATCGTCGCGCGCGAGGAAGTTCGGCAGAACACCACGATCCAGTTGATCGCGAGTGAGAACTTCACGTCGCCTGCGGTCATGGCTGCGCAGGGAACCGTCCTGACGAACAAGTACTCCGAGGGGTACCCGGGCAAGCGGTACTACGGCGGAAACCAGGTCGTGGACGAAGCGGAGGAACTGGCACGGACCCGAGCGTGTGCGCTGTTCGGGGCGGACCACGCGAACGTCCAGCCCCATTCGGGCGCCAACGCCAACATGGCGGTGTTCCTGGGCCTCTTCGAGCCCGGCGACACGTTGATGGGAATGCGCCTCGACCAAGGCGGACACCTCACGCACGGTTCTCCGGTCAACTTCAGCGGCAAGCTCTACAACTTCGTTGCCTATGGCGTCGATCCCGACACCGAAGTGCTCGACTATGACGTCATTCGCGCGCAGGCGGTCGCCGAACGTCCTAAGGCGATCATCGCCGGCGCAACTGCATATCCGCGCATCATCGACTTTGCCGCGTTCCGCTCGATTGCCGATGAGATCGGCGCGCTGCTCATTGTCGATGCGGCGCACATCGCTGGTTTGATCGCCGGTGGCGCGCATCCATCGCCGGTTCCGTATGCCGACGTCGTGAGCTTCACGACGCACAAGACGCTGCGCGGACCGCGTGCGGGTGCGATCCTGTGCCGGGAGCAGTATGCGAGCGCGATCGACAAGGCGGTGTTCCCGGGGCTCCAGGGCGGTCCGCTCATGCATGTCGTCGCAGCCAAGGCTGTCGCCTTCCACGAGGCGTCCCAGGACAGCTTCCGTGTCTACGCAGCAGAAATCGTGGCGAATTCCGCCGCGCTCAGCGCGGGTCTGACCGCCGAGGGATTCCGCATCGTTTCGGGAGGGTCGGACAACCACCTGATGTTGGTCGACCTACGCCCGTTCGGCGTGACGGGCAAAGTGGCCCAGGAGGCGTTGGACCGCGCCGGTATCACCTGCAACAAGAACGCTATTCCCAATGACCCCGAAAAGCCCTTTGTCACGAGCGGGTTGCGGCTCGGTACCGCAGCGGTCACGACTGCGGGCATGGGTGTGGCAGAGATGGGCGAGATAGCGACGTTGATCGCACGGGTTCTGCGCTCGCCGAGCGACGACGCCGTCATTGGTGACGTTCGCAACGCCGCAGGGCTGCTCTGTTCGAAGTTCACGCCCTACCCCGACCTGGCCGTGTGATCGTTCGAGGTATGGCCGCGGACGCGGCGGGGGGACGCGGGCGGTGATCGGCTACCTCGTTGTGCTCAGCGTCGCGGCGTTGGTGACGTTTGCATGCACGCCGGTGGCTGGTTGGATCTCGTGGAGGATCGGCGCAATCGCCCAACCCGGCGAGCGCGCTGCGCACTCGACGCCGACGCCTCGTCTCGGTGGCGCCGCAATGTTCGTCGGCTTTCTTGCTGCAATGGCCGTCGCCTGGCGAATGGAACAGTTCCACGAGATGTTCGACGGTTCGACAGAACCGCTGGGCGTCGTGCTGGGAGCAGGTGCGATGTTCGCCGTCGGAGCGTTGGACGACGTGCGCGAGGTGTCGCCGCCGGCGAAGTTGGCGGGTCAGGTCTTCGCGGGCAGCGTGCTTTCCCTGCTCGGCGTGACGATGCTGTTCTTTCGTGTGCCGTTCGCCTCGAACAACACGATCGTGCTCAGCACCGATATCGCCCCGCTTGTGACGGTGCTCGGTGTGGTCCTCATGGCGAACGCGCTCAACCTGATCGACGGGCTCGACGGGCTGGCAGCCGGAATCGTGATCATCGGGGGATCGGCCCTGTTTCTGTATTCGGACCGATTGTTCAAGCGAGGATTCCTCGAGGGTTCCAATGTCGCTCCGCTGATAGCAATCATTGCGGTTGGGGTGTGCGTCGGGTTTCTGCCGCATAACTTCAATCCGGCGAGGATTTTCATGGGTGACGCGGGGGCGATGTTCCTCGGGCTGCTCATGGCCGTACCCACCATCACGATCGGTGGTCGTGCGGACTACCAGTACAGCGGTCAGACCTTCTTCTACTTTGCGCCACTGTTCATTCCGGTGGTCATCCTCGGTGTCCCCATTGTCGACACCGTGTTCTCGTTCTTTCGACGTGTGTTGAAGCGTTCGGCGTTTCATGTTGCCGACAAGGATCACCTGCATCACCGGCTGATGCGTCTGGGTCATGGCCCGCGCCGGACGGTCGTCATCCTCTGGCTCTGGACTGCATTGCTCTCGAGCGTGGCATTGCTACCCACGTATACGAACGAAGGCAATGCCCTGGTGCCGTTCGTAGTCCTGGCATTGCTGATCGTTCTCTACTCCTTCTTCCATCCAAGGCTCCGCACTGCGAAGGAAGAGGCTGAGTTTGCGCAGCACCCGGTGGTCGGTGACGGTGGCGACGGTTGGGGGACTGACGATGTCTCCGTGACCGACGACGCAGTGATCGATTTGGATTCGCGGCGCAGGGCTCCCGGACAGGGTGCCTGAGGAGCCAATTCGGGGCCTTGGGTTTGACCGTCAGGAAGCGAATCCCCTAGATTGCGAAAACATTCACAAGCACTCCGCGCGACGACGCGCGCAGACGCAGGGGCCATGAGGGTGAAGCGGGAGACAACGACTCGGCGGGTGCCCGAGTGGATGGCCGGTGACGGCGATGCGCTCGGTCAGGCAGTCACTTTTGTTCTCATTCCCGTGTTGTTCGGCTGGTTCGGACACTGGCTCGACCTTCAGTTGAACATCGAGCCGATCGCGACGGTGCTCTTTGTTGTCGTTGGTTTCGTCGGGGTGTTCGTCAGCTTCTACTACCGCTATCAGGCTCGAATGGCTGAGCTGGAGAAGGGCAAGCCGTGGGCCCGCAAGGCATGAGTTCGCCCGGCATGGCGGCCTTCCTTCCCGTCTCGGGGCCCGCTGTGGAGCGCGAGATCGCCCATGACCTTGCTCGCCGGGCGATCTGGGTCGCGCCGGTTGTCCTGCTCGTACTGGGACTGGCCCGGGGACTTGACGGCGCATTCGGCGCCCTCCTCGCCTTGGCCATGGTCGCCGGAAACTTTCTCGTCGCTGCCGCGCTGATCACGGTCGCTGCGCGGATTTCGCTCTCTGCTGTGATGATGGCATCACTCGGCGGTTTCTTCGTGCGTCTCGGGCTGATCACCGCGCTTGGATACGGGGTCAAGCAGATCGACGCTGTTGACTTTCCCGTCTTCGCTCTCACGCTGCTCGTCGCGCATCTCGGATTGCTCTTCTGGGAGACGCGTTACATCTCGCTCACGCTCGCCGCACCTGGCCTCAAGCCGAAAAAGGAGGAGGGGTGACCGCCACCCTCGCCGCGCTGTTCCCTGATGGGATCAATGATCTCTTCGACTGGAAGGCGATTGCCTTCAACGAAAAGTTCTACGAGATCAACAAGACGGTCGTCATGGCCTTTGTATCCGTGCTGTGCTGCGTCCTCCTGTTCGTTCTCGGTACCCGCAAACGCCAACTGATCCCGACCGGCGCGCAGAACATTGCCGAGTTGGGCTACGAGTTCGTCGAGCAGCAGATCGCCATTCCCACGATTGGCGACCACCATGGCGCCGGCAAGAAGTGGACACCGTTCCTGGCTGTCACGTTCTTCTTCATCTTGTTCATGAACATCTGGTCCACGTTCCCAGGCATCTATTTCCCGGCGACTTCTCGAATCGCCATTCCAATGGTGCTGGCGCTGGTCACCTGGGTGGTCTACATCGGCGCCGGGTTCAAGGCGCAAGGTCCGTTGTACCCGATCAAGACATGCGCACCGTCGGGCGTGCCCAAGGGGATCCTGCCGATCGTCTTCGTCATCGAGATGATCTCCAAGTTCGTGGTGCGGCCGTTCTCACTGACGGTCCGACTCTTTGCGAACATGGTTGCAGGTCACGTGCTGCTGAGCGTCTTCGCCATCATGTTCGCCGAGCTGATCAAGGCCGACAGTGGTCCGATCCAGTACCTGTTTGCGCCGTTGCCATTTCTCGGTCTCGTTGCCTTCACGGGTTTCGAGTTGCTGGTGGCGCTCCTGCAGGCCTACATCTTCGCCATGCTCACCGGTGTCTTCATTGGAGACTCGCTCTCAGCGGAGCACTGATTTCACCACGGCACAACATCGTCGGTCACTGCACTCTTCCCGAATACATGCGTCCAGGACATCAGCTCAAAACCAAGGAGATACCGTGAATCAGCTCCTCACGATCGCCGCGATGACCGGCGACGTCAAAGAAGGCCTTGCCAACGTCGGCTACGGCCTTGCGGCCATCGGCCCGGGTGTCGGCATCGGCTACCTGGTCGGCCAGTCGGTCCAGGCAATGGCGCGTCAGCCTGAGATGGCGGGACAGGTCCGGACGACGATGTTCCTTGGTATCGCGTTTACCGAGGCCCTTGCACTGATCGGCTTCGTGCTCAAGTTCATCTGATCCAGCGGCCAGTACCGAAGAAGAGGAGAGGACGCGCCATGCGCATCCGAGGACTAATACTCACGGGCACCTTCTTGCTCACGCCGGTCGCCGTCGTGGCGACGACCGCGTCTGCGGCTCACGCTGCTCCGACGCGCGGTACTGCGACGGAGGGCCACCTGCGTCACTGCTTGGAGAAGGCGATCGAAGAGGTGAAATCCGACAGCGACCTGAAGACGGCAGTCGAGGAATGTCACGAGTCCAAGTCGCCGGTCTTTCCGGCGACCTCAGAGCTGCTCTGGGGCGGCGTGGCATGGGTGATCGTCGCCGGCCTCCTCATGAAGGTCGGCTTCCCGGCCATCAAGAAGACGCTCAAGGACCGCGAGGACAAGATCCGCGGCGACCTCGAGGCTGCCGAACGCACCAAGACCGAAGCATCGGCCGAGGCGGACCGCTACCGAGCCCAGGTAGCCAATGCCGGTGGCGAGGCCGCTGCGATCATCGAGGAAGCTCGCCAGGGCGCGGAACGGGTGCGTGCTGACGTGTTGGCACGTGCGGAGGCAGAAGCTGCGGGGATCAGGGCTCGCGCCCAGAGCGATGTGCAGATGCAGAGTGAGCGTGCGCTCGACGAGCTGCGTTCTCAGGTCTCGAAGCTGTCGATCGACCTCGCGGAGAAGATCGTCGAGCACAACCTCGACAGCGCGACCCAGCTTGCCCTGATCGAGAACTACATCAACCAGGTCGGGACCAACTAGCCGATGAGCGCTGACGACCGCATCGAGGCATACGCCCAGGCGATCTTCAAGATCGCGTCGGCCGAGGAGTGCGCCGCCGAGTGCGCCGACGAGCTGTTCCGTTTCGCGGTGGACCTTCGAAGGCAACGATGCGCTGCGCAACGCGCTCATCGATCCGGCGATTCCGGTCGAGCGCCGTCAGGGCGTCGTCGCGGATCTCCTCGGGTCGTTGGCATTGACGACGACCACGGCCATCGTCTGGTTCCTCGTGACCTCGGGTCGTGTGAGCGCGCTGCCGGCGATCATCGATCGGTTCGTCGAACTGGTGACCGAGTCACGTGACCATGAACTCGCCGAGGTCCGCAGTGCAGTGCCGCTCAGCGCCGAACAGCAACGCCGTCTGGCCGAGTCGCTTTCTCGGGCAACCCGTAAGAACGTCGAGGTACGCGTTGTCATCGACGCGAGCGTGCTCGGCGGAATCGTCGCCCGTGTCGGTGACACCGTCATCGACGGAACCGTTCGCAACCGTCTTGAGCAATTGAGGGAGCAAATCTGATGGCCGAGCTGACCATCGACGCACAATCGATCGCCGATGCGCTTCGCAAGAACATCGAGTCCTGGAAGCCAACGACCGAGCAACAGAAGGTCGGGCGCGTCCTCGAGGTTGCCGATGGCGTCGCGCGTGTCCAGGGCCTTCCGGGCGTGGGTGTCAACGAGCTGTTGGAGTTCGAGGGTGGCGTGCTCGGTCTGGCGCTGAACCTCGACGAGGAGTCGATCGGCGCGGTGGTGCTCGGCCGCACCGACGAGATCGAGGAGGGTGACGCCGTCACCGCCACCGGGAACATTCTTGCGGTTCCGGTTGGTGATGGCCTGCTCGGCCGAGTGGTCAACGGGCTTGGTCAACCGATCGACGGCAAGGGTGACCTCGTGGGCGTCCACATGCGCCGCATGGAGGTGCAGGCCCCCGGTATCGTCGGCCGCAAGCCAGTGCATGAGCCACTCCAGACGGGCATCAAGGCCATCGATGCCATGACGCCGGTAGGTCGTGGTCAGCGACAGCTCATCATCGGTGACCGCAAGACCGGCAAGACGACAATCGGCATCGACACGATCCTGAACCAAAAGGGCCAGGGCGTGAAGTGCATCTATGTCGCCATCGGCCAAAAGGGCTCGACCGTCGCGCAGACGGTCGCGACCCTCGAAGCGGCCGGCGCTATGGACTACACCGTCGTCGTCAACGCTCCCGCCGCCGATGAGGCAGTCTTCAAGTACCTCGCGCCCTACGCCGGCTGCGCAATGGGCCAGGAGTGGATGGAGAACGGTCAGCACGCGCTCGTCGTCTACGACGACCTCTCCAAGCAGGCCGAGGCATACCGACAGGTGTCGCTCCTGCTTCGGCGTCCACCAGGTCGCGAGGCATATCCCGGCGACGTCTTCTACCTGCACAGCCGTTTGCTCGAACGCGCCGCGAAGCTTTCGGACGCGCTCGGGTCCGGATCGCTCACAGCACTGCCGGTCATCGAGACCAAGGCGGGTGACGTGTCCGCGTACATCCCGACCAACGTGATCTCGATCACCGACGGGCAGATCTACCTGCAGGACGACCTCTTCAAGTCCGGTGTGCGACCGGCTGTCGATGTGGGTATCTCGGTCTCGCGCGTCGGTGGCGCGGCGCAGATCAAGGCAATGAAGTCCGTCTCGGGAACGCTCAAGCTCGACCTGGCGCAGTTCCGTGAGCTCGAGGCTTTCGCGACCTTCGGATCGGAGCTCGACGCCGTGTCGAAGGCACAGCTCGAGCGTGGGTACCGGTTGGTGGAGCTGCTCAAGCAGCCGCTCAACTCACCCGTTCCGGTCGAGGAACAGGTTGTCGCAATCTTCGCCGGAACCTCAGGTGCGCTCGACAAGCTCGACGTCGGCGATGTCAAGCGTTTCGAGGCAGGTCTGCTCGACTACTTCCGGTCGCGCCGCGCGGATGTGCTCACCACGATTCGTACGACCGGCGCGTTGCCCGATGGTGACGTACTGGCCAATGCCGTTGCCGAATACGCGGAGCAGTGGGCGCTCGAGCGCAGCGACCAGGGCGACCGAGCGAGCAGCTAACCATGGCCGGTGGTCAGGAACGAATCCTTCGCAGACGCATCAAGAGCGTCAACTCGACGAAGAAGATCACGCGCGCGATGGAACTCATCGCCGCCAGTCGAATCGTCAAGGCGCAAGGTCGCGTGCGCGCTGCACAGCCGTACTCCGAGGGGATCACCGAGGTCGTGCGCGACTTGCAGGCCGCGGGCGCTGGACGTGACAACCCGTTGCTCGTCGCTCGCGTGGAGATCCGCAACGTGGCGTTCGTCGCTATGGCAGCGGACCGCGGACTGTGCGGTGGCTACAACTCGACGGTGATCCGTGCGGTGGAAGCACTGATCAAGGAGCGGATCGAGCGGGGCCAGGAGTACACGTTGATCACGGTCGGCCGAAAGGCCGAGAGTTACTTCCGATACCGGGAGTACCCGATTGCGGCGTCGTTCACCGGGTTCTCCGAGAGCCCGACCTATGAGGACGCGCGCAGTGTCGCTGCGGCGATCACACCGCGTTTCGTCGACGCCGAGATCGACGCTGTGCATCTTGCGTACACGTTGTTCCGCTCGGCGGGCGTCCAGGACATCGTGGTGCAGCCGCTCATGCCGCTTGCTGCCGACGAGCCATCGCATGGCGCAACGCACGCCGATCCGGCCACCACGACAGGTGACAGCGAGGTCGCTGCCGCATACGAGTTCGAGCCGTCGCCCGATGAGATTCTCGATGCACTGTTGCCGCGCTACGCCGAGGCACGCATCTACGCGGCGCTGCTCAATGCCGCGGCGTCAGAGCATGCGGCACGCCAACGTGCCATGAAGGCGGCGACCGACAACGCCGAGGACCTCATCCTGAGCCTCACCCGCGTGATGAACCGGGCACGCCAGGACACCATCACCACCGAGATCATGGAGATCATCGGTGGCGCCGAGGCATTGAAGTCCGGTGGTCCTTCCGATGACCGACTTGCGTCGAACCGGTCGTCTCAAGGTCACGATCCTCAACCCGTTCCCCACGGCTGAAACCAAAGCAGGAGCCGAGAGCATGACGAGCACCCAGGTGAGCCTCAAAGAAGGTCGCGTCGTAGCGATTGCCGGTCCGGTGGTCGACGTCGAGTTTCCGCCTCATGCGTTGCCGGAGATCAACTCGGCTCTTGAGATGGATATCGAACTCGAGGGCCAGACCATCGTGGTCACCGCTGAGGTCGCGCAGCAGTTGGGCCACTCACGGGTGCGTGTCATCTGCATGAAGCCGACCGACGGTCTCACGCGTGGCACGCCGGTGCGGAACCTCGGCCGTGGCATTACGGTCCCCGTCGGCGACGGGACGCTTGGTCACGTCTGGAACGTCATTGGTGAACCCCTCGACACCGATGGCGTCATCCCCGAGGGCATCGAGGACCACTGGCCGATCCACCGGGTTGCGCCTGCTTTCGACACCCTCGAGCCACGCGCGCAGATGTTCGAGACCGGAATCAAGGTCATCGACTTGCTCGAGCCCTACGTCCAGGGTGGAAAGATCGGTCTCTTCGGAGGAGCCGGTGTGGGCAAGACCGTGCTCATCCAGGAGATGATCCAGCGGGTCGCGACCCAGCACGGTGGTGTGTCGGTCTTCGCCGGTGTGGGGGAACGCACCCGTGAGGGAACCGACCTGTGGTTGGAGATGACCGAGTCCGGCGTTATCGCCAAGACCGCTCTCGTCTACGGCCAGATGGACGAGCCCCCGGGTGTGCGCATGCGGGTCGCGCTGTCGGCGCTGACCATGGCCGAGTACTTCCGTGACGTGAAGAACCAGGACGTGTTGTTGTTCGTCGACAACATCTTCCGGTTCGTTCAGGCAGGTTCGGAGGTTTCGACGCTGCTCGGCCGGATGCCATCGGCCGTGGGTTACCAGCCGACCCTTGCAGACGAGATGGGTGAGCTTCAGGAGCGCATCACCTCGACCCGGGGCCGCTCGATCACCTCGCTGCAGGCTGTGTATGTCCCCGCCGACGACTACACCGACCCGGCACCGTTCACGACCTTCACGCACCTCGACGCCACGACGGAGCTCTCACGCCAGATCGCGTCGTTGGGTATCTATCCGGCGGTGGACCCCCTCACCTCGACATCGAACATCCTTGCTCCCGAGGTTGTCGGTGACCGTCATTACAACGTTGCCCGTCGGGTGCAGGAGGTCCTGCAGCGCTACAAGGAGCTCCAGGACATCATCGCCATCCTCGGTCTCGACGAACTCTCCGAGGAGGACCGCGTTGTCGTGTCCCGCGCACGCAAGGTGCAGCGGTTCTTGTCGCAGCCGTTCTTCGTGGGTGAGGTCTTCACCGGTCTGAAGGGAATTTTCGTTCCGGTCGAAGAGACCGTCGAGTCGTTCGAAGCGCTGGTCAACGGTGAGCTCGACGAAGTGCCGGAGCAGGCATTCTTCAACGTCGGCGGTGTCGAGTCGGTGCTCGAAAAGGCGAAGAGCCTCGAAGCATGAGCCTGCAGGTTCAGCTCGTCTCACCCGAACGCATCCTCTACGAGGGTGACGCAGATATGGTCATCGTGCGTACGCGCAGTGACGGTGACCTGGCGTTTCTTCCGGGGCACCAGCCGTTCCTCGGAGCGCTGCGAGCGTGGCCGGTGCGGCTCATCTCCGGTGATGGCGAGCAGGTCTTCGCGGTGCACGGTGGATTCGCGCAGGTCGACGACGACCGGGTCATTATCCTTTCCGACGTCGCCGAGTTGCCGTCGGACATCGACGCCGCCCGTGCGCTGGTGGCGCGTGAGCACGCCGAGAGCGTCTTGGCTGTGAACTCCGATGACGAGGAAGCACGCGACGCGCTCGACCGGGCGAACATCCGCTTGCAGGTGGCGGCGACGCTGAGCCACCCCGAGCGCTGAGCGACGCTGAGCAAACACCGAACGGCAACGCTCAACGTTGCCCGATAACGTGTCGTGCATGCGCCGCACGTTCCGCACGACGCGTTTCGCGTGGACGCTCGCGGGAGTCACCCTGCTTGTCTTCCTGGTTACCGCCGCGACCCCAGCCGCGCCAGCGTCATCGAAAGCTTCGTCATCGAAACCGTCGGTCGTGCGGCGCGATGTCGTTGCGTTTCGCGGACTTGGAGCCTGGGTCGATGCGTACGACTACGCGCCGGCGTTTCAGGAGGCGGGTGGGCTTCCCTCGGTGACTGCCTCCTCGGTCAAGGACATGGCAGCGTTGGGTGTCAAGACCCTGTATCTCCAGGCGGCGAAGGACGATGTGCGTTCACCCGGCCCGATTGTCGATCGAACGATCGTCGGCGAGTTGTTGCGTGCTGCTCATGCCAACGGCGTGCGTGTGGTCGCCTGGTACCTCCCGAAGTTCGCAGATCTCGCTGCCGATCGATCGAAGATCCGCGCGTTGCATCGGTTTCGGTCAAAGGGTGAGCGCTTCGATGCATTGGCGATCGACATCGAATGGACCAGTGGCGTCCCCGACGTGGCGCTGCGCAACGCCCGCTTGATCGAACTTTCGGGCTGGGCACGCGGACTGGTGGGCACACGAGCCCTCGGTGCGATTGTCTATCCGCCAGTGCAGTTGGAGGTCGTGAACCCAACGTTATGGCCGACGTTCCCATGGGAGGACCTTGCCTCGGTCTATGACGTGTGGATGCCGATGTCGTACTGGACGTTTCGCAGCCGCGCCCTATCGTGATGCCTATACCTATGTGGAGGAGTCGACACGTCGGTTGCGCAACAACCTTGGCAAACCACGCGCGATCGTGCACGACGTCGGTGGTCTCGCCGAGGATTCCTCACGGGTTGATCTCGAGGGCTTCGGTCGAGCAGTCAGGAAGAACCGTTCGATCGGTTGGTCGATCTACGACTTCGACACCACACGTTCCAGCCACTGGGAATGGTTGCGTCCGTTGAAAGGGTCATGACGTGCGTCGCAGGCGCTATGCCGTCGCGCTCCTGATCCCCGAGCCTGCGCGTCACGGCATCGATGCGTTGCGCCATGCCCTCGGCGACACACAGCGGTTCCGAATCCCGACGCACATCACGCTCGTTGCGCCGTTGAACATCCGTGACGACGAACTCGATGGAGCGCTCGCGGTCGTGAGAGATGCGGGAGCGCGAAGTCGCCCGTTGCGCCTGGAACTTGGCCCAGCCGAGACCTTTCTGCCTGATGCGCCGGTGTTGTACCTCGCCGTCGGTGACCAGGGCGCCGTTCGTGCGCTTCGTACGCTTCGTGCGTTGCTGATGGTCGTGCCGTTCGAACGCCCGGATGAGCGGCCGTACGTGCCGCATGTGACGTTGCTGACCCACGGCTCGCCCGAGAAGATCCATGCAGCGGTGCAGGCGTTGTGCGACGCACGGTTTGGCGCCGTGGTGGAATATCTGACCGTGTTGGAATGCCATGAAGATTCGGTGTGGCGTCCGGCGGCGGAAGTGCCGCTCGGCGCACCGGTCGTTGTGGGCCGCGGGTCTGTCGATGTCGAGCTGGCCATCTCGACGGTTGTCGATCCCGAAGCAAAGCGACTCATGATCCAGGTTCGTGACGAGGTGGCCGGCGAGCAGGGGGAATGGCCACACGACGACCGTGAAGCGGTTGTGATCACGGCTCGTCACGATGGCGTCGTTGTGGGCGCGCTCGCTGGTTGGATCGGCATGGGGCGTGGGCGGGTCGATGAGGTCGCGGTCGCCAAGGACGTGCGTCGCCAGGGAATCGGTTCGCGCCTGTTGGCGGCTTTCGAGTCGGCGGCCAATGATCGTCGTTGCCCGAAGCTCACCATGCGTGTGCCTGCGGCCTCGACAGCGCAGGTGTGGTGCGAGAACCGAGGGTGGCACGTGGCCCCAGGCAAGAGCGACATGGCCGCTCAGGCGACGCTGACGGACAACCTTGTGGAGATGCTGCGAGGCTGAGGCCCTAGGCGGGCGGTGCGGTGGTGACGATTGCAGGACCTGGCGCGACGGGAGCGCCAGGTGTCGTCGCAGCTGGGGTTGTCGTGCAGTTCGGGACCTTGATCTTGTAGTCGGCGATTGCGCACGAACAGGTCTTGGCGCATTCCTGAATGTCGGATCGGTAGATCCACGAGCCGAGCGCCAACGCTGCGAGCACCACGACGAACACGATCTTTGTGAGGGCCTTTTTGATGAGGACCATCGCGGTCAGTGCCAATGCACCGAAACTGCCTGTGGCGACGACGGTGATCGTGCGAAGCTTTTCGGTGTCGAGCCAGCTAGGAAGCATGGCCCACGTTTCTAGTCGAATTTGACGCTCGAGTAGCGCATCAACTTCTGCCACTTGTGGCGTGCGTCGACGCGCCGAATTGTTCCGGACTTCGAACGCATGACGAGCGACTGTGTAGAAGCGCCATCACCGAAGTAGCGGACGCCTTGGAGGAGCTCGCCGTCGGTGATGCCGGTCGCTGCGAAGAAGACGTCGTCGCCCGAGACGAGGTCTTCGATATGCAACACCTTGTCGAGGTCATAACCTGCGTCGAGCGCGGCGGTACGTTCTGCCTCATTGCGGGGCCAGAGCTTGCCCTGGAGGGCGCCGCCGAGCGCCTTGAGGGCGCACGCGGCGATGACACCTTCGGGCGTTCCACCGATGCCGAAAAGGATGTTTGCGCCACTTTCGGACCATGCGGTCGAGATGGCGCCGGCGACATCACCATCGGGAATGAGGCGGATGCGAACGCCCGCTTCACGGCATTCCTGGATGATCCCGGCGTGGCGGTCGCGATCCAGAATCACGGCGGTGACATCGTCGAGGTCCTCGCCGAGGACCTTCGCGACGGCCTCGAGGTTGGCTTTGACCGGTGCGTTGATGTCGATGACGCCGGCAGCTTCGGGACCGACTGCGATCTTGTCCATGTAGACACACGGTCCAGGGTCGAACATCGTGCCGCGTTCGGACACCGCGATCACGGCGATGGCGTTCGGGCGACCGAGCGAGGTGAGCGTGGTGCCGTCGATCGGGTCGACGGCGATGTCGCAACGTGGCGCGGAGCCGTCGCCGATCTCCTCACCGTTGAAGAGCATGGGCGCTTCGTCCTTTTCGCCTTCACCGATGACGACGATGCCGTCCATCGAGACGGTGTTGAGGACGACTCGCATCGCGTCGACGGCAGCGCCATCGGCGGCGTTCTTGTCGCCGCGACCCATCCAGCGGCCTGCGGCAAGCGCGGCGGCTTCGGTGACGCGGACCAGTTCCATGGCCAGGTTGCGATCTGGTGCTTGTACTTCTTCGTCCATCGGATGCTCCTCGAGCTCGCGTGGGGATGCCTGACTTTACGCGCACGGCTTCGCGATCTTCGTTCCGATGGTGTACTCGGTCACGTTGCGTGGTGGTTGGCAGGCGGTCCTGTGGTGAGCTAGACCTCTACGGGGCTCCGAATCGTGGGGAGCGCATCAGAACGGAGAACCGATGAGCGGACGTTTGGCGGGCAAGGTTGTATTGGTGACCGGCGCCGCATCTGGTCTTGGTGAGGCGTGTGTCTCCCGGTTCCGAGCCGATGGCGCGATACCGGTGAGCGCCGATATCACCACCGGTGTCGACTACGTGCTCGACGTGCGTGACGAGCCGGCGATCGAGGCGATGCTCGCGGCGATCGTCGCCGAACACGGCCGTGTCGACGGTGTGGTCAACGCTGCGGGCGTGGGAGGCGGCGGACCGGTCCACAATCTCGGCCAGGACGAGTGGGACCGTGTGATGGACATCAATCTCAAGGGCACGTATTTGGTCACCAAGCACGTGCTCAAGGCGATGCTCGCGCAGGACCCGATCGATTCGGAGCGCGGCTCGATCGTCAACATCGCCAGCATCGAAGGGCTCGAAGGCACCGCCGGCGGCAGCGCCTACAACGCATCGAAGGGTGGTGTCGTGCTCCTGACCAAGAACCTCGCGATCGACTACGGCCGCCAGGGCATCCGGACCAATGCGATCTGTCCGGGTTTCATCCTCACGCCATTGTTGACGGGCGCGTTCGAGCTCATGAAGGGGACGGGCATTCGCGAGACGATCCAGGACGAGCACAAGCTCCGCCGTTTCGGCCGTCCCGATGAGATCGCGGCGGTTGCTTCGTTCCTGTTGTCATCGGACGCGTCGTTCGTGACGGGCAATGCCATCGCAGTCGACGGTGGTTTCACCGCCGGACGTGACCCAGGTGTGACCGAGCTGTTCGGCCTGTGACCGCGCACCCCATGGTGCACGTGATGGACGATCGAGCCCTCGAGGTTGCCCGTGCCGCGAAGGGTTTCATGCCCGACGACGAGGGTCTCGCGCTTTTCGAAGCGGGATGTGCGGGGGGCGCGCTCGGTCCGCTGTTGGAGGTCGGCACCTACTGCGGCAAGTCCGCGGTCTATCTCGGGTAGTGCGGCGCGTGCGGTGGGGACGGTGTTGTTCACTGTCGATCATCACCGCGGCTCGGAGGAGAACCAGGCCGGTTGGGAGCACCACGACCGTGAGCTTGTCGATCCGGAGACGGGACGGATGGACACGTTGCCGTTCTTCCGCCGCACCATGGAACGCTCCGGCCTAGAAGATTCGGTCATTGCGGTGCTCGGCGAGTCGACGACCGTCGCGCGGTATTGGGCGACGCCACTGGGGTTCCTCTTTATCGACGGGGGACACGCCGAGGACGTGGCGTTGGCCGACTTCGAGCGATGGGCCGGGTTCGTGATCTGCGGCGGCGTGCTGGCGATCCACGATGTGTTCGAGGATCCTGGCGATGGGGGACAGGCGCCGTTTCATGTGTGGGAGCGCGCGGTTGCGCAGGGCTTCGTGCCGCTCACGACAACCGGCAGCCTCCGCACACTCCGTGCGCCCGGGCGGTAGCCGCCGCGTCGACGTTCGCACCCGTACCCCTCCACGGCGAGTCGTTGCAGGCGGTCCCGAGGTCGACGGGAAGCGTGGGGCAAAGTCAGTTGTCAACCATCGGGGTGAGGTATATTATCCATCATCATAAAGGTAGCGAATGGAGTTACACCGATGTTATTCGCGACCCCCGATCTGGGTCCCCGCGAGCACGAGGTTCTCGATCAGGTGCAGGACCTCAAAGAAAAGCTGCGCTGGCAATTGCACGAGCCTCGACGTTGGTTCGGGTCGCTTCGTCGCGTCTCATTCGCGCGAGCGGTGCAGGGATCGAACAGCATCGAGGGCTTCGACGCGGCACTTGACGATGCCGCTGCCGTCGATCTCGGTGAAGAAACACTGAGTGCCGGCGAAGAGACCGAACGAGCACTCAAGGGCTACCGCGACGCGATGACGTTCGTGCTCCAACTCGCCAACGAACCAAGGTTTCATTACGGCGAGCAGCTACTGAAGAGTCTCCACTTCATCATGACCAGCTACGACCTCAAGAACCGCCCGGGCCTTTACCGCGCCGGAGACATCTACGTCCGCAATGACGACACCGGCAGGATCATCTACACGGGTGCGGGCATCGATGAAGTGGACGGCCTCATGAACGAGCTTGTCCTGCAACTCAACGAGGAGGTCAGCTCCGATTGCCCTGTACTCGTGCGTGCCGCGATGGCGCACCTCAATCTCGTTCTCATTCACCCGTTCCGTGACGGCAACGGCCGTATGGCGCGCTGCCTCCAGACGCTGGTCCTGGCGCGCGAGCAGATCCTCGAACCTGGTTTTTGCAGCATCGAGGAATACCTGGGTCGAAATACTCAGGCGTACTACGACGTTCTTGCGGAAGTCGGTGGTGGGAAATGGCAGCCGACGCGCGGCGCATTGCCGTGGGTGCGTTTCACGATCACGGCGCACCATCGTCAGGCCCGCACGATGTTGCGACGGATCAAGGAGTCGGAGCGTCTCTGGGAGGAACTCGAAATCATCGCCGCGAAGCACGGGTTTCCGGAGCGCTCAATCGTCGCGCTGTATGACGCGGCAATCGGCTACCGCATTCGCAACGCTACATACCGGGCGATCCACGAGGACGAGGTCACCGATGGAATGGCGAGCCGCGACTTGCGGATGATGGCCGATGCGGGATTGCTCATCCCGCACGGTGAAAAGCGTGGCCGCTACTACACCCGCGGCCGTGAACTCGCCGAGCGACGCGAGCAGATTGTTGACGCTCGCGATCCGCGAGACGACTCCGATCCCTTCGGGGGTTGAGGGGATGCGCACGTGATGGGTGTCGACCTGCTCGATCAATTGTGTTTTCGGAACGACCGGTCGAACGACGCGACCGTTCCGACGCCTGTTCGTTCTGCGCTGGCGACAAGGTAGGCCTCGGCGAAGTCGAGACGCTCGAGTTCGTAGACCTCGACGGCGCGGAGCAGGAGGTCCTCGTCGACCACGTGTATCGGGTCGAACGCGATCATCGCTCGAACCATGTCGGCGATTCGGAGACGTTCGACTTCGTAATAGGACTCGAGGACATAGACGACCTCGGCGACGACGAGGTCTGCCAGGAGCAGCTCGTCCGCTGTTGCGAGGAAGCGCGTTGCCCGAGCGGCTTGGTCCGGCGGATCGCCGGTGAAATGGCGGATCAGGATGTTGGTGTCGACGAAGGCGCTCAATGCCGCGAGGCTGTTCGGGCAACACGTGTGCGGCGTCGGACCTCATCCCATGCAACGCCGCGCTTGTCGGCGGGGACGGAAACGGTTCCCGCTAGGTCCAGGAGATCCGGTGTTCGAGCGAGGAGCGCGCGGTCGCCGTCGATGCGAAATACAACGGCGTCGCCGTCGGTGAGGCCCAGGGCGTCTCGAACGGCCTTCGGGATTGTGACTTGGCCTTTCGAGGTCAACCGTGCGGCCACTTCCATTGGTCCTCCTTACATCATTGTAAAAGTAAGGATACACGTTTTGCCGGTTCGAGGGAGCGTTTTCCCTAGCGCTCGAAGCCTCTGCGGGCGTGCATGCAGAGTGCATGCTTATATGCTGGTTTCATGAAGACGCTACAGATTCGGAATGTGCCCGACGACGTGCACGCGCGGCTCAAGGCGCGGGCCGCCCTTGAGGGGATGTCGCTGTCGGAGCTGGCGCTTGGCGAGCTGCGGAGAGCTGCTGAGCGGCCATCACGACGGGAGCTGCTGGAGCGAGTGCGTGGCCGTAGCAGGGCGCGACTTCGTCTCACTCCGGAACGGGCGGTGCGGGCCGAGCGAGATCGCGGTTGATCGTCCTCGATGCGTCCGCTGTCCTCGAACTGCTTCTCAATACCGAGGCCGGGGAACTCGTGTCTGACCGGATCGGAGACGAACTGGAGTCCCTGCATGTCCCGCACCTGCTGACGGCCGAGGTGGCGCAGGTGTTGCGTCGTTACGTCGCTGACAGCAATGCTCAGTCCGGCGCGCGCTCGGTCAGCGCTCGAGGACCTGCTCGATCTCGACGCAGCCCGCTATGGGCACGAGGAGCTTCTCCCTCGCGCGTGGGAGCTCCGTGCCAATCTGACGATCTACGACGCTTTGTACGTGGCACTGACGGAGGCGCTGTCGGCAACCTTGCTGACGTTTGACCGCAAACTCGCCGCTGCGCCCGGTCACGCTGCAAGGGTCGAAGTCCCGGCCTGACTTCCCGGTCTGGCACATATAACAGTTGTCCTGTAAGAATCCGGTGTTCTAACAGGGACGCTATTAGGTGTGTGATGCCGAGCCCGGCACGGGGAGGGCTTCGCAGCGAACGGCGGGTGAGCGCTCGGATCGTGCCGGCCCCAGGTATATCTAGATATACGGTTATCAGATATACTTTCTGGGTGACAAAGCGACTTGTGGACATCGAGGACGATCTGCTCACCCGGGCTCGTGAGCTGGGCGGCGCGACGACGATGAAGGACGCGGTCAACACGGCGCTGCGCTCGTTCATCGACACCGAGTTGCGCCGCCGGCACCTTCGCCGACTCGAAACCGGCGAGGGAACCGACCTCGGCGATGACGAGGTGATGCAAGGCGCATGGCGGTAGGGCCGCTCTACCTGGCCGACAAGAGCGCCCTTGCCCGGCTCGGTCACCAAACGGTCGCCGATCGTCTGGGGCCGCTCCTCGTCGAGGGTCTGGTTGCCACCTGCCCGATCATCGATCTCGAGGTGCTCTACAGCGCACGCTCACTCGCAGACTATGAGGCGATCCTGGCCGAACGCCGAGCACTGCCGTGTCTCCCCCTTACCAAGGAGATCACCGATCGCGCCATGGACGTCCAACACCGTCTCGCACGCAAGGGCCGGCACCGCTTGGCGCTGCCCGACCTCTTGATCGCAGCGGTTGGCGAGATCAACGATCTGACCGTTGTGCATTACGACGCCGACTACGACCGCATCGCCGAGATCAGCGGTCAACGTGTCGAATGGGTCGTACCTCGCGGATCGCTCTGACCACCGAGGGGGAAGGTGAGGGGCTGTCGCGACAAACCGTCTCCATGGCGCTGCTTCGACACAGGCGACCAGAGATCGTTGCTGCGGCTGCTCGTTGCGGCGTCCGCAATGTCCGGATCTTTGGATCGGTTGCCGCCGGCAACGCAGACCCGGAGTCGGACATCGATTTTCTTGTCACGCTCGAGCCAGGACGTCGCTGTGCCGACATCGAAGATCTTTGTCGCTCCTTGGAGGAGTTGCCGGCGCACCCGGGGTTGACATCTTCGCCGAGATCGACCAAACCCTCTCAAGCGAGGTCTTCTCTGCCTTTGAGCTCATCACGTAGCGACTCGAGGTAGGGAAGCGCATGCAGGTCCTTGTCTCGTCCGGCCGCACGTTTTGAAGAGATCACATCATCAAGTGACGCGACCCTGACGGTCAGGCCGTCGGCGATCTCGACTTCCCCCGCCCGTTCATGCCAGTCGGCGTAGTCAAGTCGGGGTCCCGCCGGCGTGAAGGTGACGTCGACATCGCTGGTGGGAAGTGGCGACCCGTGAATTGCAGCAGCGAAACCGCCGAGGACGACATAATCCACGCCTTCATCATTGAGGACCTGGCAGATCAGTCTGGGGTCGAAGGTCATCAGCTGGTCGTGCGACGGCGGCTGTGGTCGAGGATCTCCGACCATGTGGCAACGACTTCGACCAGCCGTTCGACGCGCTCGCTGGGCGTCAATGCCAAGAGCTCACGGATGCCCTGACGATCGACCCCACGGTCATCCTCGAGTGGGCTGTGCGTGGTCACACCCAAGTCTACGTCCGCCCTTCGCCGGAGCGACAGTGGTTGACCGAGCTCGCCAGTACGGAGGAGGAGGTATTCGGGGAGGTGATGGCTTTACCCACGGCGATCGAGGAGCACGGCCGAGACCTCGATGTCGCCCGCGCCACGAAGGGTTTCATGCCCAACGACGAGGGTCTCGCGCTCTTTGATGGGGCATGTGTGGGTGGCGCGCTCGGTGCGCTGTTGGAGGTCGCCACCTACTGCGGCAAGTCCGCGGTCTATCTCGGCAGTGCGGCGCGTGCGCTCGGGACGGTGTTGTTCACCGTTGATCATCACCGCGGCTCGGAGGAGAACCAGCCCGGTTGGGAGCACCACGACCTCGAGCTTGTCGATCCGGAGACGGGTCGTATGGACACGTTGCCGTTCTTTCGCCGCACGATGGAAACCTCCGGGCTCGAAGACTCGGTCGTTGCGGTGCTCGGCGAGTCGACGACCGTCGCGAGGTATTGGGCGACGCCACTGGGGTTCCTCTTTATCGACGGGGGACAGGCGCCATTTCATGTGTGGCAGCGCGCGGTTGCGCAGGGCTTCGAGCCGCTCACGACAACCGGCAGCCTCCGCACACTCCGTGCGACCGGTTGCCTCTGTCGGTGACGGTCTCGCTGCTCATGTTCAAAGAAACTGTCGTCGGCATCCGTGGAGGGCGTCGGAGTAGGCCTCCGCGAGGAGTGCCTCACCGGCCGGCGTCGGGTGCACGCTGTCGAAGGTGATGCCGGTTCCCTTCTTGGCGACGATTGCATTCCAGTCGATGACGGAGACGCGCTTGGTGTCCTTGGCGATGGTCTTGATCTGATCGTTGAGGGCGATGACCTGAGCGTGCAGTGCAGCGGTCTCCTCGGGCTTTGCTCCGAAGAACGTCATCTGTGCGTTGATGTTCACGAGGTGGATGCACCGTGCTCCGGTGAAGATCGCGACGAGCCGACGGAGATTCGCGGCGGCCTGATCGACGGGGACCTTCTTGGCGACATCGTTGGAGCCAAGATTGATGATGACCTGGTCGAAGTTCACGCCGGCGATGCTCTGTGCTGGTCCGATCATCTCTTCGGTGCGCAGACCATTGCGCCGCGACCACCATGAGCTTGAAGCGTGGTCCGATCACCTTTTCGAGGTGTTGGACGTTGCCCGCGGTGATCGAGTCGCCCACGATGCCGACGCGGCGGCCTTCGGAACTGGTGAGACGCTCCACGACGACGAAGCCAACGACCGTCACGCAGAGCAGAACAAGGATGACGAGCCATCGACGACGGTGCATCAGACCCTCTCTGGCAGCGGTGCGACTATGGGCACCAACAGGTCAGTGGTCGCGCGAGGTGCTGTTGGTGGTGCGTTCGGCGTCGAGTTCGAGACCGGCCTGGAGAAGCTCTTCGGCGTGTGAGCGATGACGGGAAGCCTTCGCCGCGGAAGAATCCGGCGGTTGGTCCGGTGCCGGTGAGTGCGTGCGCGGCGAGGACGACGGCGCCGGAGTTCCAGGTGGGTTGTTCGACGGGGTAGACCTCGCCCGGAAGATGAAAGGCACGGTCGTCGAAGTTCATGCCGGTCCAGTAGCCGCCGCCGTCGGCGCGTAGGAACTGCACCCAGCCGAACAACTCGAGGGCGCGTTCGTGTGCGCCGACAGCGTCGAGTGCCATGACCAGTTCGCAGGTTTCGGCTGCGGTGACCCACGGTTGGTCCGAGACGCACAGCACGCCGCGTCCGTCGACGACGAAGGTGTCCCATGACCCTGCGATGCGTGCATGTGCCGAGGGGCCACGCAGCGCGCCGCCGAGGATGGGGTAATACCAGTCCATGGCCCAGCGGTTCTTGTCGAGGAAGCGGTCGGGTCGGTGTGCGATCGCCACTGCGAGGCGGGGCAGTGCGAGTTCCCAATCGGGGCGTTCCTCGTGGAGTTGTTCAGCGATTGCGATCGCGCAGCGCAACGATGAGTGGATGCTCGACGATCCGGTGAGCAGCGCGCCGTCGGCGGGGTCATCGGCACGCCAGGCGATCTCGCCGGTTTCGGCCTGGTGGTTGAGCGCAAAGTCGATGGCGGCCTGCACGACGGGCCAGAAATCACGCAGGAAACGTGTGTCGCCGGTGACCAGATAGTGATGCCAGACCCCGTTGGCGATGTAGCAGGTGACGTTCGTGTCACGTGTGGGGTCCTTGATGGCGTTGCCCTGGTAGTAGGCATGCCAGCCACCGTCGATGTGTTGCTGGGAGCGCAGCCATTCATAGGCGCGTTCGGCTTCGGCGTTGCGTCCGCCCAGGTCGAGGGCCATCGCGGCTTCGACAAGGTTCCAGGGGTCGGTGTGTTCGCCCGGTGTCCAGGGGATGTTGCCGTCGTCGAGTTGGATCGCAGCGATCGCATCGACGGTTTCCGCGAGATCTTCAGCGGTGACGATCCCATCTACGGGCCCCAACAGGCTCATTGCTGTTCCCCCGATCGCGGTTGCTTCAGACGTTGCTGCATCAGACCTTCTCGGCGTAGATCACGAGGCTCTTGCCGAGCACCGGATTGAGTGTGCGTTCGAGTGCTCCGAGCCAACGTGGCTGCTTCATGATCTGCCACGTCAGCAGGTCGTGGTATTTCCGGACTGTGAACGCTTCGGTGTTATCGATGCCGGCCATGCACTTGATCCACCAGTACGGCGAGTGCAGCGCATGCGCATGATGCGAACCACGCAGGTACAGGCCGGCGGCTTCGAGCTTGGTTTCGAGTTCGTGTTGGCGCCAGATGCGCACATGGCCGCCGGGCGTGTCGTGATAGCGGTAGTTGAGTGCCCACGAGACCCGTTCGGGCCAGCGTGTCGGCACCGTGACGGCGATGCGTGCGCCGGGCTCCAGAACCCGCACGAGCTCGGTGATGGCGCGGTCTGCGTCCCAGATGTGCTCGAGGACTTCACTGCAGACGATGCGATCGAAGGAGTTGTCGGCGAATGGGAGGCACAACGCGTCACCGTTGATCAGTCCGTGTGGCAGATCTGCTGGGACCTCGCCGGCTTCGATCATCGCAGTGGCGATCGCGCGGACGTCCTTGAGGTCGCCTTCGCTGTAGTCGAGTGCGCTGACGTGGGCGCCGCGGCGCATCGCTTCGAACGCGTGGCGTCCGCCGCCGCAGCCCATGTCGAGCAGCCGCTCTCCCGCGCGAAGGCCGAGGCGGTCGAAGTCGACGGTCAGCACGCCGACGGTGCCCCGACTGGCGTGGCGCGCCCGGCGCCCTTCGGCCACGTTCGCCACGTTCGGCGAGCAGCGCTCGGTGGTGCGCGACGATGCCTTCGGCGGTCGCGCGCCAGGTGTAGCGCTCGAGCACGCGTGCGCGACCTGCTTCGCCGATCCGTTCGCGCATCTCGGGGTCGTTCAACGCCGTTGTAATCGCAACGGCAAGCTCATCGGCGTTGTTGGGTTCGACGGTGATGGCGGTCTCGCCATTCGGCCCGACCACCTCTGGCAGTGCGCCACCCGTCGTCGCGATGAGCGGAACACCACAGGCCATTGCCTCGATGGCTGGAAGTGAGAAGCCCTCGTAGAGCGACGGGACGACGGCGACCTCGGCCTCGGCGTAGAGCTCGACGATGCGGTCCTGGGAAACGCCCGAGACGAACTCGACCGCGCCGTTGAGTCCGAGGCGGTCCATGAGCGCCGGCACGAGGCTCTTTTCCTTGAGGCGGCCGATGATCACGAGGTGCGCGTCGGTGTTTTGTGTGCGGACCTTCGCGAGCGCCTCGAGCAGGGGAGTGAGGCCCTTCATCGGGACGTCTGCGCTCGCAGTGGTGATCAACCGGCCCGGCACGCGCGCAACGGATGCGCGAGGCTTGAAGATCTCGGGGTCGACACCGACACCGACGATGTGCAGCGCCTCGGCGGGTACGCCCATCTGGGCGACGATGTCACGTCGTGAGGATTCCGACACGGTGATGACACGCGGGATCTGGCGCGCGACGTTCATCTGCATGCGCAGGAATCCATACCAGCGGCTCAGCGTGAGGCGCCGGAAGCGACTGTTCGCGTGGGCCATGTCGAGGTCGCGATCGACCGTGATCGGATGGTGCAAGGTGGCGACGACCGGCCAGCCGTCGTCCATCATCTGGAGCAGACCGGTGCCGAGGCACTGGTTGTCGTGGATGATGTCGAAGTCGTTGCGTCGACTGGCGAGCAGTTTCTGGACCCTCAGGCTGAAGGTGTAGGGCTCGGGGAAGCCCGCCGCGCACATGAGGGCGAGTTCACGCATGTCGATCGTGTCGCGAATCTCCCATGGCCACGGGATGCGGAACGGGTTGTCGCGCTGGTAGAGGTCGAGGCTCGGCACTTTGACCAGCATCGATGGGTCGTCGAGCTCGGGATACGGGGGCCCGGAAAAGACCTCGACGTGGTGGCCGAGCGCGGCGAGTTCACGGGCGACGTAGCGGGTGTAGACGCCCTGACCACCACAATGAGGATTGCCTCGGTAGATGAGCCAGGCGATCCTGAGTGGGTTCTCTGTGGCAGGCATGACCCCACAGATTGGGCTATCGGTGGTGGCTGGGGCAAATGGGTCCGATATGCGGGACGGTTACCGGGGCGTCTCGCTGTTCGGCGGGCCGCTCGGCGTGGGGCTCGGTGGGCGCCGCCGCCGGGGGAGCAGGAGCAGGAGCGCCACGAAGGCGATGGGGGCCATCAACAGGTCACGCTCGTCGATGCCGTGGGTGCTCGAGAAGCTCACGAGCACCCAACCCTTCGGGATTCCGAAGGTCTCGGTGGGGGCCCAGATGACCCACCAGGCGCAGGCGCCGAGCAAGGCGAGCGCGACCAGGTACCGGGATGTGCGCCAACGTCGTCGCAGGTGGGGGTCGGTTCGAATCGGGATTTGTCAATCGTACCGGCCGTGCTGCGGTGCCGATCGTCTGCCCTGAGACATGCGCGGCGGCGGTTACCGGGCTTCGCGTAGCTCCTCGGCGACGATCTCACGCAGGCGCTGCTCAAAGGCGGGCACCGAGAAGCGTTCGGCGTTGGCGATGATCGCCTCGCCGTCCCAGGACTCGTTCACCATGCGGCGGACAGCGCCAGCGACCGCGCTGGGCTCGGGTGTGTCGAAGAAGACGGCGGTCTCGTCTTCGATCATGGTGTCGAGGAATCCACCGTAACGGAGCAGAGCGGAGGGCTTGGCGAAGTGTGCGGCCTCGAGGGGAGTGAGACCGAAGTCCTCACGCGACGCGGAGATGAGGCCGCGCGAATTGGCGAAGAGCCAGCGCAGCTCGTCGTCGGAGACGCGGCCGGTGAACTCCACGTTCGAAGGCGCGTTCGCTGCGAGCGCCCGACTCTCGGGCCCGTCGCCGACGACGACGAGGCGAAGATCAGGAAGCGTTGCGAAGGCCTCGACAACGGCATCGACGTTCTTGTGCCCGATGAGGCGGCTCACGCTCAGGAGGAACCCGGGACGAAGGTAGGGGATCGCCTGCTGGGGCCCGGACGCGTCGAACGCGATGGGCGGTGGCACGACCTCGGCGTCGCGGCCGTATGCGACGCGCACGCGTTCGGCGACGATGGAGGAGTTGGCGAGGTAGCGGTCACAACTCGCTGCTGCTTTGCGGTCCCAACGCTTCAGGTATGGGTGCATTGCTGCTGCGGCCATCCACCACAGCGGACGGGAGGAATCGGTGTAGTCCTTGCGCTGGTGGACCCAGCGTGGCGGGTTGTGGCAGTAGGCGATCTTGCGTCCGGGAGTTGTGATGCCGTGTGCCCAACCGCTGGTGCTGCAGACCACAACATCAGAATCGATGCGCGTGCGGTTGAAGATCGGGCCGAGCAGTGGCATCGCTGCACGATGGTTGTTGCGGAGTGGGCCGACTCGGTTGAGGACACTGGGCCGCACGTCGATGCCTGCGGCGAGTTCCGGTGCGACCTGTTCGGGCTCGTAGAGCGAGGTGTAGACGGGCGCTCCCGGGAATGCGCGTGTCAACGAAAGCACGACGCGTTCGGCGCCACCGACGACGGTGAGGTAATCGTGCGCGATCGCAACGTTCCCGGCAATGACCTGGAAAAGCGGTTGGTCGGTCGTCTCGACGGTGGCTGTGCGTGGCATGGGGAGCACGGGGGGCAGCCCTTCGCGAACAGTCGCTGCGTTGATGGTGAGCTGCAACCTATGCCGCGAAACGCGCGGCTGCAAGCCCCAATGTGGTTCTCACTATGCGTGGCGCGCGCCTCACGCGAACCGCGATCCAAGTAACTTCAATTGGTGTCCCTGTTAGTGTCCTGCGATGGAAACAGGCACTGGACCACTTGCTTGTCCTGAATGTCGTGGGTCGCTTGAAATCCAGAGAGGGTTAGGCGCGTCATGCCCTACCTGTCGATGTGACTACCCGGACAGGCATGGGGTGATAGATCTGCTTCCTGTTCCGTCGGAAGCGGTCATGACGGAACTTCGCGGGCTCGCTCGCGAAAATGGCGTTGACTTTGAAACCACAGGACCTGATGGCGTCAAGTTCCTTCGGGTTGAGGGCGCCGAATCCACCTCTGAACTGATGGACCGTTCTCGAGGTGAACGGATCCAGTACTATCAGCAGACAGCGTCGGCCTACTTTGAAGCCCTTGGCCGGGCAGAGATTGACTCGCATCTCTGTGTTGCAGAGATTGGCGCTGAGAGAACGCTATGGAAATTGCGAGTTATAGAAGATCTTTGCGACCAAGCTTTTGGCGTGAACATCTTTTTTCACGTGCCCGAAACTGCGCCCCCGCCGACGGCTGCGATGCGGGTTCTCGGCGACATGAATGAACTCCCATTCGTGTCCAACTCACTTGACCTTCTTATCTACAGTGCGACTCTTCATCACTCAGTAGATATCCCGAACTCACTGAAGGAAGCAGCGCGGGTACTTCGTAGCGGCGGACAGCGCGATTGTCATCAACGAACCGGTCGCTGGCATTGGCAAGGCGCTCGGTGGTGCGGTAGGGCACGACCGAGACGAAGAAATTCACGAAGACGAAGTTTCGTTTCAGGCATGGCGGCGGGCGATCAAAACGTCTCGCCTTCGACCGGATCACTTTGTTCCCGCGTGGTTTCTCCACCAGCTACGTGATCGAAGCCGGCTTCCTCAAGGCACACGATTTCGAGCTCTGGGCGGATGTGTAGCGCCGGTTGCTAGGCGTTCGGTCCTTGCCGACTTGACGCGGACCTTTGCGCGAGTCCCTGGACAAGCGTTGCTTGGCGTGCCGTTGAATGCCGTTCTCTGGAAGCGGTGACGGAATGAGTTTCAGCGGCCTGCTGCTATGGCCCAGGTTGTGTCCCTCACCTTGAACTCGTAGCGCGCTGGTAGTACTTGGGCGGCCAGAAACATCCCGCAGGTTCGGTGCGCCCGTTGTTGGCCTCGCTCAACCGGCGCCCGTGATCGCCCCGCCCACGTCTCGCCATCCCGCCCTCCGATTATCGCGACGCTGCTTCGATCAGAGCAGCCCTTGCGATGACCACATGAGGACGCCGTGTCACCGAGACAGGTGGATAGGTTCTGCTTGCTCGTCGGTCTCAGTGCTGGCAACGAACCACGGTGGAGCGCCAAGCACATCGCGGTACACGGCGTGTACTTGCGCAGCCAGCGCGCTCTGGGGTGAACTCACTCGCGCGAAGCAGGCCGGCCTTGCCGATCCGCAACCGTGTCTCGGGTTCGTCGGCAAGTCTGGCCAGCAGCGCAGCGAGCGCGTCGGCGTCGCCAGGGGTGAAGAGCAGCCCGTCCACGTCGTGCGGTGATGATCTCGGCGGGTCCGCCCGCTCCTGCCGCGACCACGGGTAAGCCGTGGGCCATGCCCTCGAGGATGACCTGACCAAATGGTTCGGGGATCGTCGATGCGTGCACGAGCACATCGATGCGGGCGTATTGGGCGTCGACGTCGTCCTGATGGCCGGTGAACTCGACCCGGTCACGGATCCCGAGGCGTACCGCTTGGTCTCGCAGCTCGGTCTCGTACGCGTCCTCGCCGAACAGGTTGCCGCCGATGACGATCGCACGTTCGTTCCCCGTGGGGAACGCGCGGGCGAAGGCGTCGAGGAAGACGTGTTGGCCCTTCCAAGAGGCGAGCCGGCCGACGATGCCAATGGTGAGGGGTCGTGCTAGCAGGCTCGGTCGTGTGCTGCGTCGTTCGAAAAGGCCAGAAGATCGCGCTCGGTACCACCACGGTCGGCATCGAAACGGAGTCGAGGACGACGTTGCCGCCGAGCCGGTTGCCTGGAAGTCGAAGGGTGTCCAGTGTCGAGTACGAGTTGGCGATGATGGCATCGGGTACCCGCGTCGCCGCTACCCGAATCCCACGCACTACCGGCCTGGGGAGATAGTCCTCCGAGATCCGGTCCCGAACGTGCCAGACAACGGGCACACCTGCGAGCCTGGCGGCGAGACCGCCGTAGACAGCTGACTTCAACGAGTTCGTGTGTACCACGTCAGGTTGCAGCTTGCGAAGGCGACGGGCGAGGCGCAGCACGTAGGCGGCGGTTGCCGCTGCGCTCCGTGCCGTCGCGAATCCGGCCTTGATCTCGTACCTGCCGAGGCCTCGGGTGCGCTCGGTCAAAGGGAGAACTTCGACGGTCGCGCCGGCTGCCTGGAGACGGGCAATGAGTGGCCCGGTCTCGGCGAGGATCACGTGTGCGTCGACATCGAGAGCAGGGATGAGTCTCGTGAGTGCGATCTCGCCACCTGAGAGTTGCGCACAATGGTCGAGGAATACGACCTTCGGCCGTCGGGGAGCGCGATCGGCCGCTGCGTTGTAGATGGCAATGTGGCGGCGTGCAACGGCGTCCCACGAGAAGCGTTCGGCATGCGACCGGCAGGCTGCCGGCGTTGGCAGGGACCCGTTCGCTGCGGCGATGAGACGATCGGCGAGAGCGGCCGGGTCCTCACTGGGCACGATCAGCGATGGGTCGAGCTCACGAACGCCGTCGGGCAGGCCGCCGACGTCGGTGACGATGGGCGGGGTGCCGCATGCCAACGACTCGAGTGTCACGAGTCCGAAGCCTTCCAGTGCGCGGGTCGGCACGACCGAGACGTCCGCAGCCTGGTAGAGCCGGGCGAGCTCGCCGTCGTCGACACGTCCGATGAGCCGTACCGAGGCGGGGTTTGGGAGCTGTTCGCGCAGTGCCACGAGGTGGTCGCGCTCGCGGCCTTCGCCGGCGATCAGGAGCACCGCCTCGGGCTTGGCGTTGTTCACCGTCTCCCATGCCTTGATCAGCACATCGAGGCCCATGCGGTGATCGAGCCTGCGGACGGACACCGCGAGAAAGGCCCCAGGAGCGACACCGAAGCTGGCGCGGGCATCATCGGAGTCGCCAGGGCTGAAGCGGACGAGGTCGACGCCGGGGGGAACGACCACCACGCGTCCGGGATCGACGCCGTAGTCGTGGGTCACGACGCGTGCGAAAGCGTCGGAGAGCACGACGACGACCTTGGCGCGCCGGTAGACCGCGCGTTCGACAGCGCGCTTTGCCGCGACGATGAAGCGGTTGTCTCCACGTCCGACGAGGCTCTCCTGCGCCCATGGGCCATGAAAGTGCACGACCAACGGGAGTCGGCGCAGACGAGTGGTGAAGACCGGGAGGAACGCGTAGAGAGCGAAATGCGCGTCGACGACGTCGATGCTGTCGGCCATGCGTGCTGCGGCGCGGCGGATCGCGAGGAGGCGGACGGGCAGGGGGTCGTCGATGGAGCCGACACCGAGGACGTGCTTGTCATCGGGAGCGTGGCCGACGACCACGGCCGTAGCGTGACACTCGGCGAGGCGAAGAGCTGCGAGGAGTTCGGCCAGGTAACGGTTCAGCCCGCCCGCGCGGCTCGTGACCCACTCGTTTCCGAGCAGGAGCGGCCGGACGACCGACTTTTCCTGAGCGGGTGCGGCGCGGCCCGTCACGTCGCTGGAGAACAATTGCCAAGCGAGTTTGCGTGGTTCATCAGGTCGTTGCGATCCTTGGGAACGAGAAGGAGCGGTTGGCGGCCCGGGACGGCATTGTCGATCCGAATGGGCCGTGCTACGCATCGGTCGCTGAGGGGGTGTTGCCGCTCGCTCTCGACGCGGTAGACGACGTACCGATGGTCGTTTATCCATTCGGCGAGCTGTGTGGCACTGATCGAGCGTGCACGGAACCAATCGGGGTTGAACTCCCCGAGAATCACTGGGCGAGCCGTTGCCACGAACGATGACGCACCTTCGAGCGCCTCGAGTTCAAAGCCTTCTACGTCGATCTTGATTACGGCGCTGCCAGTCGTTTCAAGACCGAGGTCGTCGAGGCGAGTGACTGTGGCGGAAATCTCCGCTCTACCAGGAGGCTCGAGGTCGGAATCGGTGGCTACTGCGGCGTTCCCTCCTTGAAACGATTCGACCTGAAGCGTCGCTGTCCCCGACGTTGCGCCGCGCGGGTTCCCTGCAGCTGTGCCGGGCAGTGCGACGTCAGCCGGTGTCATCGACACGAGCGAGTACGAGGACGTGATTGTCTCCGAGAAGGCGTGGGCGCCGAGCCAAGACCGGGCGTGCGAGTTGCAGGACCGCGCCCGTACGACGGTCGCCCGGCAACGAATCCATCGACGGGGTAGGTGGTTGCCCTGACGAGCCGAAGATCCGGCGCAGCGGGAGGTACTGGCGAATCAGTAAGTCCCAAAAGATCGGTGAGATGTGGGTGGGATCACCGTGCTCGTCGAGCATACGGATCTTGTCGCGGAGCAGGAATTTCAGTACTCGCGGGGAGGCTGTCAACGTTCGGTGTGGTTATGACTGCCCGGCCATCTGGAGCGAGGAGTGCGGCAATGTTGCGAAGGAATGCGACCGGTGCCTCCATGTGTTCGATGACCTCGACCGCTGTGACGAGCGACCACTGTCCAAAGCCCAATGACTCACCCCAACCTGGACTGTCGAGTTCGGCGGAGCGGAATGGTACGGAGGCATGGAAGGTCGCGGCGTCCCGATCGACTGCCAGCACATCGAAGCCCCCTGCGGTGAGCCTTTCGGCGAAGGCGCCGCTGCCCACGCCGAGATCGAGTGCAGGCCCAGGCTTGATTGCGGATGACAGCGTTCCGATACACGTAGTCATGCAGTCCGGGAACCGTCCGTTCCTCGAGCGGACCCAATGGCGCAGTTGCTCCTGGGCGGGGTTGAGATGGTGTGGCGATGTCATGTAGGAGCGAGGCGAAACGCTCGGCCATCCGTACGTCGCTGAAGTGGTCGGCCCTTTCCCGTGCGCCTGTTCCAAGAGTGTCACGGAACGTTGCGTCGTCGAGCACCTTGGTCATCGCTGCTGCCATTGCCTCGTCATCACCTGGAGGGACGAGCAGACCTGAGATGCCCTCTTCGATGATCTCGAGTGGGCCCCCGGCTGCGGTAGCGATGAGCGGTTTGCCAAGTGCCATGGCTTCGACCAGCACCAGGCCGAAGGGCTCGCCGTAGGAGGCGTGAACCACGACGTCGAGAGCGTCGAACCAGGGGTAAACATCGTCTTGGTGGCCGGCAAAATACACGCGATCGGCAATTCCGAGATCACCGGCAAGGGTCTTCAGGCGTTGGGGATAGTCGCCCTCCCAGCCGAGGACGGCTCCACCGACTATGACGAAGGTGGCCGATGGGTGTGCCTTCGCTACGCGCGCGGCAGCGCGGAGGAAGACGTCCTGGCCCTTCCATTCCTGGAGTCGTCCCACGATGCCGACGATCGGACCCGTAGTCCATCCGTGAGTGGCGCGTACGGAGATGCCGGTTCCGAAATGGGAGGACACTTTGCGCACGTCGGTGCCTGGATGTATGAGCTCGACGCGCCGGCGAGGCGTGAGCCGTTGCTGGGCGTCGACTGCCTCTTGGCTCCCGGCAACAACCCGCGCAGCGGGGATGCGTGCAGCGACCCATTCGATACGAGATCGCGCGGGAACACCGTGTTGCCACCAGACCGCCGGGCGACCAGCTACGCGGGCCGCGGCGCCGCCGTAGACATGGCCCTTGCTCTGGTTCGATATCACGACATCGGCGGCCCGTGCCTGGGCAGCGAGGCGGGCTATGACCCAAGGCATGCGATGGAGATGGCGTGTTCGCCTGGCATTGATGACTTCGACCGGGCAGTCTGCCTCGTCGAGCCACTGTTCGAAAGGTCCAGGCTGGAGCACTACCGCCCGTACCTCTATACCGAGCGCCGGCAGGCGGGCTGCAAGGGCGGCCAACGCACGCTCGGACCCTCCCGGCGCGCTGCTTGGGCTCACGAGGAGCGCTCGCATCAGGAGACGGCCTGTAGTTGCATTGTCGGTGCAGCGGAGATCGTCGGCCGGCGCCCAGCAGCGTCGATCCAACCGAAAGCCAGCCATGCCCAGAAAGCAACGGCGTAATTGCCCCCGTTCAGCCATTGCAGCAAGGTCACCATGACGATGCCGAGCGCCGCGATGGAGAGATCGTCTCGGCGATACGCAAGCAATCGTCGC